>JAZSKQ010000018.1:0-164920 GCA_045534905.1 Christensenellaceae bacterium | reverse complement strand
CTTTTTGTTGCAAAACAAAAAGCAAGACCATTGGTCTTGCTTCGACGTGGTGGGGGCGGTAAGGCTCGAACTTATGACCTCCACGATGTCAACGTGGCGCTCTAACCAACTGAGCTACGTCCCCAAGCCAGTTTATAATATCATAAATTAGAACAATTTACAAGTAATTTAAACTGATTATTTATTTTTAATTCACTATTTTAAAGAACGAAATATAGAATTTAACGGATTGTTTATAAACACGTTATCTATCCTTAAAGCACTGCCCGCTATGCTTTGATAAAAGGTTCCATACTCACCGTTTACCCATGCAATTATCTGAAATACTATTAACGTTATAATTATTGCGGTAAATACGAAAAACACCACGCCAAGCGTTTTATTTATAAATCGCATTACGCCGACGTCAGCCTCAAAAATTGACGCAACAATACCAAGAACAAGTTTCTTTATTAAGCCCACTGCAAAGAACAACACCAAAGCTAAAACTATCATATCTATTCTAATAGTTATTAATGCTCTGCAAATAAAATTGTCTTTTTGACTTAAAAAAGAAGTAAACTTATTCAAAAGTTCTTGAACAAACGGCCACGACGCAACTAATCCAAAAATAAAGTAGCAAAAAACGAGAGTGATAATTCTACCTATGAAACCACTACCTAAAATTTTTAAGCCTTTGCCAAATCCAAGACCTGCGCCAATCAATACCGATAACGCACCTATTATCAAAATAACGTAGTCAACAGTAAGCATAATCTCCCCTACATTTACAAAATAAAACCGCCGTCTATAGTTATAACTTCACCCGTAATAAAGTCCGCCTTATTAGAGCATAAAAAATAAATAAGTTCAGCAACTTCTATGGGTTTGCCAATCCTACCTAAAGGCGTTTGGCCTACTATAGCGAGCATATCTTCTTTAGATAAGCAAGCGTTCATCTTGGTATCTATAACGCCGGGACATACACAGTTTACGTTTATTCCACTTGGGCCAAGTTCCTTTGCAAGAGCCTTAGTATATCCTATAAGCGCAGACTTAGTTGCCGAATAAACACTTTCCATTGAAGAGCCAACCACTCCCCAAATAGAGGACACGTTTACAATTTTACCCTTCTTTTTACTTATCATACTATTTGCCACGCTTTTAACGGTTACAAACGCAGAATTAAGATTAACTGCTAACAACTTTTGTATTTCCGCATCGGTAGTTTGGTCAATAAGTTTAAATAGTTCAGTACCTGCGTTGTTTATTAAAACGTCTATACCGCCCTTATACTCCAAAATAAACTTACTAAAATCGGCAATTGCGGTTTGGTCGTTAAAATCACAAAAAACCGTAACAACTTTATTACTATAACCCTGACTTTCAAGTTCTTTTATAGTTAAGTCAAGGTCGTTTTTATTTTTATTGTATTGTGCAATGACGGTATAACCGTTCTGCACGAAAATTTTAAGTATTTCTGAGCCTATCCCGCCCGAAGCACCCGTAACTAAAGCCGTTTTCATCTTTTACACCCAAAATCACAAATACCCGCAAGAAACTTGCGGGTATAAGTAAACGAAGTTAATATAAATTAACCTTTAACACGCTCCATATATTCACCGCTTCTGGTGTCAATTCTAACTAATTCGCCTTCTTCAACGAACATAGGTACTGAAATAACAGCGCCGGTTTCTAAAGTAGCAAACTTAGTAGTGTTGGTAGCAGTATTTCCCTTAACTGCAGGGTCTGCTTGGGTAATTCTTAAGGTTACGAAGTTTTCGCATTCAACTGAGAAAGCAGAACCTTTATAGAATTTAACTATAACCTTATCGTTTTCCTTAATGTACTTTAAAGCATCTTCTACTTGTTCGTAGTTAAGGGGGGTAAGATTGTATTCATCGTCCATAAAGTAATAAAGTTCACCGTCGTTATAAGAATAAGTCATATTCTTGGTTTCGATGTGTGCTTCTTGTACCTTTTCGGTAGGGTTCCAAGTTTTTTCTAAAACAGAGCCCGTTACTACGTTCTTCATTTTGGTTCTTACGAAAGCCGCACCCTTACCAGGTTTAACGTGTTGGAAATCTACGATAGTAAAAATTCCACTTTCATACTCAAAGGTAACGCCCTTTCTGAATTCGCCTGCTGATATCATTGTTTTTTCTCCTTAAAATGGTTTATCTAATTTATAGTCGAAAGTTCTTTATCGTCAGTAAATAGTCTTTCGATCTTTCCTTGTTTAACTACGACGGTATCTTCTATTCTTATACCGAACTCACCGTCAAAATATACGCCCGGTTCAACTGTAAATACGTCGTTTTCTTTTAAATTTCCCTCACCCTTTAACGAAAGTGTCGGTGCTTCGTGTATTTCTAACCCTACTCCGTGACCAAGTCCGTGGGTAAAAAAACCATCTAAATTATATTTTTTTAAGACTTCTTTAGCGTGTTCGTGCGCACTTTTATACGCACTTCCTACACTAACGTTTTTTATTACGCTTTCATTAACCTCTAATACTGCGTTATAAGCGCTTATAAACTTTTGATTGGGAATACCGAAAAAGTAAGTTCTCGTTATATCCGAACAATACCCCTTATAAATCGCACCGGTATCTATCAAAACAGCAGAGTCTTTTTCCAACTTAGTTTGACCCGTTTGATGATGAGGTACTGCAGAGTTCTTGCCGAAAGCAACAATGGTAGAAAAACTTTCGCCTTCCCCACCTGCTTTTTTAATACTTTTAACTATTTCTTCGGCTATTTCTATTTCAGTTACGCCAACTTTTAACTTTTTAACTGCCTTTTCTACAGCGCCTTGTATTATTTTGCAAGCCGTAGAGATTTTTTCTATTTCACAGCCAGATTTAGGCGTTCTGCCAATTGACAAAAAGGAACTTGCATCTAAGAGTTTAATTTTAAAAGACCTTAACGTTTTTGCTTCCGACAACGTAGTTTTGGTATAGTCAACGTATATCCTTTTTATGCCGTTATTTTTAAGATACGTCTTAATACTGTCGTACCCGTTAAAAAGCACCGGAGTAATATTGCCACCCTCTAATTTTTCCTTTAACGCAAAAAAATAACGAGCGTCTGTAAAATATGCAGGGTTTTTAGAAATTAACAAAAAGCCTTCTTCGTTGCTTACGCCAGAATAATAAAGCCTGTCGTACTTATCCGTTATTAAAACGCCTTCTTTAGCTGTTAGCGTTAGCCCCTTAAATACACATTTTTCCATTTTCTTTTTATATTGTATCAAACTTTTTGACTTTAGTCAATTGTTTACAAAAAAACTCCGCACGAACTTGCGGAGTTTTTGCTAACTTTATAAGTTAAAATACATATCTTTCATTTCTTTAGCGTCTATATCTTGCGTTCCTGCCGATTCACATATAACGTACGGCTCTAATTTCAATTCTTTTAACGCAACTGCAAGTGGATAAAACTCTGGCCCGTAATGATTATCGCTAAAAGTCAAATGTCTTAATTCACCCTTTGCAGTATATTCTATTTTAGAAAAATGCACGTGGAAATTTTTGACCCTTTCATAGCCTAATTCGTCTATCAAATAGTTTAATCTATCCAAATAATCTTGCGTGGTCTTAAGGCTTCCGAATTCTCTTGCGTTAATATGCCCAAAGTCAATTGCAGGAGTGAAAACCTTATCTATTTTACAAAAACTTACCACTTCTTCTATAGTTCCGATTTGCCCCAACTTACCCATGGTTTCAGGACAAAAAATAACGTCACTTAAACCTTCGTCGTATATCTTTTTTGCAAGAATTTCAGTTCTTTCTAACGTTAAATTTACAGCCTCTTCACGCCTCATTTTACCTTGACTTGCAGGGTGATAAACAACCCTTTTTCCACCTAAAAGCTTAACCTTTTTAGCCGAGTCTATTATGTATCTAAAAGAGTTTTCAGCCTTGTCCGGTTCGGGGGTGGCAAGGTTTACGTAGTAAGGTGCGTGTACTGAAATTTCCACTCCGTTTTGAGTAAAAATCTCGTTTAACGCTAAAGCTTTTTGATCACTTAGATTAACGCCACGACCAAAAGAATATTCAAAGCAATCAAGCCCCATATCTTTAACCCATTTAGCCGAATTTTCACTTCCCGATAACCCTGCTTCGGCAAAAGCAACTGAATTTCCACTCGGTCCAAATTTAATCATAACAATTTTCCCCTTTAACGAACTCCACGTCTTTTTTTATTTGTAAAAACAATTCGTTAGAATCTAAAAACTTCTTTATTTCTCTAATGAAATCGTAAAATTCTATTTTGACGATTTCTCCGTAAATTTCACCATTAAAATCAATAGCGTGGACTTCTATTAAATCCTCGTTTAGATTATAGGTAGGTCGATTTCCGTAATTTATAACAGCCTTATATTTTTTGCCGTCAAAAATCATAGCACCGGAATAAACACCCTTTTTTAACGGTTGTTTTTCAGGAACTATTTTTACGTTTGCAGTTGGGATAGAATACTGCCTACCAAACTTTCTATCCGAATATACCTTACCCGTAATAAAAAAAGGAGTTATTAAGCATGAATTAACTTTTTTAACAAGCCCTTGATTTAGGTAAACCTTTAAATCGGTAGTAGCAATCTTTTTACCGTTATCAAGAAGCATGCTTACGGTTTCTACCGATTGATTTTTTGCTTTAGCATAAAATATTAAATCATCAACCGTGCCACGGTCGCTGCCAAACGTATAATCATCGCCCGAAACGTAACCTAAAATATGATATTTGTCGTTTAAATAATCCAAAAATTCAAACTTAGTTTTAGAAATAAAGGCTTTATCTACAGGTGCTAAAAAAACCTCGTCCACACCAACCGATAGTAAAACTTCCTTTCTTTCTTCCGGTGTGAAAATATACTTTTCATCACCTTTACCGATAGCCTTCTTAAGATTGCCGTTAAAAGTAAAAACAGCCGAAAAAACGCCGAAATTTTTCGCCGTTTCTATCGCTTTATTTATAACCTTTACGTGCCCTAAATGCACGCTATCAAAATAGCCTAAGGCTATAACGACACTCTTTTTTTCCATAATCTATCTTACGTACGCCTTAATTTTTAATACGCCGTTCTTACTTTCGCCAACACCCCAAAATTCTTCACCGTTATATACTCTATAAAGTCCGTTTTTATAGCCTAAGTTTTCAAAAACACCGTTAAGAATTTTAGTTGCTTGCTTATTGGTTAATATTGCCTTTTGATAATCTACTACTTGATCTGCGGGAATCAAATATTTTTCAGGATTGTCACTATTTTTAAATTCATCAAGAAGCACACCGTTATCTAAATTAAAAATCCCACTTTTACTTCTAACTAAAGAAACCATCGTTGCAAGCGAGCCACATTTTTCACCTAAATCTCTTGCCAAAGAACGAATATACGTACCACCCTTACAACATATTTTAAATTTATAAACGTTTTCCGCCGTCTGTTCTAATAAGCAAAAATCGTTTACGGTAACTCTTTTAGGTGGTAAAGTAAATTCCACTCCACTTCTTGCAAGTTGATATCCTCTTTTTCCGTCCACACACTTAGCCGAATAATTTGGCGGAACTTGGTCTATATCTCCAATAAAAAACGGTAAAGCGTTTTTAATAACACTCTCCGTAGGAACAATATCAGTTTTAGATAACGTTACGCCCGTTTTATCTAACGTATCGGTTAAATACCCAAACTCAAACTCTGCCACATATTCCTTTTCTTTATCTAAAGTGTACTGAAAAAGTCTTGACGCCTTTCCTATTCCAACGGGCAACACGCCCGACGCCATAGGGTCTAAAGTGCCCATATGTCCACATGGAGTATGAAATTTTTTCTTTACTGCGCCAACTGCAAAAGCCGAACTTCCACCCTCGGGCTTAATAATATTTACAAAACCTTTCATATCAGTTAGGAATATATCTTTTTATGGTAGAAACCAATTTATCCACGACTTCTTCGTATTCGCCGTTGATTTTACAGCCACTTGCCAAAACGTGCCCGCCACCACCGAAAACGCCTGCCACTTCGCCAACGTTGGTACTTTTTGCTCTTAGACTTACCTTAAAGGAGTTTTTTTCAGTTTCCATTAAACAAACGCTTACCTCAACCCCTTTTATACCCGTCACAAAATCAATGAAGCCTTCCGTTTCAGAAGCTTCTGCACCCGTTTCAACTAACTGTGAATTAAAAACTGAAATAAGGGCGATTTTATCGTCATAAAAATAACGAACTTTGCTCATTACCAGTCCGAATAGTTTAGCCCTTTGTTTTGACTGTTCGTTAAAGTTTTTATAAACTATTCCGTTTAAATCTGCACCTGCGCCCTTAACAAAAGACGCAACTTTTAGCGTTTCTTCAGTAACGTTTCTATGCCTAAAATTACCAGTATCGGTAACTATACCAGTCATTAAACAGTTTGCAATATCTTGGTCTATATTAACGCCAAGTTCCTTAATTAAATAAAAAACGTTTTCGCAATTAGATGCGTTTTCTACAACGTAATTTATTTTAGCAAACCTATTATTCGTACTGTGATGATCCAAATTATAAGTGCTTTTACACTTACTAAATGGCAAATAAAAACAACCAAGCCTACCCTCGTCCCCACAGTCAACTGCAACGAAGCAAGAATGATTAGAAGGCTCACTCTTAATATTTTCAAAGCCTTTTAGATAAGAAAATTTTGATGGAATTTTATCTTCACAGTAAACGGTATTATCTATATTTAAAGAAAAAAGAGCGTGAGAAAGCGCAAGCGCCGAACCGACTGAATCACCGTCCGGACGCACGTGCATAATTATACCCACGTTCTTTTCGTTTTTAAGTTTTTTTGCAAATTCGCTTAAAAGAATCAACCTTTGTTTTCCTCGCCTATAATTTTAAAAAGTTTATCCATTTTATCGCCGTAATCCATACTGCCGTCTAAAATAAAATGAAGTTCAGGCACCGTTCTAATGCGCATAACTTTGGAAAGTTCAAAGCGAATTCTTTTAGCGTCGTCAATTATTGCTTGATACGTTCTTTCCTTTTTTTCGGCATTTACCGAATATACGCTTAGATAAACGTTAGCGTGCTTAAGATCTTTAGAAGTTATTACGTCTAAAATACTAACCATTTCCGTAATTAGCGGATTTTTAAGTTTTCTTGTAATAACTTCGTAAAGTTCCTTTTTTATTTCACTATTTACTTTGTCTATGCGGTTACTACCGCCGTTATTTAACGCCATTTATTAGTCCTTATCCTCTTCTACTTGATAACATTCGATAAAGTCACCAACCTTAATATCGTTGAACTTTTCTATCGACATACCACATTCGTAACCTTGAGCAACTTCCTTAACGTCGTCCTTAAAGCGCTTTAATTGCAATACGTTACCTTCGGTAATCATAATATCGTCACGGTAAATTCTAAGTTTACCACTTCTAATAATCTTACCTTCGGTTACGTAACAACCTGCAACTTGACCTACGCCGGAAATCTTAAATACTTCTCTAACTTCAGCTTTACCGAGATATACTTCCTTAAACTTAGGTGCAAGCATACCTTTAAGTGCCTTTTCAACGTCTTCAATTGCTTCATAAATAACCCTATAGAGTTTAATATCTACGCCCGAACGTTCTGCAACCGTTCTTGCATTAGCATCAGGACGAACGTTAAAGCCAATAATAATTGCGTGTGAACTTTCTGCAAGCATAATATCAGATTCTTTAATAGCACCTGCAGCTGCGTGTATAACGTTTACCCTAATTTCTTCGTTAGAAAGTTTTTCTAACGACGCCTTAACAGCTTCAACCGAACCTTGAACGTCAGCCTTTACTATAATGTTAAGACCTTTTACAGAACCTTCTGCTATCTTGTTAAAGATATCGTCTAAAGAAACCTTGCTTGAAGCCTTAATCATGTTTTCTCTTTCTTTATTCTTTCTTTCTTCAGCAACCAATTTAGAAAGTTTTTCTTGTTCTACGGAGTAAAGAATATCGCCTGCGTTAGGTACTTCGTCTAAGCCCATAATAGATACGGGGGTAGATGGACCTGCGCTCTTAATTCTTTGACCTCTATCGTCAGTCATTGCACGTATTTTACCCGTAACGGTTCCAACTACTACGCTATCGGTAACCTTTAACGTACCGTTTTGAACTAATATAGTAGCGATAGGACCTTTGTTTTGGTCTAACTTTGCTTCTATAACAACACCCTTTGCCTTTCTATCGGGGTTTGCTTTAAGTTCTTGCATTTCTGCAACTAAGTTAATACTTTCAAGTAGGTTGTCAAAGCCCTCACCCGTTTTAGCAGATACCGGACAAATAATAGCGTCTCCACCCCATTCTTCAGGTAAAATTCCGTTTTCGGTGAGACCGGTTTTAACCCTTTCAATGTTAGCCTCCGGCTTATCTATTTTATTTATTGCAACGATAATAGGAACGTTAGCGGCTTTTGCGTGGTTGATTGCTTCAACCGTTTGTGGCATTATACCGTCGTCGGCAGCAACTACTAATATTGCAATATCTGTTGCTTGCGCACCTCTTGCACGCATTGCAGTAAACGCTGCGTGACCAGGTGTGTCAAGGAAGGTAATTTGCTTTTTATTAGCCGTAACTTGGTACGCACCGATATGTTGAGTAATACCACCTGCTTCACCGGCAGTAACGTTTGTCTTTCTAATTCTATCCAAAAGCGAAGTCTTGCCGTGGTCAACGTGTCCCATAACCGTAACGACCGGTGGTCTGATAACAAGTTTTGCAGGATCGTCTGCTTCGGCATCGAAACCTTCACTTAAAACGTCTTCAGCGGTTTTATCTAACTTTAATTCAAGTTCTACGCCTATATCGTCTGCTATAAACGCCGCAGTATCGAAGTCAACCGAATCGTTTATAGTTTTCATAATACCTTCTTTAAATAAACGTTTGGTAATTTCAGCAGCGGTTATACCAATTTTCTCACTTAATACCTTTAAAGGTATTATCTCAGTCGTAATTACTGCTTTTTCAATTTTAATGGTAGGAGTTTGAACTGCGTCTTTAGCTTTTTTAACGGGACGGAACTTTCTATAACCCGTCTTATTTTCGTCAAAGTCTTCAACGCTTACTTGATTTTTAATAAGCGCCCTTTTATTTATTACGTGTTTATCTTCGTAAGATTTTTCACCCGATTGCTTTTTCTTGCCGTTAGAACGCTTATCAGCAGTAGGAATAACTGCCGGAGCAACGTAAGCTTCGGCGGTTTTTTTCTTAGCAAAACCACCTTGACCTTGATTATTGTTACGGTTAAAGCCACCCTCTTTCTTTTCAAACGGTTTATTGCCTTGTTTAAATTCCCCACGTGGTTCAGTGGGTTTTTTAGCCATTTCTTTAGGGTCTTGGTGACGTACTATAAACGAAGGTCTTGCCTTAGGCACGAATTCTTGGCGTTTTTCAGTTTCTACTGGTTTTACCTCTACCTTTTCAACCTTGGGGGTAGGTTTAACATCCACCACAGGCTTTTGTTCGGTTTTAGTCTCCACCTCAACGGGTTTATCTTCAAACTTTTCAGTGGTGACTTTAGGCTTTACCGTTTTAGCGGGTTTTTCTTCTTTAACTTCGATAGTTTTTTCCGCTTCTTCCTTTACGATTTTTTCAGCCTCTTCTTTTAGTAAAACTTCGGCTTCTTTTTTTGCACGAGCTTCGGCTTCCGCCTTTGCTTTCGCTTCTAAAGAAGATTTTAACGCTTTAACGTCCTTTTCGACGGCTAGCGCTTCTATCTTAATTTTAGCAAGAGTTCCATCATCACCTAACAAACCTCTTAACTTGTTAATGTTATCAAGCGTAATTTTCTTTTCGTTTTGAGTATTGTTTTCCGCCATTTTATATCTCCTGACCAATCTCCGTTAATTGATTATTTGCTTCTTTTAATATTGCTTGTGATAAATTTGCATCGGTTATAGCCATAACTTTAGCGTTTTCTCTATGGGTTAAAGACTCTAAAGTAACGCCTTCGGTACGGTAAATTTTGCAACCTAATTTTTTAGATAACTTAATTGCGTCTTTAATAGAATTTTCCGCAGTAGTACCACAAACTATCATCAAATTAGCTTTTTTAAGTGTTTTACAAGCGTTTCCGCCTATTTTATACTTATTAGCCCTTATAGAAAAACCTATAAACGTTTTTAAGTTAGTTTTCGTTTCCAAAAAAATTCTCCTCTATCGCACTATAGACCGAATCGTCAACCGAAACGCCGAAAGTGCGGTTTATAAGTTTTTGTTTTTTTAGTTTTTTTATACATTCACCGTCGTTGCATATATACGCCCCACGACCATTTGCACGCCCCGTTTTGTCGAGGAAAATTTCTTCACCGGATTTTACAATCCTAAGCATTTCCCTTTTGGGTTTCATAGTCTTACAGGCTATGCACATACGCATAGGTATTTTCTTTTCCATATGATATTAAGCGTCTTCCTCTACTAAATCGGTTTGAACTTCTTCACCGAATTCTGCTTGTGCTACGCTTTCGCTTTTAACGTCTATCTTCCAACCGGTAAGTCTTACGGCAAGTCTTGCGTTTTGACCACTTCTGCCGATGGCAAGTGATAATTTATCATCTGGAACGATTGCCATTGCACTGTTTTCACCTTCCATTTGAATAACCTTAACTACCCTTGCAGGTGACAATGCTTTAGAAATGAATTCAAGTGGATTTTCGCTCCATACGATAATATCAATCTTTTCACCGCCAAGTTCGGCAACGACTGCGTTTACTCTTGCGCCCTTATTACCAACGCAAGCACCTAAAGCGTCAATTGACGGGTCTTCGCTATATATTGCAATTTTGGTTCTTTGACCAGCCTCACGTGCGATAGCTTTAATTTGAACGATACCTTGTTTAATTTCGGGAACTTCGTTTTCAAAAAGTCTGCCAACCAAACCGGTTGCCGTACGAGAAACCATAATTTGAGCAGTTCTTCCCGTATTTTTAACCTTTTTAACTAAAACGTTAAGTTTTTGATTTACTTCGTACTTTTCGCCCGGAACTTGGTCTTTAGGCAACAAAACACCCTCGATTTGGCTTCCACCGATTTCAACGTAAACGTTGCCGTCTTCAATTCTTCTTACGGTGCAAACCATAAGTTCGTCTTCTCTATCTTCGAATTCAGAAACAGTGTTGTTTCTTTCGATTTCACGAAGTTTTTGTTGAAGAACTTGCTTTGCAGTCATCGCAGCGATTCTGCCAAAGTCCTTAGGGAAGATTTCTTCAATAAGTTCATCGCCGGCTTTATAGTCACCAGGTTTAATATCGTTTGCTTCTTCAATGGTGATTTCAATATCAGGATTTACTAAATTTTCTTCGTTTTCAACGATTTTCTTGATACTGAAATACTTGATAGAAGTAGTTACTTCGTCAAGTTTAACACTAACCCTACTGGGTTCGCCGGAGTGCTTTTTGTAAGCGATTGCCAAAGCGTCCTCAAGTGCTTTTAAAAACGTTTCACGAGAAATGCCGTTTTGAGTTTCTAAAGCGGTTAACGCTTCAAAAAATTCTTTTTGAATTTGAAGTTCCTTTCCCTTTTCTTTCTTTGCCATTTTATATTCTCCTTAAAATTTACCTTGGTTTATTCAAAATCAACGTATTCGTTGACTTTTACTGTCTTTTTTAAATCTATCGTAAAAGCCGTTTTAGAATCGACTTTTAAAACAATACTGTTTCCGTCGTACTTATCTAAAATACCGTCGTAAAACTTTTTACCTTTAATGCTTTCTTTAAGTTTAACTTCTACCCTTTGACCGATATGCGAAACAAAATCGTCGTCAGTCTTAAACGCCCAATCTATACCCCTACTTGAAACGTTTAAGGTATAAGGCATTTGATAAGTCGGGTCTAATTGGTCAAGTGGTTCGGATATTGCGTTGTGAAAAAGCGCACACGTATCTAAATCAACCCCGCCGTCCTTATGAATAACTATTTCTAAAGACGGGTTTTTTCCTTGCTTAAATTCAGCACTGATAAGTTCCACGCCTAAATTTTTTGCATATTCACTTAAAAAAGCTTTAATTTCTTCGTTTGACTTAACTTTCATCATTTACTCCGTTTACATAAAAATATGAGAACGGCAACCCGTTCTCATAAGTCAAGCACTTATATTCAGCAAAATAAATATAACACACTTAAAAATTAAAATCAAGCGTTTTTTATTTATTTTTTAATAAATAAGTTAAATATTTAATTTAATTGCCCTTTTCTTGCTTTTCTTTTATCTTCATAAGTTCTATAAAAGCCTCTGCCGTGGCGTATGCGTCTGACAACGCCCTATGGTGATGGAAGGTTATATTAAAGTGGTCTGCAACGGTATGTAAGTCGCTCTTTTTTAAGAAGGGCAAGTATTTACGACTTAAAATCATAGTGTCTAAAACTTTATTCTTAACCTCGTAATCCTCGGCGTTTGCAAAACGTTTTATAAATTTGATGTCGAATTCAGCATTATGCGCCACGAGTATCGCTCCGTCGATAAACTTAATAAAATCAGGTATAACAGCATCTATTTTAGGTGAATTTTCAACCATTTCGTTAGAAATGCCGTGTACAGCTTGGTTTTCGGGCGAAATAACGTAATCGGGCTTAATAAGGGTGGTAAACTGTTCAAAAAGTTTTCCGTTTTTAATTTTAACCGCACCGATTTCTATGATGCCGTTGTTCATAACGTCAAGTCCGGTAGTTTCTATATCGAACACTACGTACTCGTTTTCAACCAATTCTTGAGGCAACGAATAGTCGTCGAATACGCTTGAAATTTTTACGGTTGTTGCAGGTGTAGGTTTAATAAGTGCGTATCTTTCGGGGGTAGTCTTTTTATATCTGTCTTTTTTTACGAAGTTTTCAGGGAAAGTACATTTGTTTATTTTTTCTATGGTAAAGGATTTTTTACCCTTGTAATCGCCAATCTTACCCGAAACAATAATACCGTCGTCTATTTTTAGATCACGAATTTTATCAAGGGTAGTTTTTCTTGTAAAATAAACACCGCTCATTTGCCCGGTCGTATCGTCAAAATGAATTATAAAGAAGGGCTTTTTGTTAGTTGTTTCCTTTTCTTTAATATCGGTTATTTTACCACACAAAGTAACGTATCCACTTTCAGCGTCCTCTATATAGTACGCAAGGTCACCCATATCAAAAGAGTCTATAACCACTACGTTTTCCACCTTAATAGTGCGATGCTCTACTTTTTGCTTTACTGCTTCAAAAACTTCATCTGAACTAAGGTCTATAGTTTCTTCCACTTGCTTAAGTTCTGTAGAACCGAAAAAGTTAGAACAAAACTTAGTTTCTAAAAAAGCGTTAAGTTTAGAAAAAACGTTATTTTTATTAACGTATTCAACACCGTCGGCAGAAAATCTTACGACGTATTTAACGTTGTCCCCCATAACGGTAGAACGAATATCAGTTATCTTTAGAAACATTGAAAGGCTTATGTAATTTTCCTTTAAGAACTTAAAAATTTCATTATTTATAAGCTCGTCGTTACTAACTATTTTCTTAAAAATTACGTTTACTTTTAAAAACAGTTGCGAAGTAAGTTTGCGCGCTAAAACCCAAACCTTTTTTTGCAGTTCTTCAGGAATAACGTTTTCACATATAAATACGTACTTAATTCTTTTTTCCGATTTTACAATTTCCACTTGAGTAAGTCTTGAATTTACCAAACTTGGGTCAAGATTTCTTACTTCTGAAATTAAATCGTCGTTCTTTTTTACTGAATACATTTTTCTATCTCTTCAAAAAATATTTGTTTTGCTTGTTCTTGCTTTGCTCTTTTAATTATTTCGCCCTTTTTAAAGATAATCACGTCGCCGTTGCCAGCACCTGCAATACCAAGGTCGCAATCTTTTGCTTCACCCGGGCCGTTTACGGCACAGCCCATAACGGCAATTTTTAAGGGTGTTTTTATAGAGCTTACGAATTGTTCTGTAATAGAAGCGAATTCCATACAGTTCCAAGCACATCTCCCACAAGTGGGGCACGCCACTATTTTCACGCCTTCGTCTATTAAATTTAGTGCGGATAAAATTTGTTTACCAGCCAAAACTTCTTTAACCGGGTCGGCGGATAAACTTACCCTAATAGTATCACCTATACCCTTAAGTAATAGCGCACCTATCCCTATTGAACTTTTGATAGTCCCACTAAACTCCGTACCCGCTTCCGTAATACCCAAATGCAAAGGATAATCACACTTATTAAAGACGTATTCATAAGCCTTTACTGCAAGTTTTACGTCGGAAGCCTTTACCGATATAACTATATCGTTTACACCGTATTTTTCAAGCAATGCAACGTTTTTTAAAGCACTTTCACCCAAAGAAATTTCAGACTTTCCGTATTTTGCCAAAAACTCCTTTTCTATACTTCCGGTATTAGACCCAACTCTAACTGGAACGGAATATTCTTTTAAGACCTCGGCAACCTTTCTAACGTTTTCTTCTCCACCAATGTTACCGGGATTGATTCTAATTTTATCGGCGCCGTTTTTAATAGATTCTATAGCAAGCCTATAATCAAAGTGTATATCAGCAACAAGTGGAATATTTATATGTTTTTTAACCTCTTTTATAGCTTTAGCATCAGATTCGTCAAGCACGGAAAATCTAACGATATCACACCCAACTTCTTCTAAAGCCTTTACTGCCGATATTGATTTATCCACGTCGGCAAGCCTACAAGTAGTCATTGATTGAACGGCTATCTTTTCACCGCCACCTATTTTGATATTACCTATCTTAACTATTTTACTCATTTTAATCTTTCCTAACGAAAGCATTTTAGCATATAAAGTTTGATAAGTCAAAAATTATTTAGAAATAAACTAATCACAAAGTAACTTATTCCAAATACTTTAGTTTATAAGCACGTAAAAAGGTTTCGTAAAAGTCGTCTAAATACGTCATTAGTTCAGCGTTGTTTGAAATACTTTCGTATGCGACTTGAGGCGATAAAGTAGAATAATATTGATCGGCACAAGTCAGCACGTTTTTATAATATCCATAATCAATTAGTTGCGTTTTAGAAAGTTCGGTACTTGCAAGAGAGGCGTAGTTAAACTTTAAATCTGCGGAAAGTTTTACCAAAGAGTTTCTATACTTAACTTCCTTTTCTTCCAAAGAATTATTATATTTTTGCACTTCTGCCAAATATTTTTCCTGTTCGTCAGATAATTCTATTACCTTTTTTTCAATTTCGTTTGCTTCTAATTCTTCATAACGCTTATCGGCGTTTTCTAATTCAGTTCTAAGCGATAAAATCTCTTGTTCTAAAAGACAAATTTTTTCTTGAATAGACGTTTTAATATCTAAAATTTCTTCTTTTTGTTTTTGAACGTTTTCTGAAATTTTAACGCCGTATATCCCACTCGTCGCCGTTCCGTTTTTTATATAAGTTTCCCTTAGCTTTTCGTTAGTGGCAATATAAGCTTTTTCCACTTCTTCTATAAGCAAGTTTTCTTTTAATTTTAACGCTTGTATTTCAGCCGTTAAAGAAGTTATTTTTTTAGTAATTTCTTGTTTTAGCCTATCAGTTCTTTCTATAAAAGACGGCTTTAATAAAACTGTTGCTTTTTGTTCTAACTCCGTTTCGGTTAAAGGCAAAAAAACCAATCTTTCAAGTTCTAATTTTTCTACCTCTTCTTCAACGTACACTTCTCTCTTACCTCTATAATAAACGAAGATAGCCTTTATAGTCGTCATCATTTCGTCATACGTGGTTGGTGGATTAAAATTCATAAATTTCTCCTTTTTATATTCCGTATTTTAATTTTATAGCCGAAACGGGAAAGGCGGATTTATTCCCCCTTACGTTAAAAGAAAATCTGTTTGCGTACATATTTACGTTTAAAGTATTTCCTCCCGCTTTAAGATTGAACGTTCGGTTTTTATTATCGCCCGTCAACGTGAATTCACAATTTCCCGAACAGTTGACGTAAACTTGATACACCGTTTTTTTATCGGCAACGTCAAAGTCGGTTGAAATACTTTGCCATTCACAGTCGGCGTTTCCTTGAACGCAAAGTTCTAAAATATTGCCGTCTTTATCAATAATGGTACCGTCTTCGGCTAAAATTTTCCCGTTAAAATCAATGAAGGTATCGGTTCCACGCTTTCGGTCGTAAACGTAAAGTCCGAGTTCCCCGTCACAATAAACGCCACACACCAAATAAAAGTCATCCTTAACAGCGGACGGCGATATTTGCATAAAATAGTTTTTATCCAATTGTGAAGGAATTTCCCTTACGCTTCCGTTTATGTATTCACATAAAGTTCCACCCGAAATAAAAATCACCCCGTCGCCAATTTTTACTGCCGAGCCATCGTCAATCTTTACTGAATCGACGTCTATCGGTGTAAAGGAAAACCCTAAATCATCATCGGTGACTTTTATTTCAGCAAACCCACGACTACACACTGCAAGTAAATTATTTTTAAATGGTATAAAACTTTTAACAGTTCCAAGTTTTGCCGGTACAGATAACGTTATATATTTTTCAAAATCGGGATTAACCCCTGAATAGTCTTTATTTTGGCAAACGAATATTTTACGTTTATAGCCGAAAAATAGGCTGTTTTTATATTCTAAAAAATGCTCGCATTTTGGAACGCCCACGTAGTTTACGGTATCGTTCACAACGTAATTTATCCCGTCCGAAACTATAAGGGCAGACTGTTTTCCGTCATACGTTAAGGGGTAAATTTGTGGTGCGACCGAAAAACACGGTATTTTTAATTTGTTAAACGTTCCGTCTTTTTGAACGTAAAGTTCACCGTCCGTACCAAAAACGTATAGTGCACCTAACACTGAAAATATTCTCGTTGCACGCACTCCGCTTTTTAATAGTTTGCCCTTTGCGTTATATCCCAAAGCAAAATCTACGCCACTTTCTTTGGAAAAAACACTTTTGGAAAAGGCGGTGAAATCGGCAAAGTTTTTAACCGTAAAATCCTTACCCGAATCCACTATTTTTTTAATGCCCGTAACCGCCATTATAAAAATCTCCTTTGTTTTACTACTGCGTTCTTAGGGGCTAAAATAGAAGCAATCTCTTCGGTGAATCTATTTCTCCACATAACGCTTTCGTCAAATCGACGCTCGGTAAGACAAAACTCACCCAACGTTCCAAAGCACAGAACCCTTACTGCAACGTCTTTTTCGGAATATCCTATTTCGTCTTCTAAGCCGTAGTTATTTGGCAAATATCTATACTTTACAACACCTTGAGAAAGTTCGGTTTTAAAATATTCCACAAAGTGAGTGTAATCGTAATTTTTTCCGTTTACGTCTAAAACGCCTTCAATAGATAAAACTCTTTCAGATAAATCTTTATAATAAACTTTTTTGTTGTTCGTGCAAAAATCTTCGGTTGTATAAAGTGGAAAATAAGTCGAGGCAAGTTCAGAAATAATAACGTTAGCACATCTTGTAAAAGTATCTATTTGAAAAAGAATATTTTCATCCACGGTTTGAGTATTTCCCTCAAGATAAGATAAAACGTCCTCTCTATTTAAGTAGGTTGCGGAAAGTTTAATAATATCTTTTATTTTCATGTTTTCTCCTTTTTTAAAAACGTCGCCGTAAAGCTACGGCGACGTCCTTTTTATTGTAAAATTTTATTTACGCTTCGGTTATTCCCGAAATCATACCTTGACCACAAGGTCTGCTACAAATAAGGTCTGCGTATTTAACCAAAGTAGCGGTATAAACGGGTTTGCCGGGAATTTGTTTTAACACCTTACCGTCGTCACCTTCAAGCCATTGCCAATCGCAAAGTTGATGTAAAGTAAAATCTGCGGTATTAAGCATATAAAGGGTTCCTTCGGGGCAGAATCTATCCGCAACGATTGGAATACCGTTATAACTAATAGCCTTATAACCACCGTCTAAAACGGTAACGTCAACCACTCTCTTATTTTCTGAGAAAAGTTTTTGTAAAGCACGTCTTACACCCCAAGAACAAACGATAAAATCAACTGAAGCGCCACTCTTTTCTTCAATTTCATCAAGAGCGGTTTGAAGCATTTCTTCGGTTATTTCACCAGCGCCCTTTTTAACGAAAGGCTTTAACCAAGAGTGAGTGCTTTTATCTAAGCCGTAAAGACTACCCTCTTCGCTAAAAATCGCCTTTAAACCGGTAATTTCGTTTTGATATGAACCTTGAACGGTTAAGATTGCGCCTACGATTTGTTCGGTTAAAACCCCACCGGACACCTTAATTTTTTTATCCTTTCTATCAACGAAAACAATTCTTCTACTTGTTGCGCCCGAAATTTCAGTACCGTCTGAGGTTCTAAAGTCAACTACCATACCTTCGATAACGTTTTTAACTGAATCTAAAGTGATAACCCCACTTGTAACGTCTTCAACGGTTGCGAGTTCGCCAGAGCCGTCACCAAAAAGCATTCTACCAAAGTTAAAGCCACTTGCCTTTACAAGTCCTTCCATTTCTGCGTTAAGTAAGCTTACGAAAGCACCCGTGTTGTTTTCAGATGCTCTTACAGCCTTATCGGAAATTTCGATAGTTCCGTAAAGATTCTTTAATGAAAGAACGAATTGTTCGTAGTTATTTCCAGTCGCTTCGGGCAAATTGCCTTCTTCGGTACCAGCACCTATACCACCGTTAAGACCGTAAACGGCAAGTTTTCTAATTTCCTTACCCCAAACGTCGTCGGTACTCTTTTTAAATTTACCCAAAAGTGGATTAGCTTGAGTATTAAGTTGTTCTGCTATAACGTCTAAATATAAAGTTTTTAACGCCTTGTCTGCGTTAGTTAAAGTTACTGCCATAATTTCTCCTATAAATTATAAAATGTTTTTAGCCATTAAACCGGCTTCAAAAATAGATTTCGGCTTTTCTACGGGCGTTTTTACGGACGTACCGTTTTCGCTCATAACTATAGCCTTTTGTTTACTTCCCAAAAGATTTTTTAGATAATTTTTAAGATATTCTTCCTTATCGTTTTCCACCGTTTGGTTGGTATTTTCCACACTGCTTTCGCCGTTAGGGACTTGAATTGATTCATTATTATCTTCATCAAGTTTTTCCTTAGCCGAAGCCCCCTCCAACTCCTTAATTCTCTGACAGCGTTTGGTAAATTCAGATTGTAAAGAATTGTACGCATTAAGAAGGGCGTTTACGTCCTTAAACTTGCCTAAAGAGGTATCCACCATTTCGCCTTCCGTAACTTTTTGTACGGCATCAGGCGTAATATCTTGTGATACTTGTTCATTTTGCATTTGGTTCATTTCTTAATCCTCCGTTTTTTGTAATTTTAGTTTATGTTGCTCAACGTGGGCTAAAAGACGTTCTTTTTCTTGAACGCTTAATTCCTCGTATTCGCTTAAAACGTACCTCGTATGTTCATCTACGTGAATAGCGTGGTCGTCTATAATTTCAATTTCTAAACCCTTTTTTCTAATTATGGGGTTTTCGTTTTGTGCCTTTTCTATTTGAAGTTTAGATAGTCCCCTTTTTTGGTCTAAATCTTTATAGCCTAAAAGGTCTAAAAGTTTTTCTTTAGTTGTCTGGTCTATTTTACCGTCCTCACCAAAAAGGATTCCACTTTCATAAAGCTTAAATAGCATCTCCTTTTTTTGACTTTCGGTATAAAGCAATTCGTTTTCGTTTTCCAAGTAAACTTGGTCGGACGAAAGTGCGCCGTTTTTAACGTAATAAATTTTAACTTTTCCACTTTCGTTCACACCGCTAACCACTTTAATTTCGGGTGAAAACTGACGGTATAGGTGAATACACTTTTTAGCAATTTCAAGGTAACAGTTTCTAATAGTTTCAACCGTTGAGGTAAGCCTTTCGTTATCTTGTGAGATTAAAAGTTCTAAAGCCGAACCCGTAGATAGATTTGCATTATTCGAACTCGACGAAACGTCTGACACTCCACTAACGGTAACAAATTCGTTCATAAGCTTTTGTTCTTCATCGGCAAAGTCGGGTGGAACCATAGCATCAGTCATCATTTCGGGCGGTTTAGAGCCTTGACGGTACACTAAAACCTTACCAGGCGGTAAACCTTCACACTCTAAATCTTCTATATCAACTGCACCGTCTTCCACCGTCATTACCCCGTTAGAAAGTCTATTTAAGAACTCATGCTTTCTATTTTTAACAGCATTGTAGGCACGCTGTATTGGAATAAGCCTTTCAATTATCGAAGTACCGAAAAAGCAACCCGGTGTTTCAATACAATCTTGCTTAACGAAAGGAAAAGTTCGTGTTTCGCTATCCCATTTAACGTAAGGTAAATCGCCGTAATATAAAAGTTTATCGTCTGCAACAGTAATAAGCCTACCGTTAGGAAAATCTCCCGTAGGCGCTTCGTAACGTTCGATAACTATTACGGAATCTGAAACGGTTTTATCGGGCGAAGGTCTTTGCGCTGTAGAATCAGACGTGATAGACAAATCGTAAACGTTAATTTCTTGTCCTTTAACGTCAACGCCGTACCTTTCTTTTACGGCTGAAGCCTTAAACACCTTGGCGTGAATAATACTTGCACAGTTTTCTATTTTTTCGTTGGTAATACTATCGGGGAAGATTTCAAACGGTGACACAACCGAAACTTCGGCTTCACCCTCGTACACGGTAATTCCGTCTATCTGTCCTAAAGACTTACCTGCTGAATTATTCCAAACAACTTTGTAGAATGCCGTTCCGCAAGACTCACTCCACGCCGTAGCCTTTTTAACCGTTTTTGCAATTTGATTATGTAAAAACGCATGACTTACGACCTTTTCAGACAGTCCAGCGTCAACCACGTCTTTATCGTCGTCCGTTTTAGGTCTAACGTAAATTTTAGGATTAATCTTTCCAAGTTTTGCAATTCGGCTTTCTACTATGGGTGCGATGTGATTAAACACCCCTCTATTTTGCCAAAAGTATCCCTTTTCGTCAGACACTACTTGATTTCTGCCGTTGATTCCGCAGTATTGATTTCCTTTAAGAAAGTTTACGTTAAGTTCCCACTGTCTTTCAAAAGAAATTCTTTCGTTTTGTCGTCTTTTGAAATCCGCCGTAACGTCTGCAACAATTTCTTCAACGAATTTTTCTCGCTCGTTATTGACGAGCTTTGTTTTTGCCATTTTTATTCTCCTTCTAATTGGGTATTTTCTTCCGCCAAAATCTTAAGCAATCTCTCTTTTTCTTCTTGCAACTCAGCATCGTCAAGCATAGATACGTCTATTAACTCCTGATTCATTAAAATTTTTATTGCCGTCATATCGGGCGGAACCTTTTTTTTAGTAACCTTTTTTTTAGACAGTCTAACCTCGCCGTCATCACCGTTTACGTATTCTTCAACCGTTTCGGTTGCACTGAATCCCACGGCTTTTTTAAGCAAAGCATCGTGAATTTTTTCTTGTTCAGACTGTCCCTTTTTTATTTGTTTTTTCTTATCTTTTTCTTTCATTTACAATTTTTCTTATCAACCTTTCCTTATCTTTTTGAATAGCGTTTTTTAGTGGTGGTTTTTTTATAAGCGCAGGTTTGGTCATAATATAGTAACGCAATGCATCTAAAGAATGGTCGTCCGTTTTAATAGGATTATCGTTTTTACCCCAACGGTAACTTTTAAGTTCTCTAATTAGGTTAGAACAACTCTTAAAAATATAAAGCTTAGGCTTTACACCTTCTTTATTTAGATACTGTTTAACTCGTTCAATACCCGAAAAAACGTCTTTATTAACCTTGGGATTAACCAAAATTCCGTTATCGTAAAAAAGTTCGCAAACCGACTTGTTTGAAGCAAGTGTCTTTTGATTTGCAGCAGAGTCGATTATTGCACTAACCCTACCTTTAACGTCTCTTTTCCAATTAAGTCTATTAGATATTTCTTTAATTTTGTCAGAGTGATAAACCACGTCTTTTTCTGCCACGTAATGTTCGGCAACGGCGTAAATATTTCCGTCGTAATCTACGCAAAACCAAGTAGCCGAAAGTGGATTATTAAGTCCCGGGTCGATAGAAATGGTATCTTGCCACTCTTTAGGAAAATCAAATGGATCTATAACGTGGAAGTTTTCGTCAAACTCTGTATAAACCAAACCCGAGTTCGCTTTAAACCTACCGTACCTACGACTTTCTAATTGCTCTTTAGACAAACACTTTTCCAAATCGGTAAACTCGTTTTCGGGAAGATAAGGGTTATCTGCCCACTCCATAAACTCATACCAAACCTCATCGGAATTACCTGAATTTAAATAAATTCTATCGTACACGTAAGTCAGTCCTTTTAATGGAGTCATCGTACCAAAAATATCCCCGTTTTTATCCATAACACGCATACGGCACTCATCGTAAATATCCTCGGGTGGTTCTTCATCAAACCAAACGAAATCGAGCGAACTACCCTGAAATTTTTCTCTACCTTGGTCACAAGATTTAAAACCTATAACGCTAATACCACCAAAAACGTTTTTAACCCTAATTTGGTCAATAACGCCATACTCTGGGCTTTCTTTTTTGCCCGAAAGCATAGTAATATCTTGTATCCAACTTGGTTTTAAGTAATGCAAAATTTTAGATTGAGCGACGTCACGCTGAACTTGTTGAGACAGCGACACAACCCAACCGAATACGTTTTTACGGTTATCTCTAAAAGGGTGTATTCCCCTCGCCATATAAACTGTTTCAACTGCGCCACATTCGGTTTTGCCACTTCTGTTTCCACCGAAAACCCACCTGTTCTTTTTTTTGCATTTATGAAAAGCAAGTTGTTTAAGGTGAACTTTTTCACCCGTATTATAGTTATCTATAAAGTTGTTATAGCGACGTTTTTTTTGTTCGGCTTCTATTTTAAGTAGCCTAACCACTATATTTTCCATATTCTACAATTTCCCCTTTTTTTAGATGTTTTTAGGTTTTTATTTTGTATTTATCCACTGTATAATGTCGTAACAAAAGGGAACCAATTATGAAAAAGATTTTAATTTTTACCATACTAATAAGCG
Source organism: Christensenellaceae bacterium (assembly GCA_045534905.1). GTDB lineage: Bacteria > Bacillota > Clostridia > Christensenellales > Borkfalkiaceae > UBA1259. Next base: position 141,972 of record JAZSKQ010000018.1, on the reverse strand, counting down.
TCGTAATACATACCTTTCCTATACGGCAAGCGTATGCGGATACTAATAAGTATCTTCGTATAACCGACGAAACGGCAGGTTTTTATTCCAACCAATCCATGACGGATTTTATATGTTGTTTACCATATACGTACTACGTAAAAATCCTTGAGGACTTAGGCGACGTTTGTCACGTACAATGTTACGATGGCACTGGTGCACCTGCACTTGATGGGTATATGAACAAATCCGATCTTTTTAGCGATGATTTAGATAAAAGCTCACCCTACTGCGTTAAAAAAATAAAAACGAGTACGACTACACCCTTTTATACTTCGCTTAATTCCAACGAACCGACTATGCACATATTTAAGGACAGAGAACTCAACTATTACGGATTTGTATTAAACCCTAACGGAAGCATTTATTATTTTGTAAATTACAACGGAAAAGCGGGCTACGTTAACGAAGAATTTATAACCCCGTTTACCATAAATAATCACCCAAATCCGTTAAGCTTTATAATTCCGGAAGTCGAGCAAGAAACTCCTACGCCCGAAGAAAACGTTCCTAAAAAAGAAGACACTGAAATAATGACTGAACAAAATATTATAAGGATGGTTGTAATTTTGCTTATCATAATTGCAGGCTTTATTGCCGTATTTATTTCACGAAACCCTAAAAAACGCAATTACACCGAATATACCGATTCAGACGAAGAATAACTACGCTGGAATCTTAGCCTCACGTTTTTTACGGCTAATTTTAGGATTTTTAAGCGAAGTTCTTTCGTGTTCTATAACCTTACGATATAAATTCTTAAAAAAATCAAAAATCAAATAATTAGAAGTAAACCAATCATCCGTGTATCCGTTTTCTTTTAATTTGTTTGAAAAAAGTTCTATAAGCTTATTTTGCTTTCTAAAATAACATCTTGATTTAAAATCTATAGTTACGTATCTAAGCTTATCCGGTTTTCTAAAAAACTTATATTCTAAATGAATATAATCAGAAAAAGAAAACTCGGATAAGATTTTTTTTGTAACGTCTTTTAAAAAAAGTAGCGAATCTTTTTTCTCAGTAAGTTTTACTATTCCCAAACACTGTTCAAACGCTGGTGAAAAATTTGATATTGAAGAATAAGCCTTCTCTTCTATATGTTTATCTACCTGTTTAATAATTGCGTCTATGCTATTATAAGAATACAAAATACATTGGGCATAATATTTGTTCATAATTCACCTCCTAAAAACTGCCTTCTTTTTGTAATTTATGCACATTATATTAACTTTTTTCGACCATAGTCAACATTATATGTCATTTTTGTACAATAATTTTTATTTTTGTATTAAATTACTGTTTTTTTGTCATATAATATTGACTTATCACCCCCTAATGGTTATATTATATAAAATTCCGAACATTTGTTCGTATTTAGTATTTGTATTTTACATTGTAATTCGGTCAAAATCTGTCATATTTAAAAAGATTGCAAAAAAATTTTTAACTTATTTTAAGTTAAATATTATTTTTGTATGGACGATTCAGTTTTTATATGTTAAAATAATTACTATGAAAGTATTAAGCAGTAAAAAACTGAAAACAATTTTATGTATAATTATCGTTTTATGTACGTTTTTAGCATTGAAAGATATTAAGTGGGAAAGCGCCAAGGCTCAAACGTCGGCAATCACCCCTACTATCTATACACCGTTAACTGCTATGGAGTACACCGACCTTAACGAGCCTAAAGACTTTTGTTTTTTCAACGGCAATTTAGCCGTGATAGAAGGTCAAAGCGTGGTTATTCATTTTGCGGATGGCACTAAAAAAGCCGTATCCACCACAGGTCTTACGGCTTTAAAACAAATTAAGGCTTATAAAAACGACTTACTCGTATCAAGTAACGGTTCTCTTTACGTTTTAAGTTTGACAGACTATTCCATAAAACCTTTAACGTATATAAATTCAGAAGGAATATCAATTAACGTCGGTGGTAATTATTTTGATTTTAACGGAACACACCTCGTCACCGTTTACGGTCAACGTTTAGACTGTTACGTAGTAAGCGAAAACCAAGTTTCACATAAATTCGGTAGGGATAACGCTGATGGTGACGAACCTGTCGCAATAAACTCTAATGGGGAAATTTTTTACGTAACGGGTGACACCGAAAAAATACTCGTTCGCCGTAACGTAGAAAACGTAAGCCACGCAGACGAACTTGCCGTAAACGTAAACCCCTCTATTTTAATAGCAGATAACGATTACGTTTACTACGAGTCATTAAGCGGAATTTACCGCTTACCGGTAACAGGCGGAAACCCAACGCAACTTCCCTTCAACGAAGAATATAAAAATTATGATTTAGGTTATATTAAAAACGAAACTCAAATTTCAGGCATCAACTTTAACAATGGAAATTTACTTATATCTTGTCCGGAACTAAACTGTATACAAGAATATAAAATTGAAGACGACAACTTGCGTTTTACCGGTTATGCAATAACCAAAAACAAAACGGCTTACAATAGAATAAATAAAGATGCTACTGACGTTGAGCATTGTGGAAACACCTTGGCAGTTTTAGACCCAAACAAATTAACCGTAATACTCAATGCAGAAAAGTTAAATTACTCTAAGGAAAATTATTTTAATTACTTATTTCCCACCGAATTTAGACCAAACCGCATGGCGTTATCAAGCAAGACGGTACTTTTATGTGATATATACACCAAAAAATTGATAATATTAAATTATAAAACCGGCGAAACAATTTTAAATTACACTTTTGAGGCTGGAAATAATTTAATTGACGTATGCTATCAAAACGGTGCGTATTACGTCAACGAACTAAAAACGGGCAGTGGAAACGACGTAAACGTCTATAAAATAGTTGAAGAAGAAATCAATCAAAACTATACTGTTTCAGCACCTATATTTACAGCAACCTCTTATTACGATTCAAACTCACATTTTACAGTAGATATATTTGGAAACGTATATATTTCGGGCAAAGACGGCAAAAACATATATAAATATATCAAAACTGCTGATGGATACACCTTCCCCACTACACCCGAATACGCAAACGTAACACCGACCAAAAAACTCACAAGCGACCTTAACGGAAGAATATTCGGCATAACCGACGGGTCAGTACTTTACTACGTAGAAAAGAACGAATATAACGTTGGAATTAACTTAAGTGAAATAAAATCAATAGCTTTAACCTACGATTGCAAGTCAGTTTACTTTATTTCACCTGTTGACGAAAGAATTTATTCTACCGACCAACTTCCAAACGCTTCTGCCGATAGATTTATTATCCCCGAAGGTTTCGGTCAAAAGCAAGATTCCGCAAACGTTGACGACCTTAAAATTTATTCGATTAACGAACAAGCCAATTTGTTTGCCGTTTCCATTAGTGAAAACGAATACTTTAACTACGAAGGTATATATCAAAACGTAAACGACGAATACGCAATAATAGGAAAGGTACTTTTTTCAGTAAACGACTTACCCACAACCGAATACGGAATTCTTTTAGGATACGATAAAATAAATCAACCAATACTCGTAATAGCGCTAACTTCAGACCTAATAGAAAAAACGCAAAACGTTAAAGAAAGCCAAACTGATTCTTCATACGTTGCAACCGACGTAAACTTATACTTTATTCCATTAATAACCGAAACGGACGACTTTGTAGTAGAACTAAACGGCGAAAGTTTAAGATTGGAAAAGAATACACTCCTTTACGTTCAAAAAGAAATAAATTTCTTAAACAAAACTTTCTATTTCGTCACAGTTAATATTGACGGAACCGAAATAAGCGGATACACACCAAAGGACTTTACAACCTTAACCCTTTATCAAAATCCGCCTACAGAACAAATAAACGTAACGCTTAAAGACCAAAACAAACACACTTTAAGAAACGCTTTAGTAACCTTAATAGTCGCAACCAGCGTGTTTGCAACTTCAATATTCTTTATAACAAGAAAAAAGAAAAATTAAGCAAAAACGAAAAACAGTCCAACCGAATTTCGGTTGGACTGTTTTAATTTTATTCAGAAAAAGTTTCACTGTTAAATGGCGAAGCCAATGATAAAAACCCAAACTCTTCTTCCGCATCAAAATTCTCAGCATTTTCGTATGCAGATAGTTTGTTGATAGAAACCTCGTAAGCCGTCATAGTTTTAATTTCATCATCAGATAATCTTTTTTGGTATTCTCTACTTTGAATTCTACCACTAATACCTATCTTTTCACCAACTGCGAGGTTTTTAGCAAATCTCGCATTTCTACCCCAAGCAATACACGGTATATAATCAGACTTATTATAAGAACGATTAACAGCTATTAAAATATCAGCAATTTCTCTATTAAAAGGAGTAGTTCTATACGTCGGTGGTTTACAAATATATCCACATAGAACTATAGAATTTGGGTTTTTCAAAGGATTATCTTCTAATAATTCTCTAACAAAAACGGTAAGCATCAATTTAGATTTTCCGTCAACCAACTTATTGTAACTTCTAAATTGACCCAACGCATTTATAACGTCGCCAACCTTTAATCCTTTGTTAGATATAAGCCTTTCAGAAATAGTCACTGGCAAAATATCAGCCTGACCAGACAAACGTTTTACCTCGACTAAAATCTCGTAAAACCCCTCGCTGTACACCTCGTGTGAGAATTCTGCGTTAGACACTATTTCTCCCCTAATAAAAACTTTATTATTGTCGTTTTCAAAACAATTCATAAGTATTCCTCCATTTAATTTTCTATTTTTGTTTGAGTCCCGTCGGGTAGTATTTTGTAATTATCTTTATATATAAGTTCACCTATAGTAACGAACTCATACCCCTCGTTTTTTAGACTAACTATAATATTTTTTAACGCCTCTGCCGTATGCAAACCTTGGTTATGAAAAAGTACTATGGACCCGTTTTTAACCCTTTTTATCACCCTATTTTCTATTTGCTCGGCAGATAAATTTTTCCAGTCTAAACTATCAACGTCCCACTGAATAGTGTAAAGTCCAAGCTCTCTTGCCGTTTTTATAAGAAGGTCGTTATATTCGCCGAATGGTGGGCGAAAAACTTTTACTTTTTTACCCGTAACCTTCTCTATAGCGTTTATAGAAGTATTAAGTTCTTCTAAAATTTGGCTTTTATTTAGCGTACTCATATGTGGGTGAGTTGCAGAGTGTGTTCCAATTTCGTGTCCTAACTCATCTATTTTCTTTAGGTATTCAGGGTACTTTTCCGCCCAAAATTGAACGGTAAAAAAAGTACATTTAACCTTTTCACTTTGCATTATTTCAAGTAGTTTATCGGTATAATCTACTCCCCAAGCACAATCAAAAGAGATAGCAACCTGTTTTTTATCAGTATCTACACGGTATATAGGAAGTTCCTTTTTAGCACTGCTAAACACCGACTTAACATTCGGTGAAGACACCGTAATTACTAACACAATGCAAATTATTAGTGCAAAAACTATAGCCACCACTTTTCTCTTTTTCAAGACTACAAACATAATTCTACAATTTTTAAGGTTAAGAATTATGACGAATTATTAACTATTTTGAAAAATTTCGTCAAATCTTAAACCAACCTCTCTCTACTAAAAATATTTATGATTTTTCTACTGTTAATATTCTAAAAAGCAAAAAAAACCGACCCCATAATAGAGTCGGTATAAATTAAAATGAAATAAATTTAATTTTCTATTTTATCCGCCATAGCCCTTGCCATATTAAAAAGAAGTTTATTAAACTGGTCACGGAAAGGTTGTGGCATTCTTTTATTAAAGTAGGTTTCTAAAGAAAAAACACCTTTATAATTTATTTGCTTTAAGGCGGATAAGAATCCATCCCAATCAATATTCCCTTGATAAGGAATCATATGATAATCTGCACCCTTGTTATCGTGAACGTGCATACAAGCAAGGTCGCTACCAAGCATTAAAACGTCATCAACGATATTTTCTTTTAGAACAAAAGCGTGACCGGTATCAAAACAAACCTTTAGACGTGGATTGTTAAACTTTTTAACAAACTCATTTAAACGCTTAGTAGAAGCAAGTTGTGTATAAAAAGGCAAATTTTCCAAGCAAATTATAACGTCGTACTTTTCAGCGTAAGGCAACAAATCACGAACGAAAACTTGGTTCATTTCAATTACCAATTCTTCATGCAAATCCTTTGCCCAACCGTACGGCATAGCCGTGTGAAGAACAACGTTTTTAGCACCTAATAACGACGCCCCTTGAAGCGACTTAACGTAGGTAGGAAAATCTTTTTTTCGTTCTTCAAAGTTGGTATTAAAATCGTAGGCAGTATCGTGTGGCCAAACGCTATGAACTTGGCTAAAAACTATTCCATACTTACTTGCCAATTCTTTAAGTTCGGTTGCCTTTTTAACTAAATCACTTTCTTCCATTTTATAAAAAGGATTGTTTCTATCGCCAAAATCGTAATCAAGTGCAGTAAAGCCGAATTCTCGTGCCTTTTTCAACCCCTCTTCAACAACGTCTAAAGTGTCGTAAACGCTAAAAAATGCGTTGGATTCAGTTCCGACCTTTATCATAATTACTCCCCTTTTTTACTTTTCACAAAACTGTTTCTCTCGTAGAATACACCGTCAACGTATCCTTGAATACTTTTATCAGCATCAGCGTCTAACAGTCTTTTTTCCGCCCACGTGCAATAAAGTGGATTTTTTTCTATATCAATAAATTTTCTACCAAGTTTTTTTGCAACAACGCCCGTAGTTCCACTTCCCGAAAAAGGGTCTAAAACAAGGTCACCTTCATTTGAACTTGCCAAAATTATTTTAGCAATAAGTTTTTCGGGTTTTTGTGTTGGGTGTGCAGTATTTTCTGCCATAGACCAGTATGGAACGGCAATATCGTCCCAAAAATTAGACGGGCAAGTGTATCTAAAGTTTCCATCTTTGCCACTTTCCCAATCTTTTGGTTTTCCATTCTCTTTATACGGTGCAAGAACCTTTTTTCTTTGCTTAACTGCATCAAGGTTAAAAGTGTACTCATCAGAAACGGTCAAGAAGAAAACGTCTTCCATAGAATTTTTCCAATTCATTTTTGCACCCCTGCCCTTTTCACGTTGCCAAGTAATGCGATTTCTTAAAATAAATCTTTTGCTTAGCACAATTGCCAAAGGCACCGATGTTTTCCAATCTGAACAGACGTAAACACTTGCCGACCTTTTAAGTTTAGGATAAACTGCATCAATCCACTTTTCGGTATATTCGGCGTAAGACTCATCGTCCGTTTCTTTAAAAGAAAATCCGTTAAAATTTTTATTTAGATTATATGGCGGGTCAACTATTAAAAGGTCGATAGAATTATCCGGAATTTTTTTAAGCACGTCAAAGGTGTCACCCAAAACGGTAGAGTTGACAGGAACTTGCTCTACTTTATCACCGTCTATCACCCTATCAAAATACTGTTTGCCGTCTTCAATAGAAAAGTCTATCGTTTTATTTCTTTTAGATTTCATAATTTATTTTGATTCGTATTTAACAAATGCCGAAGATTTTACCAAAAAGTCAGCATTATTCTTAGTTTTATACATTACTTCTAAAACACGGTCGGTCGCATCGTGTTGTCCAGAAAGAGTTCTTCTTAAAGCATAAATCACGTCTAATTCTTGTTTGCTTAATAAATAATCTTCCTTTCTCGTTCCCGATTTAAATAAGTCTATTGCAGGGAAAACACGGCGTTCAGCAAGGTCACGACTTAAATGAACTTCCATATTACCGGTACCTTTAAGTTCTTCATAAACGACGTCGTCCATACGACTACCGGTATCAATTAAAGCAGTAGAAATAATAGTTAAACTGCCACCGTTTGGAACGTTTCTTGCCGAGCCGAAAAACTGTTTAGAAAATTGCATTGCAAGTGGGTCAAGACCACCCGACAAAGTTCTTCCCGAGGGAACGACTATATTATTAGAAGCTCTTACTAATCGAGTTATAGAATCCATTAAAATAACAACGTCCCCACCTTCTTCAACAAGTCTTTTTGCCCTTTCAATCACGAATTCACTAACCTTAATATGTTCTTCTGGAGACTCGTCGAAAGTCGAAGCGTAAACGTTTGATTTAACTGCTGACTTTATATCCGTAACTTCTTCGGGGCGTTCGTCAATTAAAAGAATCATAACGGTAATATCGGGGTGATTTTTTTCTATAGCGCAGGCAATATTTTTAATCAACGTGGTCTTACCGGTTTTTGGTGGAGCAACGATTAACGCTCTTTGTCCTTTACCAATTGGTGCAAACAAATCAATTACTCTAATAGAAACGTCTGCGTTATCATCATTGCCCTCAAGCGTAATTCTTTGATTGGGGTGGCAAGCGATAAACTCGTCAAACCTTGCTCTTTTTTCGCATAAACCTGCCTTTTTGCCATTTATAGTTAATATTTCAATAGCTCTTGCAGACGTGTCGTTATCATTACGGAACTCTGCTTTAACCTTAACCAAATCGCCCGTACGAATATTGTAATCTTTAATAAGTTGATTGGTCAAAAAAACGTCTTCTTCTTGGTTTATTTGGTTAGGAACTTTTCTTAAGAAGCCGTAATTTGAGGAAGTTTGTTCAAAAAGCCCTTCGCTTTCAAAAGTTCCTTTTTTTCTTGAAACCCTATCACCAAAGACGATTTTTCTATTATTTAAGCCGTTGTCCTCATAAACGTACATGCTTATATCAATATTTTTTTCCTTTTTAGGCGCACCCTTTGTAGAAACGTAAGGTTTAATTCTACCCTCCTTCATATCCATAATAAGTGGAATCAATTCATTTTTAGTCTTAGAAGTAGGGCCTTGTACACCTATAGCGCTAGCAATTTCACGAAGCAACGAAAAATTGAGTACTTCAAGCATTTCTTTTGTAACGTTATCTCTAACTTTAAACATAATCACCTCTAAATTTAAAAATAATCAACTAAATAATTTTTTAATATTTTTTGCCGAACAAATTGCGGAAGTAAATGCAAACGCAAGATTAAACCCACCACAATCGCCGTCAACGTCAAGTATTTCACCAACCATATAAAGACCGCTTATAAGCTTACTTTGGTACGTTTTTGAACATACGTCCATAGTATTAACGCCACCTTTAGTAACTTGAGCATAGTCAAAACCAAGACTTCCCGTAACGTCAAGCCAAAAGTTTTTAACAGACCTTGCAATTTCTAAAGGGGTGTTATTTTTAGAGGCTTTAATAACTGCCTCTCCCACTCTTTTAGAAAGCAATCCACACAAAAGTCCCGTAGTACTAAAATATTTTTTGGCGTGATTTTTTATAACTATATCGGTCAGTTCGCCAAGCGACAGTTCGGGTAAAAACTCTATTTTAACTTTGGGATTTTTAGCATTTACCAAATAAGGCGAAACTGTAAACACGGCGTTTCCTGAAATACCAAAGTCAGTAAAAAGCAAATCCCCTTCGGTACTAATCAATTCATTTTGACCGTCAAACGCAATAAGTTTAACCTTTTCTTTTAGTCCCTTAAGCCCACGAATTTTATCCGTTTGAGTTTTTAACTGTACTAACGACGGATAAAGGGTAGTTAATTTATGGTTAAACGCCGTAGCCAATGAATAACTAAAGCCATCGGTTCCGAACTGTTTACCAGCCTTACCACCCGTACACAAAATAACGTTACGGCTAAAAATAGCATTAGAACCTGAAGAAAGACAAAAAACGCCCTCTTTATAGGTTATAGATTCAATTTTAACGTTGGTTTGAATTTGTAAATTTTTGTCGCTTAAAAACGCACGGAAAACGTCAAGTACTGCCGACGCTTGTTTGGATAGAGGATATTTCTTGCCGTCTTTATCCTCAGTTAAAAAAATTCCAAGAGAATTAAAATACTCTTCTAAATGGACTGAATTATAGTTTTCTATAAAATCTTGAATAAACTTTTTATTGCCGTGATATTTATTTTCAGTGATATTAGCGTTGGTAATATTACCTTGTCCGTTACCGGTTGCAAGCAATTTTTTACCAACCCTATCGTTTCGCTCTACCAGTAAGACGTCTGAAGAACTTAAAGCGTTATCACCACTTAAAAGTTCCACGGCAGTCATTAGCCCCGAAGCGCCACCACCTACGATTACGGCTTTATAAATCTTTTTTTCTTTCATTTTATTTCTTTTATAAGGTTTAAGAGTTCAGACGGAGAGTTTGCAAAAACTTTTGCGCCCGCATCTAAAAGTTGTTCTTTTTCCCTATACCCCCAAAGAACTGCGATACCATTAACTTCTGCGTTAATAGCCGTAACGACGTCCGTTTCGCCGTCACCTATAAAAACTACTTCTTCTTTTTTCACGCCAAAATCTGAAATAAGTTTTTCGGTTGCTTGCTTGTCGGGTTTACATTTAACCTTATCACTTGCGCCGACAACTGCGTCAAACTTAAACTTACTTAAATAAGTTTCATAAACGTTATCGGTAGTCATTTGTGGTTTGTTAGTTAAAATACAAAGTTTAACACCCCAACTTTTAAGAGTTGTTAAAACGTTTTCTATACCGTTAAACAGTGCCGTTTTTTTACTGCCCGAATCGGTATAGATTTTATTATAATAATTAAGTATCGGTTCTAATTCAGCATCGGAAAGATTAACGGGTAAACTTTGTTTAACCAAGTTTTTTGCGCCGTTACCCACCCTTTTAGCGACTTCTTTTTCGCTAAGAGTTGGATAGCCGAATTTTTTTAGCATAATATTGATATTTTCGGCAATATCGGGTATGGTGTGTAAAAGAGTGCCGTCCAAATCGAAAATAGCAAGTTTTATCATTACATTTCCTCTACCGTATCAATACCCAAAAGGGAAAGAGCTGTTTTAAGAACGGTTCTCGTAGCGTCGGTAAGTTTCAAGCGGAAATTTCTAACCGATTCATCGTCAACAGCGACCTTACAGTTCATATAGAACTTATTATAAACGGTTGCAAGATCAATTGCGTATCTGGTTACGAAAGAGGGTTCGTACTTTTCGCCTGCCGACTTAACCACGAATGGGAACCTACCTAAAGTAGATAATAAATTATATTCGTCTTGATTAATTGACGGAATTTCAGTTTCACCGTAAGCGCCACACTTGTTTATAACACTGTTGCACCTTGCGACGGTATATTGAACGTAAGGGCAAGTTTCGCCTTCAAAAGATAAAACTTTGTCGTAACTAAACACTATATCTTTAATTTTGTTATTAGAAAGAGCACCGAAAATTACTGCGCCCGTACCGACTGCCCTTGCAGTTTCTTCCTTATCTTTAAGGTTAGGATTTTTTTCTTCAATAACTTCTTTTGCTTTAGCGATAGTCTTATTGATAACGTCTTCAAGTAGGACGACGTTGCCTTCACGAGTACTCATAGCGCCACTTTCTAAAGAAACCATACCGTATGCGACGTGAACCATATCTTTAGCCCAGTCTTTGCCCATAAGTTCAAGAACCTTAAAAATTTGCTTAAAGTGTAAATTTTGTTGATAAGCCACAACGTAAAGACACTTGTAAAAATCGTAAGTATCTTTTCTGTACTTAGCCGCAGCAAGGTCACGAGTTGCGTAAAGAGTAGAACCGTCAGACTTTAATATCAAACAAGGTGGCATACCGTATTCTTCTAAATCTACTACGGAAGCGCCCTCCGACTCAACCAAAATATTTTTTTCTTTTAGTTCTTTAACGATGGGTTCCATTTTATCAATATAGAAACTTTCGCCTGCATAAGAATCGAACTCAACTTTAAGCAACTTATAAATTTTTTCAACTTCTTCTAAGGTAATTTTTTTGAACAAATTAAAAAGTTCGTTACTTTCTTGGTCACCGTCTTCAATTTTCTTAAAATAGCTTCTTGCCAAATCGTCTAAAGAAGGGTCTTCTTTTGCTTCTTTGTGGAACTTAACGTAAATTCTTGTAAGTTCGCTAAGCCTATCTTTTTCAACTTGTTCAAAGCTACTCCACTTTTTAAAAGCGACGATAAGTTTACCAAATTGAGTACCGTAATCTCCAAGGTGATTTATACCTACTACTTTATACCCCAAAAAGCGATAAATTTTACAAAGCGCACTTCCGATAACGGTGGTACTTAAATGCCCTATATGGAAAGGCTTAGCAATGTTAAGCGAAGAATAGTCAATACAAATAGTTTTGCCGTTCCCTTCGTTAGAAGTACCGAACAATGACTTTTGTTCTAAAATACTTTTAAGTAATTGTTTAGCAAAAGAGGTTCTGTTGATTTTAAAATTAAGATAGCCGTTAATAGCCGTTGCGCTTTCAATAACGCTGTCTGCCGTAAAATTACTTGCCAAAGATTCGGCAATCATGATAGGTGATTTTCTTAGTAATTTAGAAAGTTTAAAGCACGGCAAAGCGTAGTCGCCTTTGTCGGTATCGGGTGGGATTTCAAGCATGTCAGAAACTTGCTCTACTTCAAGACCTTCAAGATTCAGTTTTTCTGCAATGTAAGTTTTATAATTCATAATAATATCCTTTTAGATATAATAACATAATATTTGTACAAAAAGCAAGATAAAAAGTTGTTTTTTTGTTTAATTTAGTATATAATTACGATATAATAAATTTTAAGGAAGACATTTATGCAATTAGGAGTCGTAGGATTACCAAACGTCGGCAAATCGACGTTGTTTAACGCAATAACGCACGCAGGTGCAGAATGTGCAAACTATCCGTTTTGTACCATAGAACCAAACGTAGGAATGGTTGCCGTACCCGACCCACGTTTAAACGTGCTTGGTAAAATGTATAACACCAAAAAGATAACCCCTGCCGTTATAGAATTCGTTGACATTGCAGGCTTAGTAAAAGGTGCAAGTAAAGGCGAAGGTTTAGGCAATAAATTTTTAGCAAATATAAGGGAAACGGACGCAATAGTTCACGTTGTAAGGTGTTTTGAAGATTCTAATATAACCCACGTAGAAGATTCCGTTGACCCCTTAAGGGATATTGAAACAATAAACATAGAACTTATTTTAGCCGATATGGAATCGGTTAAAAAAAGATTAGATAAATCACTATCTTTAATAAAGACTGGGGACAAAAAGTATAAAACGGAGTCGGAATTCTTTCAAAAACTATACGACCATTTAGAAAGTGGCAAATCAGCCCGTACTCTTACCCTATCGGACGACGAAAAAGTGCTTATGAAAGATTTATTCTTGCTTTCAAGTAAACCTGTCATATATACTGCTAACATTAGCGAAAAAGATATGGGAAAGGCAGAAAGTGAACTACCGTTAGTTCAAAAGGTTATTGAGTTTGCCAAGTCCGAAAATGCAGAACACTTGGTAATTTGCGCTAAAACCGAAGAAGAACTATCTATGTTAGAACCCGAAGAACAGCAAATGTTCTTAGAAGAATTAGGCTTAACCGAAAGTGGACTTGATAGACTTGTAAAAGCGTCTTATAAACTTTTAGGACTAATAAGTTATTTAACTGCAGGCGAAAAAGAAGTAAGGGCTTGGACGATAGAACTTGGCACCAAAGCCCCGCAAGCAGCAGGTAAAATACATACCGATTTTGAAAAAGGCTTTATTAGGGCAGAAATTGTTGATTACGATGTTTTGGTTGAGCTCGGTTCCTTTAATAACGCAAAAGAAAAAGGCAAAGTTCGTTCCGAAGGTAAAGATTACGTTATACGTGACGGGGACGTAGTTTTATTTAGATTCAACGTTTAATATATAGCAATCTAAAGGCGTTTTGGTAAATTCCAAAACGCCTTTTATTTAACCTAAATTTTAAACGCCTGTTCGGGTTTACGTTTTTTGTTGACCGTTTTTAAGGTTTTGCCCTTAGTTTCTCTACCGTCGATTATAATTTCTTCCGTATTAACAGAGAATACTACGCCAAAATTATCGACGACTGCAATATCGTATGGATACTTAACGATATTTGCAAACACTACTTTATCTTCCTTACCAAGCGAAACGATTTTAATACCCTTTCTATTCATTTGGTAAGTTTCTATTTCAGACACAACTACTTTTTTGTAATAACCGCCGTCCGTAATAATAACGAATTCGCCCTCTTCGTCAACCAAAGATGCAAAAACTATTTCTTCCTTTTCAGAAAGTTTAATCGCCTTTACGCCACCTGCATTGCGTTTAGCGAGTGCTTTTTCTTCCAATTCGCATTTAAGAACGATTCCTCCTTTGGTAACGAAAGCAAGCACCGTTTCAGGCACAAACTCTTCCACGCCTATAAGTTGGTCACCGTCTTTAAGGTTTATAGCAGAATAGTAACTCTTTTGAACGGTATATTCGCTCCACGGAGATTTTTTAACTAAGCCGTTTTTAGTATAGAATACTAAATATCCGTCGGGGTATTTAGTTTCGTCAACTGCAAGGAAAGAAACGGGATATTCACCCTTTTGGCAATCTGCTTGTACAGCCGTAAATTTAGGACCTTTATCACGGAATCTGCATTCAGGTGCAGTTTCCAAGTTGATTTTTACACAGTTACCAAGGTTTGTAAAGGCTAAAAGCGTCATGTTGCTTTTGGCTTTTGTACTAAACAATATAAAATCTTCTGCCGACTTAGAATCTTTTACCGATTTATCACTTTGGTTATAATTCTTTTCAGTCATCTTTTTAAAGTGACCGCCCTTGGTGTAAGCCACCACTAAATCGTCAATTTGTTTTAGTTCTTCAAAGTGTTTTTCTTCGGAAAGTTCTATTCCACCTTCTATTATGCTTGAACGCCTTGGCTCGCCGTACTTTTTCTTAATCTCAAGCATTTCTTTTTTGATTAAAGTCATTTGACGTGCTTTGCTACCGATTATTGCAGTAAGTTCGTCTATACGTTTCTTTAATTCGGCAAGTTCCTCTTCTAACTTAAATATCTCAAGTTTAGTAAGTCTTGCAAGCCTTAAGTCTAAAATTGCAGTTGCTTGTACTTCGGAAAGTTCAAAGCGTTTTCTAAGTTTTTGTTTTGCGTCTGCCGTATTTTCCGCACCACGAATAATTCTAATTACTTCGTCAATATTTTTAACGGCAACTATTAAGCCTTCTAAAATATGCGCACGTTCTTTAGCACGCTCAAGTTCAAATTTAGAACGTCTTAAAATAACTTCTCTTTGATATTCTACGTAATAAGAAATTATATCTAAAAGACCTAACTGTCTGGGTTTACCGTCTGCAATTGCCACCATATTTATACCGTAAGAAATTTCTAAATCGGTATTCTTATATAGATATGCTAAAATCTTTTTTGCATCGGCGTCTTTTTTAAGTTTAATAACGGCTCTCATACCGTTTCTATCCGATTCGTCAACAACGTCTGATATCCCACCAAGCAAATCTTTCTTCGCTTCTCTTAAATCTACAATCTTTTTTAATAGCGAGGACTTATTTACTTGGAAAGGTATTTCGGATATGATAAGGTTTTGTTTATCACCGTCTTTTTCGGTAGTAACCCTTGCCCTAATTTTAATCTTGCCCTTACCCGTTTTATATGCTTCTTCTAATTCGTCACCCTTGATTATATAGCCACCGGTAGGAAAGTCCGGCGCTTTTATATAAGTCATCATATCTTTAAGGGATATTTTAGGATTATCTATATAAGCTACCGTACCGTCAATTACTTCTTCTAAGTTATGCGTGGGTATGTTAGTTGCAAGACCTATCGCTATACCCATAGAACCATTTACCAAAAGGTTGGGGTATCTACCGGGAAGGGTGTCAGGTTCTTCACAAGTATCGTCAAAGTTAAGTGAAAAATTTACCGTATCTTTATCAATATCACGAAGCAACTCTAACGCCAAAGGCATAAGTCTTGCTTCAGTATATCTATAAGCCGCAGCACCGTCACCGTCCACGTTACCAAAGTTACCGTGTCCGTCAACAAGTGGCATACGCATATTAAAATCTTGTGCAATATGAACCAACGCACCATAAACCGAACTGTCACCGTGGGGGTGATATTTACCCAAACATTCACCGACGATTTTAGCACATTTTTTGTGTTGCTTGTCAGGTGTTAAACCCATATCGTACATAGAATAAAGTATTCTTCTTTGTACAGGTTTAAGTCCGTCCTCTACTCTCGGCAAGGCTCTGTCTAAAATGATATCTTCGGCATAAGATATCATAGAATTTTTCATAACGTCGTTAATCGACGTATAAATAAACTCTTTTTCCTTAATTTCTTTTTCTTTTCCCATCTTTATACCTTTAAGACTTTAAGTCTATAATTTATGATTTTTTTACCTTTTTAAAGCTATCTTCTCTATTAAAATCGGTGTTGTTGAATATATATTCTTTCCTTGACGCAACCTCGTCACCCATCAAAACGGTTATAAGTTTATCAGCTTCGGCTGCGTCGTCTATAGTAACTTTTATTAAATTACGTCTTTCGGGGTCCATAGTAGTTTCCCATAATTGAGAAGCGTCCATTTCACCAAGACCTTTATAACGTTGAATTTCGTAACCCCTACCAACCTTTTCTATAGCTTTTTTCAGTTCCACGTCGTCATAGCAATAAATTTCTTCCTTGTTTTTGCTTACCTTATATAATGGTGGCATACCTATATAAACGTGCCCTGCCTCTACAAGTGGACGCATATATCTAAAGAAAAACGTTAAAAGTAGCGTTCTTATGTGATATCCGTCAACGTCGGCATCGGATAAAATTATTACTTTGTGATACTTTAGGTCGGATAAATCTAAGTTAGATAATATACCCGTGCCAAGTGCCGAAATAATCGTTCTGATTTCTTCGTTCTGAAGAATTTGTTCCACCTTTTTCTTTTCTACGTTAAGTGGTTTACCACGAAGTGGTAAAATCGCTTGGAACTGACGTACCCTTGCTTGTTTTGCACTGCCACCTGCAGAATCACCTTCAACTATAAACAATTCGTTTAGTTCGGCTTTTCTTCCCGAACAAGCTGCAAGTTTACCAACCAAGTTTTGCGATTCTATACTTTTAGAAGCCCTTGCCACTTCTTTAGCGTGCTTAGCGGCAAGTCTTGCTTTTGCAGCGCCCATTGCCTTAGCAATAACGGTATCAAAAAGTTTATACGTTTTTTTATTTGTCATTAAGGTAGAAAGTTCGCTAACCACCACGCTTTCTACTATCGGTCTTGCCTCGGGGTTGCCAAGTTTGGTTTTAGTTTGTCCTTCAAACTGAACGTTCTTCATTTTGACGGATAATATCGCAGTTAAACCTTCTTTAAAGTCGTCCCCTGTCAAGTTGTCGTCTTTATCTTTTAATATATTTCTTTCCCTTGCATAGTCGTTAAAGGTTTTAGTAAGACCAGACCTAAAGCCGGTTTCGTGCATACCACCTTCGTGCGTGGGAATATTGTTTACGTAAGAATAAACACCTTCAAAATAAGTGTCGGTATGTTGAATTGCAAACTCTACCTTCATACCGTCTTTTTCTGCCCAAGCATAAACGGGTGCATCATATAAAACCGTTTTATCTTCGTTAAGGTATTTAACGAAATCAACTATACCACCGTCGTATTTATAACGGTGATAATCGTTAGTTTTTTTGTCGTGGAAATTTATCTCTAACCCCTTATTTAAAAATGCCAATTCCTTTAATCTTTTAAGAATTGTTTCGGGGTTAAACACCACCGTTTCAAATACGGTTGCGTCCGGCTTAAATTGA
Source organism: Christensenellaceae bacterium (assembly GCA_045534905.1). Taxonomy (GTDB): domain Bacteria; phylum Bacillota; class Clostridia; order Christensenellales; family Borkfalkiaceae; genus UBA1259. Next base: position 124,326 of record JAZSKQ010000018.1, on the reverse strand, counting down.
ACGAAAGTTCCTTTTTTATTAGTCTTAGTTTTGGTGTCTTTTAAAGGAGCAACCGGCACGCCCGATTTAACCTTACCGGTCTTTGGGTCAACCACACTCTTAAATTCCATTTCGTAAACGGTACCCTTAAACACTTTAACCTTAAGCCATTCCGAAAGAGCGTTCGTAACCGACGCACCAACACCGTGAAGTCCACCCGAATAACTGTAATTACCTTGGTCAAACTTTCCACCGGCGTGCAATTGCGTAAATACGACTTCCACGCCCGAAACACCTGCAGTTTTATGAATATCTGTAGGTATGCCACGCCCGTTATCTTCAACTGATACCGAACCGTCTTCGTATAAAATCACGTCAATTTTATTAGCGAATCCGTTAGCCGCTTCGTCAACTGCGTTATCAACTATTTCCCATAAAATATGATGAAGCCCACGAACACTGGTCGTGCCGATATACATACCGGGACGCATTCTTACTGCGTCTAACCCCTCTAATATTTTAATGTCTTCTGCTTTGTAACTTTTATTTGCCATATTTTTCTCCAAAACACCCTATCTTGTACAGTATTAACCATTGTATTATACCATATATTGTGTTTTTTTTCAATATTTTTTCAATTATTTATGTATCATAAAGATATACTTTTTCTATATGCGGACGGGGTTTTCCCCGTAACCGATTTAAACGTTCTAAAAAAGTAAGGCACCGAGACAAACCCACATCTCTCAGACACATCCCCGATAGAAAGATATGATTCAGCCATAAGTTCTTTCGCCCTAGCGATTCTTGTTAAAATTATATATTTTGCCGGCGACAACCCAAACGTACCGTTAAATACACGCCGTAAATGAACCTCACTTATTCCCACCCTTTTAGAAACTTCTACTACAGAAAGTTCAGGGTCTGCAATATTTTCTAAAATATAGTTTTGTGCGTCGTAGGCAAGTTTTCTTGTAAAAGCCGAAACGTAATCTACAGACTTTATAGCCGTAACGTAAACACCGTAAAGTAACGCCATACAATCAGCATTCCACCCCGGTCTTTTAGACAAGAAGGAATACAAAAGCTTATCAAACGCCAACTTGCACTGCTCGGCGTTTTTTACGTGATAAACCTCACTTTTCCTTAAAAATTCACTATCAAAATCAAAATCGCAAAAAATAAACGAATATTTGTCAGAATTAACTTTCATGTCGTAAACGGCAGACTTTGCCAAGTACATTAAGTCCCCCTCGTTTACGCTAAAAGACGTGCCGTCATCAAACCTATAGTCACAACAGCCCTCCGTAATAAAAATAAAGCCGTCGCACTCTCTTCCTTTATTCCCTTTTATCTTACCAAAAGAAATAAAACTTTTAACAACACGGTGAAGTTTAGCAATATTAAGTTCGTTTTGTATAATACTTAATTTGCAATTATTTTCCATCATTATTGATTTTAACACACTTTTTTAATGTTTTCAAGTAAATTTATTAAAATTCTATGTTCGAAAAGTATAATTTTTTTGTTTTGGACATTTACAAAATCTATATATCGAAATATAATAACTATAAAGGAGAATAAAATGACGTATTCTATCGGTACAAAAAAGGAAGTTCTAAAACAAGAATTTTCAAAATATTTTAATTCACACTTCAATCAAAAAGGCGTAAGTATAAAGATGGACTTTATAGACCGTGTTTTAAGAGAGTGTGAAATCACTTTTAAGTCGAATCAAAAATTTTTTGGCGACATAGACTGCGAAGGGCTTACCTCTTTTGATTTAATTAACAACCTTCAATCTTTTTATACTGAGGAAAATACCTTAAAAAATCTAAAGGAATATCGTAACGGTCACCTTGCGGACGCATATGGTGATGGTAATGATTTTAATCATACGGCACCTTTAATCAAAACGGTTTTGGACTTTGGTTTTTCAGGCATTATCAACCACGCAAAAACACTACCGGATAGCAACTTAAAGTTTAGGGTGATTCGTGCCTATGAGGGGGTTTTAATTTTAATCGACCGAATGATAGAACTTGCAAAAAAACGTAAACGACAGCAAAAATATCATACAAAACTTGCAATACTTAAAGACGCAACCACCAAAAACCTTAAAACAACTTAAAAATATACTTAAAAGCAATTGGGAACTTGACCCTAAATTAAGACTAAAAATAAAAAACAAGTTACCAAAATTCGGCAACGATAACGACGAGGTTGATAAATTTTCTGTAGAAGCGTTAGAACTACTAAGCACACGCATAAACAGCGCCAAAAACGTTAAAGGTGGTGTATTTAGATTAGGAGCTTTCAGTGTTCAAGATAGAATTTATCACGGCAAAGTAACGACAGCCACTCCCGACGGTAGGTTGGACGGAGAACCTCTTGCAAAAAACTTATACCCTACGCTCGGCTCAGATAAAAATGGAATCCCCGCAGTTATAAATTCAGTGTCTAAATACAAATCCACACACTCCCCAAACGGTAGCGTGTTAGACTTGGTATTACATCGCTCGTCAGTATCAGGAAAGGTTGGCGAAACCTTACTTGAAAATATTATTATAACTTACTTTAACATGGGTGGTTTTGCCGTCCACATGAGTGTTTTAGACCCAACTACACTTAAAAAAGCAACTATTTCGCCCGAAAAATACCCCAACCTTCAAGTAAGACTTTGTGGTTGGAACGTTTTATTTAACACGTTAACCAAAGCCGAACAAGACGAGTTTATATTTAATGCCGAAAACAACTATTAAATTTTAACCATAAAAAACCCTCGACTTTTGCTAAGTCGAGGGTTTTATTTTACTTTATAACTTTATATCCTGCTTGTTCTATTGCAGATTTTATTTTGTCAAGAGTTTCAATATCAACGTCAATAAATTCCGCCGTCTTTTTCTTTAAGTTAATATCAACTTCTATATCAACCACGCTTTTAATTGCTTCTTTTACTCTACCGGCACAGTGATTACACATCATACCGTCAATTTTTAATTTCATTTTATTTTCTCCTTTTTTATTTCTTTTATTAAATCCGTTAATTCTTAAAGCGTTGCCCACCACGAAAAGTGAACTTAAACACATACATATAGAAGATATAATAGGTGTTAAAGTTATTCCTATAAAAGACAGTGCGCCACCGGCAATTGGTATTGCAAGAACGTTATAAAAGAACGCCCAAAACAAATTACCTTTAATAGTTTTAAACGCCTTTTTACCAAGCATCAATGCCGAAACAACTGTTTTAGGGTCAGAATTTACCGCAACGACGTCTGAAGAATCTATTGCAATATCCGTACCGTCCCCCATTGCAACCCCAACGTTTGCACGCTTTAAGGCAATACTGTCGTTAATACCGTCACCAACCATTGCCGTAAAATAACCATTATCGATATATTTTTCAACTATCTCCGCTTTACCGTCAGGGAGTACGGAATAATAATACTCGTCCACACCAGTTAGTTTAGCAACGTTTTTTGTTGCCGACAAATTATCACCAGACAAAAGTACCGTCTTTATTCCACTTTGTTTAAGCACGTTTACAGCTTCGTAAGAAGTGGGCTTTAAACTATCAGCAACGTAAACGAGTGCCAAAAGTTCGGTTTCGGTAGATAGCATTATAGTAGCGTCTAAATATTCATCCGACACGTCAAACGGAATAATTTTAGCGTTTCCTACGTAGTATTTTTCACCATTTATACGTGCAGTTATCCCCTTGCCAAACCACGACTTAAAATCATTAACCGTCAAATTTCCGTCACCGCAAAAATCAATTATGCAACTTGCAAGCGGGTGATTAGATGCCTTTTCTATTGAAGATATTATATTAAAAATTTCTTGGTCGTTTAACTTAGATAAATTCACAAACTTTTCCACTGTAGGAGTACCCGTGGTTAAGGTTGCAGTTTTATCCAACACCACGCAATTTACTTTTGAAGCATTTTCTATAGCTATTGCATTTTTATAAAGCACGCCAATTTTAGCACCTACGCCGGCAGTGACAGTTACTGCAACAGGAGTCGCAAGTCCTAATGCACACGGACATGAAACAACCGTCACACTTATGGCGTAGTTTAACGCAGTATAAACGTCGTTAGAAATTAAGTACCAAATTATAAAAGTCAGTAACGACAATAATAATACTGCCGGAACGAAAATACCTGCAACTTTATCGGCAAGTTTTTGAACGTTAGCCTTATCATCTCCAACGTTTTTAGCCTTTTCAATAATCTTGTTAAAAAGTGCGTTCTCGCCAACTTTTTCGGCTTTTAAATTAATCAAGCCGTTCTTTAATATACTACCCGATAAAATTTTAGAGTTTACGTCAACTTCTTCGGGCATACTTTCGCCTGTAATAGCAGACTTAACGACCGTTCCATTGCCAAATTGAACCACTCCGTCAACAGGAACAAAGTCCCCACTTTTTATAATTAACACATCCCCTACTTTAACTTGATTAAGCTTTACGATTTTTTCTTCTTTCTCGTCGATAATAGTAACCGTATCAGGCATTAAAGAGGACAATTTTTTTATAGCGTCACCCGTTCTTCTTTTAGCCTTTTCTTCAAGCCACTTGCCAAGACCAACTATAGCCGGAACCATGGCAGACGCAGAATAAAATACCTTTACCCCTTTAAGTACCTCAATAAAGAACAAAATAGAAACTACAGTACTAAATATAAAAGAAAGTGCCGAAGCCGTCATTACCAAAGCATCCATATTCGGTGCACGGTTAATAAACGACTTAAAACCACTTATAAAATATTTCTTGTTGAGGACTAAAGTTATTACGGCTAAAACAAACTGTAGAATTAAACTTATTTTCAGATTAGGCAGTGGTAAATTTAAACTATTACCCAACGATAAATACATTAACGGCAACAATAGTATTAAAGAAATTACTGCCGTAACTTTAACTTTTTTTTCTTGAATATTCGTATTGCCAACAATTCCGTCTATTTCAACAGCAGAATATCCTAATTTTTTAACCTTATTAGTCAAGTCGCTTACGGTTAGAACGCCTTCGTCATAATTAACAGTCATTTCGTTAGCAGATAAATTAACTTTTACGCTTATAACACCGTCAAGTTCACCCACTCCCTTTTCTACGGCGTTTTTACACATAACGCAACTCATACCCGTCACTGCGAATTTTTTAATCATTTCATCTCCTTAAAACAACCTAAACCGCCGATAATAATCGACGGTTAAAATTATTGTCCTTGTTGTTTTTTTCTACTCGGGCAACTTGAACAAGGGCAGTTAGAACAACTGCATCCACAAGAAGTTTTACCCTTCTTTTTGTTTCTTATAGTATTAAATATGGTAAAGCCCACTGCAAAAACAGACAGACAAATTACAACAATATCTATAATCATCGTTTATTTTCCTTTTTCTCTACGTAAGGGTGTATTTTGTTGTATATTCTTAAAGCAAAAACCACCAAAACAGCTAATCCTATAAATATAAACGCCGTCCACCACCAAGAAAGCACTAAATAGGTCATAGACCCAGTTACAAACGAAGCCACTAACCAAAATAGTACCGTCCACCTAAATTTACCCTTAGGTGTTTCGCCTTTAGCAGCAGCAACTGCGGCAAAACATGGAATAGTAGTCATGTTAAACACTATAAACGCTATCATTGCCGGCCATAAAGTAGCGGGGTCAACGCCCATGTTATTCATCATAGCAAGAACTTCACTAACCCCCTCTTCAGTAGCAACCATACCACCTGCTATACACGCCGCAAGCGCACCGAATGTTGATATAACGTTTTCTTTTGCAATAAGTCCGGTTATAGCAGCAACGGCAAATACCCAACCGTTAGAATTAAGTTGAACACCAAACCCTAAAGGCGTAAATAAAGGTTGAATAAACATACCGATAGAACCTAAAATACTTTCGTCCATACGTAAATTTATCATTTGACCGTCAATTTCTTGCATCAAGAATTCCCAACCCCAACTAAAGTTAGAAAGTAACCATATCACTATAGTAGATACCAAAATTACGGTAAAAACTTTTTCTAAATAATGTTTTGCTTTATCCCACAAGTGAATCATAAGCGCCTTAAAACTCGGAAGCCTATAAGCGGGAAGTTCCATTATAAATGGCGAAACCTCGCCTCGTTGAGTAGTAGAACGCATAAGTAAAATACTTACTACTGCAGTGGCCATACCTAAAACGTACATAGAAAAGCTTATTATTCCACCGTCAACACCCATAAGCGAAGCAATTGCGCCCGAAACGGCTGCCAAAATTGGAAGTTTAGCACCACAACTAAAGAACGGAATAGTTCTTATAGTCATAGTCTTTTCTTTTTCATCAGAGAGTGTTCTTGTGTTTATAATTGCCGGTACCGAGCAACCAAACCCCATAACCATAGGTATAAACGCCCTACCCGACACACCGAATTTTCTAAATATTCTATCTAAAATAAACGCAACACGTGCCATATAGCCAGAGTCTTCAAGAATAGATAGTAGCATTAGCAAAAATACTATTTGAGGAACAAAAGAAAGTACGCCCGAAAGACCCTCAAATACACCGTCACCAATAAAGCTTAAAGTTATTGCAGACGCACCTAAAGACTCAACGATATAAACAAGCCAACCGAAAACCGTTTCTGTTAATAGCCCCATTAAATTAAACAGTATTACCCCGGGTGAGAAGACTGCACCGTCATAAAAACATGAAAGTAAGGCACCGCCAAAGCCCTCTATAGAAACTTCAGGCAAATTAAAAATTTTACCTAAATACAAAAAGTCCTCACCAAAAGTCAAGTGAAACATTGAAAAAAGTATCACTAAAAATATTGGTATTCCAAACCACTTACTCGTTAAAACTCTATCTATTTTATCCGACTTAGTATCAACTATACCCTTTCTCTTTTTAACCATAGTTGGAGAAAAATGTTTAGATATATATTTATACCTTGCGTCAGCAATAAGAGCCTCTAAATCGGTACCGAAAAGGTCGTCTTTAAACCACTCTTTAAAAAGTTCTACCGTTTTTAACGTAGTGGGGTGCATACCAACTTCCAATTCGTCGTTTTCAATAAGTTTAACGGCGTGGAAAAGGGGGTTTTCTATACCTTGACCTTCAAGCGCAAGCTTTACGTCACCAATAAGGTGAGAAATTTTGCTATCGTTTAATACGGTATAGCCAATTCTTTCCGTCTTACTTTCTTTTAACGCCCTATCCATTAGTTCGTTAAGACCTGTATTCTTTAATGCAGATACCTTAATAACAGGTACACCTATTCTTTTTTCAAGTTCCTTTTCGTCAATTTTATCCCCTTGCTTTTCAATAACGTCCATCATATTAAGGGCAATTACCATAGGAACGTTCATTTCTAAAATTTGAGTCGTCAAATACAAATTTCTTTCCAAATTCGTAACGTCAACGATATTTATAACACAGTCTGGCTTATCGTCTAATATGTAATTTCTTGAAATAACTTCTTCTGAAGTATAAGGTGATAAAGAATATATCCCAGGAAGGTCTATTATAGACACTTGTTCTACACCTTTTTTATAAACACCTTCCCTTTTATCTACAGTAACACCGGGCCAGTTACCAACGTGTGCAGTAGAACCGGTTAAAACGTTAAAAAGAGTGGTTTTACCAGAGTTGGGATTACCCACCAATGCAAACTTTAACATTACTTTACCTCCATTTGCACGAACTCAGCCTCGGCAAGCCTAAGCGTCAATTCATAACCACGTAAGTTTATTTCTATTGGGTCTCCAAAAGGCGCTTTTTTTCTTAAATAAACTTCCGTTCCCGGCGTAACGCCCATATCGAATAGTCGCCTTCTAATTCTTGGCTCGCCGTCTACTTTATAGATTATTCCAGTTTCGCCAATTTTAAATTCACTTAACTTTTTCATATCTTCTCCATTGCTAAAATGTGAAATAAATTTCATCTTTTTCAACTTTATTCTACCATATCATATTCGTCAAAGTCAATAAAAATGTGAAACTTTTTTCATATTTTCAAAAAAAATTTTTTAAAGTTGCTTTTTTTCTTTTTATATATTATAATGAATTAGGATATGAAAAAAACTGTTAGAGTTCCTAAACAAGAACGTTCGATTGAAAAAAAGAATAAAATCATAGAAGCCGGTTACGAACTTTTTTCTGAAGTTGGTTATTACGGCACAAACACAGCGGAAATTGCCAAGCGTGCAGACGTATCTACAGGCATAGTTTACGGCTATTTTAGAGATAAACGTGATATTTTGATTTGTGTTTTAGAAGTTTATATCAATAAAGTATTCGACCCATTCTTAAAACTTTTCGAAAAACTTACCATACCTGTAGATTTCAATTCTTTAATAGTAAAACTTGTAGAACAAACTATAAAAACACATAAAAACAACACTAAAATACACGAAGTTTTGCATTCTATGGCAAGTACGGACGAAGTTGTAAACGCCCAGTTTATAGAATTAGAAGACCAACTAACTGTAAAAATTGCAGAAAAATTTAACAAACTCGGTCTAAAAATAGATAATGCCTTAGAAAAAATACATTTCGCTATGGACATTATCCAATCCTTTTCACACGAATACGTTTACGATAAACACGATTATATAGACTATTCTATAATGAAAAATATGGTAGTAAAGGCAGTAACTACGTTATTCGAATAAATTTAAGAAATAAATAAAAAACCGCAAGTTAATTTACTTGCGGTTTTATTTTGCTTATTATTAAGCGTTCTTTTTAGCAGCTCTGGCTTCTCTGCGCTTTCTCAATTGTTCTTGATGTCTCGCCTCTTTAGCTTGAAGAGCAAGTTCATAAGCCATATCGATGCTATTTTTAACTGCTTCAAACGAAGCCTTGTCTTTAACCTTGATAACGGTTTTTTCTTGCTTTGCATCAAAGTCCTTATTCTTAAGCATTTCTTTAACCTTAAAGTCAACAAGTTGGAAATTACATACTATTTTACCTTGTTTTACTTGAACTTTAACAATTAAATCTCTACCATAAGAAACGGTGTCTGCATAAGTACCCTTATTGTATTTTACACCAACTTTTCCATTTGCGTAAGCAATGATTTTATTATAGAATCCCCTTTCCGTTGCAGAAAGTTCTGCTACCTTTTCTGCAAGAGTTTTCTTTACGATTTGGAATTGCCCGTCTTCATCAACGTCGTCTGCCACAGGTTCTGTATAAGCAGGTTGAGGTTGTGGTTGGGCTTGAGATTGAGCTTGTTGTGGTTGTTGTGGTTGTTGCGGAGCATAACCATAAGGTTGTTGTGGTGCATAACCGTAAGGTTGTTGCGGTGGATAACCGTAAGGTTGTTGCGGTGCATAACCGTAAGGTTGTTGTGGTGCGTAACCATAAGGTTGTGGCACGATTACCGGTTGAGAATGCACTACTATAGGTTGTGGTGCTTGTTGAATAATAGGTTGAACCATCGGTTGCATTTGATTACCGAAAGGAACACAGTAAACTGTTTGACCGGTTGCAGGATTATACATAGGTATTGCGTAACCGTTTGGCATACCGGCAAATACAAAAGGAGATTGAGAAGCGTCTTGCTTCTTTTCTTCTTTTTCTTCTTTATCTTCGGTTTCTTCCTTGTTTTCTTCAACAACAGGTTCTTCTACCGGAACTTCTTCTGGTTCAACAACGGGTTCTTCTACAACTGGTTCTTCAATAACCGGTTCTACTACTTCTTCAACAACAGGTTCTTCAGGAACTTCAGCTTCTTCAACAACAGTTTCAGATTGGTCTAAAACTTCTTCCTTCGGTTCTTCAATAACAACCGGAATTTTTCTAACCTTTCTCTTGTCGTTAGCGATAATGCAAGTGTAAACGATACTTAAAATTAAAGTAAATATAGCTGTGCTTACGTATGAAGATCCGTAAATCACGTCACTTAAGAAAGTAATTGCATATTCCACGTCAGTGATAGGACCGTTAATCAAGATTACCGAAATACGAATTGCGTGATAAATTATTGCATAGCAAATAAAAACGAATGCAGTACGGAAAGGTGATGATTCTTTAAAGTATTTATTTCCTCTAACAGCGTTTGCATTAAGGCCAATCTTAAATAAGTTTGCGATTAAACTTAAAACGACTACTGCAAGGAAGGATACCAATAATATACCGAATAATGCAAATACCAATGATAAAATAGCGTCTAAAGAGAATTCGAATATGATGTATTCTATAGAAGTATAAAGCAAACCGATTGAAGATGCGTAATTATAGAATAAAACTAAGAAATAGTGAGGCAAATCTCCGTTAAAGAAAGAAAATTCTTCAACTGCAGTACCTAAAATATCTTCCAAACCGATTTTTGCAACGAGCAACGGCAAGAACAAAAATCCGGCAAGAGTAATTAACGAAACTATAAACGGCATAATTCCTACGACGTTAAGTTTTTTATCAGTAGCTTCCCAAACTTTAGAAGTTGCACGCATGGTTACTATAGAATAAATGAATCTTACAGCAAAAGCGCCGAAAATTAAGTATGTAAATAGGTCGTAATAGATACCTTCCATATAGTCAACCGCAGTAAGGAAAAACGCCATTGCTAAAATTGCAAGTACAACGAAGTTATAGTTAACGGAATTTCTTTGGCTCTTTTTAAACATAGCTATTGAGCCAAAAACCAAATACGCCAACGAACTTAAAGTAACTGCAGTAAAGAAATATAACGACACGTCAATAAAATAAAAACCGTAAACGATTTTTTCTATAGCCGAGTCCCCCCAGTCCAAGAACAACATCGTTAAAGCACCTACTATCGTAAGCAACGTCAACAAACCGGAAATCAAGCCAAAAATTTCTAACTTCTTTGACTTGACGTGGGTTTGCTTGGAAAAATAAATCATTTCAATTCTATTCATATTCTTCTCCTACCAAACCCCGCAAATGCGAGAGATTTTTTTAATTTTTTTTATCAATATAAAAAACTTTTGGTAATTATATCATTTAAGTGCTTACGTGTCAATATTTTCCGTCAAAAAAATCTTATAAATACCAAAAAACGACTAAACGGTACGCTTTAAGCCTACCGTTAAGAAAAAATTATCGGAATAATTACAGGGTTCTTTTTTGTTTGCTTAAAAATAAAATTTCTAATATTTTTCTTGATTATATTACAAAGATCATCATCGGTAAAACGCTTTATATCCGACTGATTTAATCCGTTAATAACGTTAGCTTTCATCTCTTTAATTAAACTCTCGGTAAGCAACACGCCCTTTGTAGTAATTTCTATTTTAGGTGGCAAATAACCGATTTCATCTAAATAGCATCCAACCACAATCACACCGCTTTCAGACATGTGAATTCTTTCTTTTAATACCGAACTATCTGCACCGTCAACCGATAATCCGTCAACAAATTTATATCCTGCCTGAATTTTTTCACCACGTTTCATTTGTCTTGAAGTGATTTCTATGGTGTCGCCTATTTCAGGAATAAGCGTGCAACCTTCTTTAAGTCCAAGCGACTTAGCAAGATTTTCGTGTTTTTTAAGATGACGATATTCACCGTGTACGGGAATAAAGAACTTAGGCTTTAATAAAGAGTGCAATACCCTTAATTCATTTTTACATGCGTGTCCGGAAACGTGAATAGGTTCTAAAGATTCATAAATTACGTCTGCACCAAGTTTGTATAAATTGTTAATAACACCGTAAATCATTTTTTCATTTCCGGGAATAACCGATGCCGAAACAACAACCGTATCGTTTTCACCAACTTTAACGCTGTTAAATTCACCACTTGCCATTCTGGTTAGCGCACTCATCGGTTCGCCTTGTGTACCCGTAGAAACTATAACTATTTCACTATGTTTAAAGTTTTTGACACGTTCTGCGTCAATAATCAATCCGTCCGGAATACTAAGTTCGCCTATTTTAGAGGCAGATTCAGCAATATTTAGCATACTTCTTCCACTAAAGGCAACTTTTCTGTTAAACGTGACCGCCAAGTCTAATATTTGTTGAAGCCTATGCACGTTAGATGCAAACGTCGCTATTATTATACGCTTGTCCTTGTTAGCTGAGAACACGTGCGCAAAAGTTTCTTTTATAACCGACTCACTCATAGTTGAACCTTCAATTTCCACGTTAGTAGAATCGGCAAGTAATAATAGCACTCCTTTTTTACCAATTTCAGATATTCTTGAAAGATTTATAGTTTCCCCCGCAACGGGTGTAAAGTCCATTTTAAAATCACCCGAATGAAATACTACGCCGACCGGGGTGGTTATAGATAGCGCAACTGCACCTGCAATGGAATGGTTTACGTTTATAAACTCTATGCTAAAGCAACCAAGTTTTATAACACTACCCGCCTTAACGCAGTTGAGTTTAGCATTTAATATATTTCTTTCTTTAAGTTTGTTCTCAATTAAAGTTAAAGTGAGTTTAGTACCATAAACAGGCACGTTTACGTCGGGTAAAACAAAGGGAAGCGCACCTATGTGGTCTTCGTGACCGTGCGTTATAATAAACGCTTTGATTCTATCCTTATTTTCTATTAAATAGGTATCGTCGGGAAGTGCTAAATCAACACCGGGCATATTATCCCCAGGGAAAATTATTCCACAATCAATCACGATAATGTCTTTACCATACTCTAACACCGTCATATTTTTGCCAATTTCACCAACACCGCCTAAAAACCTAACTTTTATACAATCTTTTAAGGTTTTTCCTTTTTTAGTAACGGGCTTATTAAATTCCTCAAGCATTAAAAGTTCACTTTTTTTAACGATTTTAACTGGTTTGGTGGCCACTTCAGCCTTTTTCTTTTTAGGCAAGCCTTTACCTGCTTTGCTTCTTAAACTTTTTGCACTATTTTCCTTTTTTTGATTTTTAACTTGTTTGTCCATAGCTTCTTGCTGTCTCTTTTCTTTTTTCAAAATAACTCCTTTATAACAAACCGAAAATTTTCGGTAAACGTAATTTTTATAAATTTATTGCAAGTTAAGCAAATTTTTACGTGTATATTATATACTTTAAATTAAAAAAAGTAAACATCTTTGTTAAATTTTAGTATAGAGCGTTAAAATTACTTGTAAAAAAAATTTTGTTGAGTATAATTATTTATACGTAGGGAACTGCGTTTATAATTCCTACGACCGATAAAATCTAAAAAAGGAGAAACACTATGCGAGTATTTAACTTTGCAGCAGGTCCTTCCACTCTTCCTCTTCCCGTACTCGAAGAGGCGAAGAAAGACCTTATCAACTACCAAGACACTGGTATGAGCGTTATGGAGATGAGCCATCGTAGTAAGCCTTTTATGGCTATAAATGCTGAGGCTAACGCACTTCTTCGTGAACTCATGGGAATTCCGGACGACTATTCCGTCTTATTCGTACAAGGTGGCGCATCGCAACAATTTGCAAGCGTTCCACTAAACCTTTTATCTAAAGGTAAAGCCGACTACATTTTAACCGGCAACTTTGCAACCAAGGCTTACGAAGAAGGTTTAAAGTACGGCGATATGGCTATAGCAGCATCTTCAAAAGACGCTAACTTTACCTATATCCCCGACATGAACAAGGTAACTTTCCGTGACGATATCGACTACGTTCACTTTACCTACAACAACACTATTTTCGGTTCAAGATTTACTACTCTACCTAAAACCGACGCAACGCTCGTTACGGATATGAGTTCTAATATTTTATCCGAAAAAATTGACGTATCTAAATTCGGTTTAATTTATGCGGGCGCACAAAAGAACATTGCTCCTGCAGGCGTAACGATAGTTATAGTTAAAAAGGAACTTTTAGGCAAAGCTATGCCAATATGCCCAACTATGCTTAACTACGCTATTCACGATAAAAACGACAGTTTATACAATACACCACCCTGCTGGCCTATTTACATTGCACTTTTAGTATTTAGACACCTAAAGGCAATGGGTGGCGTAGAAGTTATGCAAAAAATAAATGAAGAAAAAGCTAAATATCTATACGACTTTATTGACAATTCTTCACTTTATAAAAACTACGTAAATAAAAAAGACCGTTCACTTATGAACGTTCCTTTTGTAACCGGTAGCGAAGAATTAGACGCTAAGTTCATAAAGGAAGCAACTGCAAATGGATTAGTATCGCTTAAAGGTCATAGACTTGTTGGCGGTATGAGAGCATCTATTTATAACGCAATGCCAATGGAAGGCGTTAAGGCTTTAGTTGATTTTATGAAAAAATTCGAATTGGAGAACAAGTAATATGAAAAATATTTTAACCTTAAACTCCATTAGTCCAGTAATTAACGACGTTTTCGACGCAACTTATAAAGTTGGTAGCGACGTAACTGCTCCCGACGGAATTTTAGTTCGTTCATTTAAAATGCAAGGATACGAACTCAACAAAAACACCGTTGCTATTGCAAGGGCAGGTGCAGGCGTAAACAATATTCCCTGTGAAGAGTATGCTGAACAAGGCGTAGTAGTATTTAACACCCCAGGTGCCAACGCTAACGCAGTTAAAGAATTAGTAATTTGTGCTTTACTTTTAGGTTCAAGAAAAATTGCCGATTCACTCACTTGGGTAAAAACCCTTAAAGGTCAAGGCGCAGAAGTTTCTAAAGCCGTAGAAAAAGGCAAAAGCCAATTCGTAGGTCCAGAAATTATGGGCAAAAAACTTGGTATTATAGGTCTTGGTGCAATCGGTGCAAAGGTAGCTGACGCTGCTATAGGTTTAGGTATGCAAGTTATCGGCTACGACCCATTCCTTTCCGTAAATTCAGCATTAAGATTATCACGCCAAGTTAAAGTTGTTAAAGAACTTGACGATATTTATAAAGAATGCGACTACATTACCCTTCATATCCCCTACATTGCAAGCCAAAATAAAGACTTTATTAACGGTGGCAACATCAGAAAAATGAAAAACGGTGTTGTTATTATTAACTGTGCAAGAGGCGAGCTCGTTAATAACGAAGATATTATTAAGGCTGTTGACAGTGGTAAAGTTTCAAGATATATAGTTGACTTCCCTGCAGACGAACTTATCGGCGTAAACAATATAGTTTGCTTACCTCACCTTGGTGCATCAACCCCGGAAGCTGAAGATAACTGTGCAGAAATGGCAGCAAAACAACTTATAGATTATATCGAAAACGGCAATATAGTTAATTCGGTTAACTATCCTAACTGCTCAATGCCAAGAACTTCTGACGTAAGGCTCGTTATTCTTCACAAAAACGTTTCTAACATGCTTGCACAAATCACTACTAAGGTTGGTAGCGAAGGTATTAACATTGCACACTTATCTAACCAATCAAGGGGCGATTACGCAGTTACTATTATCGACGTAGATACTAAACTTACAAACGAAACGATCAACCACATTTCTTCTCTTGCCGGTATTATTAGGGTTAGAGTTATCGACTAATTAAATTTCATAAAACAAAAACACCGAGAATTAAATTCTCGGTGTTTTTCTCTTTTTATACTTTTTTATTATTAAAAAGTATTATTTGGTCATTTTTTCTTGTTTTACTTTTTTATCAATAACGTGGCGTGATTTTAATTCGTTAAAAATATCTTTTAAATCTATACCCATTTCAATCATTAAAACCATAACGTGATAGCATAAATCTGCAATTTCGTAAACGGTTTCTTTTTTATCGTCTGCCTTACCTGCAATAATAACTTCGGTACACTCTTCCCCCACCTTTTTCAATATCTTATCAATTCCCTTCTCGAATAAGTAGGTAGTGTAAGAGCCTTCTTTTTTCTCAATTTTTCTGCCTTTAATTAGTTCGTATAAAGCCTCGTAAGAAAACTCTTTTTCCTCTTCGTTAGTATAAACGGAATTTGTAAAGCAAGAATCCGTTCCCAAGTGGCAAGCAGGACCGTCCGGAATAACTGATATAATTAAAGCGTCATAGTCGCAATCGGCAGTAATAGATACTACGTGTTGATAATTCCCACTCGTTTCGCCTTTAAGCCACAATTCTTTTCTACTTCTTGACCAAAAGCAAGTAAGATTTTTTTCCATAGTAATTTTAAGGCTTTCCTCGTTCATATAAGCTAAAGTCAAAACCTTTTTTGAAACTGAATCGACAACGATTGCAGGAATAAGTCCGTCTTTATCAAATTTTAATTGTTTAATATCCATAATTTTCTCCTTAAATTCTTACGTTTATATTTTCTTTTTTTAACGCTTGTTTTAGGTCGGCAATTTTAACTTCCCCAAAATGGAAAATTGATGCCGCAAGCCCTGCGTCTATTTTATCGTTAGCCTTAAAAAGTTCAATAAAATGTTGAATATTTCCAGCGCCACCACTTGCTATTACGGGAACTTTTACAACCTTTGTTACAGCATTTAGCATATCCAAATCGAACCCGTTTTTAACACCGTCGGTATCAATAGAATTTAGAACCACTTCCCCGGCACCGAAATCCACGCATTTTTTTACCCATTCGGTAAGTTCTAAGCCAGTGTTTTCTCTGCCACCCTTTGAAAAAACGGTAAATTTTCCGTCAACACGCTTAGCGTCAACAGACAACACCACACATTGATTACCGTATATTTTAGATGCTATTTTTATCAGTTCGGGATTCTTTATTGCGCCAGAATTTACGCTAACCTTGTCTGCCCCACTTTTAAGTACCCTATCAAAGTCGTCCACAGTGTTAATTCCACCGCCAACGGTTAAAGGAATAAATACGTTTTTTGCTACTTCTTTTAAGATGTCAGTAAAAATACCACGATTTTCATACGATGCGGTTATGTCATAAAAAACGAGTTCGTCGGCACCACAATCCGAATAAAATTTAGCAAGTTCTATTGGGCAAGATACGTCCGACAATCCTTCAAACTTAACCCCTTTAACCACCCTGCCGTTTTTAACGTCTAAACAAGGTATAATTCTTTTCGTCAACATTTAGCCACCTCTATCGCAGTTTTAAGGTCGACTGCGCCCGTGTAATACGCCTTACCAAGTATCGCACCGTAAACGCCAATATCTGATAAAGCTTTAATATCTTCTATAGAAGACACTCCTCCACTTGCAATAACTTTCACGTCAAGTTTTGATAACGTTCTATACAATTCGTGATTAGAGCCAGCCATCGCACCGTCACGACTAATATCCGTGCAAATAATAGTTTTTACGCCAAGACTAATTATTTCCTTAATAAAATCTATACCGTTTAGTGCTGATTTTTCCGTCCAACCCTTTATAGCAACAAGTCCGTCTTTAATATCTACGCCAACGGCAATTTTATCACCGTATTTTTTTAGTGCAGTTTTTAAGAACTCTCTATCAGTTACGGCTATTGTTCCAAGTATCACCCTCGAAACACCGATAGATAGATATTTATCTATAACTTGCATACTGCGAATTCCACCGCCAACTTCTACAAACACACCCTTTTTGCAAAGTTCCTCAATAACGTCACTATTAGGTGTTTCGCCCGTTTTGGCGCCTTCTAAGTCGACCACGTGCACTTGTTTTGCGCCACACTTAATAAAATCGTCGATAAAATCGGTAGGTTTGCCGTAAATTGTCATTTGGTTATAATCGCCCTTAAAAAGCCTAACCGCTTTTTTTTCAAAAATATCTATTGCAGGAAAAATTTTCATAAATCTACCTTATAATTCGTTAAACGCCTTCAATATTTTAAGTCCCGTTTCACCACTTTTTTCAGGGTGGAACTGGCAACCGTAAACGTTGCCCTTTTGCACGGACGCAGTAATTTCCACCGTATAGTCCGTAACCGAAGATAAATCGTTACTATCTTCTACCATTGCAAAATAAGAATGAACAAAATAAACGAAATCACCCTCGTCTAAATACTTAAATATTTTACTTTTGCCATTTTTAAAAGTCAAAGCGTTCCAACCCATATGTGGAATTTTTACGTCTTTTGCGACTTCCAAAATAGGAACCACCTTTCCTTTGATAATTCCCAAGCCCTCATATTCGCCGTGTTCGTAACTTTTGTCGAATAATAACTGCATACCTAAACATATGCCCATAAGAGGTTTACCAGCACTTACTTGTTCTAAAACGACCTTATCAAGACCGGAAGCAAAAAGTTTATTAGAAGCGTCCCTAAAAGCGCCGACCCCAGGAAGAATAAGTTTGTCTGCTTTTTTAATAACATTTTCATCACTTGTCACGATAGCGTCTGCACCTATCTTTTTTAACGAACTTACAAGTGAAAAAAGATTCCCAACTCCGTAATCTATAATAGCAATCATAATATATTCTTATAAAACTCCCTTTGTTGAAGGTAATGCGTCGGGATTAGATAAGTCTTTAGAAATAGCCTTCTTTAGCGCCCTTGCAACCGCCTTAAAAGCACCTTCTACTATGTGGTGTGAATTTCTACCTGCAAGCTTTTTAAGGTGTAAATTCATTTTTGCATTGTTAGCAAAAGCTATAAAAAATTCTTCGGTAAGTTCGGTATCGTATTCGCCAATGGTTTTTGCCCTTACGTCTAAATTATACGCCAAATAACTTCTACCCGAAAGGTCTAACGCAACCAAAATTAAGGCTTCGTCCATAGGAAGTATAATATCACCGTAACGGTTTATGCCCTTTTTATCACCAATTGCGTTATAAAAGGCTTGTCCTAAAGCAATACCAACGTCTTCTACAGAGTGGTGAAAATCTACTTTTTTGTCACCCACACATTTTACCTTTAAATCAAAACCACCGTGTTTTGCAAATAGGGTTAACATATGGTCGAAAAATCCACAACCGGTGTCTATTATAGAATCACCTTTCCCGTCTAAATTTATTTCAATTTTAATATCGGTTTCCGCCGTTTTTCTTTCAATTAAAGCGTATCTCATTTTTGCTCCTTTATAACTTCAACTATTTTTTCTAAAAAAGTTTGCATTTGCTTTTTACTGCCAACTGTAACCCTAATAAAATCACATATTTTTTCGGTCTTAAAGTGACGCACTAAAACGCCCTTTTTACGTAGTTTACTATATAGCACCTCTCCGTCAACACCGTCTTTTTTAACAAATAAAAAGTTGGCTTTAGAGTCAGTTACCGTAAAATCTAAATCAATTAAACTTTTCTTAAGTTCTTCTCTTACTTTAACTACTTCTTTAACGCAGTTATTAAAATACTTTTTATCTTTAATGATTGCCGTTCCCGAAGCAATGGTTAACCTATCTAAGTTATAGGGATTAGTAGAATATTTTATAGCGTTAAGGTCGCTAATAATTTTAGCGTTTGCTACACCGTAACCAAGTCTGCCACCAGCAAAACTGCGTGACTTAGAAAAAGTTTCGGTCACTATTAGGTTATCGTATTCGTTTATAAGTGACACTGCCGACTCTTCTGAAAAATCGACGTAAGCTTGGTCTATTACTACGATATTGTTTTTATTATTATCTAAAATATCCCTAATATCTTTAATGCTTAGCGCTAAACCCGTGGGGGCGTTTGGGTTAGCAATAAACACCGTCCCCCCTGCGTTATAATAATCGGTTTTATCTATACTAAAGTCGTCTTTTAACGGAATAACTTTTATTGGAACGTTATTTATTTCGGCAAAAACCTTGTAAAACCCGTACGTTATATCAGCAAAAACTGCAGGAGTATTATTATCACAATACGCCATAAACGCAAAGTTTAATATTTCGTCTGAGCCGTTAGTCATTAAAACGTTTTCCTTTTTTACGCCCAAACTATCTGCAACGGCAATAGTTAATTCACTACATTCCGGGTCGGGATAAAGATTTAGTTTTTTAACCTCTCTTTTAACACTCTTTACAACCTTTTTCGAAGGTGGGAATGGCGACTCGTTAGTATTTAATTTTATATACACGCTATCCTTGGGTTGTTCCCCGGGGACGTACGGTGATAAATTTTTATATTTATTTGATAAAAACTTACTCATTATTCTTCCTCAAATCTTACGGTAACGCTTTTTGCGTGTGCCGTTAAACCTTCTTTATTAGCAAAAAGTTCCACGTCTTTATATACCTTTTGCAATGCTTCCTTAGTGTATGATATAAACTGCGTTTTTTTGATAAAATCATCTACGGATAAAGGGCTAGAAAATCTTGCCGTGCCACTTGTTGGCAAAGTATGGTTACTACCCGCATAATAATCTCCCATAGCTTCTGGGCAGTAGTTACCTACGAATACCGAACCTGCATTTACAACTTTATCAACGTATTCAAATGCATCATTTAAGCAAAGTTCTAAATGTTCGGGAGCCATTTGATTGGCAAGTTCAATACACTCTTCAATACTTTTAGCAACTATAATTTTACCGTTTTTATTGATAGAAGCCTCTGCAATTTCACTTCTTACTAATTTAGGAATTTGAATTTCTAATTCTTTAGCAGTTTGGTTTGCTATATTCATATCGTTAGTAATAAGCACTGCCGATGCGTTTTTATCATGTTCTGCTTGAGAAAGCAAATCTGCCGCTAAAAAACGTGGGTTTGCACTTGCGTCTGCAACAACCATAATTTCACTTGGTCCTGCTATCATATCTATATTAACTTTTCCGAACACTTGTTTTTTTGCTTCAGCGACGAAAACGTTGCCGGGGCCCACTATTTTATCTACCTTTTTAACGGTCTCCGTTCCAAAAGCAAGTGCACCTATAGCCTGTGCGCCACCCGTTTTGTAAACGGTATTAAGACCTAAAATTTTTACGGCAGTAAGAACGTATGGATTTATTTTACCTTGCTTGTTAGGTGGACTTACAACCACTATTTCTTTACAACCTGCAATTATTGCAGGAATTGCATCCATAAGCACGGTTGACGGATAACCCGCAGTACCACCCGGAACGTAAAGACCAACCTTTTCAATAGGAATAATTTTTTGCCCAGTTATTACACCGTCCTTTTGGGTTTTAAAGCCTTCACGAACTTGTTTTTTGTGAAATTCGGTAATATTATCCCTTGCCGTTTTAAGTACCCTAATAAATTCAGGTTCCACAGTGTTATACGCTTCTTCAATTTCACTTTCAGTAACCTTTAAGTTTTCAAGAACAACACCGTCAAACTTTTGTGCATACTTAAAAAGAGCCGAATCACCGTTAACTTTAACGTCTTGTAAAATTTCACTAACGATAGAAGAAACGTCAACAATTTCTTCTTCCCTATTTAAAATTTGATTTTTATCTATTTTGTTTAAGTCGTAAATTTTAATCATTTTTAGACACCGACTCCGCAAGTTTTTCCTTTAACGTTTCTATTCTATCACTTTTGAATTTATAGTTTGCCTTATTTGCAATAAGCCTTGCACTGATAGGCAAAAACTTTTCTATAACCTCTAAATTATTCTCTTTTAACGTAGTACCCGTTTCAACTATATCGACTATTACGTCAGATAGCCCTAAAATAGGTGCAAGTTCAATAGAACCGTTAAGGTGAATAATATCTATTTCCCTACCGATAGAAGCATAATATTCTTTAGCAATTTTCTTAAACTTAGTCGCAACCGTTAAGGTTTTATTAGTATCGTCTATAAACCCTTTTTTCCCAGCAACCGCCATACTACACTTGCCTACGTTTAGGTCTAAAAGTTCGTAAACGTTAGGAGTGTATTCTAAAAGAATATCTTTACCGGCAACACCAACGTCTGCAACGCCACGCTCAACGTAAATTGGAACGTCCGACGGCTTAACCCAAAAATATCTTACGGCACAATCACTATTTTCAAATATAAGTTTTCTGTTATTTTCTTTAATACTTGGGCAAGGAAAACCTGCCTTTTCAAACATATCGTAAACCTTTTCACCAAGCCTACCCTTCGGCAAAGCAACGCTTAAAACCTTCATATTACTTTACCTCCTTAATTTCACGATATCTAACTTGGCAATTTTTATCGGTAGTAGCAAACACTTTTTTACCCTTAGACACCAAAGATAAAACTTCCTTTTTTACTGTAGAAAGACAAGTTTTAGAATTGTAAACTAAAAGTACGTCCACTTCTAAAACGTTCTTTTCGCCAAAGTTTACAATTTGGTCAAGATAAACGGCAAAACCAATCGCACCCGAATTTTTATTCATTCTTTTCATAAGATTATCGTATCTACCACCCGATAAAACCGCAGTAGCAATACCACTAACGTAACCCGAAAATACCGTGCCGTTATAATACTCTGCATCGTTTATCACCGAAAAATCTATTTTAACGTTACTACCAAGTTCAGTAGCGTTCAATCCTTCTATTAAAGAAATAAAGGAATTTAAATCGGCATTAAATTCACTACCTAAATCAAGTGATAAAAGCTTACTTTTTACCGTATCAGCTTCACCGAAAGTCGAGCATAATTCTATTAAAGCGTTAAGGTATTTTTTATCGGCGTTTTCTTTTTCAAAAACACTGATAATATCGTCTATATTTTTTGAAGAGAATGCAGATTGTACTACCTTTTTTCCCTTTTCAGAAAGTTCTGCCATTTTTATAACGTCGTTTATAATTTTAACGTCGGATACGGCAAGGGTAAAATCAGAACTGATGGAGTTTAAGCTTAACCCTGCAAGATATAAAACTTCAAAAACCGAATATTCGTCAATATCGCCTATACACTCTAAACCGGCTTGCATAATCTCTTTAAAAGAATCCGTATTTTTACTGTATCTATAAACGTTTTCGTTATAATAAACCTTTTTAGATTCGCCTTCTTTTGCGTTTTTAATTATAGACAAAGTAACGTCTGGCTTTAACGCCATAAGTTTACCACCGTCGGTAAAAGTTATAACGTTATTAGATACCAAAAAGTCTTTATTTTGAGAATAAAGGTCGTATTCTTCAAACTTGTTCATTTTATACGGAAGATACCCGAACTTGCCATAAATTTCACGAAGTTCAAAAACTACCTTTTCTTCCGTTTTTAAATAAAATCCTTCCTTCATTATTTGCCCGCCTTTGTAAGTTTTTCCAAAATCATTTCGTAACCACCGTTACCATACATTAAGCACTTGTTTACTCTACTTATAGTAGCAGTAGATGCGCCCGTCTCTTTAATAATTTCGTTATAATTCTTCTTCTCGTTTAAAAGCTTTGCAACCTCTAATCTTTGCGACAAGTCTTGCAATTCCTTAATAGTGCATACGTCTTCAAAAAAAGCCCTACACTCTTCTATACTCGAAAGTTCAAGCACTGCCGAGAAAAAGTTGTCAAAAGTTGAAAGGTTTATATTTGCCATTTCACACCTCGTAAATAAGATTTTCTTTAATTCTCTACCATTTTAGCACGATAAAGTATTAAAGTCAAATAGAATTCAACATCTTTTTTATTTTTTTCACGAAAATTTTAAAAATGAAAAAACGGCTTTAATAATTGCCGTTTTTACAAAAAACTATTCTTATTGTACTTTTATTGATTAAAATTGTTTAATATCAGAATTTTTATATACTGTAAATCTAATAGTGTATCCGTTAGTTTCAACCGGATCTGAAATAGAAGTCATTTGCCAATTAGAAAGATTATCTAAATTTTCATAGAACACTTCTGCACCACCATCGGCGTCAACTTTGGTAACCAATACTTCAGAACAGTATGGAAGCATAGTTTTATAGAACATCGCACCGCCGATAATAAATACTTCATCAGTATTATAGTTTTTTAGCACGGTAGATAATTCTTCTAAACTTTGAACAATAACACAATCATCTCTTTGTTCGCCACCCGGGAATAAAACTATATTCGTTCTATTTTTTAAGGGTTTTCCACCGGGGAAAGATTTTAGGGTATTTGACCCCATAACCACTATTTTATTTAAAGTTTTTTCTCTAAAATACTTCATATCTTCGGGGAGGGAAAAAAGTAAATCGTTCTTTTTGCCTATACCCCATTTTTTATCTACTGCAACAATCGCTTTCATTATACAGCCACCTCGAATTTTTCTTCTATTTTGTTATATTCATAACCTTCTAACTTAAAGTCGTCAACGGTAAAGTCGTAAAAGTTTTTAACGTCTGGATTCATAACGAATTTAGGCGCTTCAAATTGTGTATTCGTCATCATTCTTTCAACCACTGGAATATGTCTATCGTAAATGTGAGCGTCTGCTATAACGTGTACGAGTTCGCCAACTTTTAAGCCGGAAACCTGCGCAAACATATGTAAAAGTACGGCATATTGAACTACGTTCCAGTTATTTGCAACGGCAAAGTCGTTAGAACGTTGATTAAGTATTCCATTTAAGGTGTCTCCCGAAACGTTAAACGTCATAGAGTAAGCACACGGATAAAGATGCATTTCGTTAAGGTCTTGGAAGGTATAAATATTAGTCATAATTCGTCTTGAAGACGGATTATGTTTAAGGTCGTATAAAACCCTATCTACTTGGTCAAATTCACCCTCTTTATACTTATGTTTAATTCCAAGTTGATAACCGTAAGCTTTACCAATAGAGCCGGTTTCGTCTGCCCAACTGTCCCAAATATGTGAATTTAAATCGTTTACGTTGTTAGATTTTTTTTGCCATATCCATAAAATTTCATCTATAGCAGACTTAAAAGCAGTTCTTCTTAAAGTTAGAATAGGAAATTCCTTAGTCAAATCGTAACGGTTTACTATACAAAACTTTTTAATAGTATGTGCAGGTGTACCGTCAAGCCACTTTGGTCTTACGGGCAAATCACGGTCGGAAAATCCGTTGTTTATAATGTCTTTACAGTTTTCAATAAAAACTTTATCTGCGTAACTCATGCTCTTTCTCCTTAAAAAGCGTCTTTAGTTTGTTTTTTCCAGCGCCTTGCTATAAAAGACAAAACTATTCTCTTTGGCGCTATTTTTATTAAGACGTACAAAAGTTTATTAAAAAACCCCGGTACGTATTTTATTTTGTTTTTCTCGTTTGCTCTAAACGACTTTTTAGCGACGTATTCGGGGGTTTTTGCCGACAACTTGCCCCATACACCTTGCCCTTTTATATCCAAAATTATATCGGGACGAGTATATACGCCACCGGGCATAACGGTGGTTACTTTTACACCGTCTTTTTTAAGTTCGTAGTGTAGCGAAGTAAATAGGTTTATAAGCGCACACTTAGTTGCCGAATATACTGCAAAGTATGGCATCGGCGACACGCCCGACATACTTGCAATAGTTAATAGGCTTAAATCTTTTGCTTTGCGCTTTATAAGTTCTAAGGTCAATACAAAAGTTGCTTCTACGTTTACACGCAATTGAAAAATCAGTTTTTCGGTAGTGTAATCTAAAAAAGCCTTTTGAGTATCTACCCCTGCAACGTTTACAATATTACAAAAGCAAATTTCCTTTTGGTCTATATATTCAAGCATTTTATTGCGAGAATCGTTATCCGTTAAATCACACGGGAAAGACAAAATTTCTATTTTATCGTTAAGCGAAAACAACTCTTCTTTTAATACGGACAAGTTTTTATCACTTCTACCCGTTAAAAATAAGTTAAAGCCCTTTTCTGCGAAAAGAAAACTAAAAGCCCTACCTATTCCGCCGGTTGCACCGCTAATAAAAACGAAAGGCCTCATTTCGTTGTCAAAACCTTACTTGATATACCTTTTATCATACCAAGTTTACCAGACAAACCGTTTACGATTTCAAGCGGAGCGTCAAGCACGACGCTTATTACTGCAAGATTATCCCTTTGATGCGGAAGCCCCATTCTACCAACTATATATTCGCCGTAAGCGTGCAAAAGAGAGTTGACTTGTTCAACTGAATTCATATCGCTAACTATTATCGCAACGACGGCTATTTTTTTATCCATAACGTTCCCCTTAAAGTGATTTCTTGGTCGTTTTATTTATTTTAACACAATACTTTAAATTTAGCAATAGAAATTTTGTTGAGTTACTGCGCTTTTAAGTTTTTCTATTGCCTTTTTTTCTATTCTCGATATATAAGAGCGGGAAATTTTTAAGATTTTAGCCACCTCTCTTTGAGCGTAATTTCTGTTATCGTAAAATCCGTATCTTAAACAAATCACGGTAAACTCTCTTTTGCTTAAATGATTTTTTAAAAACTCTAAAAGTTTTTCTCTTTCAATACTTCTATCAACTTCTTTAAAAACGACGTCCTCTTTTTCGGAAAGTAAGTCCATAAGCGTAAGTTCGTTTCCGTCCTTATCTTGCCCAATGGGTTCGGATAAAGAAATTTCGCCCTTTCTTTTTTTGTTGGAGCGAAGCAACATTAAAATTTCATTTTCTATACACCTTGCAGTATAAGTTGCAAGCGACGTGCCCTTTTCTATTGAAAAAGAATCCACTGCTTTAATAAGACCAATACTTCCAACCGAAATTAAATCGTCGTTTTCAGCAGAGCCCGAATATTTTTTTACGACGTGTGCAACAAGTCGCATATTGTGATTTATCAACTTTTCTCTCGCTTCTTTATCGCCGTTCTTCATTGCAATAATACAGCGTTTTTCCTCTTCAGGTTCAAGCGGTTTTTTAAATGAACCACGATTTATAACCGTCCCACAAAAAAATATAAGTTTAGACAATAAATATAAGATTCCACCCATAATAGTCCTCCTTGTTTTATCAATTTATGCCGAAAAAAGTCTAAATATTATAAAATTTTGCGTCATATAGGTATTGACCTTTGCTCTACCCATAAAGATAATAACTTTAGCGTTTGGAAAATAAAAAAAAGGGGGAGATAGGTTTATAAAATGTTCAATATATTTTTATTTAACGAAAATTATTATATTAGGCTACTTTTTGCCCAAAAATTAAACTTGCTTGATTCCCCTTTTTAGAAGGAAGGTCATATAAATGAATCAATCAACTATTAACCAAATTTTACCTTACGGTGTATCCAGTGTAATAATCGGAATTTTAGTCGCTATTATTTACGGAGTCGCTCAAAAAGTGTTAAAGAATAAACTCAGTGCGGGAATACGTGGGTATTTTCCTTTCGTTACGGGTATTCTACTTAATTTTATTCTAAATTTAATTTTTAACGGATTAAACGCTTCTATATCAGAAACCACAGTTTATACGGGTTTGTTTTCGGGCTCTCTTGGAACGGTAATATTTACCTTTATAAAAAAGTTAAAGAAAGGCGACGTTAAAAATAGTGACTTTATTTTGATTATAGAAGAACTTTTATTGGGCGTTTTGAAACCCGAAAAAGTTTTTGCGGTCTCTGAAGAAATTAAAAAAATAATCTCCGAAAATCATACCGAAGAAGAACTTTTGATTTTGGTGGAACAAACCGTGAAAAAGTTTTCTGAAATCAACGAACAATTCGACTTTACTTCACTTGCCGAGCTAATAATTAGAACGGCAAAAAACCACAATTAAATATTGCCGACGTTTATTTTTATTTTATTAAATAGGCGTCGGTTTATTTTTTTAGAATAAAACTAAAAATAATAAAAATACTAACGGTATGGAAATCAAAAAAAACTTATCTCAAAACGTGGAATATTTAAAACAAACTTTGTCTTCCGACGACGTAGTTTTTAATCAATTTATGCTTTACGATAAAAAAGCTTGTTTGGTATTTTTACAAGACGTCGTTGATAAAGATAAAATCGGTGAACTTATTTTAAGACCGGCAAAAAATATCACCGAAGACTTAGATGAAGACCAATTATTTTCCACGTTTTTATACCCCGAAAAAGAAAAGATCTATGATATGGACGAGATTGTGGGATTAATAGTCTCGGGTTTTTCCGTTCTACTAATAGACTCGCTTAGCGTTTCCTTTTCTTTTTCCATGTTGAAATTTGAAAGACGAGCAATTACCGAACCACCAATGTCAACGGTTATTAAAGGCCCAAGAGAAGGTTTTGTAGAAAACATTTCGGTAAACGTAAGTTTAATGCGCAGAAGACTTAAAACGGAAAGATTGAAATTCATAAACGTTAGCGTTGGAAAAGTTAGCAAAACCCCAGTAGTTATTTGTTATATAGAAGGGGTTGCTGAACAAAAACTTGTTGATAAAATTAAACGTAAAATCGAAAATATGGAAAAAGACGCTCTTTTAGATTCGTCTTACGTTTCTAAACATTTATGCGAAAGAAAAAACTCTATTTTTAGGCAAATAGGCAACACCGAAAAGCCCGATATTTTATCTGCAAAAATTTTAGAAGGCAGAGTTGCCATTTTCGTGGACGGCTCTCCTATAGCACTTACCGTTCCATACCTACTAATCGAAGAGTTTCAAAGTCCAAGCGACTATTACAATTCACCGTACAACGCAAGCGTTTCAAGAATAATTAGAATCTTTTCCGTATTCGTTTCTATTATGCTACCTGCATTCTTCGTATCGGCGCAACTTTTCCACTTGCAACTTATACCTTTAAGTTTTTTGCTTACCATAGTAAACAGTATTAAAGGTATTCCACTATCACCAAGCTACGAAATGTTCTTTACTCTTTTAATTTTTGAAATTCTAAACGAGGCAAGCGTTCGTATGCCTAAGTACGTGGGAATGGTCGTTTCTATCGTAGGCGGTTTGGTTCTTGGTGAAACGGCAGTAAACGCAGGTATAATTTCCGCACCTATCTTAATGCTCGTGGCTTTTTCTGGTATATGTTTATACACTGTGCCAGACCTTGAGCGAACCTTTTCTATTCTTCGTTTTTTACTGTTAGTGGTAGGCGGAACGCTGGGAATGTATGGCGTTTTATGTACCGTGTGTTATTTTATAATTTATCTCGTTACGTTTGAAAGTTATTCTACACCACTACTTGCACCTTTTTCACCACTTATTAAAACCGACCTAAAAGACGGCATTATAAAAGGATTTGTATTAGAAAACGTTTCACGTCCTTATTCTCTTAAAAACGCACACTGTAAAAAGGAGAAAGAAAATTGAAAGAATATACTTTTAAAACAAGACAAATAGCCCTATTTTTTATAGCGTTTACACCGTTAATAAAGTTTTTCACCATGCCAAGTTTACTTTCTTCAACTGCTAAAAACGATCTTCTTTTTTCACTTTTAATCCCATTTACTTTTGAAGTTTTAACTTTGGGAATAATTATTTTAACCATGAAAAATTACAACGGCACGTTTATAGAGTTTTTAAAAAAACAATTTGGCGAAACGGGTTTTAAAATAGTTTTAATTCTATACGCAGTTTGTTTTTTTGCAAAGGCGTTACTTCCTATTTGTGAACAAAAAGACTATATTGAATTAACTCTTTATCAAACTACCACAAACCCTTTGAGTTTTTTAACTTTTATTTTAATATCATTTTATTTAGCGACTAAAAAGTTTAGAGTCTTAGGTAGATTATCAGACGTTTGTTTTATAATCACGTTGGTAGGTTACCTCGTGTTAATGGGTTTATCCATTTCCAATGCAGACTACGGTTCCATTTTGCCAATTGGTATAAACGGTATAAAAAATATCGTTAAAGGTGCTTTTTCATGCTTTACGTGGTTTGGCGACGCCGTATATTTGTTATTTTTTATGGGTAATTTTGAATACCAAAAGAAAAGCGGAAAGAAAATATTTTTGTCTTATCTGCTATCAATGCTATTAGTTATTATTTTCTTTTACGTTTTTTACGGAACGTTTACGTCCATTGCATTTAGGCAACGTTTTGCCCTAACTGAAATATCAAAATATTCTTCGGTAATAAATAACGTTGGAAGGTTTGATTATATTGCAATATTTTTAATACTGACGGCAAACGTGTTTTCAATATCCATACCCATATACTTTTGTTGCAAACTTTTATCTATAGCACTACCTATTAAACAAAAATGGATTTACCCAGTAATCGTACACGTCGCAATATTTATAATTATAACTTTTTTCAGAGAACACTTTTTCACTATTGAAAAATTACAAGAAAACGTGTTTAGTTTTATCTATCCCATATTTTATTACGTGTTGCCCACAATTTTTTGCTTTATGATAATTTGTAAAAAACAATTAAAGGAGGGTTATGAAAAGTCTTAAAACTAAAATTATGGTTATTGCCGTTTGTTTTTTCTTTTTAGTATTTTTCACCAACGACTTTGGACTAGTTGATATTAAAAAAACTTCTATAATAACGGCAGTTGCCATAGACGGAAAAGTTGGTGAATATGAAATAACCGTTCAAATAGCCGTACCAGAAGCAACTGATGCTAATACCGAAAATAAACGTGCCGTTATAACAGGAAAAGGCAACACGGTTGGTGCTGCAATTAAAAACGTAGGTGATATTACCGGTTGGTATCCAAGACTTGATTTTTGCAATTTAATAGTTCTTGGAAATGAAATTGCCTCTACCAATACGCTTGGCGTTATGGACTACTTTGCAAAGACCTTGCGCATACAAGACTCTGCCATAGTGGTAGTTGCAGAAAAAGAAGGTAAGGAAATTTTAGAATACGCTTCCCCTTTAGATAACATTTCTTCCTTTGCCCTTCAAAAAGTCATATTGAAGTCCACGGGGTTTGATAAAGACGTAGTTGATACTAACGTAAAAACCTTTGTTTCAGGATATTATTCAAATTGTGCTTCCGCAGTTTTGCCACAAATAAAAATTACCGAACAATCGGACGGCAGTTCTGGTAGTGGTTCAGGTGGGGAACCAAGCGGTGGCAGTAATTCAAGTGGTGGTGGACAAAGTTCTTCAAACTCTAAGGGGTCGGACAATAAAGGAAATGCACTTTTCGATGCAAAAAAAACCGCCCTTTTTTACAAGGGGGTTAAGGTAGGCGAATTAGACCAAAACTCTACTTTAGCGTATAATATGCTAAATGATAGATTTGCAGAAACTACTTTAGAGATTAGTGACGTACAAACTTCTAACGGCGATACTAATAACTTTTTATTAACCGTAAAAAGATGTACGCCTAAATTAACGGTTAAAGCCGACAATACCGGAATAGACTTAAATATCGAAGTAGATATTTACGCAAAAATATCCGACCAAAACTCAACCTTTTCCGACTCTACAATGCAAAAAAACCCACCCTTACCAGAGTCGGTGAAATTTAAAGCCGAACAGGAAATATCAAGTTGGTTTAATAATATTATAACTAAAAGTATAGAAACTAAATGCGACGCACTAAAAATTGGACAAAAACTGTATAGATTTAACTATAAATATTATAAACTTTTTGGGGAAAATTACTTGTCCTACGTACGCCCTAATATAAAAATCAACGTCACGGGTCAAAAATAACTAAAAAACACTGCGTAATAAACGCAGTGTTTTTTTCTTAACCTCTTTCTTTATAGTAAAGTAAACAGTGACAATAACCTTCAAAATTAGGGTCGGCAATCTGGTCACGGAATTCTTTACACATGCACTTGTATTCTTCGGTCTTAAAAACTCTACACGGACAATATCCGCCCTTAGCTTTTAAGCCTTCTCTTATTTTATTAACAACTTCTTTATCTTCGTTAAGTCTGATTTTAGGTTTCATAATTTCTCCTTAACAAATAGTATTGACAAATATCTTAACCAATAAACGCTTTTAAGTTATCAATATTTAAGCCTTCGTAGTTAGATAAGAAATCGTAAAGTTTTTTAGCAATAACTTTATTTCCACCCTCTACGTTACTTTCTATATTAAGTGGCATAATTGGGTCGTGCAAGCTCATACGGAGTAAGAACCAACCGTCCCCTTCACCCGCCTTAAAGGAAATTCTTATACCTTCGTAATTAGAGGGAGCTAAAGTCCAACCGTTATCAACTGCGAACGCTTCAAGGTCGGCTAAAACTTCACTGCCGTAAGCTTTAAAGTCAACACTGTCTTTAAATCCCATACGAATTTCGCTTGATTCTAACGGAAGTTTTAAGTCGGCAATTAAATCACGTAATTTTTTATTTTGGTCTTTAAGTTTTGCCATTTTAACCAAAAGCCTTGTAACTAAATAAGCACCGTCGTCTAAGAAATAGTTTTCTTTTAACGCTGCGTGACCACTTGTTTCAATTGCAAGGGGACAATATTTACCTTCGTTATTTAAGCGAACTGCTTCGTTAATAACGTTCTTATAACCCCTCTTAAAGCGATGATGTACACCACCCTTTTCTTGAATAAATTGTGCCAAACCGTCACTGGTGATACTGTCGGTAACGATATATGCGCCACCTTTTTCTTCTAATAAAATTGCAGAAATTAAAGCAATAAGTTTGTTACGGTTAATTTCTTCACCCAAATCGTCAACTGCGCCGGCTCTATCAACGTCAGTATCAAAAATAATACCAAAATCAGCGTTAACAGCCTTTACCTTGTCGCAAATAAATTTCATTGCGACTGGGTTTTCGGGGTTAGGAATATGGTTAGGGAATCTTCCGTCCGGATCTAAGAATTGACTTCCGTCGGTATTTGCACCAAGGGGCTTTAATACGTTATCAACGTAAAAACCACCTGCACCGTTACCTGCGTCAACAACGACCTTAAATCCGTCGAGAGGTTTATCTAAACCCGTTTCCTTTTTAACGAAGTCAACTAAAACCTTACTATAAGTCGTCATAAAGTCAACTTCAGTAACCTTTCCGTTACCTTCAGGGAATTTATTTTCGAACGCATAGGTTAAAATTTCGGTAATATCTTTACCTTCTAAGCCACCGTTCTTTGCAAAAAATTTAAGACCGTTTTTATTGAAAGGGTGATGTGAAGCGGTAAGTTGAATAGCACCGTCACAATCTAAAAGTTGAGTAGTCATAAACATTGCAGGTGTGCTTGATAGACCGGTAAAAATCACGTCAGCGCCACAACTAACGAGCGCATTTTTTACGCAAGCGGAAAGTCTTGGAGCACTAATTCTGCTATCGTGACCTAAAGATATTTTTAAGGTTTTATTGGGATTTCTTTTAGAAAGCCACAAATAAAAGCCTTTAGCCATTTTATCAACTCTTTCGTCGGTAAGTTCAATAGGTTGACCTTCTACGCCTTCGGCTGCAGTACCTCTAATATCACTACCGCTTTTAAATTTCAATAAATCGTTTTCCATATTTATCTCCTAAAAACAAATTTTTAACTATTAAATTATAACACCCGTACTACTTTTTAGTCAAGACATTATGCTTTTTTACTTTTTTTCGAACAAACTTAGCCACTTGTAAAACGGACGTATTAGAATTTTCCTTATACTCTATCGTTTGTGGTGCAATTTTTTCAAGATATTCTTTTTTGCTAATAAAAAACTTTTCGTCAGGGTCTGGCATTGCTTTTAATTCCGCACTTGTTACGTTAAGTCTTTTCAACAATTCGCCTATATCGATTACTTTAATTCTTGTGCGCCTAAAGTTTATTTTTTTTATGGCATCGTATTTAGGACAAACCGAAAACCCTTTTTTGTAAAAGTTAATAAAATAGTCTGCCCTACCGACTTTATGTGCGTATTCTGCCCCGTGATTTTTTAGTATTTGAACGATAGACAACATTTCCTTATAATGTGTTTTTTCGTAATTAGAGTTAAACGCAATTTTTTTACCGGTAAATTCGCTATCAATTTCAGTTAGCCTTTCCACACCGTAGGTAAAGCTTAAAAAACGACGTCTCGACTCGTTTTCCATAACGTTTTTAGCAATTAGTTCTTTTAGGCGTTTTTCCTTTTCTAACTTAGCTTTTTGGTGATATATGCAAGTAATAGCGCCGTCTTTTACAAAGCCTTTAGAAGTATCAAACTTGTTTAGTAGTTCTTCTATAGATAAGCCTTGCTTTTCACACATGGCTTTAGCACAACGCATAGTAAGAATTGCATCTTGGTCGGCTTGGTGTAAATGTTCAACACTGTCACAACCTAATAAAACTCCCATTTTTTCTAAATTAACGCTTTCTTTTAAGCCGTTAATTTCGCAATAGATTTCCCTTACGTCGTAAAAAGTGAAGTCTATAAAAGGTAGGTTGTATCTTTTAGATTCGTCTGCAAGGTACTTTGCGTCAGATTCTATAGTATGACCGATAACCGTAACGTCTTTAGCCGTAATAATTTTTTTAATTTTTGGATAAAAGTAAGTATAATCTTTTGAAGAATTATAACTTTCTTTAGGGAGTGCTAACATTTCTTTAATAACGTAGTGATCGAAACTGCTTTTTGGATTAACGACAAAAAGTTGACTTTTAATTTTTTTAAAATTAGAGTCAACTAAAACGTAACCGAACTCACATATTTTGCCACCGCCCTTGCAAGTAGCGCACTCAATATCAAAAAATAAATACTTCATTTGTACCTTAAAAAAAATTATATCACAAAGGTTTATAAATTCAAAATCAATTATCAACAAAAAAACCTAAAATTTTAAGGTATTGACACCTTTTTTGCTTTATGCTAAAATATAAATATAAAAAGAGTTTTTTTTGGAGGACTTTATGAATTATCAAAAAATGATTATTGCTATATTACAAGGCGAAGACTATCCAGACGTCGTAAAGGACCTTAATAAGCACGGTTTTTACGTAACGTTATTAAACTCCACAGGTGGCTTTTTGAAAAAGCATAGCGTTACGCTTATGATAGGCGTTGAAGAAGAAAAATTAGAAACTGCTACCGAAATTATTAAAAAACATTGTAGCGCAAGAATGGAAAACACCATTATCCCAAGTGAAATGGGCACTTTCGTTACCCCCGTTCAAATAAGAAAGGGTGGTGCAGTAGTGTTTGTTTTAGACATAGCAAACACTATGAAATTTTAATCAGTTAAATAGCAAACAAAAAAACGGTTTGGAAATCTCCAAACCGTTTTTTTACTTAATAATAATTGAGCTTCAATACTAATTTTTATGCATTGACCTATTACTGTTTTTGCATAAATTCATTTTAACTTTCCCTGCATGCATACTTACGTGGATACAACTCGTTTTGTCTTGACAATTTCTTAACGTTTTATAATTGTCATCCTCGTCAATAATTGACGTATCTTCAATTTCAGGTGCAAGTTCAATATTAAACCAACGATGATTAAAATCGTCAGGAAAACTCATAACAACTACGTAATCATAATTTTCTTTTACAAAATCTTTTGCATCGTTAGTAAGCTCTAAAAGCAATCTCGTTTCCTTTTCGTGATACCATATCGTATCTTTTATAAAACCGACGTTTTTATCTTTAGATTTTTCAAAATCTTGAATAGACAAATTATTGTTTGTCATAGTATTGTATTTTAATCTTACGTTCTTCTTTTGATCTTGCCAATATAAAACGTCCTTAAATTTAAGATCCATATTGACGCCTTGTTCTAAAACCAACGGCTTACCATACGGCAAATTAGTAGATTTGCCATACTTATACAACTCGAATTTTGATCCTTTGACTAAGTCCTTTATTCTTTTTGAAGAAAACCTAATTCTACCACCCTTTCCGTTTATTCCAGAATACAAATACCACAATGCAAGGTTTTCAGAGTCTCCCGTAGAAAAGCATATTGAATAATAATATTTTTGTTGTCTATCATCGCCAAACTGTTGTCTATCACATAAATCGTTAAACTTGTTTACGCACGATAAAAATAATCTTTTTTTACTCAAAATTTTTTCTATAGTGTCAAGCCTTGTATAATGGCAATATTTTCCGTGACTATACTCCTTGTCTATAAAATAGTTTTCCAATTCTTCCGAATTTTTAATATACGGAAAAAGACTCCATTTGTACTCCATCTTTTAGCCTTTATATCCCCAAACTACCGGGCGAGAAGAATTCCAATAATTATCCCAACCACTTGGTTTACTTTCTGCCTTACAGTATATTGTTAATGAACTGCAACCACTGAACGCATACTCACCTATACTTGTTACGCTATTTGGTATTACTATACTTGTTAATTTACTGCAACCAGAAAACGCATAATCACCTATGCTTGTTACGCTATTTGGTATCGTTACACTTGTAAGTGAATAGCAATTATAGAATGCATAATTACCTATACTTGTTACGCTATTACCTATCGTTACACTTGTAAGTGAATCGCAATAATAGAAAGCATAATTACCTATACTTGTTACGCTATCACCTATCGTTACACTTGTAAGTGAACTGCAACCAGAGAACGCATTACTACCAATACTTGTTACGCTATTAGGTATCGTTACACTTGTAAGTGAATCGCAATAAGCAAACGCAGAACCAGTTATTTTAGTTGCAGTGTCTAAAACAATTTCAGTAGGCTTTTGATTATTTATATATAGCGTTCTTGATGAAGACATAATATTTGATAAACCTTCTATTTCTACCCATTTATTTACGTCCCCATTAAAATATATACTTGTAAGTGAACTACAATTAGAGAATGCCCACCTACCTATACTTGCTACGCTATTTGGTATTTCTATAGTAGTCAATCTTTCACAATTCTGAAATACATCGGACGCTATATGTTTAGTATTAGAATTTATTTGATAGGTGGATAAGTTTTTATTCGTAGATTCTATTAAAATATAATATGGATTATCATTTGCCTTTACGTATTTTAAACTGTTTTCAGTTGTGTATAAAGAAGAATGACAATAAGCGAACGCTTCTCTACCTATACTTGTTACGCTATTACCTATCGTTACACTTGTAAGTGATCTGCAATATTGGAACGCAGCACTACCAATACTTGTTACGCTATTTCCTATCGTTACACTTGTAAGTGAACTACAACCAGAGAACGCCTGATCACCTATACTTGTTACACCTTTGCCAATAACAATGCGTGACAAATTTTCACAACCATCAAAAGCACTTTCTCCAATTTTTTCGATACTGTCAGGAATTACTATTGTTGTAATGTTCTTTCCTTTAAAAGAATTACTAAATACAGTTTTAACTGGTTTATCGTTATATGTATCTGCTATTAAAATTTCTTTATCAGTGCCAGTGTAGTCTATAACTTCCGCATAGTTTCCGTCTGCAGATAATTCATAAACTATACCAGCTGTTGGTGTAGTTGGTAGAGGTTTTTCTCCCCCACAAGCAACTAAACCGAAAGTGCAAGCCAAAGTTATTACTGTTAAAATTAAAATTGATAGTAGTTTTTTCATAAATTTTCTCCTTTATAAGTAAAATGTAACAAATTGTCACATAATATTTTTAACAAATTGTTACAATATTGTCAAGTAAAGTTATGAAATATTTAAGAGTATTAAGAAAAAAAAGAAAATTCACTCAACAAAAAGTCGCTTTAGACTTAAACATATCCAGAGAATCCCTCTCTTACTACGAAAACGGTAAAAGACAGCCGTCTATCGAACTGATAATACAAATGGCTGATTATTTTAACGTTTCAATCGACTTTTTACTAACAGGAAAAGATTTTATTAAACGTTGATTTCACACAAAAAAAGGCTAACGAAAAAACTTCGTTAGCCTTTAATTTTTAACTTTATTCCATTTCACCTATTGCGTGCATTACTATAGCCGAAAGGGCAATGCAAGCCGTTTCTGCACGTAAAATTCTTTTACCTAAATATACCGTTTGATAGCCTAAACTTGTTGCAAGTTCACTTTCCTTTTGCGAAAAACCACCCTCACTACCAACAACTATTGCAACGCTACCATTTAAGTTAAAAAGGTCTGCCTTATTACTTTCAGCAAACTCACAAGCAAACAGTTTGTTTTGATATGAATTTCCATATTCAAGCGCTTTTTTAAAACAGTCTGCGTAAACAACGCTTGGAACTTTGGCTCTACCACACTGTTTGCAAGCTTCAACAGCCACTCTGTTTAGTCTATTTAACTTATTCTCGTTCATAAATGCCGAAGAAAATTCCGAAGAAAAAGTTACGATTTTATTGACGCCAAGTTCGACGGCTTTTTGAACTATCAGTTCGGTTTTATCCCCTTTAAGATATCCACAAATAAGCATAACGTCCGTCTTTGGCTCGCACACGTTAACACTTTCTTGCAAAGTTTTTGCTAAAAATTCCTTTTTGTTTATAGACGTAATCTCGGCAACGTACTCTTTTCCACAACTATCGCAAATATAAATTTTTTCACCCACTTTAATCCTTAAGACCGAAACTGCGTGCTTAAATTCTTCACCGTCAACAACAGTAACGTCACTAACTTTATCTACAAAAAACCGTCTAAATCCACTCATAAAATCACCTTTAATATATCTGCTAATTTCAACAAATATCCGTCCGCAATACTTATAATTTCTTCTTTATCACTAATAGAACTTTTATCAAACACTCCGTAAACCTTTACCCCTACGCTTTTTGCCGTTTTTAACGCAGTTAAATTATCGTCTATAAAAGTCATTTCGCTTTCTTTAACGTTTAATTTCTTTGCAAGCATTTTATATATCTCGGGGTTAGATTTTGACGTATTAAAATCGTCTGACGAATAAACGTTGTCAAAAAGATCGTAAACTCCAAGCCTTTTTAAGCACGGATCTAAGGTTAAATGTGGGCTTGCAGTTAACACGTTTAAGCTATACCCAGAATTTTTTAAGGTAATCAAAGTATCATAAACGGTCGGCTTTAACGGAATACGGTTAAAGTATTCGTCTGCCATTTGCTTAAAAATGAACTCTAAAATTTCCTCCCTACTCGCCGTTATTCCGACCTGTCTAAAATAATCTAAAATACCCTCGGTACCAAGTGGCGTTAAAACGTTTACCACGTCCGGCGTATATTTTACGTTATACTTATCTAAAGTTGCAAGCATAATACGTTCAAACGTCGGCATAGAGTCTATAAGCGTGCCGTCTAAATCAAACACAAAAACCTTTTTATCCATAAACTCGTTTCCCATAACCATTTTAACGTTTTCAATTTGGTCGGAACACACCGAAAGTTTATATTCTTCACCTTCGACACTAATAGAATAACTTTTTATATTTTCTTGGTCGGTTTTAAGCTTCTTACCCGTCGCTTTATAATAGCTTTCTTCCCTCGTCCATTGCGTTATAGGGCTATAAACGGTAGATAAACTTTGTTTTAACTTTAACGACTTTATTTCCTTTACCATTTCTACGTCTATCCCAACGTTTTTATCGGATACTGCCACTGCAACTACGCTTTTAGAATGTGATAAGGAAAACTTTAAGTTCCCAACACACCACTTTCCGTTTTCATTACGAGTAAAATTAAGGCTATCTAAATCTACCACGCCACAGTCAACCAACGCATTTTGCAACAAAACCCATACTGCAGTGCGCTCTTTTTTAACCTTTTCATCGGTAGCAGAATTTACGTATTCTTGCCTAACCTTAGAAAGTATCTTGCCACTTGTTAGTTCGGGCGTAATTTTTGATATATATAGGCGTAAAAATCCTTCGCCGTTAGTCTTTGTATTTAAACTTTTCATAAACGAATTAAATTATATCACAATTTACCAAAAATTACCACACTATTAAATAACAAAAGTATTTTCACAGTTGAATTGTTTTTAATACTGTGCTATAATTACCTAAAAGGAGATTTTTTATGAAACACAACTTAAAGGCAAGCTACTTAAACGTTTGTCTTCGTCCTTTGAATAAAAACGACATAGAAAATTTACGTGTTTGGCGTAACGATAAAGACGCTACTAAGTATCTTCGCCAAATACCGTACATTACCCCGGAAATGCAAGCAAAATGGTATGAAAACTATCTTACACAAAACGACCAAATAACCTTTGCTATCGACGAAACTAATACCTTAAACAAAATGGTTGGTAGCGTTTCTCTTTACGATATTACAGATACGCAAGCAGAGTTTGGCAGGATTCAAATAGGTGAAAAAGAGGCTCACGGTAAGGGAATTGGCAAGTTGGCAACAATTATTATTTTATATATTGGTTTTTGTAAGCTTAACCTAACAAAAATTATTGCAACGGTCAACAAACAAAACGCCCCTGCATGCAAAATTTATTTTGACGTAGGTTTTAAAATTGTCGGCGAACATTCCACCCCTAACGGTGACGAATACGATATAGAAATTGATTTTTCTACCTTAAAAGAAAAATATCAGGATATATTAGATAAAATAGTTTTATAAACACAAACTCCCTTTTACCACTTGTAAAAGGGAGTTTTAATTTTTAAGAAAATATTGCCATAAGTAGCGTAGCAATTACCATTAAGCAAAGTCCCAAAAAGGCTTTTTTAGATAGTTTTTCCTTAAACACGATATAAGAAAAAATTACCGTTATAACTATGCTTAATTTGTCTATAGGAACTACTATGGATACTATTCCGTTTTGTATAGCGTAATAATAACATAACCACGAACCACCAGTTGCTAAACCCGATAACGCTATAAAACCTAATTCCTTTTTATCTATAGAAAGCAGTTGTTTTTGTTTGCCTTTGGCAAAAACTATTAGCCACGCCATTATCAAAACTATTACCGTTCTTATAGCCGTACCTAAATTTGATTCTACTCCGTTTATGCCTACCTTTGCCAAAATAGAAGTTAGCGCCGCAAATACCGCAGAAAGTATGGCATAAATTATATACGACTTATTTTCTTTCAACCCTTCTTGGTTTTTCTTTTTTTCTACCATTAAGAAAATTCCAACGGCTAAAACTGCAGTTCCAATTAGTTTTATCGCAAGGTTATTTGTTTCACCAAAACAAATTATCGCAAGTAATATCGTTAATATTGTGCTTGATTTATCTATGGGCACAACCTTGTTTACGTCACCAATAGAAAGCGCCTTAAAATAGCATATCCAAGACGCACCCGTAGCCAATCCTGACAGTATCAAAAATAATAGCGATGTCCCCTCTATATTTTTAATAGTCGACATAGACCCTACTATTAAAACCATTATTATAGAAAATATTAAAACCACAACCGTCCTTAATGCGGTTGCTAAGTCAGAGTCTGTTTTTTTAATTCCACACTTTGCAAGTATTGAAGTTAGCCCCGCAAATACTGCAGAAAGTACAGCCATTATTAGCCAAGTCATATTTTTTCCCTTTAATCTATAAAACGAACTTATCTTCTTCTTTTAAGTCTAAAATATCTATCGCCCTACTAAACGCTTGATTTGCACCGTCAAATGCGTGTCGTTCATGTGCGTCGCTTCCTAAATAAAATTTGCAACCACACTCTTTTGCAATCTTAAACATTCTAAATAAGGTCGGTTTCACATCCGAACAACATTTTTACCTCGCCATCTTTCGGTAGCGGTAAAGACTGAGCCACGTACGAGTAATTTTGTTTCTCGTACCACCAATTATATTTGGTATTTACGGGCAAAGCCTCGTCCCAGTAGTGGTCGGTTATACATACTGTCTTTAATCCCCTTTCCTTTGCTATTTTTAATATGTTTTCAGGGGTCTGTTCTTTATCTCTTGAACATATCGACAAATGAGTATGTACGTGCATATCATTATCTATTACGTATTTCATAATTCACCTTCACATT
The DNA here is from genome assembly GCA_045534905.1 of Christensenellaceae bacterium. Lineage (GTDB taxonomy): Bacteria > Bacillota > Clostridia > Christensenellales > Borkfalkiaceae > UBA1259. The sequence continues at coordinate 83,164 of JAZSKQ010000018.1, read as the reverse complement.
TACGATAAACATATTTATTTCCAAGCAGCTATAAGCCTTTTTTACTTAAGTAAAGACATATAAAAATTATAAAATACACCCTATATTTTGTCAATATATTATACCTTAAAAATATCATCACCCCCTCATTATAAAATCAAAAAAGACAAAACAAAAAAGGATAGAATACCTATCCATATTTTTGGTAGTCCCTGCGGGAAGCATCTCCGTTTCACTACGATGGTCTCGTCCGTCTTTGCTTGCCCTTCATTTGACGACCGAACCCACAACGGCCCCTTAGGAGCTTGAAATGTACTTAGAAATTAAATCTTTTATATTAAAAGTCGAACATAAAATTCGTTTTGTCAAATAAATTGTTTCGTAAATTTCGTATCGTTACGAAAAATTTGTATCGTTTTCTAACTTTTCTGATGAAAATAATTCAATTTCTATTCCAAAACCGAAAAATGCAATCCCAAAATTTCGCCACTCCCGTTGAGAATCGACTCAAAAAGAATCTCAATTGTAGTCATCCCCCACTTTTTGGAATTAATCTGGAATTGAGTTTGCGTTTTTAAGGCAAATTTTTCGTATTTCCTCTCTTGTTGAAATTTGATTGACTAAATTTTAAAAAATTATTAGTAAAATGTTATTAAAAAAATTTCTCCAGATAAAAATAAATACTTAAAGGAGGCTATTGTTTTTCTAATAGTGCCATCTAATTTCTTAAACTCTAAACAAAGATTAAACTTATACACTTCGTGTTCTAAATCATGTTCTAAGTTATATATATAATTTTTACTAATCTTCTTACATATACTCTCTAAAAACTTATCTTTATCTGCTATAGAATAGCCAATACTCTCTAAAACATTGCCGTGTCCTTTTTCTTTTGACGATATATATCCATATTTTTCATCAGATATTATAACTTTTAATTTTTCTATAGAATCAAATTTTGGAAACAATGCGTTAAAACTAAAGCATTGATCTTCGTCATCTAAAGACACACTTTCTATTTTATAATGCAAAAAAGGCTCATAGCTTTCTTCGTTGATACTTAAAAATTTAAATCCATTTTCTTGATATGGATACGAATTCATCTGTATATTGTCCGAATCTAAATAGTCACTAGGATGACTTGCTATAATTGTTTTATCTTTTTTTAGAAAAACAGAAACAAGGATTCTAGATAAATATGTTTTTAATCTCGAATTATGATCTAAATATGCATAGCCATAGAAAGCGGAAAATTTTTTCAACTCAGTCGTAATATTATCGCAGATTCGTTTATGAATATTATTAAAATAGATAATGTAATACTGTTGATTTTCTATATATTCTGAATAATTACATGGAATTACTTGTTCTTTTAGAATCTCTTTTAACAAATCGCTTGAGCCTTTTTTAGATTGAAAAATATTTATATAATCTCCAGCGAGAACACTATACACGCCTTCGTTTCCTAATAACGGAAGCAACTTTGTAAAAATTTCTCTTCCATAATGCAAGTCGTTAATTAACGTAACATCAAAAATTAAACACAATTCATGTCTATTCACTTCCGTATTAGGTATTAATGCTTTTTTCAACCCAGTATAATCAATTCCCTTAGACTTCAATCGAGTTTTCATGATTTCAAACTCTTTTTGTATCATATCATATACTTGTTTATCCGACATTTTAAAATAATCTTTAGCAATAGAATAAAGACAATTGCCCACATTGTTAAACGTATATATCATTATTTGTTATCCTTTAATAATTGCGATTCGTGTTTCTCCTTATATTAGCCTAAAATGTTTTCTTTGACGTACTTAAATACTGCACTTCTTACAACACACTAATCCATTATCACACCTTAATTCAAAACTCTTCCACAAAAAATCAAAATGTAACTTGCAAACTACGATGACCCACATTTTTCTTCCTATATAATAAAAATTCACCTATTACTTGAAATTTTATATGGATATTCAGATTTTACAATAGAAATATCATTATATATATTGTTTTTATGTAATAAACTACGAATTTCATCAATACTTTTCTCGCAATTTGTTCCTACTATAATTTCTTTTAAAGCACATAACCCATTAGCCTTAATCCATGGAATTGCACAGTGTTTGATAGGTGTATCTACAATATTTGACATTTCTACTAAAGCATCCGGTTCATGTTGTTCATCGGGATAATATATAATCCTAATTTCGCGCTCATCTTGAAAACAAGGATTCTTAATAAATGCTGAATAATGTTTCATTGTAGTACGAATATTCAACCAACCCATACATGTGTTTGATTTATTAATAATATCAATAAATAAATTAAGAAACTCTCTACTTAGAAATTCCCTATCATAAATAACCTTACCCCACCCAATTGCATATTCAAAACGTCGATTAGGATGCGGCATGTAATTTTGAATTCCTAGCATTAAATCTTGAGAAAATCCTAATGCAATACCTTTACTCATATCACCATACTCATTCCAGTTTTGCGCTAAATCCCTATTAACACTAAGACAAACACCATATGGAACCTCATAGCCATCCGTAGAAGCCCAAATTTCAGTCTCCATTTGTTTTTCTAATATATTCATTATTTGATTAGCCTTAGTTTCATCCACAATACCATTTGAAATATCTTGTTTTATTTTATTCCAAATGATATCAAATGTTCTAATTACTTCTTCAGTATCGTTTGATTTTACTATTTGGGTAAGCCAAAGTGTTTTTGACTGCAAAATAGATTTAAATTTTTCATATGAACAATAATGATATAGCTTCATAGTTTCCCTCTTTTTAGACAGTTTTACATTCTTATAAAGTTTACAACAAGACAACATCAATATTACATTCATTTTTATATGAAATATACTTTAAGTCATTTTACGTCAAAAATGATATGTAATTTACAGTTTATACTATTTTTATATTTCAGCTTACCAACCCTTTTCATTTAAAATTTCTATCATAAAATTTATAGACCTTCTTAAAGCTTCTTCAAATTCTTGTTCGCTTTTTCTATATTTTTTCCTAACTGGTTCCCCAGATTTTATTTTTTTAGGATGGTCAATCATATTTCTCAAATATGTTGGCAATGTTTCATTGTTGGATTTTGCATTAGCATGATTACCATATCTTTTACATTTTGAATCATACAAAGCTCGATTGGCCTTAAATGCGTTCGTTTCTCTTATTTCATCATCTGTCTTATTGGGCCTACTTGTATTAAAATTCTTCTGCAGATAAGAATATAATGACACATGAAAATCTATAGTAGGCATGTCAAACACCGTCCATTTTATTTCACCCAGCGTCATCATGGGCAAAATATTCTTACTTCTCTTACTGTAATATATAGGCTTAAAATTATCTAATTTAATAATTTGACCTCTATTGTCTAATACATTTTTAATAATATGGTCGCTATGCGTTTCTATTATAAATTGACAAAAGTTTGACATAAACATTAGAAATTCCATTAATTTTACTTGCGCTTGTGGGTGCAAATGAATTTCTGGGTTTTCAATAATAAATGTCGGTTTATCATTAGGTTTGTTTATTGCTATACTAAACACCATTGTTATAATTGAAACGACATAACTTAAACCACTACCAGTATTTTTATTTCTCACTTGCAAGAGTTTTCCATCTTTTGAATACGTGGCTCTAGTTCTATCGGTTCTGTCTAAATCACTAGCATTTATTTTTTCACCAATTATTTCTTTCAACCAAAAATTAATTTCTTTTAAAAATGTATAATCCTTTGTGGGACCCTTTTCATAAGCAAATTCTTCATCTATAACATTATCTTTGTTCTTAGCGATGAAGCCAACCGCATTCTCACCATGAAAACCTATCTGAGCACCATTATATTTATCATAAACATCCTCAGGTCCTATTCTATCAGCAGACAAATAAAATAAATTTTCTTCTGCCACCAATCTAAAATCTATAACATTTTTAACACACTTAATTTCATTACTATCTTCCGACTTCTTAATTACTATTGAGCTTCTCTTTTTATTATCGGAAATCAACTCTATCGAAACGTGTTTAGTTGTGGAAATCTCGTCATTTTTTATTTCTTCAAAATCATCAAAATGAACATAGTCACCATTAGTAATTAACTTATCAACATCACCGTGGTTGTTTTGTAATAAAAGCAATAACGCTTGGTTTATTGAAGATTTCCCTGAAGAGTTTGGCCCACAAAAAATATTGAAATTTTTGAATTTTATAGTGCAGTCTTTATAGCATTTGAAATTTCTCATTCGTATTTGCGAAATCATTTTAATTCATATCCTTATATTTATTAATAATCTCTTTCAACCAATCGATTCTTTGTTTAAAATTATCTTTACCGTCTCTATGATACTTAATATTTTGAAAGAACGGAGTATTTCCATCTTTATCAATATTATCTTTGTCATAGTTTTTAAAATCATCTAACATTGATAACATTTTCTCTTCTGAAAAATTATAACCCTTTGTTAAAGATATAAATAGTAATGTTATTTCAAACAAAATCATATTGATTGGCGCTTTCTCATCCAACTTAAACGCATCGTTCCCAAAAATTCTTTTTGCCTCATTATATGAGAATAAGAAATCTTGTTTAATCTCATCTATTTGAGAAAGTGAAAAAGTATTTATGGCATCCATCGCATTAGCCAAAAAAGTATTGATTTCATTATACTCAACATCATCTTTTGTTTTATTTGCATAATAATATTTCAATTCGCCCAAGGTATATAATCTCATAGCCATGTAACGCAACATAAGATATCTATCTTTCATTCTCTCTTTTGCATTTTTACTAAGCAAATCAACTTCATCCGATAAATCAGCCAACAAGTCCGTTATTAAGCCTTGGTGCAATGCATGTCTTAATTCTTGGTTGTTCAATTTTGTACCGTTTTGATTTACTCGTTCAAACAATTTCAATTTAAATATTTCTGGTGTTTCATATCCCACTCTTATTACATGCAAATGAGAATCTTCTATTTTTGCTTTATAGTTTTCAAATTTATCAATTAAATTATCCGTTAAATCCTTCGCCTTCTTACCCTCTATTTCTGTTATAAACTCCATATTTGAAAGAGCAAATTTGTTATCTAAAAACTGAAAAATTGCCGAAAGACGTTGTCTACCATCAATAACGATTAGGTTTCCATATTTCCCCTCATATAAGTATAAATATGGAATAGGGATTCCTAATAACAAACTTTCTATTAGCTGGCTCTTTTGTTTTCTTGTCCATACTGTTTTCCTTTGAAAAGAATCGTCTAAAATTAAAATCCCTTTTGCCCCATCTTCTTTTGCTCTATCATATCTTCTTTTTAGCTCAAAAACAGAATAATTTAACGGCTCGCAATCAACATGCTTTTTGCTTGAAGTAATAAGCTCTTCAATGTCACTAGTTTCTACTAAATCTTCTGCTCCGTCGAATTCGAATTTAATTTCTTGCCCTTGATTTTTATAATAATCGCTTCCTATTAAAAAATTTATACCAGTTTCATTAATTGTCAACAAGGAAGATGCGGATTCATAATCAGCATACTTAGGATATATTTTTTTATGAGAAATTAGATTCCTAACTTTTTGACTAAAACGAGTATCTTTTCGACCAAACAATATTTCCGCATCTTCACCAGTAGGATTAAAAACTTCTGTTAATACTTTTATTAATTGTCCCGTTGTTAATTTCCCATCATGAATATAAATTTCATAGAGCGCTGGAACCAATAAATCTTCTTCTTTTATTCTTTTTGTTTCCATAATTAATCCTCCCAATAATTCATTATAATTAAGTGTTTTACGTTCTTTTTGTTTCTATTTTTGAAACTAACAAAATAATTTTTATCTTGTTCAATAATTCTTAATCCCTTGTCTTTATATAATCCACATATATAATCCGTCTTTTTTATAACAAGCATAAACTTACATGGACATTCTTCTATTAAATAATTTGCTAGTCTTTTTTGGTCGTTTGTATCAAAGACATTTTTATCGTACTCGCTAAAAGTTGTGTCATAAGGTGGGTCTAAGAACATAAAATCTTCACTGCTTATATCAATTTGTCTTACAAACTCATAAAAATCCTTAGTAAAGAATTGTGTATTCTTTAGTAGCTTCTTTAAGTTTTTATCTTTATAATAACTTTTTTTCTGCAGTAAACTTTTTTTATTATAAGAAACCCCACCATATGGAACATTAAATTCTCCCACTCGATTAAACCTAAACATGGAAGAAAAACAATATTCTCTAATAAACAAATAAATCGCAACTTTTCTTGGTTTGGATAACCTATTATACTCATTCGGCTTATTATATACATCTCTTAAATAAGTATAATATGATGCTTTAATTCCCGCCTCAAGATTTTCCTTTAACCTTACAATTTCTAATTGCTCATTCTTTTTTATTTCGTTCTTTCTTATAAGCTTAAATTTTGCCGTTAAACACTTAACCAAGAATTTTTCAAACTTTATTGACTGCCTTAAATTGAACATAGGTGCCTCGTCTATTCGTCTATTAACTATAGCACTTAACTCAGGAACCATATCAATATTTTCATCTTCCCTAAACTGCAAATACAAGTCAGTTATTCTATCATCAGAAGCAACTTCAGTTAATCTATCCCAGTTATTAATGATAATATCTAACTCTTCAAAAAAAGTCTTGTTTCCACTATTAACATACTCATATAAAAGCATTAATTCTTCGGATTTATCATTAATGAAATTATAATTATTGTTGATATAAAAATAAACGGCTCCGCCACCAACAAAAGGTTCTATATAATTATTAAAATTTTTCGGCAAATACTTTTCGATAACTTCTAATTCTGAAGTTTTGCCGCCAGGATATTTTAATAATGGTTTTAATGCGTTTTCTTTCATATTATTTACTCCAATCTTATACAGATTTTATAAATTATTACTTTCCTTTATCTTTTCTGCAATTCTTCTTATAACAGGCACAACCACACTGTTGCCACATTGTTTGTAAGCACTGTTTAACGATATTCCTTTAAAAACGAAGTCTTTTGGGAAACCTTGCAACGCCAAGCATTCTAATGGCGTTATTTTTCTAATGCCGTAATCATCCTTGATAATCGGAACTCTATCTTTTCGTATCCCCATACTTGCAGTTAATGTCGGGCATACGGAAAATTTGTGAGAACACAAGCCCTTATCATTTATTTTATAAATAGCATGTTTATTTGTTACTATTTGAATCATTTCTTCAAAGCAATCAGAAGATTCATTATAATAGTAAATATCATCATGTTTAACGCTTCTATCTAAAATATCGTTTAGTTGCACTGTTCTTTCAATAGGCTCTGGGAAATCAAATCTCGCACACTGGTCATAATCTAAAAACGCAACTATAAAAATGCGATTTCGATGTTGTGGAACATTTCCATATTCTAACGAATCCAACACCTTGTATTTAACGGCATATCCAAACTGCGCAAGCGTATTGTAAATAACTAAAAACGTCTTTCCGTCGTCGTGTTCAATTAAGTTTTCTACGTTCTCTAAAAACACGATAGATGGTCTTTTTATGTCAATAACTCTACCAATTTCAAAGAATAAGTTTCCTCGTGGATCTTTAAACCCTTTTTGTAAACCAGCAATAGAAAACGGTTGACAAGGAAATCCTGCGACAAGCACATCAAAATCCGGAATTTCATGAGGATTTACTTTTCTAATATCTTTTTCAACTAAATATTTATCGCTAAAATTTAGTCGATACGTAGTAGCAGCATCATGGTCAAATTCATTAGCCCACACGATATCAAACCCGGCTTGTTGAAATCCAAGGTCGATACCACCTATTCCACTGAACAAACTGCAAACTTTCATTTTATTGTTGTTCTTGATAAATTTTCTCAAAAAACTCTAATTTTTTCTTTGTGGAAGTAGCCATATTATCATTCCAATGCAACACGAAAAATCTACTAGGCTCTCCTTGTAAATTTAAGAATTTAGATGCGTTTTTAAATCTATAACGTATTTTACCAGGATTTTTCCCTGCACTTAACACATCGTCACCATAAGTATCATACAAACACCCATTAGGCATGCTACAAACATACATAAGATTAAGTTCGTGCAAATCGGTATCATGTAGTAAAACTATAAAATAGGTTAAACATGGTTTCTCTATAATTTTACTACCTAAATGCTTACTATAAACAAAAGGTAATTGTCCTTGATAAGGACGAGAAACGTTTCCTTTAGTAACTATATTACCTACATAACTATTTTGGTTATCACCAACAAAAATTGTTCCTACCGTATCTCCAATGTTCTTCAAAGTAACAGATTTTATATCTATATGTACATATGCATCTTTTCTTTCGAAAAACAAGTCAGAACCAACAGGGGCAGAATTTGGGACTCCAAATTGGTTAAAAAGCCAATAATAGATTCTTTCCGCACCAACAGCGTAATCAGAAGTATTATCTCCCCAAAACTTTTCCCAGTCTCCCCTAATAGCCTCTTTCGTATCTAACCCTTGAAGCATTTTATCTTTTTCATGCTCCAATAAGAAAATTATTTCTTCCAAATAGTTTTTTTCTAAAGTTTCAATTTGCTCTTTTGTAAACATTTTTAACCCTCCAAAGTTTGTTTTATTTTTTCGGCAATTTTTGTTGCCAAAACGACTGGTACAGCATTGCCAATTTGCGTATACATTTTATTTATACTTCCCGTAAATTCATAATTCACTGGAAATGACTGTAATATAGCACATTCTCGAGCACTTAAACGTCTTTTCTTGTTAACATGAATTTCAGGGCTAGTGGCAGTAATCGTATCACTAGGTCTATTCCAATTGGTAATTCTCAACGATTGCTCAAACTTGATTTCTTTTTCAACAAGTGTTGTAACTGCTTCATCGTATTTATCATCAAAGCCTAAAATCTTCTTCAATTCCCACCAATCATCTGGATTAGGAATGCTTCCAGAATTATTATCCTTTCTAAACCAATGTCCTGCAGTATAAGAATATCCAAAGTGGTCATCTACTTTTTTTGTTGTCCAACCAGCTTTATCTCTCCAATATCTTAAATAATCACAAATGTCATGTTGATTTACTTCATATTTTCTACCCCAGAATGTGTCGGCAACGTTTTCTGATGCTATATGATTTAAAATCTTAACTTCATCAAAATTCTCTTCTATGCCAAGAACTCTATAAAAACCTTCAACATCTACAATATTGGTTTCTCGGATATGTTTTTCTATATCTTCACGAGTTATAATTCTTTCTTTGTGAGAAAGTTTTATCTTTGATAAAAAGCCTATAGCTTGCTCTGTAGTTATTGCCGGAAATAAACCATCTATTTTTTTATCAATATAATGAGTTTTTTCAGGAAAAGGATTTTCCACCCCTATACGATTACCAATAATAACAACTCTTTCTCTCGCTTGTGGGACACCATATTCCGCAGCGTTTAATATTCTTGCATTAACTTTATATCCTAACTTTTCAAAATCTGATTTTATCATTTCGAAAACTTTACCCTTTTCAATTGATAAAATACCTTTAACATTTTCTGCAACAAAAAATTTAGGATTTTTATCCTCTATAATTCTAAGCATTTCTCTATAAAGAAAATTTCGCTTATCTTCCATGGAACGTTTTGTATTAGCCACTGAAAAGCCTTGACAAGGAAATCCGCCAATTATAACATCTGCACCGTCAGGAATATCTTTACTAGATATCTTCGTTATATCCCCGTAAATCATATGCTTTCCGATATTTTTTCGGTATGAATCCACTGCCTCACGAAAGAAATCATTAGCCCAAATGATTTCAAAACCGGAATTTATAAAACCTAAATCCATACCTCCAGCACCTGAAAACAATGATACTACTTTGAGCTTGTCCGGAGAATTGACAACCTCATATTGTTCATTCTCATCTCTAACAAGTTCTAAAATATCACCAATATCACAATTTAAAACATCACAAATTTTCATAAGGACATCTGGACTCAGCATCTCTTCTTTTGCAATTTTAGCTATCGTACTAGAACTAATCTTTGCTCTCTCTCTTAACTCCGTCTTGGTCATCTTCTTGTCTATTAAAAGTTTTAAGAGTTTGTTGTAATTAGCTTTCATGTAAAAACCTCATCTTACTGATAAATTATAAACCAGTATTATTATAGCAGTTTTATCTAAAATAGTCAAATATTAAGTATGTTACTTAAAAGAAAATGTTTAGTGCTTTGAAACTAATTTTCACACATGTTTTAATATGCAATATTAAATGAAAAGTTGGTGGAAAATCCACCAACCCTTTAACATGTTTACTTTTTTAAGCTTTCTATAATCATTTGATGTAATTCATCCACATCTATAAGGTCAATCATAACATTTTGTCTTTGCGCAAACTCAATAGCTTCTTTTGTAAAAAGTGATGACGTAATTAAACATGCCTTATTAACCCTCTCAGATGATTGAACTCCATATAACTCCCTAACTATGCTTACATCTACTCTGTTTTCACGACTATACCTTTTGCATTCCACATAAATAACTATTGGTTTTCCGTGAATTCCAGCAATTGTAGCTATTATATCTTTACCTCCATCTCTAGTGGGCTTAGTTAAAACAGTTTCAAACCCATTATCTTTTAACACTTGCTCTACTATTTCTTCGAATTCTCTAGGAGAAACTTTATATATCAATTCTTTATCATGTGCTATTTGAACAATTAACTCCCTTATGCGCAAATTGTCCAATTCTTCATCATCAACTGAAAACTCATCGACATAATATTTCATGCACATTGAAGGCTTATCGATAAAATAACCACCATATATTTTACTCTCATCATAGTCGTACGCGCCAATTGGATATTCATTACCACAAACAGAAATTATTACTTTATTATTACAACGATGACAACTTACTTCAAATTCTGCAGAATAAATAAGTTCTTCACCCATAGCATTATCCCCATGGTCATAGGATGAAATGTCAAAATCTATATCATCTTTGTATATAGTAATTATCTCACCACATCTATCGCATTTTATATTAAACGAATCTTTATCTAATTCCATCATAAACTTACACTAAAAAAATTAATCCTCTAATTCATCAAACAAAGCGTCATCAAAAAACTCTTTAAGAGTAATTCCTAAAGTTGCAACGATTTGATATATAGTGTCTAATTTAACAGTTTTATATTTGCCGTCTACCGTAACGGAAATAGTAGAACGAGGAATTCCTCCATTTTTATAAAGTTGGTATTGAGTCATATTACGTTCTGCAAGTAAATTCTCTACCCTTTTACCTACTGCATCAGATAATTTCATAGTTGCCTCCTTGCGTTTATCACAATAAACGTTCATTGCAATAATTATAGTTTGTGCAATTTAATTTTTAGTTTATTGTACTGAACGCTTTCAAATTGTAGTTTATTGTGATAAACTATTGTATAGACGGAGGTTTTCTAATGATAATTACTTTTTGTGGGCATTCTAACTGTTTATTTAACAACGACGTCAAAGAAGAACTTAAAAATATTCTTGTAGGCGAGATAATAAAAAATCCCACCTGTAAATTTTACTTAGGTGGGTATGGTGATTTTGATAGATTGTGTTTGCGTACTTTAAAAGATTTGAAATCAGATTTCCCGGAGATTGAACTTATATTTATTACGCCTTATCTTAATAAGAATTATTACAAATTAGAGTTCGCTAAATATCATTATGACGACGTTATTTTTCCTCCTCTTGAAAGTGTTCCACGCAAATTTGCTATCTTAAAACGAAACGAATGGATGGTTGAAGAAGCCGATTTAGTTATTGCCTACGTTATGTATTCTTGGGGTGGAGCTGTAAAAACTTTAGAATATGCTAAGCGCAAAAAGAAAACTATTATTAATCTTGCCTAAAAAACTTGTACATAATCCCGACGTGTACATTGCGTTGTACAGTAAGTTGTTGCTATAAAAATTAAACAAATTTTGAAAGCAAAATTTCGCACAAAAAGTCAAGACTTATAGTTGAATTTCGTTTACAATGTAATTGCGGAGGACAAAAGATGGATTGGATTCAAAGAATAGAAAACACAATTGATTATATTGAAGAAAACATTACTGAAAAGATTGATTATGAAAAAGTGGCTAAGCGTGCGTATTCATCAACTTTTCATTTTCAAAAAGTATTCGGGATAATGTGTGGTTTTACTATAGGCGAATATATTCGTAGGAGAAAACTAACACTTGCGGGATGCGACTTATTAACTAAAAAGATGAAAGTAATTGATGTTGCTTTTAAGTATGGCTACGAAACATCCGAAAGCTTTTCTCGTGCGTTTTTTAAATTTCATGATATAATGCCGTCACAAGTAAAAGAAGGTTGTTCCTTAAAATCCTTTTCTCGTCTTTCCATTAAACCTAATCTTATTGGAGGAAGTGAAATGACCTATAAAATCGAAGAAAAAAATGAAATTATATTAGTCGGCTACAAAAAAAGATTTACGGGTGTTCCCTACGGTGAAGAACGCGTAAAACAAGAAGAAGCGTTTTTAACGTCCACACGTGCTAAACAATGGCTGTTAATTGGCGCATCTTGCGACTATTCTACCGATTATATGGTAATCACAAACATTGATGACGACGGGTATGATTTTTACGTTGCTTACGAATTGGACGAGTGGACTAGAAAAGAAATTTTTAATCCTGACGTAACAGGCGTTGATTTTATGGATAAAATGGATTTTGAAATAATTGTTATTCCTAAACAAACATACGTCGTTTTTGAGACGGAAAAGAAAAAACGCCCAATCTCTGATTATGCAGGGATACGAAAGAAGATTATTACCGAGTGGTTACCATCAACAAATTATGTCTTTACAAATAAGCCTGAAGTTGTTGCTATGCATTGGAGACCAAATGGCGAATGGGAAAAAGAACGATACATTGAAATTCGTTTACCGATTGAAAAAAATAATTAATAAAAAACAGCCATTTAACTAAAAATGGCTGTTTTTTGGTCTTCCCGTCGGGAATTGAACCCACAGTCTATCGCTTAGGATCACATCCAAACTGTTGATATAATTCTAAATTCTATGGATTAACCCAAATTTTATGGGTTTTATGGATATTTTTCTTTCAATAAAATCGATGTTGTGCAGTTTTATGGACGTTTCAAAACAAGTTTTATTCTAAAATTATTCCTATTTTAAGAAAAGTATCTCAACCTAATATGTGGGTGGATATAGTGGAATAGTTCAAAATTATTTCAAAAACGACCGATAAATCGGTCGTTTTTAACAAGCGATATTACGCTGAATTTTTGGTATGGCGGAGGGGAATGATCCCCTCTTTACAATCGCTCGTGTGTGAATACGAGGTACGCCATCTTTGCAATCAACAGATACAAGCTCACACACAATGACTGTTGACAGCCTGGTACTCCCTGCGGGAATCGAACCCACAACTAGCCCTTAGGAGGGGCTTGTTATATCCATTTAACTAAGGAAGCATTTGAGTAATGTTTAACTACTATTTTTTGTTTTTACAAGCACTTTACTCTTAATGGATAGAACAATGTTTTGCCGAGCAAATTTATTTGCGAACGCTATCGAGCATTGCGAGATATATCCATTTAACTAAGGAAGCATAAATTTAATTGCAGTTTACGTTAAATGGATAGAACAATGTTTTGCCGAGCAAATTTATTTGCAAACGCCATCGAGCATTGCGAGATATATCCATTTAACTAAGGAAGCATAAATTTAGTTAAGTTAAAACACGCTTAACTTTACGATAACATATTTTACTACATAAAAAGAAAGGTGTCAAACGGAGAGATAAAGAATGCAAAAAAAATCTTAAAAAAGTATAAAAATCAAATCAAATGGGAATAAGAAAACCAGATAGAATTAACCCAAACAATAAAAAATACATATATTAATAATGGGAATTTACTTTATTTGGAAATAAGAAATGATAAAACGTGGAGAATTATATTATGCTGACTTAAGCCCGGTAGTTGGAAGCGAGCAAGGCGGAATCCGCCCCGTACTAATAGTGCAAAACGATACGGGCAACAAATTTAGTCCAACGGTGATTGGAGCTGCCGTAACGAGCAAATTAAATAAAGCAAAACTACCTACGCACATAGAGTTAAACGCCAACGAATTCGGCCTACCTAAAAACTCCGTAATACTACTAGAACAAATACGCACGTTAGACAAAAAACGCTTAAAAGAAAAAATCGGGGAGTTGCCCCCTATAACTATGAAAAAAGTAAACGTTGCACTACTTATAAGCTTAGGATTTGGCGAAGTTTTATCCGAAGAAAAATCCAAAACAAGTTAAAAAATACACAAAACAAATACGGCGAGAACGTTTACCTTCACCGTATTTTTTACTTTAATAACATTATTATCCTACGTTGATAGATTTTTCCTTTTTATATCTTTCTAATGCTAAAATATATTTTTCGGATAATTTTAACGTATATTTTTGCTTTTCTTCATAAGATAGAGAATCATATTCTTGCTTATCCGTCAATCTACCTATAATATTAGAAACTTCACCTTCGGTATCCAAAATTTTTTTAACTTTTAAATAAAACTCGTCTTCCTTTTTACCGTCTGAACGAATCTCGCCCGATATTTTTTGAGCGTAATATTCTTTAACTTTAGAAGTAGAAATACCCTTCTGTTTTGCACGTTCCAATTCTTCTTCTAAATCTTTTTTATAGTTTTGCCAAAAACCACTTTTTAGGCGTTTTTTAGCCTCCTTACAATAATCTTTAAACGTTTTTTCCTTTTCCATAACAAACCTTCTTATTCGACAAAATACGACATAAACTGCGTAAGAAAAATAAAACCTACCGAACTAATATTCGGTAGGTCTTTTGTGTTTAGCCTTTAATGCTTCTTTTTCTTGCTGCTTCAGACTTCTTCTTTCTCTTTAAGGAAGGGCTTTCGTAAAATTCTTTTTTACGTAAGTCGCCGATAATGCCGTCTCTAGAGCATTTTCTCTTAAAACGTCTTAAAGCGCTGTCTAAACTTTCGTTTTCGCCAACTCTAACGATACTCATTTCCATTTCACCTTCCTTTGCCCTACGGCAGTTAATAAAGCATAGGTATTATACTTTAACAAGTAAACCTTTGTCAAATAAAATTTATCAAATTTACAAAATATTTTTAATCTTCTAAAGCTTCTTTTTTTTCAGCTAAAATTTTATCAATTTCAATTTCGTCTGCATTGCAACCAGTTTCGGTATTTTTAAAGAATACGAAGTAAACTGCAACGCCTATGCCCATTAATATTATAGACGAAATTATTATCCATATAAAGTTAAGTCCTTGTGCACCGTATTCACTGAATTTGCCTACGATACCAGCAACTTCTAAGAATAATATTAAAAGTGGAGTTACGTATTTTAACATAACCACAAAGAACTTACCGAATTTGCCAAGTTTTAAGCCATCGTTCTCTAATGCGCGTAAGGTGTTAAAGGGATTAAGTCTTTTTCTAAACCCACCCTTTTCTATAAGCCAACCGAGTACCAAGCAAGACAAGAAAGCACCAACCGGCATTAAAACGGTATTCGTCATTTCGTCAAAGAAGGTAAGCATGTCAAAACCAAAGATAGTAATTTTTCCGTCAAACGCACCACCTACAGACCATGCAACCGGAATAGAAACGGCAAAACAAATTAATGCAAGAACCAACGTTGCCTTTTTTCTAGCAACCCTAAATCTTTGAATAATAAATTGAGTTGCAACTTCTAAAAGCGAAATAACCGAGGTTAGCGCAGCAATAGTAACCATTATAAAGAATAAGAAGGAAATAACTTGACCAAATCCACCAAGGCTATTAAATACTTGTGGAAGGGTTTGATACATAAGTCCTACGCCACCTAAAACAACGTTACTACCCTCTTCAAACGCCGACGGATTAAAGTGACCGATTGACGAGAAAATTGCAAGACCTGCTATTAAAGCTACCATCGTGTCGAAAACACAAATCATAACGGTAGATTTACCAAGCTTGATTTTTTCACCGGTATAAGAGCCGTAAGCTATCATAATACCCATACCAAGTGATAACGAGTAAAATGCTTGCCCCATAGCTGCGATAACACCGTCGAAACCTAATTTAGAAAAATCCGGATTAAGATAGAAATTTAAGCCTGCACTAACGCCGTTACCTAAGCAAACTGCGTAAACGGCAATAAGTGCAACGATAATAAATAGCGCCGGCATAAGCACTTTTGATGCTTTTTCTATACCGTCTTTTATACCACCCATAATAATTACTGCAGCTATTGCTATAAATATTAAGGAATAGAAAATAGGTTCGTAAGCGTTAGATATAAAAACACCGAACGAATTTGCGTTATTTGCGCCCTCTACTGCTTGAAAAGAGTTTGCAGCGAATCTTACCGTCCAACCACCAAGTACCGAGTAATAACAAATTATAAAGGTAGGAATTATTATGGCAAGCATACCTACCCAACCCATATTTTTGTTTACCTTCTTAAATGCAGAAATAGTGTTCGATTGTGAACGTTTACCAATATAAACTTCTGCAATCATTGCTATAGAACCAATAAGTAGCACGCACAATATGTAAACTATAACGAAAGCAGCCCCTCCGTATTTAGCCGTTTTGTACGGGAACCCCCAAAGGTTTCCAAGTCCTACAGCCGAGCCTGCAGCGGCAAGAATAAAACCAATACCACTTGCAAAACCGTTTTTCTTTTTTGATTTTTCCATAGTTAGTCTCCTATAAAATAGAACTGTATTAACTTAGTTATTTTAATATAAGAAAAGATTTTTGTCAACACTGCACGTCAACAAAATAAAAAAGACGTTTCACTTCTCAATCAAACGTCTTTTAATAATTTTATGCTGGGGTCCAACCCATTTTTTGACCGGATAAAATATGTATATGCAAGTGGAACACCGTTTGCCCTGCATCATCACCTTGATTTATAACTAAGCGATATCCGTTTTCTAAGCCCAATTCTTTTTCAAGCGTGGGAATCTTTTTTAGACACGCCTTAACCATTTCTGCCTGCTTTTCGTCCATTTCTGCAAGAAGCTTAAAGTGACTTTTAGGAATACATAAAAAGTGATTTTTAGCTTTTGGCTCTATATCTTTAATAATAATCATATTTTCGTCTTCGTACATTTTAGTCGCAGGAATTTCGCCTTTAATAATTTTGCAAAAAATACAGTTTTCCATTTTATTTTCTCCTTTACATATCAATAGGCTCGGCAATTGCACCATCAAATAAACTTGCAATTACTTTAACCTTAATTTCTTCACCGTTAGTTTGTTTCAAATCCTTTACGTATAGCCTTAAATAATTTTCACTATAGCCTACGTAATAACCGTCTTTTTTCTCTTCTTGTATAAATTTAAGGGTTTTACCTATCATTTGAGTAGAAAAGTTTAATTTGCATTCTTGTTTTTTTTCTAATAATTTATCAAGCCTTGCCTTTTTAATCTGGTGTGGTAAATCTTTCATTTTATACGCAACAGTTCCACTTCTTGGACTAAAAATAAAGGGGTGAATATCGGTAAATTTTATTCTATCAACAAAGTTTATGGTAGAAATAAAATCTTCTTCAGTTTCGGTAGGGAATCCTACGATTATATCGGTGGTAATGCCTGCATCGGGAAAAAATTCACGAATTAAATCTACCTTGCTTGCATACTCGTCTAAAGTATAGTGTCTATTCATGCTTTTAAGAACGTCATCCGAGCCCGATTGCAACGAAAGGTGAAAATGTGGAGCAAAGTTTTTCAACTCGCTTAGTGCAGTTAAAAACTCACGGTCGATAACACCGACTTCTAAAGACCCAAGTCTAATTCTCGTATTTTCGTCTTTTAACGCCCTCATAAGCCCGGTAAGCGTTACCCCGTTATAATTATAAGCCGAAAGATTAATTCCGTTTATAACCGTCTCTTTTGGGTTTGTAGCACGAATTTCTTCTATTACTTTTTTAGGGTCTCTGCTACGACTTCTGCCACGAAGATACGGAACTATACAATAACTGCAAAAATTATTACAACCGTCTTGAACTTTAATATACGTTCTCGTTCTTAGTGGTTTAACCGGAAAAGATTCTTCATACTCGCAAGTCTGCGGAAAAATTTTAACGCCCGTCTCGTCAAGCATATCAACAAGTTTGTTTTTACCAAACGTACCTGTTATAAGCGAAACGTTTTTACCTTCAAAATTCAACTTACTTTTTTCCACGGCACAACCGGTAACAATTACCTTTGCAGTAGGATTAAGTTTAAGTACCCTACTTACTGCTTGACGTGATTTCTTTTCAGCCTCGGCAGTGATAGCGCAAGAATTTATAATATAAATATCGGCGTGTTCCAGTTTATCTGAAACTTCGTACCCCTTATTTTCCAACGCTTGCAAAAGCGAATCGCTTTCACATTCGTTTACCTTGCAACCAAGTGTAAATACGACGGCTTTCATGATTTTTTCTCCATAACCAAAGCCGACCACTCGCCTTTAATTTTTTCTTCTACAAAATTAAAGCCTTGTTCTAAATAAGCGTCTTTTACCTTTTTTAAGCGGTCTTTAAGAATACCACTTAAAATAATAACGCCCTTACCTTTTAGATTTTTTCCAATGTTAGGTGCAAAGAATATTAAAACTTCCGCCATAATATTGCAAACTATTACGTCGCCTTTAACCTTATTATCGTCAAGTAAGTTTTTATGTAAAACCACTGCGTTGGTTATTCCGTTAAGCACGGAATTATCGTTAGACGCTTTAACGGCACACTCGTCAATATCTGTCATAATAACTTCCTTAGCGCCGAGTTTGCTTGCAGTTATGCCAAGTATTCCACTACCCGAGCCAACGTCTATAACAGTGTCGTTTTTATCAACGTACTTACCTAAAAAATCCACGCACATAGACGTAGTTTCATGTTCACCCGTACCAAACGCCATATTAGAGCCTATAAGCACCTTTATCTCGTTCGTTTTGGGCGTATAATCTATCCATTCAGGAACTATAACTATATTGCCGATAGGAATTGGTTTAAAATGTTCTTTCCAAATAGTTTTCCACTCGTCACCGTCAACTTCTCTTTTGGTAAGTTCAAGTGACCCCACGTCGATAAAGCCTGCTTCTTTTAAGGCTATAAGCCTTTGTTCTATTTCGGCAATACGGCTTGCTTCTAAAACTGGAACGTACCCTTTTACGAGTACCGTCTTATCACCTTTTAATACCGCATCGTCAATATAGTCCCACGTTTTACCCGTTTCGGAAAGTTTAATAACGTCAAAAAAATCACTAACGGCAACACCGTCAGGGCTATATTCCCACAAAATATCGGCGACAAGTTCTGCCCCATCGTGAGTAGTTGTTACGGTAATTTCAAGAAAATTTTTCATTATTTTTCAGAGTACGGATTCTTGCCGTACATAACTTCCATATCGTTTTTAAATTGCTTCATTTCGGGTGATTGTTTCATAATATCGGTCTCTTCTTCAAGTTCTTTTAAAAGTTCTTTTTGTCTTGAATTTAATTTAACTGGAACTTCCACTTTTATTGTAACGTAAAGGTCGCCCGTTCCACGACTCGTCTTAATACCTTTTCCACGGAAGAAAAGTATTTTTCCACTTTGAGTTCCGTCAGCAATACTGCAATCAAAAGTCTCGTCTATGGTTGGAATTTTAACTTTACCACCAAGGGCAGCCGTCTTAAAACTTATAGGTAGGTCCAAATAAAGGTCAAACTTCTTTCTTTTGAAAATCTTGCTTGCTTCAACCTTCATTACGATATAAAGGTCGCCGGCAGGTCCGCCGTTTTTACTTGCTTCACCCATGCCTATTTTCTTTATATAACTGCCCGTATCTGCGCCTGCAGGAATATCGAGTGTGATTTTAGTAGTCTTTTTAACGTATCCTTTACCCTTACAAGAATCACAACTTTCAATAACTTTTTTACCCGTCCCGTGGCACTCGTCGCAAGGGCGAACGGAAACTTGACGGAAAAAGCCGTTACTCGTAGCGTATTGCACTTCGCCCGTGCCACCACATTTTTCACAAGTTTTATAAGCAGTGCCGTTCTTTGCGCCCGTCCCTTTACAGTCTGAACACGGTTCGTTTCTTGTATATACTACTTCTTTTCTACAACCCTTTGCAGCGTCTAAAAAAGAAAGCGTAAGTTCAATGTTTATATCTTCGCCCTTAGTTTTTGTTTTCGCTCTCGACCTTGACGAACCACCGAACCCACCGAAAATATCACCAAATATATCTTCAAAGCCACCGAATCCACCAAAGCCACCAGAGCCACCGCCAAAGCCACCCATTCCACCGTTAGGGTCGCCAAAAGTATCGTAATTCTTTCTTTTCTTTTCGTCAGATAATACTTCGTGCGCCTCGTTAATTTCCTTAAACTTTTCGGCAGCCGCACTATCCCCGGGGTGCAAGTCGGGATGATATTTTTTAACTAATTTTCTATACGCCGATTTTATCTCGTCGGCAGAGGCATTTTTATCAACGCCTAAAGTCTCGTAATAATTTTTAGCCATTTTTATTCCTTAATTTAATAAAAGTTTTTTTCGTTTGGTCGTTTACGTTATTGCTTGTTCTTTTTCAGTTTTTTCTACGCCTTTTTTCTTAATTAAATCCTTTCTTAAAATCGCAATCGTGACCGAAACGGTTGCAAAGGCGTCGTTTACCAAAGCTATTCCTGCTTGATAGAAAACACTGTTAAGTAACCAAGAGAACATACAAGCAAAAGATAAAATACGATACAACTTATCATTTTTAACGAAGTAAGCAATAACACCGAATAGACCTGCTAAGATTGCAAAAATATCCATCCAAACTTTATATCCTACTACACAATTAATAGCAGTCATTACCAAAAAAACGACAAGCCACCAAACACTTTTAAAAAAGTTGTGTTTTTCAAAATTTGTAACGTCACGAACTAAGTTTATAAAAAAGAATTTAGAAATAAACTATGTAAAGCCATTTATCTGTCCTTTCGTATTTCCCAAAATTAAGCATAAACTGAAAGACAGTATTTTGCCTTTCAGTCACGCTTTTTCTTTATTATATTTTTATAGTTTCTAATCAAACGAAATAATCAATCCGTCAAAATTATTGATGGAATTCTTCGCCACCGGTAGCATCGCCACCTTGGTTTCCGTTAGGATTTGCTTGTTGATAAATCTTACCAAAGATTTCTTGTGATACGTTAGATAAGTTTTCAAAAGCCTTATCCATTCTTTCTTTATCGTCGGAAGCAAGTTCGTCTTTAGCCGTCTTAATTTCAGCTTCTAATTTAGCCTTGTCTTCTTCGGTAATTTTATCTGCCAAATCTTTAATAGATTTTTCAACGGTGAAAATCATACCGTCAAGTCTATTTTTAGAATCAACTGCTTCCTTTCTCTTCTTGTCTTCAGCTTCATATTGTTGAGCTTCTTTTACAGCCTTATCAATATCTGCGTCAGAAAGATTGGTTGAAGAAGTAATAGTAATGTTTTGTGATTTACCAGTACCTAAATCTTTAGCTGAAACGTTTACTATACCGTTAGCGTCGATATCGAAGGTAACTTCTATTTGAGGTACGCCTCTTGGAGCAGGTGCAATGCCAACAAGTTCAAATCTACCCAAGGTCTTATTGTCTTTTGCAAATTCTCTTTCACCTTGTAAAATATGAATATCAACTTGAGTTTGATTGTCTGCCGCAGTAGAGAAAACTTGTGATTTCTTTACCGGAATAGTGGTATTTCTTTCAATAAGTTTGGTGCAAACACCACCTAAGGTTTCGATACCAAGTGATAACGGAGTAACGTCTAAAAGTAAAACGTCCTTAACTTCACCGGAAAGTACGCCACCTTGAATTGCTGCGCCAATTGCAACGCATTCGTCGGGGTTAATACCTTTGAAAGGTTCTTTACCAGTAATCTTTCTTACTTCTTCTATAACGGCAGGAATACGAGTTGAACCACCTACTAAAATTACCTTGTCAATATCCGACCAAGTGAGTTTAGCATCTTCCATGGCCTTTTTCATAGGCACAACGGTTGCTTGAACCAAGTCCGCAGTCAACGCATCAAACTTTTGTCTGGTAACGTCAACGTCTAAGTGTTTAGGTCCAGTGGCGTCTGCCGTAATGAACGGAAGATTTACGTTGGTGCTTGTCATGCCGGACAATTCTATCTTTGCTTTTTCTGCCGCTTCTTTTAATCTTTGAAGAGCAAGTTTGTCGTTAGTAAGGTCTATACCTTCTTTTTGTTTGAATTCAGCAATAAGGTAATCCATAACTCTTTTATCAAAGTCGTCACCACCCAATTCGCAGTTACCGTTGGTTGCTAAAACTTCAAAAACACCATCGCCAATTTCCATAATAGAAACGTCGAACGTACCACCACCAAGGTCGTAAATAATAACTTTTTGAGTTTTACCTTCTTTATCAAGACCGTAAGAAAGTGCAGCTGCAGTAGGTTCGTTTATAATACGAAGAACGTTAAGTCCTGCAATTTTGCCTGCGTCTTTAGTTGCTTGACGTTGACTGTCCGAAAAGTATGCCGGACAAGTAATAACTGCATCGGTTACCGTTCCACCAAGGTAACTTTCTGCATCTTTTTTAAGTTTAGATAAAATCATTGCAGAAATTTCTTGAGGGGTGTAATCTTTATCGTCTATATTTACTTTATAGTTTTCACCCATGTGACGTTTAATTGATTGTACGGTTCTACCTGCGTTAGATACCGCTTGACGTTTTGCAACTTGACCTACAAGTCTGCTTCCGTCTTTTTGAAATGCCACTACCGAAGGAGTAGTTCTTGAGCCTTCTGCGTTGGCGATAACTACCGGTTCGCCGTTTTCCATAACTGCTACACAAGAGTTAGTTGTACCTAAGTCAATACCAATTGTTTTCATTTTATTTAATCTCCTAAAATTTAACCTTTATTTTATAACGCTTACTTTAGCGTATCTTATTATTTTATCTGCAGTGCGGTAACCCTTTTCGAAAACTTGCTTTACAGTATCGCTTTCTTCTCCGTCTGCTTTTTCTACTTGCATAATTGCTTCAGCCACGTTAGGGTCGAATTCTTGACCTATAGGGTTAATTTCTTCCACCCCTAAACCAGTTAACGTTTCGGTAAACTTTTTCTTCACAAGTTTAATTCCGTCCATAGTTTTTTGGTCGAGATTCATACTGAGCGCTATATCTAAATTATCGCCAATCGGCAAAATTTTAAGAATAACGTCTGCTTTCCCTTCTGAATATGCGTCTTGCCATAATTTTGCATTGCGTTTTTTATAGTTATCAAACTCTGCAACGTTTCTCATCCACTTGTCCTTATATTCATCGGCAAGTGCTTTTGCTTTTTCTAATTCCTTTTCTAAGGGATTTTCTTCCACAACTTCTTCAGTTACTTTAGATACGGTTTCTTCCGCTTCTACGTTTTGATTCTTTTCTTCTTTCATAATATTAGTCCTTATTGCTTATCCTTTAACATATCTTCTAAAATTTTACCAACGCCTTCTAAAACCGAAACAACTTTTTGATAATCCATTCTAAGTGGACCTATAACACCGTAAGTACCTACCTTTACGCCACTTGCAGAGTAAGTTGCCGTAACCAACGAACAGTCCCCCGGCATCTCTTGTCCGGCATCGCCACCGACTTTAATGTTTATCTCGATATCGTTATCGTTTTGTGCAAGAAGCTTAGCAACCTTTTCTTTACTACCAACCACTTGCAAAAAGTTTTTAACTTTTTCAGAATCATTGTATTCTGGGTGATTTAATATCTTACCCTCACCAACAACGGATACGTCTGAACTATTATTCTCTATATAATCTTCTATAGCGCACATTACGCTTTCAAAGATTTCCCTATAAACTTCGAATTCTTCAGTAACTCTATCCGCAAGTGAACTTATTTCACCAAGCTCTTTACCCGCCAAAAGTTTACCTAAAAGTTGCGACGCTTCTTCTATTTGTTTATCCGTCATACCGTCGGGAATAGATATAAATTTATCCCTAATAAGGGTATTTTCGGTAAGTATCAATAATAACGCTTGATTTTTTCTGTGACGGAAAATATCAAGTTTTACAATTACGTCGTTAACACTATGCGAAGCACAAGCAAAAGAAGTATAATCGGTAAGTTCACTAATAACGTTGACAGCGTTTTTAACCACCGTTTCTAAATTATCCGCATGACCTTTAAATGCGTTTTTTATAACGGCAAGTTCTTTGGTGGACAACTTATTTTTATCCATAAGTTCGGATACGTAAAGTTTATACGCTTCAACTGACGGAACCCTACCACTACTTGTATGCGGTTGAATTAAAAAACCCATTTCTTCAAGCCCTGCAAGTTCGCTTCTTACCGTTGCTGAACTAACGTCCGACAAGTATTTTTCAGTAATGCTTTTACTTGATACGGGTTGTGCCGTTGATATATAATCGTCAACAACTAACTGAAGAATTTTCTTTTTTCTTTCGGAAAGTTTCATCCCCTTTCTCCTTTTAGCAATTGAACAAGTTTCGTGTTAGCACTCATATTACCCAACTGCCAAATTTCAAATTCATTTTACACTTATAATAGTCCTTTGTCAAGAGTTTTATGCGTTAAAAATACATAAAATTTTAAAAATAAAAAAAACCTTGCAATGCAAGGTTTTAATTTGCGATTATTTTCTTATAGCGCCCTTCCCCGTAATATCTTTAACGGTAAACTTGGTAGTGGTTAATTGTTCTAATCCCATTGGACCACGAGCGTGCATTTTTTGTGTAGAAATTCCTATTTCTGCACCAAGACCAAACACGAAACCGTCTGTAAAACGAGTAGAAGCGTTATGATAAACGGAGGTAGAATCAATAGTTTTTAAGAAAAGTTGGGCGTTAAATTCATTTTCAGTAACTATTGCTTCAGAATGGTGGGTACTGTTTAAGTTTATATGCTCTATTGCCTGGTCGATACTATCAACCGTTTTAACGGATATAATCGCATCGCAATACTCTGCTTTAAAATCTTCGTCCGTAGCTTTTATAACGTTAGGTCTTTCACCCAAAACGGCAAGCGATTTATCGTCAAGGCGCATTTGAACTTGTTTTTCTTGTAGTTTATTATAAATTAAGGGCAAAATTTTATCAATAATTTTAGAGTGAATTACCAAAGATTCACAAGCGTTACAAACACCGTAGCGATGAGTTTTTGCGTTAAACACTATAGAAATTGCTTTATCAATGTCGGCAAATTCGTCAACGTAAACGTGACAATTGCCAAGTCCCGTTTCTATTATTGGAATAGTAGAATTTTCTATTGCCGAACGAATAAGCGAAGCACCACCCCTTGGAATAAGTAGGTCAACGTACTCTTTCATTTTCATAAACTCTTTAGCCGTTTCTCTACTTGTATCGGTAATTAAAGAAATAGCGTTGACGTCTATCTCATATTTATCTAATGCTTTTTTTAGCACGGTAACGATAGCGTTGTTAGAATTTATAGCGTCACTTCCACCACGCAAAATAACTGCGTTTTTAGTTTTTAAGCAAAGTGCAAACGCATCTGCCGAAACGTTAGGGCGTGATTCGAAAATTATTCCTATTACCCCAAACGGAACGGTGGTTTTTTCCAGCCTTATACCTTGTTCTAAATTTTCGTAAGTATAAACGGTTTTGTTTAGCGGGCTATTTAATTTTGCAACTTGCTTTAAGCCTTCCGCCATACCAAAAATTACTTTATCGCTAAGCCTTAATCTATCTATAAAAGCATCGTTTTTTCCGTTTTTTATAGCGTTTTCAATGTCAATATTATTATTTTCCTTTAAGAACTCTGCATTTTCTACTAAAAGTTCGCCAGCAGATATTAATGCTTTATTTATAACGTCTTCGCTTATTTTAAGCAAATTACCCGCCGAAATTTTAGCGTTTTTGCAAAGCGAAACCAAATTAAACATTGCCTTTCTCCTTTTTAACGAATAAACGCTTTATTTTATATTTTAAAGCTAAGCACAAACCTTTTCTTTTAATAATGCGTTTACGTTTCTTTTCGTTTTTATAATACTTTGCCACCTTTTTAAGCCTACGTGGCGAACCTGCGTCAATAAATTTTTTACGATTTTTATCCTTAAAATAACCTACTGCATAAGCAATTACGTCGTCTTCCATAACGAATTCTTTTTCGGTCAAAAAATCGCCGGTAAAAGTATATCCGTCCTCTAAAACCTCTATTATTCTATGTAAAATATATTTACCGTCTTTATTTTTATATAAAGCGACGTCGTATTGCTTTAACTTACCCTCTTTTTTAGAAACTAAAACACTATGCTTTCCACCCTTAATAAACGGGCGCATACTGTTGCCTTTTGGCGTAAATACCGTGTAACCATTATCTAAAATATCACTTTCAATATTGTTTATAATCTTTTCCATACTACTTTATTATATAATATAAACTGATATTTGTAAATAAATTGATTAAAATATAAATAAAAAGAACGGAAAATGTTTTCCGTTCTTTTTTAACCGTTATTTATTAAAATATTAAATTGTTATTATTCTGCTTCAAACTCGTCTTTGCCAACTCCACATAAAGGACAAGCATAGTCGTCGTCAAGTTGAGCAAACGGAGTTCCTTCTGCTTATTCGTCGTAAACGTATCCACAAACCTTGCAAACGTATTTCATAGTTCACTCCTTATTTGTTAAAATATCTTTTAAGTAAGCCTTCAAATGCCTTGCCGTGTCTTGCTTCATCACGAGCCATTTCGTGTACGGTATCGTGAATAGCATCAAGGTTAAGTTCTTTTGCCTTTTTAGCAAGTTCAAATTTACCCATAGTAGCACCGTTTTCAGCTTCTACTCTCATTTCTAAGTTCTTTTTGGTAGAATCGGTTACTACTTCACCTAAAAGTTCGGCAAACTTTGCAGCGTGTTCAGCTTCTTCGTACGCAGCCTTTTCCCAGTAAAGACCAATTTCTGGATAACCTTCTCTATGTGCAACTCTTGCCATAGCAAGGTACATACCAACTTCAGTACATTCACCGGTAAAATTCATTCTTAAACCTTCGATAATTTCGGGGTCAACGCCCTTAGCAACGCCAACAACGTGTTCAGCTGCCCAAGAAAGATCTTCTTTTTGTTCGTTAAACTTAATAGCGGGTGCTTTACAGGTAGGGCACTTTTCAGGTGCTGAATCTCCTTCGTGAACGTATCCGCAAATGGTGCATACAAATTTTTTCATAAAACTTTCTCCTTTAATATATATCTATAATTTTTTTATTTTACTACATTTATCACAAGTTCCGTAGTAGATACATTTTTCCCCACTAACGGTAAGACCTAAATCAGTCAACTCTTGTGGAAGTTTTGCAGGCTTAAACAAATCAATAATACTACCACAGTCGGTACATATAAAATGGCTATGACGTGACGTGTCACCGTCATAGTGAAGCCTTTTATCCACCGTCTCTAAGGTAATTATTTCACCTTCAAGTTCTAACGATTTTAAGTTTCTATATACGGTACCTAAACTAATATTCGGCTCAAGCTCCCTTGCAGAAGTATATATCATATCTGCAGTCGGGTGGTCTTTTCTACCCTTAATAATATCAGTTATAAGTTCCCTTTGCCTTGAATAACGCACTGTTTTCGTTCCTAAATAGTAATGATTACTATTATTATATTTACAAAATATAAACTTGTCAAGTGTTTTTTAAAAAATTTTTTTATTTTTTAGAAAAAAGTTTTTTTATTAAAAAACAGCCTATACTACGATTATGAATAACATTAAAAGTAATACTATTATAGGCAACAAAAAAGTATCGAAAGTAATTTGTTTCACCTTAAAAATTTGCATAGTCGCAATCGTATTTTTAACCGTAGTTATCGGCAGTATTAAGGCAACTGCAGACGGATATAGTAATTGGGTTACAAGATTACTTTACTATACGTCGCAATCAAATATTTGGATTGGCGTTTCTACCCTACTTGTTTTACTGTTTAACAAAAACGACAATATAAAAAACGTTTTATATAGAGTAAAATACTGTTTTACAAGTTGCATTGTAATGACGGCAACCGTTTTTTATTTATTTTTAGCACCATTTGCGAAGGGTATTATAAATATATGGTCACCATATAGCGTTTTATTTCACGGAGTGATACCACTTTTTGCTTTTTTAGATTTTATTTTAGACAACTATAAACCAACCTTAAATCTGAAAGATGTTGTAAATTGTATGATTCCACCTTTAGTATATTTTAGCGTTGCTATTATATTATGTTATATAAAGACGGATTTTGGACTCGGAACACCCTATCCTTATTTGTTTTTAGACGTATATTCACCAGCAGGTATGTTTGGTGCGGTAATAAAACCTTATTTTTGGCCGGGAACTTTTTATTGGATAATATTTTTTGGTGGAATTATGTTTTTGATTGAATTATTTTTAATGAAAATAAACAACAAATTAAAAAAGGCTTAAATTTAAGCCTTTTTTTCTTTATCTATGCTTAGCGTAGAACGAAATACCTACTGTATCTGGTCCACAATGGCTACCTGCCGTTGGGTTAACTTGAACTATTTCCGTATCTAAACTATCACCATAACGAGCTTTAAGTTCTTTTTCCAACTGTTTTGCGAGTTCAATAGCGTCTGCATGACCAATTACTACCGGGTGAGATAGAATATCTTCTTTTAATTCTTCAACGTAATCAAAAATTTTCTTTATAGTTGCCTTTCTTCCTTTCGCCTTTGCTACCGAAACCATTTTACCTTCTGAATTCATAGTAAGTATAGGTCTTATACCCAAAAGTCCACCCATAGTTGCCGCAATACCACTTACCCTACCACTGCGAGCAAAAAACTTTAAGTCGTCGGCGTAAAAATATACGGCGTACTTATCAACTTCAGTTTTAGCCCACTCTAAAATTTGTT
The DNA here is from genome assembly GCA_045534905.1 of Christensenellaceae bacterium. Lineage (GTDB taxonomy): Bacteria > Bacillota > Clostridia > Christensenellales > Borkfalkiaceae > UBA1259. The sequence goes on along the minus strand of JAZSKQ010000018.1, from coordinate 54,233 downwards.
CTATACTTGCGCCGTCAACGTACATTTCGCCAATCTTTTTTACTATAGAATAACTGCCGATAGTTATACCTTTAGTATCTACGGTATAAACCTTTCTTTCAGGATATTTTTCTTTTAATTCTTTTATAGCAATATCCATTGCATTAAAAGTTCCACTCATCGCTCTTGAAAAATGAACGTATAAAACGTCTTGCCCATTTATAAAAGCATCTTCAAAATATTGTATATATTTTACCGGCGAAAGGGCAAACGTTTTTGGAAGCGAGCCTTTTCTTAAAGAATCGTAAAAAGCTTTTCCGTCGAAAGCCTCAAAATCTACGTAAGGATAAACCTCTTCCCCTTCTTTTGCCGAATATGGCATAGATATAAGAGTATAACCATATTTTTTTGCAAGTTCTGGAGTAAAATCAGTATCTGTATCAGTAAAAATTCTAAACATAAATATTTCCTCAGTATCCTTTTAATTATAAATTTTCTAATTGTTCAAGCCAAAGCGAAGCAATAGCGTCTGATGGCATTTTTAACCCTTCTCTTGGCGAAAGTGCAACCGTTCCAACCCTAACGCCGTCCGGCACGCATGAACGCTTAAACTGTTGAGAAAAGAATCGTCTAACAAAAGTCTTAAGCCATTTTAATATTTCTTGCTCACTAAATTGACCTTTGAATGTTTTTTTAGCTATTAAATATACTTTTTTAGGTTCTGAACCCCTTCTTATCAAATGATAAAGGTAAAAATCGTGCAAAACGTACGGTCCAACGATATCTTCGGTTTTTTGAGCTATATCTCCGTCTTTTGGTGGTAAAAGTTCTGGACTTACCGGTGTGTCTAAAATATCGTCTAAAACTGCCTTTAGTTTGCCTTTAGAATTGTTTTTATAATTTTCAACAACAAAACGAACAAGCGTTTTAGGAATACTTGCATTAACGCCATACATGCTCATATGGTCCCCGTTATAAGTCGCCCAACCTAAAGCAAGTTCACTTAAGTCCCCCGTGCCTACTACAAGACCGGATACAGAATTTGCTATATCCATTAAAACCTGAGTACGCTCTCTTGCTTGAGCATTTTCGTACGTTGCGTCGGTAACACTTGTATCGTGCTTAATGTCCTTAAGGTGTTTTAAAACGGACTTTGTTATATCTACTTTTTTAAGCGTTACACCTAACGCTTTTGCAAGCTTAATGGTATTTAAATATGTCCTAGAGGTCGTTCCAAAACAAGGCATGGTAACGGCAACAACGTCTTTTTTGCTTCTACCAAGCTTTTCCATAGCACGAACGGCAACAAGAATTGCAAGGGTAGAATCAAGCCCACCGGACAAACCTAAAACTAATCCTTTAGCGTTAGTATGACTCACCCTTTTTTTAAGACCTTCCGACTGAATATCTAAAATAAGGTCCGCCCTTTCTTTTAAGCCCATACTCGGGACAAAAGGCGTATCAGTATAATTTCTATCAAGATTAAACGGCTTGGACTTAAAATCTATTCCAACGTAAATATAATCGGAATTTTCGCTATCAGTGATTTTGTTTCTAATTCTCTCACTCTCTATAAAACACGTATCGACGTCTGCAATTGTTAATTCATTATCAAAAACTTTAGCCGAAGACAAAATTTCCCCACATTCTACCACACAGTTTCCACTGCCATAAACTTGATCGGTAGTAGATTCTCCACTACCCGTATCACTTAAAGCGTAAGCCGATAAGGTTTTATACGATTCAGCCTTAAGCATTTGAGTTTTAAATTCAGCTTGTTCTATAAGCGCTGGCGTTGAAGCATGGCACACCATTAAATTTGCCCCTACTGTTGCGTGGCGAACGGACGGCGAATAAGGTGAAATTATTCCGTCCAAAAAATCTACACAAATTTTAACGTTACCATTAGGGTTAGAAAGAATAATATTTTCAGATAAAATAGCGTTCTCTTCCCCTTGTCCTATATACACGCTACTTTGTCCGTAAAAAGGACTAAACCAACGTGCTTGCGAGTCCGACAATATATTTTTAGGAATAAAACAAAGCACTGTTCCATCTAAAATAGGTGCACTGACTATATTAAGTTTTCCATCCTTTTTTATAGGCAACGATACGAAAACCAAAATGCTTTTGCCTTTTGTAAACTCTGCCACGTCTTTTAGACCATTCATTGCACCGTTAAGTAATACGTCTGAAAAAAACAAATCGCCACAAGTAGAAGACGTAATACAAAGTTCAGGCAAAACCAAAACTTCTACCCCTCTACTTTCAGCATTTGCAATTGCTTCTTTAATTCTTTCACAATTAAACTTTACGTCACAAACTTTGACTTGTGGTGTGACTGCACCAACTTTTAAAAATCCGTTATACATAAATTTTCCTTTTTAAAGTTTTATAAATATATTTTACAACGTTTTACTTTTATTTGCAATATTTACGTAAAATAAAAATGCGATTTTTTAATTTTTTTCAAAAAAACCGCATTTTTTATTTATTAAATTAGTTTATTTTTTACAAAATTAAGCGTTTTGTTGTTTTTTTGACATTTTATTTGTTAAAGAAAATACAACACAAACGACAACAGATAACAAACAAAGCCCTGCGAAAATATACATAACGGGGTCCCAATTGTTATTAAAGCCTTCAACGATTGCACCAAGACCAAACGAACTTAACGCACTACCCACGTAACAAAACCCGTCTATAAGTCCGGCAACAAAACCTGCGTCAACGTTTTTAACCTTCATTGGAAATATATTAGTTATAACGTTATTTATACCCGCCATAATTGCAGACACGAACATAAAACAAATTAAGGTAACTACGTAAGTATCTAAGTTTAAGCACAATATAAGCAGTATCATAACTGCACCCGCACATAAATAAAACAATCCACAAAGGGTAACGTAATTTTTAATTTTAGAAGAAAATGTTATCGCCATATTTGCGCCAAGTACTGCAAACAACGGCAAAAGTATGGTAAGCAAAACGGAAAACCAATTTTCCAAACTATATTTATCAGTCAAAATAGTAGGCGTCCACGTGCTTACACCGTCTTTTACGAAATTGTTTACTATCGCAAAGAAGGCAAGTACGCCGAATAAAACGTAAAAACCGGGGTCGATTTTAGTTTTAACTTTAACCTCACCGGTTTTACCGTCCGAAACGGCCGTTTCTAAACCGTCTTGTTCACGTTTTTCCACCGAACTTTTATAGCAAAATTCGTCAATCTTAAAAAAGATAATCAAGGCTATAGCCAAAAGCATGCCACCAGCAAGATAAAAGGTAAGCTTAAAGTTTTCTAAAAAAGAAAATAACGCACTTGCACCGTAAATCATAAACGTGCCGATAGATACCGGAAACGCCATTGCAATCAAGGATTGTTTTACCCTTTTCTTACTTAAATTGCGGTTTAACGTACGAATAGTTAGTGACCACAAACTTGCCATGACAAAGCCGTTTATAAGCCAAATATATTTAAGAAACCTAAAACCTTCTACAGGCATAACACCCATTAAAACGTTACAAACTGCAGCAATAGTTAGCGCCAAAGGTAAAACTATTTTAGGGTTATAGTGTTTACACATTATTCCGTGAAAAACTTGCCCCATAGCGTAAACTATAAAAAAGAAAGTTCCAACCAAACCAACTTCTGCTTTACCCGCACCGTAAAATCTCATAATTTCGTTTATATTTGAATCGTAAGACTTTCTTCCGAAATAAGAAATTACGTAGGCTACGGTAAGCAAAAGTATTAACTTTATAGCCGAATTATCGAAATTTTCTCTATTTTTAATTTTGTATTCTTTAGTCATTGTTCGCCTCGATAAATTCTTCCCTAAAATACGCCCTAGTCCAAGCTTTTTTGCCGTAAATATCAACAATTTCAAATCTTACGTATTCCGCATTTTGATATATCTCGAACACTGCGTTATTGCCAGTTCTACTATTATCGATAGTCATATTTTTTCCGTCTATGTCAAAACGTGTGGTTTTAGACGCTCTTTTATCCGTAATCATAGTTATTTTAGCAACGTCACTACATTTTATATAAGCCTTACCGTCTTCCACGTAAATATAATCAAAAGTCGGTCCTTGTGAAGCGTATATATCTTTTTTCTTCATGGCGTCGATAACTGCCTCATAGGTTAATTCTTTTGCCCCTATATAGCTAAACCCACCGCCTGCATGATGCCATCCGTGCATATCGTCCGATGCAACGGCACAAACGCCTTCTCCTATACGGGAAAGGTCGGCTAAAACGTTATCGTTAACGTCGTTATAACCTTCCAAATAGCAATCATGATTATAAACTTCTACGCTCCAAAGACCCCTAAGCCAAATATAATCTTTATAATTTTGCAAGCTCCAAATAGGGTGATTGTATTGTACTAAAAAGCCATCATCATTAGCCTCTTTTATCATACGGTTTATAGAAGAAATATTGTACGTAACAGGCGAAAATTCTCCGTTAAAAAGCAAATCCTTTCTATTCTCTAAATACTTTTGGCTTTGCCACCTGTCAAAGTCAATTTTAGTTACTCCGTGTAATTTAATATTGTTTTTGTCCGTAGCGTAAAGACAAAAGTGGTACACCGGCATTTCCTCCGGCGAGTATTCTTCATTACTTTCCAAGGTGTAAATTTGGCATTCGTATCCGTTTATAGCAACGAAGTTTTCATCTGACAGACGAGAGTTATAATCTTCTATATAAGTATGGTCGGTATAGGCAACTATATTATAGCCCAATTTTTTATACAACTCCTTAGCCTCTTCTGGTTGCAAAGCACCGTCAGAATTAGTAGTGTGTGTATGTAAACCCGCCTTGAAGTATTTTTTGTCTTCTATTAAGTACTTTTTCATTATTATTCGTCGTAACCGTTAGGATTTTTAATTTGCCAATTATAGCCGTCTTTGCACATATCGAAAAGCGTTTTTTCAGCCTTAAATCCCAAAACTTCATATGCAAGTGAAGTATCTGCATAACACTCGTCAATATCGCCGGGGCGACGAGGCTTTATAGAATACGGAATTTTAACACCGTTAGCCTCTTCAAAAGCCTTTACCATATCAAGCACTGAATATCCCTTACCCGTACCTAAATTAACTATAATAAGACCGGGGTTTTCTACAAGTTTATTAACTGCAAGAACGTGTCCTTTAGCAAGGTCAACTACGTGAACGTAATCTCTAACCCCAGTACCATCGTGAGTATTATAATCGTTGCCAAAAACACCGAGTTCTGCACGCTTACCAACGGCAACTTGGGTAATATAAGGGAACAAGTTGTTTGGAATACCTTTAGGGTCTTCACCAATAAGTCCCGATTCGTGTGCACCGATTGGATTAAAATAACGAAGTATTGCAATATTAAAAGAATTGTCCGAAGCGAATAAATCTTTTAGTATATATTCTATAAAGAGTTTCGTGCTTCCGTAAGGGTTAGAAGTAGATAATGGGAAATCTTCTTTAATAGGCACGCTTTTTGGTTTGCCGTAAACGGTAGCAGAAGACGAAAATACCAAGTTTTTCACGTCATGGTCTCTCATCGCAAATACTAATTGCAAAAGCCCCTCTATATTGTTTTCGTAATATTCTAAAGGCTTAGCGCAAGATTCACCCACAGCCTTAAGACCTGCAAAGTTAATAACTGAATGGATTTTATTTTCAGTAAAAATTTTATCTAAAATCACTCTATCTCTTATATCACCTTGATAAAATTTTACCTTTTTGCCTGTAATTTTTTCAACACGGAACACAGCTTCCATTTTACTATTCATAAAGTTGTCTATACAAACAACGTCGTGTCCTGCATTTAATAATTCCACCATAGTATGAGAACCTATATATCCTGCACCACCAGTAACTAAAACATTCATAATAACTCCTTAAAATTTAACGCACGCTATTGCGTACGGTCCTACCTCGAAAGCGTTTCCGTTCACATTGATGTTCACGTTTACGTCGTTTTCATCGGTTAAAAAAATTTCTTTAATATCTACGTCTTTAAGCTCAACGTACTTACATCTTTCACTAACGTTAGCAAAAACTTGGTTTAATTTTACCTATATGCTTATTTGAATTAACGGTTATATTTGCCATAATCCACCCTATAAGTTTTACTCTATTTCACAAGTTTTAAGGAATGTTTTAAAAGCATTTCTTCCTTGTTTGGTTTCTTTAAACACGGCAGTGTTTATTAAAATATTTTTACAAATTTCCCCAACCTTGTTTTGCACCCTTAGTTTTGCTTCTTCGGGGGTTTTTGCCATACCGCCGTCCGCAAGTTCTTTAATCATTGTTCTATGCTTATTTAAAGGATTATCTTCTTCGTGAAGTTCGCTATGTATTGCGCCTTGCAAGATAAATTCTATATCTTCAAGTTCCTTTTTTAGCCTACCGGGTAAAATAAACAAGCCCATTGCTTCTATTAAGCCAATACCCTCTTTTTTAATGTTGTGATATTCCGGGTGAGCGTGGAACACACCACCGGGATATTCTTCAGTCGTTATATTATTTCTAAAAATTATATCGACTATGTATCCGTCTTTAGACCTTCTAACGATAGGCGATAAAGAGTTGTGTTTTACCCCGTTTGTTTCGGCATAAATACCAACAGATTGGTCAGTATAATTTTCCCAAGCGTTTATAATTTTAACAACCAACGACTTAATTTCTTCACGGTTATCGCCTTCAATTCTAATTGCGCTATTGTACCAATCGATTATACCAACCTTAATATTAGCATACTCAACTGCAGTTAAATTTTCAGCAATAGGTGCGTGGTGCATAGGCATAGTATAACCACCACCTTGATAATGTTCGTGATTTAAAATTGAACCACCGATTATAGGAAGAGACGCATTAGACCCTATCATGTAGTTATTAAAGTAGTCCACGAAGTCTAATAACTTATCTATCGTATCCCCCTTAACGTGCATAGGAACGTGTTTTTCGTTAATGGCAATTAAGTGTTCGTTATAATATGCGTAAGGCGAATATTGAACGAACCACGGTTCACCGCCAAGGGTAACGGATATCGTTCTAATATTTTCTCTCGCAGGGTGAGTAAGCGTTCCCTTAAACCCTTCGTTTTCTTTACAAAGCAAGCACTCCGGATACTTTTCGCCCGATGGTTTCAAGGTTAAAAGTTTAGCAATTTCTTTATTGTCTTTTTCAGGCTTGCTTAGGTTTACGGTTATTTCAAGTTTTCTTTTACCGTCAAAATAATCCCACTTTAAATTTTTTGCGATAGACGTCTTTTTAACGTAATCGTTTTTAACTGATAAATCATAGAAATATTTGCAAGCGATTTTTATTCCTTCTTTTTGTTTTAGTTGGTAAAAAGTACGATTTACTTCTGACGGTAAAGGGGATAAAATTCCCATAATAAAAGTAACGTAAAGTTCCTTTTCTAATTCAGTAGTAAGTTCATTTTTTACGGCATATTCACCAAGCTCTGAAGTAATAGTATCAGGAACGTCGAGCTGTTCAATATAGCTTAAGTCCGGAACTTCTTTTAAAGGTGCTTCTAACTTAAATTCTCTAAGCAAAAGATTTCTGAAATACGTTTCGTCTCTTTTATTTAAATGTAAAAACGCCTCTGCATATTTCAATAATTTTTCTACTAATAGTTTTCCGTCCATTACTCCAATTCCTTTTTTCCGTAATAAAAATAATAGTTACACTCTTTTTCAGAATTGTAAAGTTTTCTTACCCTATCCGCTTTTCTGCCAAAAACGTTTTGAAAGTTCTTCGCAGAAGTAATTGTAAACAGTGACCAACCGTCCTTTCCCGACATACGCTCGGCAAGGGTTTTATAGCACTCTTCGGCTTGTTTTCTATCGTAAACCCTCTCACCGTAGGGCGGATTCGTTACTATAGTTCCAAAAGGTTGGTCTAAGTTTAACCCCTTAACGGGAACGGTTCTTAAAAAAACCTTATCCAACACACCTGCTCGTTCGGCGTGATGCTTTGCAAGTGCAATAGCCTTGCCGTCTCTATCAAAGCCCCTAAAGTCTAAAACTCTATCACGTTTTTCATTATCCTTAGCTTCTTCCAAAGCTAATTTATAGTATTTAGAATCAAAATTTTCCCAGTTATTATAAGCAAAGGTTCTGTTTATTCCTGGTGCGATATTAAGTGCTATTCTTGCCCCTTCTATCACTATAGTTCCCGAACCACAAAACGGGTCTGTAAACGGACGCTTATAATAAAAGTCGCTCATAAGTAGTAATGCCGAAGCAAGCGTTTCTTTAATGGGCGCTATGCCGACCATGTCACGATAGCCCCTTTTATGAAGCCCCACACCAGACGTGTTAAGTCTTACGCTTACTTGGTCTTTAAATATGTAAAAATGCAAATCGTACAGTTCACCGTCTTCGGGAAGTGTATTTAATTTAAGTTTATCGGTAAGCCTTTTTACGACGGCTTTTTTCACTATACTTTGACAAGCAGAAATGGCAAATAACTTACTTTTAACACAATTCCCGTTTACTATAATTTTAGCGTCTTTTACCATAATCCTTTCAAACGGTATAGAATAAACTCCGTCAAAAAGCTCGTCAAAAGTAACGGCAGTAAAAGTTTTAAGGTTAATATATACCCTATCAGCCGTTCTTAAATTAAGATTACATCTGGCAACTGCTAAAGCATCGCCTTTAAAAGTAACGGCGCCATTATCTGCCGGTGGTTCACCATATCCTAAACGCTTAATTTCACTCTTAAGCACCTTTTCTATTCCGGACGCAGTAGTCACGGTTATTTCAAACGTATCATTAAACATATCCAAAATATATTCTACCCTAAAAGCAAAACAATTGCAAGCGAATACTAAATTTCTTAGTTACTAATTTTAAAATATAGTATTTATAATAAATAATAATTTTTGTATAAAATAACTTGATTTGACAATGCTGGGTGTTATATAATTATTGTGGAAATTGTTTAAATTCGCAAAATTAAAAAAGGCAAGGTAAAATGACTGAAGTTAAATGTAAAACCAACGAAAATAATAACCTTAAAAAGCAAGGGTTTTACAACCAAATTAAGTCGGGGAAAATATTTAAACGTTTAGACGTTTTGGTGTTTTTAATCGCCCTTATGATTATAGGCGGTATATTTTTGGGATTTTATTTAATTAACAATAAAAAACCACAGTGTACGGGCGTAGAGTTCGTTTATAACGACGAAGTGGTTTTCACGTTTAATTTTGACGGAACTTATCAAGACAACGGTTTTACTGGCACGGTAAAAATTGATAAACGAACGGATAACGTTTATTTGCTTGATTTTTATTTCAACCAATCACAAACCGAATATACGATAGTTAAAATAAATTTAGAAGAAAGTTATGCAGACGTCCTTTACGCTACTTGTTCTTATACGCAAGACTGTTCTAAGTCCCCTGCTATAAGAAACGGAGAGGGTGCGATAATTTGCGTGCCGTATAACTTTAAAATTTTACCTATAAACGGCAATAGACCGTTAGTGACCGGTTAGTATGAAAAATCTTATAGTAAAAAAGGTTTGTTTGGCTGGGATTTTAGCAACGCTTGCTCTTACGGCACACGTTATAGAAAATCTATTTCCACCACTAATAATGCCCGGTGCAAGACTTGGACTATCCAACGTATTCATTTTACTCGGTGGAATATTACTTGGTGACTTTTACGCCTATGCAATACTACTGGTAAAAATACTGTTAGGCAACACCTTTTCGGGGCATTTTGAACAAATAATTTACGCAATTCCTGCGGGGCTAATATCTTTAACCGTACAACTTTTAGCACTTAGGTTGCTAAATAAAATAAGCATAGTAAGTATTAGCGCAGTCGGTGGCACGTTACATCTTGCCATACAGAACGTAATATTTTGCCTACTTAACGACGCAATAGAATATTTAACCTATCTACCCTACTTGACTATGATAGGCTTAATATCAGGTATTGCAGTAGGTTTTGCCGTTTGGCTAATAATAAAATTTTTACCCGAAAAAACTATTTCGGGCATTCTATAAAACTCCGATACGTTCGGAAAGGAGTATATTTTGAGTATTCTTAAACCAAGAAAGTACAAATACGGTATTCACGTTGCCGATAGAAAGGAAATTACTAAAGACCTTCCTATTGAAGTAATGGAAGCACCCGAAAAGGTGTTTTTAGCCACTTCTCAACATATAGGCGCACCGGCAACCCCTATAGTAACCGTAGGTGAATACGTTAAAAAAGGACAACTCATCGCTAAAGAAAGCGGATTCGTTTCGGCAAACGTATATTCTTCTGTTTCAGGTACCGTCGAATCGGTTACCGAACTTAAAAACGGTATGGGACAAGTCGGAACGTATATCGTTATAAATAACGATTTTAAGTACGACGAAATTTTATTACCCGAAATTGAAAATCTTGAAAAACAAACGCTTATAGATAGAATTCGTCTTGCAGGCATAGTAGGTTTGGGTGGAGCAGGCTTCCCTACTGCCGTAAAACTTTCACCAAAAACACCGGTGGACGTTTTGATTATTAACGGTGCGGAATGCGAACCATATCTTACTTGCGACTACAGACTTTTAATTGAAAAGGAAAAAGAAGTTGTTGAAGGTATTATATTAACTGCAAAAGCTTTAGGCGTGCAAAAAATTATAATCGGTATAGAAGCCAACAAACCCGACGCCATAGAACTCTATTCTAAATACAATGAGTTCGACGTGGTAGTATTAAAAAGGCAATATCCTATGGGTAGCGAAAAACACCTTATATACTGCACGACGGGTAGAAAAGTTAAACTCGGCAAACTCCCCGCAGACGTTGGTTGTTGTGTTCAAAACGTAAAGACTGTAATAGCCGTTAGAGAAGCCGTAAAATTAAATAAACCTTTAACCGAAACCGTAATCACCGTTAGTGGCGAAGCTATAAACAATCCTAAAAACGTAAAAGTTGCGTTGGGTACTCCGTTTGACAAAATAGTAGAATTTTGTGGAGGACAAAAGGATAATTTAAGAAAATACGTAGCCGGTGGACCGATGATGGGTAAAGCTTTATACAACCTATCACACTATGCAAGAAAAACCGATTCCGGACTATTACTTTTAAGTATAAGCGAAACCAAAGAATGTGAAAATTCACCCACCAACTGTATTAGGTGTGGCAAGTGTGCAGACAACTGCCCAATGCGTTTAATTCCTTCTATTATGGAATACTACGTTCGAAATAACGAATTCGAAAAGGCAGAAAAACTTGGAGTTATGAACTGTTTAGAGTGTGGGTCTTGTGCATATAACTGTCCCGCAAAAAGACCACTCGTACAAAGTTTTTCGCTTGCAAAATCAAAAATAAGAGCATCAAAAGCAAAACAAACGGAGGTTAAAAAATAATGGCGGTACTTTTTACTCAATCTCCACACGTAAGGTCAAATAATACGACCAAGAAAATAATGCTTAGCGTGGCTATAGCACTACTCCCTGCAACCGTTATGGGCATAATCTTTTTTGGATTACCCGCCCTATTTACAATTTTGACGGCGGTAGTATTTTCTATAGGTTCTGAAGTAGTATATAGACTTTGTGGCAAAGAAAAACTTAAAGACGTTATATCTTCGCTCGACTATTCTTCTTTAGTTACCGGTCTTATAATTGCTTTAATACTTCCCGCAAATTGGCATTTGTACATACCTGCACTTGCAAGTATTTTTGCAATAATTGTAGTTAAAATGTTTTTCGGTGGAACGGGTAACAACTTAGTAAACCCGGCAGCGACAGGTAGAATTTTTGCATTCATGTCATTTACTTCGGTAATGGAAATATTCGTTGCACCAAGCATCGGCGCAATTTATCCCAAAATGCTAACTGGTGCAACTTCCCTTAAAAGCTTTTTAGTAAATGGCGAAACCCTTTCTACAATTGACTTATTCTTAGGAACGGGCGTTGCCGGTTGTATTGGTGAAACTTGTAAACTTGCAATACTAATAGGCGCAATCTTTTTAGCGATTAAAGGAATAATTAAAATTTGGTTACCGTTAATAACCCTTGCAGTAACCGGCGTACTTGCAGTTATTCTTAACGGCTTTAACCTATCGTTTTTCTTGCCGTCCATATTGTCCGGTGGTTTGATATTCTGCGCTTTCTTTATGGCGACCGATTACGTAACCAATCCTGCAACTACTTTAGGTAACGTAATTTTCTTTGCCGGAGTCGGATTGTTTACAGCTTTATTCCGTCACTATTCGGGTTTTGAAACGGTTTCATTTGCAATACTTTTAATGAACCTTTTAACACCTTTAATAAACAAAATCACACATAGAAAACCCTTCGGTTATTTTAGTCAAAAGGAGGGCAACTAATGAAAAAACATTTTAAGGCTATTGCCGTAATGGTTTCAATCATGTTAGTGTGTGGTGGTTTATTAGCAATCCTATCAGACCTATTATACGTTTCGGATACAGAAAGAATTCAAAGGGCTATTGATAAAATATACGTCGAACCGGTAACCCTACAAAAGACGTTAGACGTAAGTGACGTAGATACTACTTCATTTAGCGAATACGGTGAAATTAAAAGTTGCTATAAATTAAGTAACGACGATTACTTGGTACTTTCAACCGGCAAGAAAGGCTATTCTAACGGAACCGTTACGTTGTACGTAAGCATTGCTGTAAACGACGGTGTAGCCGTTGTTAAAAACACCGTACAAGATTCTTATACGGGGCAAACGCTTATGAGTAAACTTTCGTCGCTTTACCAAGAATTTAAGGACAAAACTTCTAATCAAAATAAACAAGACGTGACCGAAATTGTAACAGGCGCAACGTATTCTTCAAGGGCAGCGTCTAACGCAGTATATTGTGCATTACAGTTTATAAAAATTATTGAAGGGGGTAGTTTATGAAACTAAAAAAGTTAGCAAGTGACGGTTTAGTTTATTCTAACCCAACGTTTAGATTAGTATTAGGTACTTGCCCTACCCTTGCGTTAACAACATCGGCTTTTAACGGGGTTGGTATGGGCTTAGCGGTTACCTTTGTTTTAATATGTTCAAACGTTATTATATCTTTACTTAAAAATATAATACCTAAAACGGTCAGAATCCCAGCATTCATACTTATAATAGCAACGTTCGTAACCATAGTTAAACTCGTGCTTGACAAGTTTATTCCCGACCTTTACGATACTTTAGGCGTTTACTTACCGCTTATAGTAGTTAACTGTATAATTTTAGGTAGAGCCGAAAGTTTTGCTTCTAAAAATCCTATCGTTGACTCTGCGTTTGACGGTTTGTTTATGGGTTTAGGCTTTACACTTGCACTAACCCTAATGGGAACGTTTAGAGAAGTTTTGGGTTCGGCAAGTTTCTTTGGAATTAAACTTTGGAACGCAGACGTTTTCTCTATAGGTTTCCTATCCACTTCTGCAGGCGCATTCTTTACCTACGCCATATTTATTGCAACGTTTAATTTAATCGTACAAAAGCTTAAAAAGAATCTATCAAAGGAGGCTTTATAATATGGGAACGCTTTTACTTATAGCACTTACCGCAACCTTTATAAACAACTTCGTAGTAGTTCAATTTTTAGGTATATGTCCCTTTTTAGGCGTATCTAAGGATATAAAGTCAGCGTTCGGAATGGGCGTTGCCGTTACTTTTGTTATGACTATAACTTGCCTTATAACCTATCCCCTATATACACTTGTTTTGGTGCCTTTAGGTTTAGAATATTTAGAAGTTATAGTGTTTATTTTCGTTATAGCTTCTTTAGTACAAATGATCGAATCCGTATTAAAGAAATTTTCACCGACGCTTTATAGCGCAATGGGAATCTATTTACCACTTATAACCACTAACTGTGCCGTTTTAGGCGTAGCCGAACTCGTTATAGACACTGGCACTGCAAACGCTTTTGGTTTAGCGTCTATGGGTTTACTTAACTCCGTTGCATACGGGTTTTTCGGTGGTATCGGATTTATGATTTCCATAGTAATAATGAGCGGACTTAGAGAACGTATTGCTCACACTGCTATAAACAAGCACTTAAAGGGTTTCCCTATCGCAATGATTACTGCTTGCTTTATTGCAATGGCATTCTACGTATTCTCTATGGTATCCGTTTAAGGAGCAAAAATTATGAATTTATTATCTTCTATAAATTGGCAAAGCTTCGGCATAGTTATAATTATTTTAGCCGTTCTTTCGTTAGTGTTTACAATTTTAATTTTAATAGTTAATAAAATGTGTGCTATAGAGGAAGACCCTCGTATTGAACAAGTTGCTAATAATCTTGCCGGCGCAAACTGTGGCGGTTGTGGATTCGCAGGGTGTTCTGACTTTGCAAAAGCCGTTGTAGAAGGACGTGCAGACCCATCACTTTGCTCTGCAACGACGTCTGAAAACAAAAAGGCTATATCTAAAATTTTGGGTGTTGAAATTAAAGACGTCGGTCCCCTAATGGCAGTTGTTAAATGCATGGGTAGCCTTGATAACACAACTAAAAAATTCGACTACGTTGGTGGCAAAACTTGCGCCATGCAAAATATGCTTAGTAACGGCGATAAAGTTTGTGAATACGGTTGTTTGGGTGGTGGCGATTGCGTACATGCTTGTACTGAAGGTGGCGTTAGCGTCGATAACGGTTTATCTAATACCGACAAAAATGCTTGCGTTGGTTGCGGTGCGTGCGTAAGGTCTTGTCCAAAAAATCTTATTACTTTAATTCCTAAAAGTGCAAAAGTTTACGTTGCTTGCTCGTCAAAACAAAAAGGTAAAGACGTTATGGCGTCGTGCAAAAATGGTTGTATCGGTTGTGGGCTATGCGCTAAAAATTGTCCCGAAAACGCAATAGTAATGGAAAACAATTTACCCGTTATTGATTACTCTAAATGCGTTGGTTGTGGTCTTTGTGCCGATAAATGTCCAAGAAAATGCATTATTAAATTATAAAAAAAATAATAAAAAAAGTTCCGTGTGAAAATTCACACGGAACTTTTTTAGTTTAAATTAAATTTCTCTCATACTGTCAACGGGTGGTTTCTTAGAAGCCGAACGCACCGGTAGGTACGTTGCAATAAACGCAACCACAACCGAAATAACTAAAATCATCAACACGCTTAGTATTCCGTAATCGAACAGTTTAATGTTTATAAACGACTGCATAGTGTAAACGTTTATTAAACTGCATACGTAGTATCCCGCAATAGATGCAATTAAGAAACACGATAAAACGATAATTAAAGATTCTGCAAAGAATATCTTAAACACGTCCATACTTCTTGCACCAACTGCCCTTAACACGCCTATTTCTTTACGTTTAATAGATATCGAAACGGCAACGAAGTTTAATAGCATAAACGCCGAAATAAATCCTGCAACAACGCCTGCAATTAAGAATACTATCTTAAGTTTAGCAACGAGTGATGCGCTTTCGTAAGCAGACGTATAAACGGCATTTTCCATATGGTACTTAGAAAATTCAGGAGAATTTTCAAGCATAAACATACTTTGTGAACGGTTATTATCCGTTTTAGTAATCAACTTATCGTACTTTCCACTTTGTACGCTATAATCGGTATAAAACTCTTTATAATAATTAACGGTTTCAATGTTGTCAATTTTGGTAATATACTTATTACTTTCTTCCATAGACATTGAAACGGTGTCAAGTCCTTCACGGTTAAACATTACGTAGTTAGAAAGTTTATCGTTTTTAATAAAGTAATAACCCTTTACGTTAAACTTCAATTCTACGTTGTCGGTGTTTTTAACGTACACGTTATCCTTAACAAATTGTTGTCCAGCGAAAATTTCTTCACCGGTGACCGCCTGATAGTTAGCAATTAAAGTAGATAATATTACTTCAATTTCTTCATCTAAATAACTATTGTCCGTATCGGCGTACTTACGACGAGCCTCACTGTAATCTTTATAATAAGGGTTTATCGTCCAACCGTAATTAGATTCGTTTTTACATTTATACCAAGCGTTTTCAGGAAGACTTTGTGCCACTTGTTTTGCCGGAATTACGTTTCCATACTCGTCAACCTTGTCCGTAATTCCATAATCATCTGATTCAAATTTATTAACCAAATTGCTATAGCCAAGTATGCTGTAAACGGGCAAATAAGCGTCCGTAGAATTTTCCATAGAAAACTCTACTTCTTTACCGTCTTTATCAAAGAAAATAAAGCAATCTTTGTATCTTTCGTATGCCGTTTGAGTAAAAAGATTAGAATAATTTACGTTCAGAACGTAATCGTTTTCACCAAAAGGCGTATTTGATATTTTTAAGCCTTTTCTAGTGTCAAAGCTTACCACGTCGTAAGCAGAATTGTATTTGTTATAAAAATCTTCGTTTACAAAAATTACGTTATTAAAACTATTGTTAATCACTTCGGCAAACTCATTTTTTAAAGCTTTTAAAGAGTCGCTTAATTTAGTACTTGAAGCGTTTATTTTTAGCGCCTCGTATTTATCGTCAATAGGAATTTCAACAACGCCAACTATTTTTAATTTTTGGATTTTCTTGTCGAATCTATATTCACCCGTAAACAAATCGGAATATTGAGTTATGCCGCCAAGGTTATCCCTTAGCATTCTATAAATATATTCGGGAACTGCTATTTCGTTTTCATTTTCAGGATATCTACCGTGCAAAACGTAACCTTGTCTTGTCAAGTACTCTGGACCACAATCACTAAAACCGGAAACGCCAAGTTTACTGTAATAATGTTGGTTTACGTACTTGATTTCCAACATCTTAATGCCGTGTGGATAAAGAATAAAAGAATTATCGTTACTAATGTCGGATATTTTATCATCTTTATAAGTGGTTTTGCCAAGGGTAAACACACCTGCAAATTCCAAACCCTCATCGTTATCGTTTAGTTTTGCAATTTCACTATCGGTAAAGCGTGTATTAACCGTTTTAACAGCACCTTCTTTTACAAGAGTATCGAATAAAATATTTCCCTCTTCGTCTATTTTATAAGTCCTATCAACGTAGTCGTAAGACTTAGTTAACGCAATGTTTTTATAAGCCGAATCTTCTAACGACATAGCAATAGAATATATCGGGTTATAAAGCATCATCGTAGATAAAACACCGAAAAGCGTAAATGCAACAACCGATAAAAATACGGTAAATAAAAGTCTTGTTGGTTTAACTTTTAAACTGCTTGCACCTATTCTTAATGCGTGCGACACGGGCAACTTAGACCTAATAAACTTAGTGTTTTTGCCGTCGTAATTTTTAGTCTTTACCGTTTTGGTTTTACTAAAGCCTTCCTTTTTACCCTCGTCGTTAATTTTACAAATTCGTTTTACTTCTTTTACGTCGCCTTTAGAAGTTGTAATAACTGCCTCGCCACCCGCTTGCTTTAATGCGGAAATTACCTTAGCAACATCCTCATCGGATAAATTATCGGCATCTTTAATAGCAATAACACCGTCGTTTATGGTAACGTTACCCTCGTCAACACCACCTTCTATCGTCCTTGAAACGTCCGAAATAACTTTGCCGTCTTTAAGTTCAATAATTCTATCCGCATAGGTATTAGCAAATTCACGGTCGTGCGAAACAACAATAACTAGCTTTTCTTTAGAAAGCTTTTTTAACGTATCAAAAACTTGCTTACCCGTGTTAGAGTCAAGCGAGCCGGTAGGTTCGTCCGCCATAATAATTTCAGGGTTTTTAATAAGCGCACGGGCTATTGCTACCCTTTGCTTTTGTCCACCAGATAAGGTGTTTGGTTTTCTTTTACCTAAACCATCTAAATCTACTCGAGAAAGAAGTTCGTTAATAGCCTTTTTATCTTTGCTTTTACCCTGAAGTTCAAGCGCTAAGCCGATATTATCTTCTACGGTAAATTCACCAAGTACGTTATATTCTTGAAAGATAAAACCAATAAAAGTATTTCTATAACTGTCAAAATCTGAACTTGTAAAGTCCAAACTACTTCTTCCCTTAACAATTATCTCACCACTATCAGGTTTATCTAACCCACCCGTAACGTTTAAAAGTGTAGATTTACCCGAACCACTTTTTCCTAAAAGGAAAACCATTCCCGTTTCTGGGAACTTGATAGATATATCGTCTAAAGCCCTAACTTCTACGTTACCTTTAGTCTTATATACCTTTTTTAAATTTTTTAGTTCTAACATTTGTTAATCCCCTATAATATTTCTCTTGTCAAAACGATTCCGTCAAAATCTTTTAACGACAACTCTTTTCCGTCAAGCACTAAGTAACTATTCGCCGTTTGATTTTTAGGCAAGCTTACCGAGCCTGCATTAGCAAACGTTTTTAACTTTTTATCAATAAAGCCGGTATGAAAATGACCGTAAATTAAACAGTCAAAGTCAGTTTTTGGCAATACGTCCTTATTGTAAACGTGACCGTGAGTTAAAAATACCGTCTTATCTTCTACCACTAATAATAGGTGTGGTAAAAAATCAAAATCGGAAATCATAGTATCAACTTCACTATCACAATTCCCCTTAATCACTATAAGATTATCCTTAACACCGTTAAGAATCTCTGCAACTTTCATAGGTGCGTAATCTAATGGTAAAACGTTTCTTGGTCCGTGATTATATATGTCACCTAAAAGTATTATTTTATCGGCGTTTTCCGCCTTAAAACGCTCTATAATTTTTTGAGCGTAAAAAGCCGAGCCGTGTACGTCAGACGCTATTAAAAATTTCATATTAATCTCTTACTATTCTTTTTCTAAAAGTTTTTTTACTACGTGGTTAGAAAGTAACATTCCGGCAACTGCGGGTACGAATACCATGGACGGAATTTGCCCGTCTTTTGCTTTAACAAACACCTCAGGACTAAAAACTACCGTTAAATTTTCTATACCAATCTTTTTAAGTTCACGACGAACCACCCTTGCTAACGGACAATATTCGGTATTTTTAATATCTGTAACCGTAAGTTTTTCGGGTTCTAATTTTCCCCCCGTACCCATGCAAGAAATTATTTCAACGTTACTTGCTTTTGCTCGTTTGATTAGTTCAATCTTAGAACTCACCGAATCTATTGCGTCGATAACAAAGTCGTAGTCATCAAGCGGAAAATCATTTGAATTTTCCACAGAATAAAAAACGTTAAACGCCCTAAAATTACCTTCGGGATTGATAGATTTAGCCCTACTAACAGCGACGTCAACTTTATTTTTATTAAGCGTTTCGTTAGTGGCAATAATTTGTCTATTTAAATTAGAGGGTTTGACGGTGTCACCGTCAAAAACGTCTATGTTTTTTATACCGCAACGAACCAAACTTTCAAGGGCAAAACCACCAACACCACCTACGCCGAATATCGCAACACGTGCAGTTGAGAGTTTTTTTACGTTTTTTTCGCCTAAAAGCAATTCCGTTCTATCGTAAAAACTTTCCATTTAAATTAAAGATGTTTTTCAACTAAACCTTTCAAAGATTTTAATTCGGTTAAACCAATAGTCTTTTCCACCATTTCACCGTTTTTAAATACGGCAAGCATAGGAATACTCATAACGCCGAACTTTCTGCATAACGCTTCGTTAGAATCAACGTCAACCTTAACTATTTGAACTTTATCACCCATTTCGTTATTTAATTCTTCTAAAATAGGACCTTGTTTCATACAAGGCATGCACCAAGTTGCCCAAAAATCAACTAAAACGGGCTTATCACAACTTATTACTTTATCAAAATTTTCTACGCCTACAACGTTTATAATATTATTCATAATTAACCTCTTTATTAAAAGATTCCCATTTTTAAATTTTACTTACTATTTCTTGAATTTTACTTGAAAAATTTGATCTTTTTTTCAAGCGTTTATCTATAAACGATAATATAAAGAACCAAATAACCACCGAAAAAATAGAAGTTATTAGCCCAACCGTTTCGCTTTTTATCACTAAGTATCCGATTAAAAGCGATGCAACTATAAGCAAAATCGGTACACCGAACACTAAAAGTATTCCAACCGTTTTTGCTTTTTCTTTGGTAGTGACTATAACGGTATCGCCAACGTTTGCGCCAACGTTATTTTCTGCATAGAAATTAACGCTATTTGCGTTTTTAGGAAACATACATAACCCACACTTTGCGCACTCGTCTTTTTTGTCCACTTTAACCGTAGCAAAACCGCCGTCTATAGATATTACTTTACCTTGTTCTGTCATTTTTGTTTTTTAATGTAATCTTTAAGTTTGCTAAAACAAATTTCTTCTTCTGTGCCTTTCTTCATGTTTTTTACACGAATCACACCTCTTTCCATTTCGGTTGAGCCTATAACGCCAACAAACTTTGCACCGATTTTATCGGCGTACTTAAATTGACTTTTAATACCCCTATCCATATGGTCAAAATCGCATGAAACTCTTGCCTGTCTTAACTGATTAGCAAGTTTAAACGCCATTTCCTTAGCACTTTCGTCCATAGGTGCAATGTAAAGTTTAACGGTATTTTTATTTAACTTTTTACCGTTTCTTTCCATAAGCATTAAAAGTCTTTCTATACCTACGGCAAAGCCTATACCCGGCATTTTAGGGCCACCCAACTGTTCAATAAGTCCGTCGTATCTACCACCACCACAAATAGTCCCTTGTGCACCGATATTGTTTGATACGAATTCAAATACAGTTTTGGTGTAATAGTCAAGTCCACGAACAATTTTATCGTCAACTTCAAAATCTACTCCTACCGAAATTAAATAATTTTTAACCTTTTCAAAGTGATTAGAACAATCATCGCAAAGATAATTTAAAATACTTGGAGCATTTGCACCTATCTTTTTACACTCGTCGTTTTTGCAGTCTAATAATCTTAAAGGATTCTTTTCAAATCTTTCTTTACATAAAGGACAAAGGTTATCATAGTTGTCCTTAAAATAATTTTTTAAGGCTTCGTTATATTCTTTTCTACAAGTTTTACAACCTATACTGTTGATAAAAAGAGTATAGCCACTTATTTTTAACTTATCTAAAAAAGTTTTAGCAAGCAAAATAACCTCGGCGTCAATATCGGGTGAATAAGAGCCTAAAAACTCTATACCGAATTGGTGAAACTCACGAAGTCTGCCAGCTTGTGGTCTTTCGTATCTAAAACACGGTGTAATATAATATAACTTTTGTGGAAGCGCAGAATTGCTAAGTCCGTGTTCGTTAAACGCCCTTGCAACACCCGCAGTACCTTCGGGCTTTAGGGTTATACTTCTATCACCTTTATCTAAAAAGGTGTACATTTCTTTATTAACAATATCCGTACTGTCGCCAACGCCTCTTGAAAAAACTTCGGTATGTTCAAAAGTGGGCGTTCTTATTTCGCTTGCCCCGAAAAGTTTAGCAGTATCTCTTGCAGTTTTTTCTACGTATTGCCATTTATAACTTTCTTCAGGCAAAACGTCTTTAGTTCCCTTTGGTAAATTAGCCATGATTTTATTCCTTGATTATAAAATATATTTCTTTAAGTCTTTGGTTTTAATTTCTCCGCCAAGTCTATTAAGCACAAACTTTTTGTCAACTACAACTTCTTTATCCATAGTGCTTCCATCGGCATTAAAAGATACGTCTTCTAAAAGTTCTTCCATAACGGTATGCAACCTTCTTGCGCCTATATCTTCTTTAGTGACGTTCATATCTTCGGCAATTTCGGCTATAGTTTCAATAGCGTCTTCGGTAAACTTTAAGTCCACTCCGTCAACCTTAAGCAAGGTTGCGTATTGAATAGTTATAGCGTTTCTCGGCGTGGTTAAAATTTCTATAAAATCTTTTTTCGTTAAACTTTTAAGTTCTACAAGTATTGGGAATCTACCTTGTAATTCGGGTATTAAATCTGAAACCTTACTTACGTGGAAAGCACCCGCTGCTATAAATAGAATATAGTCTGTTTTAATTGCGCCATACTTGGTCATTACGGTAGAACCTTCAACTATAGGCAAAATATCCCTTTGAACACCTTCTCTTGAAACGTCTTGTCCACCGCCTTTATTTGCTTTTGCTGCAATTTTGTCTATTTCGTCTATAAAAATTATACCTTCGTTTTCGGCACGTCTTATTGCTTCTTCGTTGACGGAATCTTTATCAATAAGTTTATCGGCTTCTTCTTCAAGTAAAAGTTTTCTTGCTTCTTTTACGGTAAGTTTTCTTTTCTTTCTCTTTTTAGGCATTATGTCACCAAAAATAGAGCCGATTGCAATTTCACCCGCACCCGGTATCAATTCCATTGGCTTAGGTGCGTCAATAATTTCTATTTCTATGGTTTCGTTTTCGTAGTAACCTTTCTTTAGCCCTTCTAAAATATTTTTTTCAAAAATATCAACGGGTGTTTCACCACGGTCTAACTTTCTCACTTCGGCAATAAGTTTAACCAACTTTTCGTCAACTATTGCACCGGCTTTTTCGGTAACCTTTTGAAATCTTTCTTCCTTTACAAGTCTTACTGAACACTCTACCAAATCTCTAATCATAGATTCAACGTCTCTTCCAACGTAACCTACTTCGGTATATTTTGTAGCCTCAATTTTAACGAAAGGTGCCGAAACTAATTTTGCAAGTCTTCTTGCAATTTCGGTTTTACCTACACCGGTAGGACCTTTCATAATAATATTTTTAGGGGTAATTTCTTCCATTTCGGTAGGCGAAAGCATACTTCTTCTATATCTATTTCTAAGTGCTATCGCAACTGCTTTTTTTGCTTCGTCTTGACCGATAACGTATTTATTTAATTCTTCTACTATTTTTTTAGGACTTAAATTCATAATCAAAACTCCTTAAAGAACTTCTACCGTAACGTGTCCGTTGGTAAATACGCAAATTTCACTTGCAATGTCTAATGCCTTTCTTGCAATTTCTTCTGCAGAAAAATCGGTATATTTAACTAATGCACGTGCAGCTGATAAAGCGTAGTTTCCACCACTACCTATTGCACAAACGCCTTCGTCAGGTTCAATTACTTCACCAGAACCGGATACTATTAAAAGATTGTCTTTATCGGCAACAATCATCATACTTTCTAACTTTCTACCAACCTTATCACTACGCCACAAGTCGGCAAGTTCAACTGCACTTCTCATTAAATTGCCCGAAAACTTATTTAGCATTTCTTCAAATCTTTCAGACAAAGTAAAAGAGTCTGCTACACTACCTGCAAAACCGAAGATAACTTTTCCGTTGTAAACACGTCTTACCTTTACGGCGTTGTTCTTAAAAATTATAGATTGCGACAAAGTAACTTGTCCGTCACCTGCTATTGCGGTATGTCCGTCCTTTTTGACGGCACATATCGTTGTTCCCATAAATTCACTCATATATCAATCTCCTTTTTATATTCAGTAATCTTTTCTAATGCTCTTACCGATTGCATTTCTTTTTTCTTTGCCTTGTCTTTAATTATCATGTTCAAAGGTGGTAATATGCCAAAGTTTGCATTCATCGGTTCAAAATCCTTATTTTCGGTAGTTACGTACCTTATTAGCGCACCGTTCACAGTTTCTTCGGGTACGGCAACGAACGGCTTCCCGTTAATAATTCTTTCCAAATTTATTGCAACGATTAAACCGGTTGTTGCACTTTCCACGTACCCCTCAACGCCCGTGATTTGTCCTGCAAAAAAGGTTTTCTCGTGTCCTTTTACAGAAAAATCTTTATTAAGTAATACGGTGGAATTTATAAACGTATTCCTATGCATAACACCGTATCTTACGAATTCAGCGTTCTTTAATGCCGGTATCATTCCAAAAACACGCTTTTGTTCGGGAAATAGTAAATTAGTTTGAAAACCTACCAAATTATACATAGTCCCGTCTTTATCTTCTTTCCTTAATTGCAAGCAAGCGTATGGCCATCTACCCGTTTTTGGGTCGTCAAGTCCCACCGGTTTTAACGGACCAAACCTTAAAGTATCAGTTCCTCTACTTGCCATTACCTCTACAGGCATGCAACCTTCAAAAATTTCTTTCTTTTCAAACTCGTGAAGTTTAGCCCTTTCAGCAGATATAAGCTCGTTATAAAAGGCAGTGTATTCTTCCTTATTCATAGGGCAGTTAATATGGTCGCCATTACCCTTGCCGTATCTGTCGCCGAAAAAGGCAGAATCCATATCTATACTATCCGCCGTAACTATTGGTGCAGACGCATCGAAAAAGGCAAGTTTATCACCCGTAAAAGCCTTAATAGTCTCACTAAGTTTATCGGTAGTAAGCGGACCCGTTGCTATTACGGTATATTCATCAAAATCAATATCCGTAACTTCCTCGCTTATTACCGTAATATTTTGGTTATCTTTTACTTCTTTAGTTAAAAGTTTAGCAAACTTTTCTCTATCAACTGCTAAAGCGTTACCGGCGGGAACCCTCGTTTTATCTGCAACGGCTATAACCCTTGAGCCAAGCAAACGCATTTCTTGTTTAAGAAGCCCTGCCGCATTGCCATAAACGTCGTTAGATTTTAACGAGTTAGAACAAACGAGTTCGGCAAAATCCGTACTTTTATGTGCAGGTGTAAAGCCGTTAGGTTTAATATCGTAAAGTTCTACCTTAACGCCTTTGTTTGCAAGATATAAAGCACATTCCGTACCGGCAAGTCCTGCGCCTATAATTTTAATCTTTTTTGACATATTTACAATCTTTTTGCGAACATTTTACGCTTTTGTTAGTCTTAATTAAATAGCCACCACATTCCGGACATTTTTCACCGGTAGGTTCGTCCCAACTCATAAAATGGCAGTCGGGATAATTAGTACAACCGTAATAAATCTTACCCGTTTTTTTAGAAGTCATTTGTTTTGTAGGTTTACCACATTCGGGACAAATACCCGAAGTTTTATCGTTAAACGATAAAGTATATTTACATTTCGGCCATTTTGAACACGCCAAGAACTTACCGAACTTTCCCTCTCTTTCAACAAGCATTTCGCCACATTTAGGGCAAATTCTATCGGTAGGAATAGCCACCTTTTCATTTACTGCTTTAATGTTTTGACAGTTGGGGTGATTAGAACATGCGTAGTACGGCCCATATTTTCCGCTTTTGATAAGCATAGGAGCGCCACACTTGTCGCAAAGTTTTTCGGTTATTCTTGAACGGTCTAACTGTCTTTCAAAAGGAGCGTAAAAATCTGCTATTAACTTATGCCAGTCTTTACCACCAGCGCCTATATCGTCGAGCGCAGTTTCCATTCTTGCGGTAAAAGATATATCCATAATATTGCCAAAGTACTTAACTAAAAAGTCAACTAAATCGTAACTTACGGGATTTGGCACTAAAAACTTTTTCTCCCTTTTAACGTACTCACGCTTTTTGTCGGTTAATTTAGCCATAATCGTAGCGTAGGTAGAAGGTCTACCTATACCCTTTTCTTCCATGTGCTTAATTAACGTAGCATCGGTATATCTTACAGGTGGTTTAGTGAACTTTTGTTCTTTGGTAAGTTGGTTTAAGGTTAACTTTTCACCGTCTTTTAACGGTGGAATAAGTGACGAACCAGTTTCTTCGTCATCTTCTTTTTTAGTATCGTCGTAAACTGCGGTATAACCTTTAAATAACAAAGTTTTACCACTTGTTTTTAAT
The DNA here is from genome assembly GCA_045534905.1 of Christensenellaceae bacterium. Lineage (GTDB taxonomy): Bacteria > Bacillota > Clostridia > Christensenellales > Borkfalkiaceae > UBA1259. The sequence goes on along the minus strand of JAZSKQ010000018.1, from coordinate 28,711 downwards.
AAGTACGGACCGTTTTCTATTTCTACTGAAACTTGGTCGTAAACGGCTTCGCTCATTTGTGAAGCAATAAATCTATCGTAAATAAGTTTATAAAGCTTATATAAACCAGGTTCTATAAATTCCTTTATACTTTCAGGTGTTCTTTTAATGTCAATAGGTCTAATTGCTTCGTGAGCGTCTTGCGCTTCCTTTTTACTTCTATAAACGTTGAACTTTGCAGGAACGTAATCATCACCATACTTGGCTTTAATAAACTCCCTAGCCTTTTCTTGGCTTTCTTTTGAAAGTCTTACAGAGTCCGTTCTCATATAGGTAATAAGCGCAACGTTGCTTCCGTTAATTGATACGCCTTCGTAAAGACGTTGTGCAAGCGACATTATTTGTGGAGGAGTTACGCCAAGTTTAATAGAACCGTCTTGTTGCATCGTGGAAGTAATAAACGGTGCCGGTGCGTGCGATTTTATCTTACTCCTTTTTACCGACTTAACGAAGAAAGGATTATCTTTTAAATATTGCTCGGTAATAAGGGCTTCATCTTTATCCTTAGGCTTATACTTTTTAGAGTCCTTTTCGACTAATAACACCTTAAAATTACCACCATTGTCAGTTGAAAGGTCGGCTTTTAAATTCCAATATTCTTGTGGAACGAACGCCGTGATTTCACGTTCTCTATCAACTACCATTTTAAGGGCAACCGACTGAACACGACCTGCTGATAAAGTATCGTTTAATCTACTGCTTGCAGCAGGTGAAATACTATAACCAACTATACGGTCTAAAACCCTTCTTGCTTGTTGTGCATCAACCAAGTTCATATCTATTTTTCTTGGATTAGCTATTGCATTTTTAACTGCCGTTTCAGAAATTTCGTTAAATTCTATTCTTAAAACCTTATTTTGGTCTAAACCTAAAACTTCGGCTAAGTGCCAAGATATTGCCTCACCTTCTCTATCCGGGTCGGTTGCGAGATAAATTTTATCTGCTTTTTTTGCTTGGTCCGAAAGTCTTTTAATATCAGCCTTTTTACCTTCTGCTATAACGTAATAAGGTTCAAAATTTTTATTTAAGTTTATACCCATATAGTTTACGGGCAAATCCCTTACGTGTCCTTTAGATGCGTCAACCTTAAAGTCCCCCTTAAGGAACTTTTCTATGGTTTTTGCTTTATGTGGAGATTCGACTATTATTAACTGCATTTATTCCTCCGTGACGTTAAATTTTAGTGTAAGTATTAAATCCACTTTTTACTATAACGCCTTTTATTTCAAGTGCCGAAAGAATCGGCGTAATTTCAAAAATTTGTTTGTTTAAGGCAGAACATATTTTATCCGTATGTACGTTGCCTTCTTTTAATATTTCTATTATAGACCTTTCGATATCAGATAATTCAAGCACTTCTTCTTGCTTTTTTTCTAGGCCGTAAAACTCTACAATATCGTCAAAACTATCGGTTAAGTTTGCGCCCGATTTTATCAATTGGTTATTCCCCTCACCCGATTCCACGTTAGGAGTATAGGGGATTACGAACACGTCTTTACCATATTCTAAAGCAAACTCTGCCGTATAAATAGTACCGCTTTTTTTGCCACCGTTAACTATTAAAACACCATCGGAAAGTCCTGCAATTATTCTATTCCTTACGGGAAAGAAATATGGAAGAGGTGCAACTTCAGGTGGGTATTCAGAAACGGCAAGTCCTGTTTTTATTAGGTCGTCAAATAGCTTTTTATTAGAAACGCTATCAAAACCACCGGCTATTACCGATATACATTTACCACCGTTACTTAAACAAGTTCTAATAACGGTTTCGTCTATCCCTACTGCAATGCCTGTAACTAAAGTAAAGTCGTACTCACATAAATTCTTTACGTAGTCCTCTGCGAGTTTATGCGATATTGCAAGACTTTTTCTACTACCGACCACGCCGAACTTTTTACCGCCCAATAATTTCTCGTCACCTTTAACGTATAAAACTAACGGTGGACATTCTACTTGTTTTAAGCTTTCGGGATAGATAGGATTATCCAACGTAATTGCCCTAACGCCTTTATCGTTTAACCTATTCAAAACGAAATTAACGTATTCGTTATTAGCAGAAGAAAGCACGGTATTATATACGGTTTCGCCAAAACTTTTAGTTATAAATTCCTTATTTTCTTCTACGGTAGCTTTTATTCCTTTACTACCTTGAAGTTTTTGCAAAAAAGACATTTTCTTATGATACTCCAGTCCGTAAAAACTGTCTAACCAAATCATAAGCAAATCTTTTTGATTATATTCTTTCATCTTTAGTTTTGTCTATAACTTATTGCTTCTAAAATATGTTCTTCTTTAATATTTTCGGATAAATTCATATCCGCAATGGTTCTTGCAACCTTAATAATTCTGCTACGAGCACGTGGGGAAAGTTGCAAGGTGTTATATGCGTTTTCAAGTAATTTTTCACAGTTACTTGATAAATTACAATATTTTTTAATGTGTTTTTCGCCCATGTCAGCGTTGGTTAAAATTCCGTCTCCAGCAAATCTACGCTTTTGAATTTCCCTCGTTCTATTTACACGTTTTCTTACAGTTTCACTATCTTCAGACACTTCGTCGGTAGAAAGTTCGGCATATTTTACGCTATCTACTTGAACTTGAATATCAATCCTATCAAGTAGTGGGCCAGAGATTCTTTGTTTATATTTAGCTATTTGACTTGCAGAACAAGTACAAACTTTATCTTCTGAACCGTAATTCCCACAAGGACAAGGATTCATACTGCCACATAATATTACGTTTGCAGGATATTCAACCGTTCCCGTTGCCCTTGAAACGGTTATTACCCCGTCTTCTAAGGGTTGTCGCATTGCCTCTAACGTAGAACGTTTATACTCCGGCATTTCGTCTAAAAACAGTACGCCGTTATGTGCTAAACTTATTTCACCCGGTTTTAAATGAGCGCCACCACCCGTTAATGCCACCGTAGATGCCGTGTGGTGTGGCGATCTAAAAGGTCTTGTATAAACTATTCCGTCACCGTCTTTTAACGCCCCTGCAACCGAATGAATTTTAGTAGTTTCTAAAGCTTCAGAAAAGGTCATATCCGGCATAATTGTGGGAATGCACTTGGCAAGCATAGTTTTACCGGTACCGGGGGCCCCAACGAAAAGTAAGTTGTGCCCGCCTGATACTGCGACCTCTAAAGCACGCTTTGCCACCTTTTGCCCTTTTACTAAAGACATATCGCTATCATATAAATTTTTGTTCTTTCTTACGACGTACTCTTTAGCTTGTAACGGTTCGATTACGTTTAGACCTGATAGATGGTCAATAACCTCTTTTAACGATTTAACAGCAATAGTGTTTGCCCCTTTTACAAAGGTTGCCTCTTCAGAGTTTTCAAAAGGAATTATAAAATTATTATATCCACCCGAAACTGCAGAAATTAAAATAGGCAAAATACCGTTTACACGCCTTATAGAGCCGTCAAGTGAAAGTTCACCGATAAACACGGTGTCGCCAACTTCAACAAGTAGTTGTCCACTTGCTTTAAGCAAACCTATCGCAAGTGGCAGGTCGAAAAGAGAACCTTCCTTTTTTACGTCTGCAGGTGCCAAATTCGCCACTATCTTTTGCGTAGGCATCTTTCTTCCACTATTTTTTATTGCCGAACGAACCCTTTCTTTAGATTCTTTTACGGCAGTATCGGGCATACCAACTATATCGAAAGACGGAAGTCCGTTATTTACGTCAACTTCAACGGTAACCGGTATTCCGTCCAACCCAACTAAAGTATAGCCTAATATTTTGGCTATCATAAAACTTTCTCCTTAAATAATTTTACCGAATACGTTAAAAGCAAAAAGCTTTACGTTGTTAGTTGCCCCTATTACGGACGGAATTGAAAGTCCGAAAGATACTAAGGCCAAAACACTAATAATTAATAAAGCCAAGCCTACTGCAGTAAATTTAATTTTACCAACTTCAAAAAGTTCTTTTTTGTAAACTAATAAACAGTAGTTTATCAAGTTTACTGCGATACCTATTCCCATAACGGAAGGTAGTAAGTATAGCGTCAAAGAATTCAAGTTTGCTACTTGATTAAATATTACACCGCAAACAAACGGCACTAAGAAGGTTAAGAAAGTTATAAGGAAAGACTTTTGTAACTTAGCGTTTACCTTTAACTTATCACCCTTTACGTATGCAATCATAGCAAGTACCGTAGATACGATAATAGAAACCACGGTGATTGCAGTAACAATTAAGTTAGGAACTAAATATCTACCGTTACCCAAGTATTCGCCGTTAAAGTTAATAACGTGACCTAAAGCATATAGTCCGTTACCGTCACCAATAAGACCAGCACCAAGATTTGATAAAATTGCGCCGAACATAGTTTTTGCGCCAAAGAAATTTAAGTAAAGTTTAAATACGGCAAGCATACTTGCACACAATATAACAAAACTTATCAAAACGTAGGATACTGCAAATAATATCGTGGTTAAGGTTAATTTATTTTTATAAATTTTAGTAACCACGGCATATTCGTTAGAATTTTTTTCATAAGAATCACGCTTAGCAAAATATGCGTCACGCATTTTTAATACGCCAAGCACGAATACCACTGCTAAAGGTAATAAATATATTAAAGCCGAAACGTGTACGGAAAATGCCAATCCAAAGAAAATACCACTCAATAAAATATTTACAAGACCTTTTGTTCTATTCTTACCAGAAACGCCTTTTTTATAAAACTTAATCAAGGTATAAAGAGCAAATACCAAGAAAAAAAGCATTATTGAATATACGCCTGCACCGGTTGCAACGCCAATTGACAAACCACCGATTGCAAAAAACAATGCAAATACTAAACCCATGGTTTGCTTATTGAAAATAAGCGTTCCCATAAAGAATAACAATACAACAGTTAATGCGGTAAATAATAATGGCATAATTCTTATTCCAAAAGGACTATAACCGAAAATGGAAGTGCCAATAGAAGTAATTAAAACACCTAAAGGATTTACTCCTTCGCTAACAGCAACGTTTTCACCGTTAACAAAGCCGTTTACCATGTTGAGTAAAACTACTTCGTTTTTAGTCAATAAAGTTTTTGTATCAGTCAAATATTCACCAGAATCAGCAATCTTTGACAAATCAAACTTGTTTTGTTCGTCAAAAAGTTTATCTGTTACTACTTTATCAGCGTCACTTACCTTAAGTTCAAACGACTTGTTGATAGAAGTTTTATAATCAGCCTTATCACCTACACCTACAAAGTGCAACTTGGCAAGAGCAGTTTTACCGTCCGCATTTTTACCTACTACGGCAATTTCGTTAACCGATATTTCAGCCTTGGTAAAGAAATTTAAGAATTTATACGAATAGTAATTTGAAAGTCCGTTTCTTAATAAATGCCATTCACCGGGCTTTACATCTTCAAAATTATTGGAGAATTCTTTGTCTATCAAATCGGTAAATTTACCCGTTTTAGAGATAGAACATGAAAGACCGAACTTGAAAGTTTCAGCACCAGAATTATCAAGTGACGCAAAGTTTACGTAAACGGCACTGATTTTGTATCCGCTTTCAAACTCCGTTTCGTAAACTACGGTATGATAATTTTCTTTAGTATCGCCCGCAGTATAATACGGCGACGTTAAAGACTTAGTTGATAACGAGCCTAAAAAGGCAGGCACTAATAGTACTATTACGATAAGTGCAAGTAGTAAATAGTTTAAGTTTTTCTTCAAAAAGTTTTTCATAGCAAATTCCTTTTTGTGTATTTGCGATATAATACCGCTATTATAAATTTATACTGCCTATTATATAATATTTTTTTAAACTTGTAAATATTATTAAACATTATATTATAGAAAAAAATTTTTTTTGTTTGAAAAATTAAAAAAGCAAAAGAAAAAAACGACGGAATCCGTCGTTTTTTTACCAGTGTTTTTATTATTTTTTAATTTCTTTAACTCTTGCAGCTTTACCAGTTCTTTCTCTTAAATAGTAAAGTTTTGCACGGCGTACTTTACCATGTCTTACAACTTGGATATCTGCTACTCTTGGCGAGTGGATTGGGAAGGTTTTTTCTACGCCTACGCCGTAGGATAACTTTCTTACGGTAAAGGTTTCAGAGATACCGCCGTTCTTTCTTGCGATAACGATACCTTCGAAAGCTTGTAATCTTTCTTTGTTGCCTTCAACAACCTTAATCATAACTTTAACGGTGTCGCCAACGTTAAATGCCGGAACGTCTTTTTTTACGTTTTCAGCGTTAATTGCATCGATAATTTTGTTCGTCATTTTGCTTAACCTCCATATAAACTAAACGTTCATTACCCTAAATTTTTTGTAAGAGGAACGTCCGAAGCCAATATATATTAACACTTTTTTTTGTTTTTAGCAAGCATTTTTACATAGAAAATGCGTCTATTATGTGATTTATTTGTCCGTTTTCAATTTCCACCACGTCAAAACGGCATAAATCTTCAGTCAAATCGTTTTTTATTAAATATTCGGTTGCGACCTTAAAATACTTAAATCTTTTTTTACCATCTACTGCTTGGGCTGGCGTACCGAAACTATCGTCCACCCGAGTTTTAACCTCTATAAAAACGATGGTTTTATTATCCTTTGCAATAATATCTATTTCACCCACGTGTGTTTTATAATTGGTATGTAAAATTTCGTACCCTTCTTTTTTTAAGAACTCTACCGCCTTTAATTCTCCGACTCTACCCAAAAATTTTTTATAAAAGTTCTTCTGTGCAATTTGCAAGGGCCTACCTCCTTAATTTTTTCTATATGAACCTTGGTCCCGTAGCCCTTGTGCTTTTCAAATCCGTACGCAGGGAATTCCTTGGCGTATTCTTTCATTAAATTATCCCTAAAAACCTTAGCAATGATAGACGCACAGCCAATAGTATAACTTTTAAAATCGCCTTTAATTACGTATTCTGCGTTTATATCTAAGGCAGTATCAACGCCGTCAACTAACGTTACGTCGGGTTTAATAGATAATCCTCTAACTGCTTCTACCATACATTTTTTTACTGCTTGTAAAATATTTATTTGGTCAATTTCGTTAGGTTCTATCTGATAAATTTTATATGCTATTGCCTTAGACAAAATTAGAGCAGACAACTGTTCTCTCTTCTTCTCGGTAAGTTTTTTACTGTCGGTTACACCGTCTATAATATCGTCTAAAGGCATAATAACCGAAGCGCAAACCACCGGACCTGCAAGTGGTCCTCTACCCACTTCGTCAACACCGGCAATATAACGATAGCCTTTACTTAAATATTTTCTTTCGTACTCTAAATTATCCATCTTTAGTAAAAACAGACCTTTCCTATTCTACCCGTTCTAAAATCGTCGATAACGGCCTTTCCACAACGCTCGTAATCGTACTCGCCCTTTTTAAGCAAAAATCCACGACGAACACAAATAGCATCGAAAATTTCTATATCCGATGCAGTTAGCGATTCTATACCGTACTTTTCCTTCAATAAATCGGGATATCTTTCCCTTAAGTCTTTGATAAGTTCAAACGCCAAGTCGGACATATCTATGTTAGCGTCGTTCATACTGCCAACGTAAGCTAACTGCCTTGCTAAAACTTGGTTTTCAAACGCAGGTGGCATAGTGCCGGGCGTGTCTAAAAGTTCAAGGTCTTTTATCTTAACCCATTGTTTACCACGTGTTACGCCTGCAACGTTACCCGTTACGGCTTTTTTACCGCCGGCAAGTGCGTTTATTATGGTTGACTTACCAGTATTTGGAATACCTGCAACCATAATCCTTATCGACTTATGAATACCTTTATCTTTATACCTTTGCAGTTTCTCACTTAACATAGAAAATATTTTATCGTAAAGCAAATCAACGGCACGCTTATTCATAGCACTTATAGCAACCGCTTCTTTATTTTCCGATTTAAAACTTGCAATAGTTTTTTTAACACCTTCTTCGTCGGCAAGGTCGGCTTTATTTAGAACGTAAAGTACCTTTTTATTTTCAAAAAGCCTACCGAGTTTTCTATTCTCGGAGGCAAAAGGTACCCTTGCGTCTAAAATCATAATAACGCCGTCAACAAGTTTTAAGTTTTCTTCCATCATGCGGAACGCCTTGGTCATATGACCGGGGAACCACTGCAAATGTTTCATTATTTCTTTAATAGGTCGGGACGGAGTTTTTCAGTCAACTCTTTTGCCCTTGCCTCTCTCCATTTATCTATTTCTTTATGATTACCACTACGCAATACTTCGGGAACTTCTATTCCCATAAAAACTTGCGGTCTTGTGTAGTGAGGGTACTCCAAATATTCCCCTGCAAAACTTTCACTTTTAAGCGAATCGGCACTAATTACCCCATCAACGTATCTCGAAACAGCGTCCACGGTAACCATTGCAGGTATTTCACCACCCGTCAAAACGTAGTCGCCGATAGATAGTTCTTCGTCAATGTAAAGGTCTAAAACACGTTGGTCAACGCCTTCGTAGTGACCGCATAATAAAAGTATCCAGTCTAACTTAGCGTACGATTCCACAACGGCTTGACAAAGTGTTTTTCCCTTAGGTGAAAGGAAGATTCTTCTTGCCTTTCTATCGGGGTCTATAGCATCTATCGCACGTGCAATAGGCTCAGGCATCATAACCATACCTGCGCCACCACCAAAGGGAGTATCGTCACATTTTTTATGTTTGTCTAACGTATAGTCCCTTATATCGTGAATATTGATATTAAGTTTTCCACTTTCCCTTGCTCTGCCTATAATACTCGTCGATAGTGCAGAAAACATCTCGGGAAAAAGGGTTAATATATCAATTCTCATAACAACTTACTTCTTCAAGTCTTTCTTTTTTTAAGTAAACTTTTTTATCGTCAACCGAAACGGAAATTAAAAGGTCTTTTAAAAATGGGAATCTTAAAATTTTTCCGTCAATTGTCTTTACGGTGAATATATCGGTTTTTGCAGTAGTTACGTCTATAATTTCGCCAACTACGTCTTCACCGGCAATAACCGTGCAACCCAAAATATCGTCGATAAAAAAGGAATTTTCGTCTAACGGTACGGCGTCTTCTCTGTTGACCGAAATAAATTTACCTCGTAAGGTTTCGGCAACGTTTCTATCAGAAACACCACAAAGCGATAAAACGGCAAGTCCACTTACCGTTTTTGCGTTAAGCACTTTGTACTCAACACCGTCAATAATACATTTTTTAAGGTCGTAAAAGCGGTTAAGGTCGTCCGTAAACGGATTAACCTTAACCTCTCCTCTAACCCCGTGCGGTCTAGTAATTAGACCAATTTTAATAGTATTCGCCATGAAAATAAAGGGGAAATTATTCCATTTCCCCACGTTCAACGATTTCAACGGAATATTTCTTTCCGTCTTTTGCGCCCGCCTTTACTAAAACACGGAGGGCCTTGGCAATCTTGCCTTGACGACCAATAACCTTACCCATATCGTTTTTATCTAAGGTAACGGTTACCTTTACGTTGTTTCCTTCTTCACAAACGTCAAAGGTGGTAGCGTCGGGATTTTCAGCAAAAATACCAACTACGTATTTAATAAGTTCTAACATATCCCTATCCTTTTACCCTAAATTATTTCTTACGGGTCTTGGTCTTGGGAGGTGAAAGTTTGGTAGGCTTTGGTAAAATACCCTTATCGATAAGCAATTGCTTTACGGTGTCGGTAGGTTGAACGCCCTTAGAAAGCCAATCTTTTGCCTTGTTGTCATCGATTACAACTTCAGCAGGTTGTGCGGTGGGGTTGTAGTGACCAACTTTGTCAATATAAGCACCGTCACGTGCGTTTCTGCTATCGGTTATAACGATACGATAGAAGGGTGATTTCTTGTCGCCAAGTCTGGTTAATCTCATTTTAACTGCCATTTTATTTGCTCCTTTTGCCATTAGGCTATAAAAATTTTTATTTTTATGAAGAATTAGAATCTAAACATTCTGTTATTCTTCATTTGTTTCATCATTTGTTTACTTTGTTCAAACTGCTTTAACAATTTATTTACGTCTTGAACTTCCGTACCACTACCTTTTGCAATACGAATCTTTCTTGACGAATTTATAATAGAAGGATTTTCCCTTTCTTTCATCGTCATAGACTGTATAATTGCTTTCATACGGTTAATGCGCTTTTCGTCTAAATCTTCTTCTCTGATTTTGAACTTAGTTCCCATACCGGGAAGCATAGACATAACGTCTTTAAGTCCACCCATCTTTTTCATGGTGTCAAATTGTTGAAGATAATCGTCTAAGGTAAAAGCATTCTTTCTAAATTTTTCTTCTAACTTTTTGGCTTGTTCTTCAGTAACGGCTTCTTCTGCTTTTTCTATTAAAGACAAAACGTCGCCCATGCCTAAAATTCTATTAGCCATACGGTCGGGATAAAATTGCTCTAAATCGCCCAATTTTTCGCCAGTCGAACAGAACTTTATTGGTTTACCGGTTACAGCCTTCATGGAAAGTGCAGCACCGCCACGAGTATCACCGTCAAGCTTGGTTAAAACTAAACCAGTGACCTCCAAACGCTTGTTAAACGTATCGGAAACTTCTACTGCAACTTGACCAGTCATAGAGTCAACTACCAATAAAATTTCGGTAGGCTCTACTTCAGACTTAATGTTTTCTAATTCCTTCATTAAGTCCTCATCAATCTGAAGACGACCCGCAGTATCTATAATAACGGTGTCAAAACCCATGCTTTTTGCGTGTTTAACACCTTCTTTTGCAATTTTAACTGGGTTACCTTGTCCCTTTTCAAAGACTTGGCAACCTGCTTTTTCCCCAACCACTTTTAATTGATTGATTGCTGCAGGACGATAAACGTCACACGCAACTAAAAGGGGATTTTTGCCTTGTTTTTTTAAGTATGCGCCAAGTTTACCAACGAGGGTAGTTTTACCTGCACCTTGCAAACCTGCCATCATAATTACGGTGGGTGGCGAAGAGGAAACGGCAAGTTTTGACGCTGTTGAACCCATAAGTGCTATGAGTTCTTCATTTACAATTTTTATAACTTGTTGCGCCGGACTTAAACTTTTAATAATTTCTTGTCCAACGGCACGTTCTGAAACTTTGCTTATAAAATCTTTTGCAACTGCAATATTAACGTCTGCCTCTAAAAGCGCAATACGAACTTCACGCATGGCAGTCTTTATTTCTAACTCTGTAAGCCTGCCCCTTTTGGTTAGTTTAGAGAATATATGATTAAGTTTTTCGGAAAGACCTGAAAATAACGCCATTATAACCCTAATAATCCTTTTAATTTTGCTTTAACCGTATCATCTGACTGCTCGGCAACTGCATTGATTCCGTCGTAAAGTTTTTTTAAATTCAACTTTTCTTCAAAAAAATCAAGTTTATCCTTAACTTTTTTTACCGTGTCTAACACGCTTTGACGAGTGATTCCCGTACTTTCGGCAATTTCACCCAAAGAAAGGTCGAAAGCATAGTGAGAAGAAAAAACTTCCCTTTGCCTATCGGTAAGCAAATCTTTATACAGTTCAAAAAGTTCTACGTAATAAAAATCTTTTTCCATAAAAAACGACGGGTGTAAAGTAAATTTACCTTACACCCGCTTATTATATATATTTTTTTTAGCATTGTCAAGTATTTTCACTAAAAAATACCGTCTATAAATTCCTCGGCGTCAAAATCTTCTATATCGTCGATTTTTTCACCCGTACCAACGTAAACAACCGGAACTTCTAACTCGTATGATAGCGAAATTATAAATCCACCCTTAGCAGTGCCGTCAAGTTTAGTTAAGATTATGCCGTCAAGTCCAACGGCTTCGTTAAATACTTCTACTTGATTATATGCGTTTTGACCGGTAGTTGCATCTAAAACTATAAGTTTATAATAGTTGGCTTCAGGATATTCCCTTTTGACTACCCTATCCATTTTTTTAAGTTCTTCCATTAGGTTAGCCTTAACGTGCAATCTACCTGCGGTATCTATAATTAAAACGTCGGTATTTTTAGCCTTTACAGAACTTATAGCATCAAACACTACTGCAGAAGCGTCTGCACCCTCTTCGTGCTTAATAATTCTAACCTTTGCCCTATCTGCCCAAACGGATAATTGGTCTGAAGCCGCTGCACGGAAGGTATCACCTGCCGCAATGGTAACCGACTTACCTTCACTAACGAACTTATTGGCAAGTTTACCTATACTGGTAGTCTTACCAACGCCGTTTACGCCGACAACCATAATTACTGCCGGAGACTTAATTTCTATAGGGTCGGCATAAGTTAGCGTAGATAAAAGTTCGTCTTTAAGTAAACCCGTAACGTAGTCTTTATCCTTACATTTTTCTTTAATTGCCGTATCCCTAATCCCCTCTACAATTTCGGTAGTAGTGTTAACCGAAACGTCGGAGGATATTAGAATATCTTCTAAATCTTCATAGAATTCTTCGCCTATTTTATCGTGCAAAAACAAAGCCGAAAGCTTTTTTGCCAAGCCGTCTCTCGTTTTAGTAAGCACCGATTTTATTTTACTGAATAATCCCATAACAATCCTTATATTACGCCAATTGGTCGTCAATACTTCCAACGTCTGAAAGTTTAACGGATACCATTTTAGAAACACCCTTCTCTTGCATAGTTACACCAAACAATGCGTCTGCCATTTCCATAGTCGGCTTTCTGTGGGTAATAACTATAAACTGCGTTTCTTTAGAGAATTTTTGCAAATATCTTGCAAACCTATCTACGTTAGCTTCGTCAAGCGCCGCTTCTATTTCGTCAAGTACACAGAACGGCATGGGGCGAAGTTTTAGTATAGAGAATAATATCGCAATGGCTGTAAGAGCCTTTTCACCACCCGATAAAAGAGAAAGTTTTTGAAGTTTCTTTCCCGGGGGTTCTGCAACGATTTCTACGCCGGCGTCAAGTTTATCTTCCACACCTTCGTAATCTAATTGAAGCATTGCCCTACCACCACCGAAAAGTTCTTTAAATATCTTTTGGAAGTTAGTATTAATCTTTTCAAAACCTTCGGTAAATTGAGCAAGCATTTCAGATTTAATTGTGTTAATAGCTTGCCTTAAATCTTCTTCAGCTTTAAGTAGGTCTTCTTTTTGAGTGGTCATTTCATCGTAACGCTCTTTCATCACCTTGTATTCTTCAACAGCGTTACCGTTAATAGACCCAAGCGACGACCTACGACGACGAATTCTTAAAATCTCTTGTTCACCCGTTTTAATATCGTAATTTTCGTCACGTTTTAAAACTGCCGTTTCGTAAGTTTCTTGATAGTCTTCGTATATGCTTTGACCTAAATATTCTAAGTCGGAATCAATTTTAGTAAGTGCTAATTCTTCCTCGTGTTTCTTTTCACTAAGAAGGGTAATTTGTTCGGTTAAAGACTGTCTTTCAGTTTCCTTTTCGCCTTGACGTTTACGCAAATCTTCCTTATATACTTCAATGTTATCTATTTCAACACGAATTCCGTTTACGTAATCTTGTTCTTCTTTTGTAAGCGCAACTTTTTCTTGGTCTAAACGCAACGACTCGATAATTCCCGAAGCCCCTTCGTTACTCTTAAATAATCTTTGATTATTTTCCTTAGCTTCTGCAATGGTTTTTATAAGCCTTTCAAGTTCTTCACCATAAGCGGATACCTTTGCCTTTAACTCAGTAATTTTAATTTGAATATCCGTACTTTTTTCGGTTAAAGCATCTCTTTCAGTTTTTAGAGCATCAAATTCAGCTTGATGTTTATCGGCGTCGCTCATCCAATTAGATTTCTTTTGTTCAAGTTCTTTACCACCGGTAGAAACCGTTTCCAAAGACACACCAAGCTCGCCTATTCTTTGATTTACCGTATCTATTAAATCGGTAACTCTTTCAACGTCTTTACCAATTTCTATAAGTTGATTTTCTATATTGGCTTGTTTTTCACGTTCTAAAACAACTTGTTGACGCTTGCCCTGATACATATCGTTCATTACGGACAAATCGTCTAAAGCCTTATCCCTATCCGTTTCTAACTGCTTTTTATCACTCTTTAAGGCGTCCATTTGAGAAGAAGACTCTTTAACCAACTTTTCGTGTTCTTCTATACGTCTATCAACTGCTAACGCATTAAAGCCTTTCGTCTTTAACGTACCACCGGTAATTGAACCTTGAGTGTTAAATACTTCACCCGTAAGGGTAACTATTTTAAATGCCGAATGATATTTTTTGAATATGTAAGTAGCGTTATCTTTGTTATCTACGAACAACGTTCCACCTAAAAGGTTGGAAAATACCGGTTCAAAAACGGGGTCGTAAGAAACAAGTTCCTTACCTATTCCAATTGCGCCGTTTTCTTTTAACGCCATCTCAAGTTCAGTAGTTAAAGGTCTTTTCTTAACCGAATTTAAGGGCAAGAAGGTAACTCTTCCAAGTTGATTCTTTAATAAGTAATCTACCAAAAATTTAACGTCTTCAGTATCGTTTGTAACCACGTTTTGACCGGCGTTGCCAATTGCGGCTTCTAAAGCAGTATCAAACTTTTTATCGCATTTAATAAGTTCGGCAACCACACCTAAAACACGCTTTTTAATTTCGATATTTGTTTTTGCCGAATTAAGTAGTCCTTTAACCGAATCCTGATATCCTTCGTAGTTTTCTTTAGTAGATTTGTAGAAGTTAAGTTTGGTTTGATAAGAAGTTAAATAGGTGTTAAGTTGATAAATTTTATTATCAACACCTGCAACCTTTTCGTTAAAGTTTCTAACCAAATTTTCCTGTTCTAAAATATCGTTTTTAAGCGTAGAAATATCACGGTCTAAATTATTAATACTTTGGTCGTATTTTTCCTTTTCGTTAAATAGTGATTCCCTTTTATACGAAAGAGCGTCTAATCCCTCTACTAATTCTTCTTTTTTATCGGTAAGGTTAGAAAGTTCTATAGACATAGTTCCTTTATTAACCTTAATATCCGTCAACGATTCAATAGACTCAATAACTTTTTTTCTGTTTGCATCGGCAAGTTCTTCGCCCAAGGCTATCTTTTGCGATACCGTTACAAGCTTTTTAGTGACCGTGTCCGATTGCTTTTTATATTCTTCAAGCTGAGTATTTGCAGTTTCTAATTCCGTTTCAATACTTTCTTTTAGGGTAGTAGAATCTTGAATCAACTGCGTATTTGCTTCAATTTCTTTTTCCGACCTTTCAATTTGACCTTGTAAATATGATATTTTTTGTTCAAACAAACGCTTTTCGCCAGAGTTTCTTTCCATATCAACTCTTTTAGCCAAAAGTTCGTCGTTAAGTTTTCTTAACTTTTCGTCGGCAGAAGAGATTTCGCTAAAAATCTTTTCGTATTCTTTTTGAGTAGCGTTAAGTTCTTTTTCACGAAGAGAAGACTGTTCTTCTATACCCTTAATTTTTATTAAAATTTTATTCTTTGCATTGCCAACGTTTTCTACTTTAGCAACGTAAGTATTAAGTTCGTGATATTTTAAGTCCTCGGTAAGTTGGTTGTATTCTTTGGTTTTTTCGGCTTGTTTTTCTAACGGACCCAACTGATTTTCTATTTCGGTTAGGATATCAACGTATCTTATAACGTTTTCGTGGGTACGCTCTAACTTTCTTTCAGACTCATTCTTTCTTGACTTAAACTTAGCAATACCCGTAGCCTCTTCAAAAATAGCCCTTCTGTCCTCGGGTTTAGCCGACATGATTTCTTCAACCTTACCTTGACCGATAATGGTATAACCTTCTTTACCGATACCACACTCGTGAAGAAGGTCTATAATATCTTTAAGTCTTGCCGGTTGCTTGTTTATATAGTATTCCGATTCCCCACTACGGAAAAGTTTTCTTGTGATTATAACTTCGTTATAGTCTATAGAAAACATTTTGTTAGAGTTATCAAAGAAAAGAGAAACTTCGCAATAAGATAGCGATTTTCTACCTTGTGTTCCAGAGAAAATAACGTCTTGCATACTTGAACCACGCAATTGCTTTGCAGATTGCTCGCCAAGTACCCAACGTATAGCGTCGGCAACGTTTGACTTTCCACATCCGTTAGGACCAACTATACCAGTTATACCGTCACCAAATTTAATTTCGGCTTTATCGGCAAATGATTTAAATCCATAAAGTTCGACTTTTTCAAAATTCACTTTTTGTTTCCGCCTTGGTTTTTAATATTTTTAGTGCTTTTTCAGCAGCGATGGTTTCAGCTTGTTTTTTGCTTTTGCCCTTGCCTTCGGATATTACCTTTCCGTTAATCAGCAAAGCCACCCTAAATTCAGGTTGGTGGTCTGGCCCCGTTTTAGAAAGAGTTTGATATAAAATACTTCCCACCTTATTTTGCTGTATATATTCTTGCAAAAGCGTTTTGCCTTGTTTTTCTTGACTTTTTTTAGTTTGGTTTTGAATTCTTAATTTCTCAAAATCTTTAATAATGGTTTTAAAAACGAATTTTTTCGTTTGTTCTAACCCACCGTCTTTATAAATACCTGCACAAAGTGCTTCGTATAAACTCGAATACATTTTATCGTCGGCATTAGCAGTCTTCCTCTGCCCGTCGCTAAGAAGCATATAATCGGTAAGTTTAAGTTTTTTTACACTTTTTTGCAATGGCTCTTTAGAAACTATTAAAGAACGATACTTTGAAAAATCACCTTCGTCGCCTTTAACCCCTTCCACCAAATATTCAGTTACTATAAATTGAATAATAGCATCGCCGAAAAACTCTAAAATCTCATTGTCCTTTTCCTTATACATGTGGGCGTAGGAAGCGTGAGTAAAACATTGGCGAAGCAACTCTTTATTTTTAAATTCGTAGCCGATTATTTCTTCTATTTTAGAAATTTCAAATATCATAATCAAGTTTATTCCAATTTAAAATACGTCTTTTATATTATACCACAAGTTATTGTGTCTTTCAAGTTTTTTTATAACAATTCCTTGCGATTTTAAAAAAAACCACCTACATAGTAGGTGGTAACCACAAAATACTCTAAAAAGACTAAAATTTCGGGGTGATATTTAAATATTCGCAAATTTTAAGACTGAAAGCAAAGGCTGACTTAGGTCCGTTTGCCGTTATTACGTTATTAAATAATTCAACGTCATTACCGGTATAAAAGTCACCAAGTCCCGAAATAAAATCTTGATGGGGATAGCAAGTCGCCTTGCCGTTTATAAGCCCGTGACGAGCAAGCACCACTGCCGGCGAAGCACAAATTGACGCAATAAGTTTATTTTCGGCATATCCCTTTTTAATCATCTTTACTGCACTTTCACAATTAGAAATATTAACTGCACCGGGCATTCCACCGGGTATTATAAAACCGTCGTAATCAAGATAGTTAGCCTCGTCAACTAATTTATCTGCAACTACTTTTATCCCATGTGAACCAACCAAAACTTCATCGGAAAGAGATAAAATATCTACTTCTACACCTGCTCTTTTTAACACGTCAACGGGGGTTAAAGCTTCAAGTTCTTCGGTTCCGTTAGCAAAAAATACTGCAATTCTCATTAATATGCTCCCAAGTATTATAAAATTAAAAAGCAAAGTCACCTTTGCCTTTTAATTTATTCTTTATTAGTCTTCAATTTTTTTACAAAAAGTTTGGCGTTTTTTAACAACTTCGTTTTCGAATTGGTCCCACAAATGTTGAATACTAAAATTGTGTTCTAACATAGGGTTAGTTTCTATTTCTAAAATTCCGTCTTCTATAACGTGCTTCATTATTCTTGAAATAATTATTGCATGAATACCCGAATTTTTATATTTTCGAGCAACACCAATAAGCGCCATTTCAAGTTCTTTTGGCTTTTTTATAGCACGCAAAACGCCTATAAAACCAAATGGGAAAAGCTTTCCCCTACTTTTAATTAAAGCATTGCAAATAGAAGGTAAAACTATTCCAAAGCCTGCAACGTTATCGTCTTCATCAACTAAAACGCTAATGTATTTACTATTAACAATAGTACCGAATCCAGATAAAATTTCGTCTATTTCTTTTTGCTCTACCTTAACGAATCCGTCTAAATCGCCATACGCATCGTTATAAGTTTCAAAAAGTTTATAGCCATATTTATCTACTATTTCTTTAACGGACATAGTTTCTGCAAGGTCTTTTAATTTGTATCTTTTTTTGATTTTTTCGGATAAATTGGTTATTCTTTCGTTCGGGGTTTTAGGAATAATAAAACGCCTTTCCGTCCATTTAGATTCATCTTCAAAGCCAAGCGCCCTAATATTTTCAGCAAAATAGGGATAATAATAGTTAGTTGCGTAGGTACTTCTTTTGTCAAAACCATAGGTGAGCATACCCTCTCTATCAGTATCGTTAAAACCCCATGGTCCGTGAATAATTTCCATACCACGCTCTTTGCCCATTTTTTCAACGGCAGAAATCAACGCTGAAAAAACTTCCTTATCGTCTATACATTCTAACCTTGAAAATCTTATATAGTTTACACCGGTATTTTGATTGTCTTTATGATTTATAATGCCGGCAATTCTGCCAACCAACTTTCCGTCTTTATACGCTAAAAACCCCTTGGCTTCTTGATACGCCAAACTTGCGTTTTTATTAGGGTTAAACGTATTTAACTCGTCTCCCCTTAAACATGGAACGTAATATGGACAGTTTTCATATAACTTTACTGGATACTTTGCAAAAGTTTTAATATCTTTTTTAGTAATTACTTCTTTAATTTCAATCATCGTGAGTCCTCCACGAATTTTAACCGAAGTAATTATACTATACTTTTACAAAATTTACAAGTTCAATAATAAAATTTTTATCTAATTGTATTATTTTTCTTGAAGTTCTCTAACTGCCATAGGTGGTCTTTCTTCTTTTAACGCCATAATATATTGGTTATATTGTTCGTCTGTAAGTTTTTTTACTTTATTCTTTTTCTTTTTCATAAATTCCTCCTATATCGCTTATTATTCTCTCTATTTGCGTTTTTATTCAGTTTTTTAAGCCTAAACAAAAACTTAACACAATAAAATAGATAAACTGCGCCAAACACGCCGAGTATAGGATAAACGTAGGATATAATATTTTTTAATCCTAATCTTGAAAAACAGTAAACTGAAAGTGCAAGTAAAATCACGCCAAGACTTCCACCACGTTCTTTAGAAAAAAAGTAAAGTGGATAATACGCCGAAAAAACCGAAGTTACTACCGATGAGAAAAGACAAGCAAAAAATAATATAAACCCACCACCTTTTAACGCCGAAAGAAGTGGCACGTCGCTATTCGTGGTACCGTTTGCTATAACCGTATTAAGTATTAAATACCCCTCTACGCATAAAATAACACCTGATAAAACTGCACATATGCACAATACTTTTTTGCTTTTATGATAAGCACAATCAACAAGTACGGGCAGATTTATAAAAGTATTCATCGTAGGATATAATAGTGCAAGTATTAGCCCTAAAACACCTAAACTTTCACCACCAACGTAAGTAACGTCTCCTTTTTTTAAAATCATAAAAGTTGCACTTATAATTACTATCGGCATCAATATCACCGAAAGTCTTTCTACTCCTTTTACCCCTTTATACGAAAAAACCGAAACTAAAACCAACAGTGTTACAGAGCCTATAGGAAGGTTAAAATTAAAGGCAATTTTTATAAGAGAATCTATACCGGAAATCATACTGCTTACCGATATAAAAGAAGCTGTTAAAACGGCATATTGTAAAAGTTTAGGACGTGTACAAATAGTCTCGTTTAATTGATTTAAACCCTTAAAATTTCTACCACATAAAAACAGCACCAAAAAACAAGCCGAAAGTAAAATAGATGCAAAATTTAAATAAAAAATAAATCCACCCGTACCGAAAAAAGAAACTAATTCTCTACCCGAAACGAACCCTGCACCCATAACCGAGCCAACAGAAATAAACGTAATACTTAAAATTTGATAAAAAAATTTCACACCGTATTTTATTAGGTGTGAAATGATTTATATGATTAAATTGTTAAATTTTTTACATTATTTTTATATTTTTTGCTTCGTGCAATTTTTTATAGTTGGAATCTGAAGAAAAATCTCTTTGCTCGGTATATTCCCCACCTAAACTTTCTATTGCAAACCTTAACTCTTCAAAGTCAGTATAAGAAATATTTTTGTCTTCAATAGCTTCTAATAAATAAGTAAGCGCCCTTTCATCACCATACTTTGATAGGTATGCAGAATTAAGTGCCAAATTCTTTTTATTCGTGCAAAATTCTTCTATTAAAATATTAAAGATTCTATCATCGTGACTTGCATGCGAGAAAATATCTATTAAACAATCTTTAACTTGTTTAGAAGCATCGTCAAAATTATCAAGCGCTTTTTCCTTTATCAAGTCTGCAAACGGATATAAAAGTTCAGTAGCAACTTCTCTCATGTTTTCAGAATAATCGAAAAGCACGAAATCTAAATATCTGTTCACGGCTAAAGTGGAACCTGCATCAGATAAAATATTCATTAAATAAAGGGCGTATTCTTCTGGAAGTTCTTTATTTAATTCTTCCGCCATTTCTTTTTCAGCAGTATCACGCAAAGCTTCGCACAAATAGTCGGAAACGGCAACGTCCTTTTCTATATGACCTTTTAAACACTCTAATAATTCCGCTGCAGAAAACTGTCTATAAAAAGTATTAGGCGTTTTACCATCTAATTCCTTTAAGGACTTGTCACCAAACTCTGCGTATAAAACGGGAATTTTATTTTCTATTTCTTCTGGTTTAACCTTTCCAACGTTTTCCATAACGTAGCCTTCAATATAACTGTCAAAAAGATTGTCAACGTCGATAATTTTAATCATTTTTACTGGTTCCTTTATATATATCGTTAAGTAAATTTAATCTTTCTTCTTTTACGTGAAAGATAGAACAAACGTCTTTTAACTTGCCTAAGAAGGGAAGTTTTAATAGATATATCATTAAACAAGCAACTTCTTCTCTGCTATAGTCGCCAAGTGATATTTTGTTTTTAAGTCTTACGTAAACTTTATTAGCGATTGGCAAAAGTTTATCAAGCCACTTATCACCTGCAGATACCAATTTAGAAAAAGCAAGCGCGTAGGACACGAAAAACAGTATTCCGTCAGGTTGCTTTTCTGAACTTGGCTTACCTATCTTTACTTTTGCAAAAAAGTTTCTTACGGCTATAGATATTTTATTAACTTCACCACTTAAAACAAGTACGAAAACTATTGCTTCTTTAACCTTGTCGTTTACCCTTTCGTCTATTAAAAAATCCGATAGCATTAAATAGCCTTTCTTTTCGTCGGTAGAAGTGAGTATTCCTATACACTCTTGCGCAATTATAGGGTCTCCGTCGCAAATACCCCATTTTACTGCATCAAGTAGTTCTTTATCCTTAAATAAATTACGGTTTTTAGGGTTGCCGTTATAAGAATTTATTTTCTCTATTCTTTTTTGTTTAACCTTTTCAGGCATTTCACCAGAGTAACTTAAAGGCAAATAACTTTCAACTTCCCTATCACCGTTAAGTAATTGTTTTGCAACTTTAACGTAAAACTTGTTGTTTATATCAGAAGGGTCAAGTCTATAACATTTAGATAAAATTTCGTATGCCTTTTGGTAATCACCACTGTTTATTAAGGTCAAGCCGTAAAGGGTTAAAACTTGCACGTCGTAAAAATCGTCTTTTATAATTTTATCAAAGTAGTTTGACGCCGTTTTATGCTCCCCACGTTGAAATGCACAAGTTGCAAGTTTTAAATTTACTTCAACGTCGTCGGTAGGGGTGGAAATCGCCTTTTGATAATAATACCCACTCTTATCATCGTCACCCCTCATACGGTAAAATTCGGTTAAGTTACAGTACACTGAAGCATCGTCGCCAAAATGTTGCAAATACTCTTTACTAACCGACACCATCTCGTCGTCTTTTCCAAATAAAAAGTAGGCAACGGCAAGGTCTTTAAGCCCGTTTTTACGTTGCTCGCTATCTTCTGGTATGGCGTTTAAATAAGCACGTGCGGTATCAAATTCAAGTGCCGTTAAGGCTTTTTTGAACTTTTTATACACTGCCTCTACGTCAATTTTTTCTTCGGGATAAACAATTCTGTATAAACTTTTATCATTGATATTTTCCTCAAAAAACTCAGCTATTTCGGGGTCTAAAGTTTCTCTTGAAAGAAATCCGTCAAGCTCGTATTTTTTATGAAAATAATATTCCATTAACGTAAGATCGTTAAGATAAAAAGAATTAACTGCAAGTTCTTCAAAAGCAAAGCCTTGTTTTTCTTTAGGCGCCTTAGAAAGATACTTAAACCAATATCTATTTGAAAGAGCAAAAATACCAAGGTCGGCGTAAAGGGTTGCAACGTCTTCAAGTCCTTCTGCCGTCACTTTTTTTTCAAGACCGGATAACGCACAAATAAGAGCGCCTTCTAAATCCTCTTTTTCTACACGTTTTTCGGTAATTTTACGGTAAACTTCGGCAGAATTATTAAAGGATAAAATTTTCACTTCGTTAGATTCAGTTGTCGTTAAAAAGTCTTTTTTCATCTTCTTCGGTAAAAATATACTCCGTCCTGCAAAATTCGCAATCTACTTTAACTCTACCCTGTTCTTTAATAATAGATCGAACTTCGTCTTTTCCTAAAGAAAAAAGTATTCTTTCGGTTTTTTCTCTACTGCAAGTGCATTTGTATTCGGGAAAATATTCGTAAACCTCTAAGTCGCCAAAATATTTTTTTATAATACCTTCTGCACCCATTTCTTCAATAAGTGTTGAAACGTTAGAAAGCTCTGAAATAACCTTTTCTGCTTTTATAAGATTTTCTTCTTTAGCATCGGGAAAGGCTTGAAGTATAACGCCACCAGCCCCTACGCAAGTTAAATCTTTTCCTATTTTAACTCCGAGCGCAATCGCCGTTGGGCGTTGTTCTGAATAGGCGTAATACGCAGTAAAATCTTGAGCAACTTCCCCCGTAATTATTCTGCAAGTTCCTGAATACGGTTCTTTAAGCCCCATATTCTTAACCACGGTAATTCTACCTTGCCCAACACAACCACCAACGTCTAACTTGCCGTTGGGCTTTAATGGCAGATCTGCTTTGGGATTCATCATGCTACCACGCATTTGATATTTTCCGTTCCCACAAACGGTAATCTTTCCACCAACACCGTCACCTGCAATGGTTATAGATAACGTATCACGGTCGTTCTTTAAGTCACCAGCCATAAACGTACCTACGGTTAAAGTTCTACCAAGAGTTGCCGCCGTAGTTGGCGTTAAACCATGTATTTTTATTGCAGTATTAACCATATCCGTAGTGTCTAATACGGATAAAGAAAGGTCGTTATCAAATACCATTGTTTTAAGTAATTTATTCACGGCAGTTCCCTTTTTTACCAAAACGCCCGACGTAAATCAGGCGTTAACGGATTATTTTTTCTTATTAGTTCTGTTTAATTCCTTTTTAATTTTTTCTAATTCTTTTTGTTTTGCCTTATCTTCTTTTATCCACTCTTCAGGCATTTCTTCAATAACGTATTCTGGGTCGTTAGAGTGTTCTTTAATATAACGTTCGTTGTCGTCTATAATTGCTTGACGGCTTTCGCTTACTTTTTCTAAGTCGGCACGGTTAAAAGAAGTGGGAAGTTCGGCAAGTTGCAATTCGTCGTCTGTGATAGGTTTAACAGGCTTATGACCAAGCGAGGACATTTGTGCAAGTATAAGTGCTTCTTTGTAACGTTTTATAGCCTCTGCATCGTCTTTCTTTACCTTGTCGTAAATACCACGATTCTTCTTTGCTCCCTTTATTTTTGGATTTATAAAGCTATCGTAACACCATTGACAATAGTTCATCCAAACAAGTAATGCGAACGAAAAACCTATAAATATTATAAGCAATAAGCCAAACATCATAAGGTATCCGCCAATCAAGGAAAAAATAAACGGCAATAATGCAATTGCTAAAAAGAATAGATTAGGAATAATTAACGAAGTAGAAAACAAAAAACAGTTTTTGCATAAGTGTTTAACCTTCATTTTATAGTTGACGTACATAGACAACATATGAAAGGCGAATATAGTAGCAAAAACAAGCACGACTACTACCAATATTTTTGCAACGTAATATATCCAAAGCACACCAGTAACCGTTGCAATAGCACGGTTAATAGTGTTTATAAGCATTATAGATAGCAACAAAAATATCGAATATATTACCGAAATTACCGTTACGCCTAAAAAGTTTTGCTTAATACCCTTAAAATAGTCGTTAGCAACGAAAATACCTTCCGTCCAAATCATGTTTCTTACAACGTACATTGCGCCGGCAATTCCCATCCCTGCGACCAAAACGGCAACAGGTAAAAAACCCATAACCATTATGGAAACGTTAAGTACTATAGTTTCAGAAAGTCCTGCAAAACTTGGTGCAGTTTGATAAGGCACGCCAAAAGGTTGATTAAACGGGCCACTTGCACCATAACCACTTATCGCCATATTGTGAATAAACACAACTGCAAATACCGGTATAAAGAAAAGTAAGGTTATTAAATTTATAACGATAATTTTTCCAAATCTACCCTTAAAAATATCCCAAAAAAGTTCCCAACGGTTAGTAGGAAGGGTTCCCCTTGCGTAGTCTTCGGATTTTTCTTTTCCAAGCATTATGCGATCTATAAGACCGCCCGAACTTTTAGCCATTAAACGTTATCCGTCCTTATAAAAAATTTTGTAAACATATAACCACTATATATACTATACTAAAATTCAATTTTTTACAAATAAAAATCAAGACTTTGACTAAAAAAACTTTACTTTTAGTAGTTTGTTTGATATATTATATAATAAATTATTATATCTTGCAAGGAGACGAAGTGATTATGAGAAAGTACAACGTAGCCGTAGTTGGCGCAACCGGTATGGTTGGTGGCAAATTTTTGAAGGTTTTATCCGAAAGAAACCTTCCCGTAGAGAACTATTATTTATTCGCATCTGCAAAATCTGCAGGAAAAGTTATTGACTTTATGGGCAAACCCCACACCGTTATAGAATTAAAAGAAGAAAATATTATTGGTAAAAATATAGACATAGCTCTTTTCTCTGCCGGTGGTGACACTTCTAAACAATTTGCTCCTATTTTTGCTAAACACGGCATTTTAGTTATAGATAACTCTAGCGCATGGAGAAGGGACGAAAACGTTCCACTCGTTGTTCCAGAGTGTAACCCTAACGACATATTAAAGCATAAAAATATTATTGCAAACCCTAACTGCTCTACTATTCAAGCAGTTGTTGCATTAAAGCCATTGCACAAAGCATTTAAGATTAAACGTGTAATTTATTCTACTTATCAAGCAGTATCGGGTGCAGGCGTTAAAGGTTTTAACGACCTTAAGGGTGGTATTTGTGGTGAAGCTCCCCAAAAATTCCCCTATCCAATCTTTGGCAACTGCATTCCACACATAGACGTATTTATGGATAACGGCTATACTAAAGAAGAAGATAAAATGATTTTCGAAACCAAAAAGATTTTGGGTGATTGGGATCTAAAAATTACCGCTACTTGCGTAAGAGTTCCAGTATACTACGGTCATAGCGAATCTATTAACGTAGAATTCGAAAAGCCTTGCACCGTTGAAGAAGTTAAAGCAGTATTAGCAAAAGCTGAAGGCGTTGTTATTGCAGACGACGTTGCTAACTTAGAATATCCTATGCCCTACACTGCAGAAGATAAAGACGAAGTTTTCGTTGGTAGAATCAGAAAGGACGATACCGTATTTTCAGGTATCAATATGTGGGTAGTTGCTGATAACATTAGAAAGGGTGCAGCTACTAACGCAGTTCAAATTGCACAAAAAGCAATTGAACTTGATGCAGTTAAAAACCAATTAAACTAAAACCTAAAAGGGGTTAAAACATGAACAAGACCATATTTAAGGGAACTTGCACTGCTGCAATCACTCCCTTCACTAATGACGGCGTGGATTACGACGCCTTTGAAAGACAAATTGAATTTCAAATTGCAAACGGCATAGACGCACTTTGCATTTTAGGCACTACGGGCGAAGCCCCTACTATTACCGACCAAGAATACGATTCTATCGCTAAGTTTGCTTATGATAAAATTGCAGGTAGAGTAAAATTTATTTTAGGGTCTGGTAGCAACTGCACAAAAAAGGCAATCGAAAAAAGTAAGCTTGCCGAAAATATTGGTGCAGACGGTCTTTTGGTGGTTACACCATACTATAACAAGTGTACTCAAAAGGGTTTAGTAAAATATTACCAAGACATTTGCAATGAAATTTCTATTCCCGTACTTTGTTATAACGTACCGGCAAGAACAGGCGTAAATATTTTACCCCAAACAATGGCTGAAATTGCTGAAATTAAAAACATCGGTGGCATAAAAGAAGCTTGTGGCAACATGGAACAAATTTGCGAAACTGCAAGACTTATTCGTGGCAAAACTGCTCTTTATTCAGGTGACGATAACCTCAACCTTGCAATGTTGTCTATTGGATCTATGGGATTAATATCGGTTGCTTCTAACGTTGCTCCGAGAGAAGTTGGTGACGTTGCAAGATACTACTTTACGGGTAGAAACGAAGAAGCGGTTGCTCTTCAAGAAAGGCTTTTACCTTTAATTGACCAAATGTTTACCGAAGTAAACCCCATACCCGTTAAAAAGGCGTGCGAACTTATTGGTCTTGGTAGTGGTATCGTTAGAGCGCCCCTTACCGAACTTGAACCCCACCACGTTGAAAGTTTAACTAAGGTATTAAAAGAATTTGGGATTACTATTAAGGAGTAATATGATAAACGTTTTAATTAGCGGTACTTTAGGCAAAATGGGCAAAAAAGTATTTTCCGCTTGCAGTGAAAATTCAAATGTAAAAGCAGTTTGCGGTGTTGATATAAAGGAAGATTTTTCAAATCCCGACTTTCCTATTTATTCCGACTTTGATTCCGTAAAAGAGAAAATTGACGTTGTGATAGACTTTTCTTCTCCCCTAAACTTTGATAGACTTACGGCGTACATTTCTAAAAATAAAATTCCGTCGGTACTATGCGCAACGGGATATTCTGAAGAACAAACGGCAATGATAAAAGAACTATCAAGCAAAGTTGCAATATTCCGTTCGGCAAACATGTCGGTTGGCGTGAACTTATTAGTTACCCTTGTAAAGTCGGCAAGCCTTGCACTTAACGGTTTTGATATAGAAATTACCGAAATGCACCACAATAAAAAAGTTGACGCACCAAGTGGCACAGCCTTAATGCTTGCCGAAGCAATAAAAAGCGTTTTGCCGGAAAAATTCTTCCTTTACGGTAGAGAAGGCAAAGTCGGTGCAAGAACAAAAGACGAAATTGGTATTCACGCTCTTCGTGGTGGAAACGTAGTCGGTGAACACGAAGTTATTTTTGCAGGTGAAAACGAAATTATTAAACTTTCGCACTCAGCTCAAGATAGAAGCGTTTTCGCAGACGGTGCAGTTAAAGCATCAGAATACATTTTTACTAAAAGTAACGGACTATACGATATGTCCGATATGATTAACGGAAAATAAAATGATAGAAACTAACCTTAAAAGGGTTTTGGAAGAAATTAAAAACGGCAATAATTTAGGTGAACGTATCGTTCTTGTAGGCGCAACCAAAATGGTTGACGTTGATACTATAAATCTCGCCATAGAAAACGGCTTAAAAGTTGTTGCTGAAAATAAAGTTCAAGAATTTAGAGAAAAAACTACCCTAATCAAAAACGCCGAACAACATTTTATTGGTCACTTACAAACCAATAAGGTTAAATATTTAGTTGGAAAAGTCAGTTTAATTCAGTCGGTTGACAGTATTCACTTAGCTGAAGAAATTGACAAGTGTGCATATAAAAAAGGTGTCATTCAAAACGTTTTAATTGAAATTAACGTTGGTGGTGAACTCTCTAAAAGTGGCTTTAATATTGAAAACGCACTACCTTCTTTTTTAACAATAAAAGAATTTAAAAATATTAAATGTATAGGCTTTATGGGTATGTTACCTAAAAGTAACGATGAAGCTTTTCTTTCTAACCTATGCAAAAAAATGCGTGGTATTTTTGAAGAAGCTAAAAAGATTGATGAAAACGTTATATACCTTTCTATGGGTATGAGTGCCGATTATAAAATTGCAATAAATAACGGCAGTAATATGATAAGACTTGGAAGCACTATCTTTGGAAAAAGAAATTACGAGGTGAAATAAAATGGGTGTATTCGATTTATTCGGCAGAGAACCTAAAAATAAAGAAAATAGACGTGAGCGTTTTGTTTCTGCAACTGCGCACGAGCCCACTTCTACCGAACAAAAAGGTGGACCCGTAGGCGTATTTTTCCCCACCTCTTACGAAGAAGTTGCTAAAGTTATAGACGCATTGCGTGAAGGTAAAAACGCTATTGTTCATTTAGAAAAATTAAAACAAGAAACGATAATATCTATACTAAATATGTTATCTGGTGCAATTTATGCGCTTGGTGGCGGAATGTATGAAATGGAAAAAAATATTTATATGTTCTCACCAACCGGTGTAGAAATTAGATAATTAATTAAAAAGAACGAGTAAGGGCGTCACTCTTAGGGAAATTTAGTAAACAACAAAAGTATAGCCCACTATACTTCGCTTTAAGGCGAAATATGGTGGGCTTTTCTTATCCACAAAAATTTAAAGATTTTAGTTGTATTTTTAGCCTTGTGGCTAAAA
>JAZSKQ010000011.1:0-37234 GCA_045534905.1 Christensenellaceae bacterium | reverse complement strand
AATATAACTATATTAACCTAATCTTTTGTGGTAAAGATAAAGCCCACCATATTTCGCTTTTTGCGAAGTATAGTGGGCTACACTTTTGTATTAAAGTAAAAATCCCTAAGAGAAGAGACCCTTGGTCGCTTTTTTATTTTTTATTGAATTAGAGAACGGTTACAGTAGTAATTTTAGCGTAAACCGTAGTAATCGTACTACCTGCAACTGCTACCGGCAATTGAAGGGTTTGTTTATTATATTTAATAAATTCAGAACCTTCTGCCTTAAAGACCTCTAAGCCGTCGATAGTATTTTCGTCTTCATTATATCTATCGTTAAAATCTTGAGTAAGCATTTGATGATAGGTAAGTCCACTATAGTCGATAGTGCCGTCTTCTTTTACGGTAACGTCACCGGTGTAATAGGTGGTAAAGTTAACGTAATGCTTACTACTGCTGGTTATAGATTTTAACAATCTAAAAGCGCTTTCGTTAGTAGAACCTATTTCCATTTCAATTTTACCTAAGATACAGAAATAGTCGTTATATTCGGTCTTGGTTTCGGCAGGGATAAATAAAGTACCTTTACCCGAATTAAAAGCTTCGTCGTTATTGTTTTTAAAGTCACCGGAAGCTTGCCAATCTCTCCATAAACCAATGGTGCCTTCGGTAAAGTTAAATTCACCGTCCATTTTTAAACCGTTAGCAACGAATTCGCCATCAATTGGAAGAACGTAGTCTGCATTATTTTGAACTAACGCTTTATCTACAACCTTGTAGTCACCGAACAAAATGTTGGTGTACATATTGTTTTTATAGAAAAGCGTGTCGTTATAATAGCCCTTTTCTACGTAAGAGATAATTGCATCAACCGTTTCGGGTGCCAAATGACGATAAAGGTCAACGGTGATAGACGTTTCTACTTGTTGACTTTTTTCGATATCGAATACGCTTATGTTAACTTTAATTTGTTTAATATCTTCACAAGCGGTTAAAGATGCAGTAAAACCTAAAGTGAAAACCAAGGTTAATAATAAGCATAAAGTTTTAAAAATACGTTTCATATTAAACTCCATAATGGTTGGTTATAAAATATCTATTCTATTTTACAAGTTATTTTAAATATTGTCAATAATCTTTTTACTTTTATTGGTAAAAATATGCCAATATAAATAAAAAAAGAGCCGTTTTCTTACAAACGGCTCTTTTGAATTTGTTATTTTTAGTAATTTTCTGCGTGAACTTCAAAGTATGCTTTGGGGTGTGCGCAAGTCGGACAAATTTCAGGTGCCTTTTTACCAACCATAATATGACCGCAGTTTCTGCATTCCCAAACTTTAACTTCAGACTTTTCAAATACGGTTTTAGTTTCTACGTTCTTTAAAAGAGCACGATATCTTTCTTCGTGTGCCTTTTCAACTGCAGCAACAAGCCTAAACTTTTCAGCAAGTTCGGGGAAGCCTTCTTCTTCTGCAGTCTTTGCAAAACCTGCATACATATCAGTCCATTCGTAATTTTCACCTTCTGCAGCAGAACCTAAATTTTGAGCAGTATCACCAATGCCGTTTAATTCCTTAAACCACATTTTTGCGTGTTCTTTTTCGTTTTCAGCAGTCTTTAAAAAGAGTGCGGAAATTTGTTCGTAGCCTTCTTTTTTAGCAACAGAAGCAAAATAAGTATATTTGTTTCTTGCTTGTGATTCGCCTGAAAAAGCAGCTTCTAAATTCTTTTCAGTTTGAGTACCTTTATATTTATTCATAGTCAATTCTCCTTTATTTATCTACCTATATTTATATTACACTTTTTTTGTCTTGTCAATACGGTTTTTAAAATTTTAAACAAAATAAAGTCGAATTTAACTCTCTTTATCCCTTATATCCCCAAACAACCGGTCGGTTAGAAGAATTCCAATAACTACTCCAACCACTTGGCATACTTTCTGCTTCACAGTATATGATTAATGAGTGGCAACCATCGAACGCAGAATAACCTATACTTGTTACGCTATTACCTATCGTTACACTTGTAAGTGAACTGCAACCAGAGAACGCACGATCACCTATACTCGTTACGCTATTAGGTATCGTTACACTTGTAAGTGAATAGCAATTATAGAACGCATAATCACCTATACTTGTTACGCTATTACCTATCGTTACACTTGTAAGTGAACTGCAATATTGGAACGCAAAACCACCTATACTTATTACGCTATCACCTATCGTTACACTTGTTAGTTTACTGCAATAACAGAACGCATAACTACCTATACTTGTTACACTATCACCTATCGTTACACTTGTAAGTGAACTGCAACCAGAGAACGCAGAATCACCTATACTTGTTACACTATTACCTATCGTTACACTTGTTAGTTTAGAGCAATTATAGAACGCCCCTTCACCTACACTTGTTACGCTATTACCTATCGTTACACTTGTAAGTGTATCGCAACCTTAGAACGCAGAATTACCTATACTTGTTACGCTATTTGGTATCGTTACACTTGTAAGTGAATCGCAAGAATAGAACGCAGAATTACCTATACTTGTTACGCTATCGGGTATTACTATACTTGTAAGTGAAGTGCAAAAAGAGAACGCAGAACTACCTATACTTGTTACGCTATCGGGTATCGTTACACTTGTAAGTGAATCGCACTCATCGAACGCAGAATCACCTATACTTGTTACGCTATCACCTATCGTTACACTTGTAAGTGAAGTGCAAAAAGAGAATGCCCCACTACCTATACTTGTTACGCTATTTGGTATCTCTATACTTGTAAGTGAACTACGACCAGAGAATGCCCCACTACCTATACTTGTTACGCTATTTGGTATCGTTACACTTTTCACGTTTAACATTGCAGGGTTTTTATCACTATCAAACGCTCCATCACCTATCTCAGTTACGGGTAAGCCTTTATAAGTTGAGGGAATTACAAGGTCTAACTCTGCATAAGTGCCAAGTCCTACCACCCTATATTCTTCTTTGCCGTCTATTTTTTGGTATTGTAATTTGTCGCCTTCGTTTTGTGGTTTTTCCGGCACTTCAACGGGGTCTAAAACTGTACCGTCGGTTAAGGTGATAACCAATCTACCTTGTTCGTCATACTCTACTTTAGCAATAGTTTCACCCTTGTCGCCTTTGTCACCCTTTTCGCCACAAGCAACTAAGCCAAAAGCACAAGCTAAAGTTATCAATGATAAAATTAAAATACTAATTAGCTTTTTCATAAAAAAACCTCCCTAAAACATAATATAATTAAATAATAATAGAATTATAGTTCTAAGTCAAGTATTTTTAGAACTTTTATTCTAATATAAAATTATGATGAAAATGAATTTTTCGGAAAATTTAAGAGAGTTAATGATAGAAAATAAACTTTCCCAACAAGAGATTGCAAGTAAGATTGGCGTTTCTCAGCGTGCAGTTTCCAAGTGGCTTAGAAATGAAACCGAGCCTACTGCGACTAATCTTTTTAATCTTGCTATATTTTTAGAAGTGTCTGCAGACTTTTTATTAGGCTTAACCGAATAGAAATTTAAAACAAAAAAAACGAACCTAAAAAGGTTCGTTTTCTTTTTACTAAAGTTAATTTATTCAGCAACAACAGTAGCGCCAGCTTCCTTGAAACGTGCGATCATCTTGTCTGCTTCTTCTTTGGTAGCGTTTTCTTTAATGCAACCGAGTGATTCAACTAAAGTCTTTGCTTCGCCAAGACCTAAAGTGGTGAATTCTCTAACAGCCTTAATAACGTCAATCTTCTTTGGACCGATGTCTTTAATTACTACCTTGAATTCGGTCTTTTCTTCTGCAGCAGGTGCATCAGCAGCAGCAACAGGAGCAGCAGCAACTGCAACAGGAGCAGCAGCGCTTACGCCAAATTCTTCTTCTAAAGCCTTAACTAATTCGTTAAGTTCTAAAACAGTCATACCTTTAACTTCTTCTAACATTTTTTGAATGTCTGCCATTTTTCTATCCTCCATAGATATCATTTCTAAATTTTTTATATTTTTTGTAATCATTTAAGTCCGATTACTGGGCTTTCTTTTCAGCGATTGCGTTAAGCGCAATAACAAGGCTTCTTGGCATAGCAGAAAGTACACCAACGAAGTTTGCAATGGGTGCTTGAAGTGAACCAAGCATCTTTGCGATGAGTTGTTCTTTCGACGGCATTGCTGCTAATGCTTTTACGCCGTTTTCATCTACCCTGGTGCCTTCTACGAACGCACTTTTTACGGATACTTTATTTTCGTACTTCTTAACAGCGTCAATAATAACTTTACTTGCACCAGTTTCGTCTGCACCGAATGCAACTGAAGTTGGGCCGTTTAAGTCTTCGTCAAAATCGGTTACGCCTAAATCGTTAAACGCACGACGTACCAAAGTGTTTTTAAGAACTTTATATTCGACGTTGTTTTTTCTGAATTCCCTTCTGAGTTCGGTGTCTTCGCTAACGGTTAAGCCTGCGAACTTTACCAATACTACAGATTTAGCATTTTGGATTTTTGCTTTAATGTCTTCAACAACTTGAACTTTTAAATCTTTATTTGCCGACATCGTATTACCTCCTATATTTTTTCAAATGAAAACGCCCTTGCATCCGAAACAAAATACAAGGGCGCTAATATAAAACGCTTTAATGAATTTTGCCTCGGTGGGTTTTGCTTATCACAAATTAAATACCTACTGTCTTGGGCGATTTAGTTTTTACTCGTTGATTATACCACTATTATAAGTGGTTGTCAACTAAAATTTAGCGTTAATTTTTACGCCGGGACCCATAGTGCTGGTCATTGCAACACTCTTTAAGTATTGACCCTTTGCAGCAGCCGGTTTTGCCTTAACGATTGCTTCCATAAGTGCAGTGTAGTTTTCAATAAGTTTTTCTTTACCGAAACTCTTCTTACCAATGGGGCAGTGAATAATAGCGGTCTTGTCAAGTCTGTATTCAACTTTACCAGCTTTGGTATCGTTAATTGCCTTAACAACGTCCATAGTAACGGTACCGCTCTTTGGGTTTGGCATTAAGCCCTTAGGACCTAAAACCTTACCGATACGACCTACCAAACCCATCATGTCAGGGGTGGTAATAATTACGTCGTAATCAAACCAGTTTTCGGTTTGAATCTTTTGAATCATTTCTTCTGCACCTACGAAGTCTGCACCAGCAGCCTTTGCTTGGTCGGCCTTTTCGCCCTTTGCAATAACTAAAACCTTAACGCTTTTACCAGTACCGTTAGGAAGAACCAAAACACCTCTAACTTGTTGGTCAGCTTGTTTGGGGTCTACGCCTAAACGTACGTGAAGTTCGATGGTTTCGTCAAATTTTGCTTTTGCAGTGTCAAGAACGAGAGAAGTTGCTTCGTCAATTTCATATAACTTAGCGGTTTCTATGTTCTTAATGCTGTCAATATATTTTTTACCGTGTTTCATTTTTCTTTACCTCCTGTGGTGATTGCGGGAACAAAAATCCCTCCCACTATAATCTTAATCTATGACTTCGATACCCATGCTTCTTGCGGTACCGGCAATCATGCTGCAAGCCGATTCAATGGTGTTAGCATTTAAATCAGGCATTTTTAACTTTGCAATTTCTTCAACCTGCGCCTTGGTTATCTTACCAACTTTGTTCTTGTTCGGAACACCACTTGCTTTTGCTAAACCGCAAGCCTTTTTGATAAGAACAGGTGCCGGAGGAGTCTTTAAGATAAAGGTGAAAGAACGATCTTGATAAATCGTCATAACAACCGGTATAATAAGACCTTCTTGTCCTTGAGTTTTAGCATTAAATTCCTTAGTAAAGCCAGGAATGTTAATACCGTGGGGGCCTAACGTAGAACCAACCGGGGGACCCGGAGTTGCTTTGCCTGCGGGCAATTGTAATTTTACGATAGCCGTTACTTTCTTTGCCATAATAGTTTCCTCCATTACGTGGTAATATCGTTGCGCCAGTGTGAAAATTTAACCGCAACTCCCACTTTATAACGTAAAACCGATTTCTCGGTATATACCAATTTTAATCCGTACTAAACGGATATCTTTTTTACTTGAACAAAATCAACTTCAACGTCCGTACTTCTGCCGAACATTTCAACGTTAAGCGATGCCTTTTGGGTACTTTCGTTTACCGAAACAACCTTTCCTATAAAAGATTCTAACGGACCGGATACGATTTGTACGCTATCGCCAACCTTAAAGTCGATTTCTATATTAGTAACCTTGTCTTCCAATCTATTTCTTGCAACTTCTTCTGCGGTTAAAGGTAAAGGTCTGCCTTGCGGACCAACGAAACCCGTTACGCCACGAGTATTAGTTACTAAATACCATACGTAGTTGGAATATATCATCTTTAAAAAGACGTAGCAAGGGAAAATCTTTCTTTCTACTACCTTCTTTTTACCGTTTGCTTTTTCTTCAAGCGTCTCTTCCATCGGAATTTTGATGTCAAAAATATTATCTTGTAAGTTATTGTTTTCAATTAACTTTTCAAGCGAATCTTTTACCATCATTTCGTAGCCCGAGTAGGTGTGAATAACGTACCACTTTGCTTCTTCTATAGCCATCATACTCTCCTATTTGGGCGATACTAATTTAAGCAAATTCAATAGACCGTAGTCAAATGCGGTAATAACTACCAAAAACATTACGACAACAGCAATAACGATACCGGTCTTTTTTAATACCTTAGAAAAAGTAGGCCAGCTGACCTTCTTTAATTCAGAGAATATATCTTTGAACTTTCCACCAAGTCTCTTAAAAAAACCAGGACCTTTTTTTGCCTTTGCTTTTTTAGCCGGTTTAGATTTTTCGCTTTTTTCTACAGGTTGAATAAATCCACCAGTAGTTTCCTTCTTCTCTTTCATTTATAATACTCCTTTAAGGAAAAATAAGGGGTTGCCGAATTACTTTGCTTCTTTATGAGTAGTATGCTTCTTGCAGAATTTGCAGTACTTTTGCATTTCAAGTCTTTCAGCGTCGTTCTTCTTATTCTTGAACGTATCGTAGTTTCTTTGTTTGCATTCCGTACAAGCTAAAGTTATCTTGTTTCTTGCGCCTTTTGCAGCCATAATTTCACCTTCCAAACACGAAAAAATTAACACCCCTAATCGAGATGCTATCGGTATTTTAACAAAAATATATTAAAGTGTCAAGTTTTTTACCACTTTTTTTAAAGTTTTTTGCTTCCTTTTTTAAATTTTACGCCACTTTTCGGTATATTGCGTAAACTAATTTTTTTCACCCCAATATATAGGTCTAAAATCTATCATTTTTATTAAAATATTCCCCTATAGAAGAGTACAAGGAAAGAGTTAAAATAACGTCTTTTAGTTCTTCTTGGTTAATTAAGGCTATTTTTTTACCATTATCGTACACTTCTATTTCGTTTAGACAGTCGTGTTTTATCAAAGTTAGCAGTTTTTTTACCGTAACAGATTTATCTACGGCAATCTTTTTAACTAAAACGCCTTTTTTTAGTTTGTGAACGTAACTATCACAACTAAGTTTTATATAACCGTTTTCTTTTTTCACGTCTAAGGTACCCAAAAAAGCAAACACCGCAAAAAACAATATAGAAATATTAGGATTAGAAAAACACGTAATAACGAACAAACTTAAAACCACAACGGAAAAAATCACCCCTAAAACTTTACAAATGCAGTGTGATTTATCCACTCCAAAATACATACTCAATATTGCCGACACCACCCTACCGCCGTCTAACGGATAAACGGGAATAAGGTTAATAATAGCCATAGTAAAGTTGGCTTCTGCTATAACGTCTGTAAAAGCGTACACAATTGGAAAGCACCACCAAAGCGCAACGCAAAAAATTCCCATCGTGACGTTTACGAAAGGACCTGCAAGCGCAATTTTAAGTTCGTCCGCTTTTTTTAAACCGTCCACGTTGCCACTTGCAACCGCACCAAACGGAGTTAGCGTAATTTTATTTAACGCATAACCCATAGAACCGGCAACAACGGAATGTCCAAACTCGTGTAATAATGCGCTCACGGTACAAATTAGAAATAAACCTATCTTGCCCGTGAACGCATATAATACGCCTAAAACTATAAAAAGCGGATGGATTTTAACTTTTATACTTCCCATACCACCTGATTACCCGTCAAGGTGTAACCGGTAATCACGGCATTATTGCCGTCGTAAAAACACATGGTTGCAGTATCTTTAATATACCCCACGGGAACGTTAGCATAAACGTTTGCACCAATTTCCGAATAAGCATAGTCTAAACCGTTAAATACCGTTTTAAAGTTGTCGTTATGCGTAACTTCTATAGTATATTTTTTAGTTTCAGTATCTTGAACAACGTTAGTAACTACTCCGTCGACCGAACAATATAAACTACCAACTTGGTTTAGATTAAGAACGCCGTTTTCACCTATAATTCCTTCAGTTTCGCTTACGGGAATTAGCACTTCAAAGTCTTTATGTGTTCTATTATCCACCACTTCTTCTGCGGGAGAATTAGAAAAAACGTTTCTCATAAACACGTTGATACCACTATCTGGAACTAAAGCGTTAGTAATAAAAATAGTAGCCAATAATAAACCTATTATAATAAGTTGAACACCTACTACGGTAAACTTAAACTTTGCTTTGTTAGTCGATTTAATTTCGGTTGAATTCGTCTTTTCATTTTCATTTAAAGCACAACCGTTATCCGTTTGCTCGGTTTCTTGTAAATTGATTTTATTTATCAATTCGTCTTTGACTTTATCCGCATCGACTTTTTTACTTCTTTTAACTTTTCTAAGCGGTTTATACGTCACTGAAGACGTACTTGCCGGTATGCCAAGCATTTCGGCGTACTGTAATTTTTCGTTCATAAAACCCTCCGTAACTTAAAGTTTAATAAAATATATGAAAGGGCTTAGTTTATTATTCCTTTAAAATAGATTAGCGCTTATAATTTAAAATTGAAATAAAAAATCCCTACGCCGTAATTAGCATAGGAATTTTTTTAATTAATTTTGTACGAATAATTTTATTCTTCCAGTTGAAGTTCTTACTTTACAAATTCCTCCGTCGGTAGAATTTGGCACTTGAACCTTCCCACTTGACGATTCGCAGTCAAAAATTTTACCCGAAAGCAAGGTTCCTTCCACGTCGCCGGTAGAAGTCTCTACGTTAATGCTTAAAGAATCTACACGATTAAACTCTACGTCACCGGTACTTCTTTTAATGTTAAAGCTTTGGCTTGCTATAACGTTAGTTAAACTAATATCACCGGTATCCGCCTCGGTCGTTAAAATTTTACAAGTCACGCTAATAAGCTCCATATCACCGGTAGAAGCCCAAAGAGTAACCTCCTCTGCGTTTACTTTGAATAAGTCCATATCTCCTGTGCTTGCCCTAAGTTCAATTTTGTTTGCGTTAAGGTCAGATAAATCTATATCGCCCGTGCTAACCTTTACTTTTAAAAGTTGCGATACGCTTGCTTTACAAGTAACGTCACCCGTACTTACGCTAACGTCTAAATTATTTAAAGAAAATTCCTTACCAATTTCAAGGTCACCAGTACTTGCTTTTAGTGTCACGTTATCTAACTGTTCACTGCTTAGATAAAAGTTAACGTGCGTTTTTTTACCAAATAACGTAACGTGTTCAAACCAAGAACGCTCGTCGTTTATCTTTACCGTTAAAACCCCGTCAACAACCGAAACTTTGTGATTTAGTTTTTCTTGTTCTAAGCATTCCACCTTATTTTTTCCGTCGGTAGATAAAATAAATTTAACGTCGGCAGTATCAGTTTCAATAAAAATACTGTCAAACTCCTGTTCAATCTCGTGAACGTTGATTGCATATTTTAACGTATTTAACTTAGAAAAATCCCACGAAAGCGAACTCATAACCAAGGTGAAAACGATACCGCCAAGGACTAAAAGAGAACTTGCAACGATAATAAGAATTTTGGTAACTTTATTCATTATTTAGCCTCCTTTTTAATAAAAAGTCTTTTAATAAAAACGGCAATACCTTTAGTCAATTTTAATAAGCCCTTAGCAAAGCTTTTACAAAATAAAATAGAAAAAATAGAAAGACCCGATAACACTAACCCTGCACTTATAAACGCTAATCCCGTTGGCATGGAAATTGCAAACGTCCAAATTAGTCCGCCAAATATTCCGGCAAGCGAACCAATTATAAAACTGATTTCTATTGCCCACAAACTGACGTGTAACGCCCAAACGCACGCATAAACGGAAATTACAACTGCAAACAAAGAGGCAAGTAAGGTAAACCAAATAGGAAAACCAACGATTAAAAGAGTAATTTCTAAACCGGTTAGTTTTCTGTTTTGCTTAATTCTTTCTTTTACTATTTTAGAAAACGGAATTTCTGACAAAATTTGTTTTGCAACGTTGTTTACGTCACCGATTTCACTAACTGCTTGTTCTTCGTTAATTCCGTCTTCAATTTTATCGTCAATCATTTCCATATAAAAAGACAAACGTTCTTCTACTTCCACTTTTGGTAGCCCCGACAATTCAAGGCGAAGTCTATCTATAAATTCTTGCTTTTTCATTTCAACCCTTCCCCCTTTATTACAAACTGATAAACGGAAACAACTTCTTCCCATTCTTTTCTAAAATCTTCTATCCTTTGTTGACCTTGCTTAGTAATATGATAATACTTACGCAAACGCCCCTCGTGCGGGACTTCTTTTACAGTTAGTAGTTTTGAAGTTTCTAAACGTTTTAATATGGTATATAGCGTAGATTCCGAAAGTTCTATAAACGGCTTTAAATCTTTAATAATTTTATAGCCGTAACTATCTTCATTTTTTATGGCAGACAATACGCATACGTCTAACAAACCCCTCTTCAGTTGAGCGTCCATACAATACTCCCCCTTACGCAATACATCGTATCACGAAGTATATATCATGTCAAGCATTTTTATTAAAAAAATTTTTATGTTTTCAAGAATTAAAAGCAAAAAAGCGTCTTGAAACGTATTTTCAAAACGCTTTTTATTAAATTTAAACTAAAGGCAACTTAAAACGGAAAATCACGCACACCCATAAAACAAGCGTTTCCCTTATTTGTAATAGCCCTTATTGCTATGCTATAAGTTTTTCCGTCTTCAATTAAATTTTCAGAAATTGCCAAAACAAAACCTAAGTTCGCACCACTTGCCCCTATGTTGGGATAGTAATTACCAGCATCAAATCTATCCGACCTTGAACCGGGTGCAAGTTGATAATCTTTTTCTGCTTGTGCAGATAAAAGATATTCTTCGGTTAAAGAACCTTTTTCAAATAAAATATATTCGTATCTTTTTACGCCTTCTTTAACCAGTATCCAACCCTTAAGTTGACTAATACCGGCATTACTTGAAACAGTTTCTATATTAAAAAGGAAACAGTCTTTTTCATTTTTACATTCTAAATAATTTCTTTGACTTGGAACGTAATCGTCAGCGTATGCAGGGTCTATAGGAATTTCGGAAAGCAGTTTAATACTTTTTACGTAATATTCCGTACCAAGCGGACTACCGCTATGCGAATCGTATCTTATATAGTTAATAGTACCAGTAAACCAAACACATTCACTAAAGTCAACGTAACCAACGTGCCACTTACCGTCTGCAATAACGGAAAAACTTCTCGCTTGACCGCCAACCACGTAATCTTGGTTGTTAACACCCAAGTAAATTTGCGGGGTTTCGTTGATATAATACTCTGCAAATTTTTCGGGTATCATATATTCAACTGCAACTATTGGATATTCACTTGTTTGTGGTCTATTATTTGAATTAAGTAACGATATTCCAAAATACGGGTCGTCACCGGTTACGGCAATTTTTAACGCACCCCTTCCTTCATCAAAAGCAATAGACACGTTATGATCTCTTTGAGTGAAAGTTAAAGTTTTTTCTATTGAAAAGTCTATATTAGTAAAGTCGTAAGACTCTGCA
Source organism: Christensenellaceae bacterium (assembly GCA_045534905.1). Lineage (GTDB taxonomy): Bacteria > Bacillota > Clostridia > Christensenellales > Borkfalkiaceae > UBA1259. Next base: position 25,301 of record JAZSKQ010000011.1, on the reverse strand, counting down.
AAAGACTCAGGTAAAACGTTAGTATCGTAATCTTTATTCGTCTTAAAAAGTTGTCTTAATTCATCGGTAGTGCCCGTTGCAATCATATACGAATAACTTATCTTTTCAAAGGGGTTTATAGGATAATTTTTACTTAAACGCAAATATGCCGTATGTGTATTATACGGACTATAGTTAGCTATCGACGGATCGCCGTAATACCAAGCGCCAAAACTTCTAGCATTGGGGGTATAAACACCACAACCCCAACCGTCGTCGTTTATCCAAGCGCCCCAGCTTTCAGCGTCGTCAAACCAAGTAAGCCCCTTTCCGCTATTATTTTGAAGCAATAAATTTTTCGCATTGTAATAAGTTAAAGGCTCATCACTCCACGGATTATTTCCAGTATAAACGGCTAATCTATCTAATGCGCCGACGAAATACGCCGCCGGTAATTCATGACCACCGTCACCATTGTTAGACAACAAAAAATCAACGAAAGTATTTTCTACGATTAGTGCGTCGTCAGTCAATTTATACCAGTTTTCCATGTAACTTGAAGATAGCCCGTCGTTAGTTCTATCTAACCAGTTTTTAGCCCTTGCTTTAATATAGATACAATCGTCGGTAAAATTGAAATCTATAATCTTACTAAACCCGTAACCATTGCCACCTTGCACGGGGTTATAACTCACGCCCCCGTTAGAAACAGAATCCGTAGCATAATACGACTGTTGAATAAGTCTTCCACCGTCGTTAAGGTTTACTAAATTACCAATATTAGGATCACCGTCTTGTAAATCTTCAAAATAGGTGAGCGCACCACCGTAATAAAGGTGAGTACCAACTTTATATTTTTCGTTAGCAATATAAATAACTCTTTGGTCTATTTTTTGATAGCCCATGCTAAACGATATAGGCTTAAAGTTTACCGTAACGTCACCTATCGGTTCTATTACGATAGATACGTCGCCAGAAAACACCTTGCCGTTAGTAACGTTTTCAACTAACGGACTTCCTGCAACGTAAGGCGTGTTGTGTACGATACTTCGATCTCCGTTAAGAGTAATTCTATTACCTATAACGTCGTCGGTAAACGAAGTAAAAGTAATATTTTCACCGGCTTCTAAAAAGAAATCTTCGGTATGTGAACCAATGGTAATTAAACCTTTAACCGGCTTATCTAACGAGTAAGTTAATTTATATTTGTTTACTTTTTCTACGTTAAATTCTTCAACGCCTATATTTTTTGCAATCGACGTGGTAATCGTCGTAGAAGAAAAACCATTGTAGGTAGTCCAAGTTGCAGTTAAAGAATTAATTTTTCTATAGTAAACTTTTAAGACCAAACTTCCGTCTGCAGTTATATTATCCGAAAGAGTGCTTGCCTCTTGATCTACCATAAAATTAAAAAGCTCTTTAACTTCAGCACTTACATATTCATCGGTAGTACCCGTTTTAGACTCCGTTTCAATTAAGTCGTACCCATTGCCGTCAGACTTAGCCTTATAATGTTCTACTTTATAAGAAATGCCGGAATTTGCTATCCATTTTGCAGAAATATTTCTATTGCTTGAAATTTTGCTTGCAAAATTAAAATTCCAACCGCCAAAAGCATATCCGTCTTTGGTGGGTTCGATAGTTGGTTCGGTTGCTAAATTTCCTTCTTCTATCAATTGGGTTTCAGTCAAGCCTTCAAAAGTAACGGTATAAATTTTATTCCTGTAAATTTCAACTTTAACTTTACCAATAACTTTGTTGCCGTCCATTTCTAAAACGTAAAAGACGTTATTACCGATATTTAACGACACCTTTTTAGTAGATAAAACTTGTTCGCCATTTTTATCCAAACTTATTTTATATGTATATTTACCTTCTACAGTTACGGCTGTTTCAAAATCATATTCTTCGGTTTGATTGCTAACCGTGAAATTTGCAACGCCGTTTACTACGTTAAAGTCGTAATTAACCTTACTTTTTAGTTTAGAACCTACGTCAACTTCCGTTTTAGTTTGCCCGCAACCGTTATTACAAACTGCGGTTTTAGTACCGTCCTTATCAATAGTAGCATTGCCGTCGGATACGAAATTTATAAAAACGTGTTTACATTCCTTTTCACCGCAAGCAGTAAAATTAAACGCACAAAATATTGCAACTACCGAAAGTATAAAAATACTGACGATTTTTTTCATAAAAATCTCCTTTTTGCAAGGGGGGGTTATTTTAAAAACTTTTTCATTAAAGATACACCGTCTTTAATAAATATGCCCGTCTTGTCGCACTCTGATTCTGTATATTTTAACGCTTTAACACCGTCATAAACCTCGTTACTTCTATATAAAACGTACGGAACGGGGTCCTTAACGTGTGTCATAAGCGATAGGGGCGTGGGGTGGTCAGGTAGAATCAAAATAGAATAATCTTCGCCCGCCTTTTCAAGTTCGGTTGCAATATATTTAACCACCGTTTCAGAAATTTGTTCTATGGAATAAATCTTCTTTTCTGCATCACCATGATGTCCGCACTCATCGGGGGCTTCCATATGAACGTAAACGAAGTCAAGTCCGTCTTTTAGGGCGTTTACGGTAGCAACGGCCTTACCCATAAAGTTCGTATCGTAATTACCCGTTGCCCCTTCTACTTCAATTACCTTCATATCGGCAAGTTTAGCAATACCCTTAAGCAAGTCAACTGCAGAAATTATTCCACCGTTAAGATTAAAGCGTTCTTTAAAACTTTGTAGTGCCGGTTTAGTACCTTCACCCCAAAGCCAAAGCGAACTGGCAGGGTTTTTGCCCTCTTTTATTCTTGCAATATTTATAGGGTGGTCTTTTAAAAGTTCGTAAGAACGTTTCATAAGTTCTAAGCCCTTTAACCCCTCTTCACTTTTAGGCAAATATTCTTTTATGGGTTTACCGGTAATGTCGTGCGGAGGGGTAAAATCACCTGCGATAACTCCGTTTGCCATAACCAAGCAATGCCTATAACTTACACCGGCATAAAGTTTATATTTTTCGTCATTAAGTTCCTTGGCTAAATATTCAATAAGTTCCCTTGCTTCTTCGGTAGAAATTTCACCCGCACTATAATCTATCATGCGTTTATCTTCAAAATTTTGTTCATCGGATAGCGTTACTAAATTTGCCCTTGCAGTCACGTCGGTATCAAGTAAATTTATACCAATACTTGCAGCTTCTAACGGCGAACGACCGGTATAACACTCTTTTGGATCATACCCTAAAACCGAAAGGTTAGCAACGTCCGAACCAGGCTTCATTCCGTCTGGAACACTTTTAAGTAGTCCCGCTTCAGAATATTTACAAAGTTCATCTATAAAAGGCTTATTAGCCAATTCTAAAGGCGTTCTATCCCCTAAAGGACCATTTTTGTAATCTGCCATGCCATCGCCTAAAATTACTACGTATTTCATATATTGCTCCATTTAATAGGCTCTTTGCCTACGTTAATTAAATATTGATTGGTTTTATTAAAATGTCCGCACCCAAAAAAACCGTTATATGCAGATAAGGGGCTTGGGTGTGCGCTTTCTAAAATCAAATGCTTAGTACAATCTATAAGCGTCTTTTTGCTTCTTGCGTATGCACCCCAAAGAATAAACACGACGTTTTCTCTTCCGTCTGATATCTTTTTAATGATACTGTCCGTAAAAGCTTCCCACCCCATACCTTTATGGGAGTTTGCCGAATGTGCCCTTACGGTTAAAACGGCGTTAAGCAACAGCACCCCTTGTTTTGCCAAATAGGTAAGGTCGCCGTCGTTAGCACACTTTTCACCAGTTTCAGCTTCTATTTCTTTATAGATATTTTTTAAGGAAGGAGGAAGAGGAATACCTTTTGGCACCGAAAAAGATAAACCCATTGCTTGACCTTCTTCGTGATAAGGGTCTTGCCCCAAAATCACCGCCTTAATATCGTTAAAGGAAGTTGTTTTCATGCTATTAAACACGTCGTACATAGACGGATAGATTGTTCTTGTGGAATATTCTTTTTTCAAAAATTCTCTGAGATTTTTATAACTTTGGGAATTAAAATCTTCACGAAGTATTTCATCCCACTCTTGATTTATCTTAAACATATATCTTATAATAGCATTTTATTTTGACAAAATCAATATAATTTTATATACTATAACCGTTATTTAAATTTAGGAAACTCTTTATGACTATTTTTGATGCTATACTAATTGGTATTGCGCTTTCTATGGACGCATTTGCACTAACCATTGCAAACTGTACAACTTATAAAGATAAACTATGCAAAAGGCAACTTTGGTCTATGCCGATAGCTTTTGGATTATTCCAATTTTTAATGCCTGTTTTAGGCTTTTACGTGGGTGCAATATTTTCGTCTTACGTGTCTAAAATAGCAGGGTATTTAACTGCGAGCATATTCTTTTTATTGTTTATTAAGATAGTTATAGATAATATTAAAGACGATGATAAAGAGTGCTGTTCTAAAGACGGTTGTTCAAATGATTTTACCTTGAAGTTTTTAATACTACAAGCAATCGCAACCAGTATAGACGCCTTTTTAATTGGTGCAAGCAGTTTTGCATTTAACCTTACTTCACCGTATTTTTACGCATTTTTAATTGGAATCACCACCTTTATTATAGTAACCGGTGCGCTTTATATAGGTAAATCTTTAGGTGCCGTTTTAGGCAAGTGGGCTACTTGGACGGGTGCAGCTATTCTATTAGCACTATCAATAAAAGAACTTATTTTAGCAATTATATAATTTTTATTTAATGAAAAAGACTTAAGCGAACTGCTTAAGTCTTTTTTGGATCACAATAATCTTTGTTGTTTTTTTATTTTTATTCTACCCGAAATAAAAAATGCAATGCTCATTAGTAGTGACGACAACGGATAGCATAAAAGTAAAATTTCTAACGTTGGATATGCGTTAAACACAGTGTTTATCCAAATAATTCTAAACGCAACCACGCCCGATAAATTTATTATGGTAACAAGCATCGAATAACCCATTCCACGAAGAGCCCCCGACCCTACGCTTGCCGAAGAAATTATAAAGAAAGGTATCCACACTATTTTAATTTTAGTCATTGCCGTTTGATATGCAATTTGTTCTAAACTGCCCTCAACGCCAGGCACTACGTCGTAAAGGGATAAAAGCGGTTTTCTTAAAATAGTTAATAGCACCACCGGAACAACGGTAAACATCAACATTAAAAGATAGCCTATATTTATGGTTCGCTTTACCCTATCATATTTTTCCGCACCGCTATTTTGAGCAACGAAAACCACTATTGCCGTAGCAACACTGCCCGTGCACGTACCTATAAAGCCTTCTAAACTACTATGGGCAACGCTTCCTTTAATAACAGGTTGGAACGCACTCCCTATGGGAGTCATTAAATTGTTTACTCTAATAAGCGCAGACTGTACCATCATATCTGAAGTTGATATAACCATACCTTCAAGTGCAGCGGGCACGCCTATTCTTAAAATTCTAAAAAGAACGTCTTTATGTATTTTAATCTTTTTAAAAGAGAATTTAAGGGCTCCTTCTTGCTTTAGCAAATGTCTAAAAATAAAAAAGAAGGAAACCACGTTAGATACTACCGTAGCGATAGCAACGCCTTCTACAGACATTTTTAAAAATAGTACGAAAACTAAGTTTAATACTACGTTTGTAATACCTGAAAAACTTAAAATTTTAAGGGCAGTTTGATTGTCACCGTTTGCACGCAATATCGCCGCACCCCAGTTTACTAAGGCAACGAATGGCGTACCTAAGAAATAAACCCTAGTGTATCTTACTGCAAGTTCTAAAAATTCTTCCCTGCCACCCATAAGAACCAAAATGGGTTTAGAAAAAGAAAGCCCTAAAACGGTGGCAAGTCCACCAAGTATTAACATAAACATAAAAGACGTGTGTATCGACTTTGAAACGTCCTCGTCGTTTTTAGAACCTAAATATTTAGCAACGACAACGTTTATACCAACCGTAGTACCCGTAATAAAATTAAGTATAAAGCCAAGTAACGGACTCGTAATACCAACGGCGCCAACGGCGTCTTTTTCAGCAGATAAACTAACTATTACTGTGTCTGCAATGTTGTAAAACATTTGCAGAAAATTAGTCACGATAATAGGTAAAATAAAAACTATCATTTTACCTAAAATTTTACCCTCGGTAAACTCTATCGCTTTCTTGTTTCTTTTTAACGCCAACATAAGCGTATTCTCCTTAAATCGGAAAAGGTTTAAATAAAAGGTTAGTTAGTTAATTGTATTTTTGTCTGATTTTATAACTATATTTGCAAAAATGAAACTGGTAATTGCAGTAAGAGTCCATGAAGTTGGATATGAAGCAAACAGTACTTCTAAGTTCATAAACGATGCAAATATCGTATATACCCAAATTATTCTTAAAACGCAAGAACCAACCAAACATATTACGGTAGAAAGCGTTGACCTCCCCATGCCCCTTAAAATCCCAGAGCCGACTTCCATAAACGCAAGGGTAAAATAAGGAATAATAAGTATGTACAGTTTTTTTACGGCAGTATCGTAGGCAACGTGTTCTAAACTACCGATAGCACCGTCAACAACGCCGAAAAGGGATAGAAGTGGTGCTTTGAAAAGCAATATCAATCCACCTACTAAAACAGCGGTTAAAAAGGTTACCGAATAACAACAAACCATTACCCTTTTGATTCTATCGTACTTTTTCGCCCCGTGATTTTGCCCGGTAAACGCTACCGCCGCTTGATATACAGCATTAGTTGCGTTATATACAAAAGATTCCAAACTACTTGCCGCCGAATTTCCTTTTACAACCGGTTGATAGGCCGCATCGGCAGATACGGTTAAATTATTAACCTTAATTACCGAAGATGCTATTATCATATTAGATATCGAAAACAGTGCACCTTGTATTCCGGACGGTATTCCAACCTTAAGTACGTTTCTAAGAGTTTCTAAATCCACTTTGAGTTTTCTAAGAGAAAAATTACAGTCTCCTTGTTCTCTAGTTAAAATATAATATAAAATTACAGCGGTAAGTGCGTTAGATATTAAAGTTGCGAGTGCTACGCCCTCAACACTCCAACCGACAATCATTACGAAGAATAAATTAAGTATAACGTTAGCAATTCCGGTTGAAGTCATTACTATAAGGGGAGTTTTAGTATCGCCTTTAGCTCTAAAAATCGCCACCCCACTATTTGTTAAAGCAATAAACGGAGTTCCTGCAAAATAAATTTTGGTATAAACAGTGGCAAGTTCTAATAAATTACCTCTATTCCCCATTAGTGATAAAACGGGTCTTGAAATAAGAATGCCAAGTATGCCGAAAAAAAAGCCTAAAACTAAAATAGCAATAGTTGCCGTGTGAATAGTTTTTTCTACACCCTCTTTATTTTTTGCACCCAAGTTTTGAGCCACACACACGTTTACACCCACACCGACGCCTATAAGCAAATTTATCATAAGCGTAACGAATGCACCCGTAACCCCTACTGCACCAACAGCATCAGCTTCAGTGGATAAACCAACGACGACCATATCGGCAAAATTATAGCACACCATCAATAAGTTGGTGGCTATTAACGGTAGAACGTATCTAATTACTTTACCGAACAACCGTCCTTCGGTCATATCCATTTGTCTTTTTAGTTTTACTGCAGTTGTCATTTTTTCACCTCGCCCAATAAAACGGGCTAAACGTTAAAGTCTTTCGGCTATTTTAACTAAGAATTCTTTTGAATTAAGTTTTTTAGGTTCAACACCTTGTTTTTTAAATAATCCCACCAAGTCGCCCGTCATATAACCACTTTCAATAGTTTCCACGGTAGCCTTTTCAAGTTTGGTGGCAAAATTAACAAGGTCGGGAAGTTCGTCTAACTCACCACGCTTTTTAAGTGCACCCGTCCAAGCAAAAATAGTCGCTACGGGGTTTGTAGAAGTTTCTTCGCCTTTAATATACTTGTAATAGTGACGAGTAACCGTTCCATGAGCAGCTTCGTATTCATAATTACCGTCGGGTGAAACTAAAACGCTAGTCATCATAGCAAGGCTTCCATAAGCGGTTGCAACCATATCACTCATAACGTCACCGTCGTAGTTTTTGCATGCCCAAACTATACCACCTTGGCTTCTTACTATTCTTGCAACGACGTCGTCTATTAAAGTGTACATATACTCTAAGCCCAACGCTTCGAACTTGTCCTTGTATTCAGTTTCATATACTTCGGCAAAAATCTTTTTAAAGTTTCCGTCGTAAACCTTGCTTATGGTATCTTTTGTAGAGAACCATAACGGCAAACGCATATCTAAAGCGTAGTTAAAGCAAGAGCGAGCAAAACTTTTAATACTTTTGTCGGTATTGTGCATAGCGCAAACTACGCCACCGTCTTTAAATTCGTGAATAGTTTCTCTCTTTTCGTTGCCGTTAATATCAGTGTAAACCAATTCCGCCTTACCAACGCCTGCTTTTCCGTCAACTGCCTTGTATATATCACCGTAAGCGTGACGAGCTATTACTATTGGTTTTGTCCAAGTAGGTATGTAAGGAGTAATTCCGTCAACTAAAATAGGTGCCCTAAAAACGGTACCGTCAAGTATTGCCCTGATAGTACCGTTGGGGCTTTTATACATTTTTTTAAGATTATACTCTTCTACCCTTTGGTTGTTTGGCGTAATAGTTGCGCACTTTACGGCCACACCGTACTTTAACGTAGCGTTTGCAGAGTCAACCGTTACTTTATCGTCAGTCTCGTCACGATATTTTAAACCTAAATCATAATACTCAGTTTTAAGGTCAACGTATGGCTCAATTAAAATTTCTTTAATCCATTTCCATAAAACTCTAGTCATTTCATCCCCGTCCATTTCAACGAGGGGGGTTTTCATAGTAATTTTTTGCATAAGTTTCTCCACAAAAATTTTTTTCAAGTGTATTTTAGCATACGCTAAAATCTTTTACAAGCGTTTTGCACTTTTTATTCCACCAATGTTTAAAATTGACGATGGAAATTTTTTTATCATAGAACTATCCGTCGCAAATTTCTTTTCCGCCATAGCAATTTGCTCGTTTAATAATTCGGAAAAACCTTTTAGCGTATCTGTAAAAAGATAGTAAGAAAGCGAACCCGGAACGGTGTTAATTTCGTTAAGATAAACTTCTCCGTTCTTATAAAAATAATCTACTCTAATCGTGCCGGTAATAGACAACGCACTGTAAACTTTTTTTGTGATTCCCTTAATTTTGTTAGAGATTTCGTAAGGTATGTTAGCTGGAAATTCTCTATCCCCGTTTTGATATTTATCATCAAAACTTAAAACCTCTTTTTTGCCTATTGGTCTTTCACACTCACTAGTAACTATTTCGCCCGAAAGTTTTTTATAGCAAGCACAGTTAATTTCGGTAAAATCTTGCAAAAGTTTTTCTATTAAAACTTTATCACCATACTTTAAGCAATCATAAAAAGCGTGTTTTAGTTGATTTGGGTCGTTTGCCGTTTTAACACCTATACTAGACCCCAATTTATACGGTTTAACTATTACGGGATAGCCTATTTTTTTTGCTAATTTCAACCCACTTTCAAGTTCTTCTACTACGTTTCCTTGAACGGTTTTTACCCCTAAACCTTTTAAGAAAATTTTGGTTGCACCCTTATCCATACATAACGCAGAAGCCAATAGGTCGGGCGAAACGGAAGCAATGCCGTTACCTTTTATAACACCTATAATTCCACCCTCTTCACCAAGCCCACCGTGCATAGCGTTAATACCCACGGCAATGGTAAGAAAAGGTTTTAATTTATTATTTTTCTTTACTTCGTAAAGAATAGGACTGCCGTTTATAAAGGTAACCTTTTTAAGTTTTTTATAATTTAAGTTTTTGTAGTTTTCAACTTCAAATAATAGTTCACCGGTATAAAAGGTATTATCGCTAACGTAAATTGGCACAGGATTATACTTAAGCCTATCAATAGAATTTAAGGTCATAACTCCGGTAATAATCGAAACGTCGTGTTCAACAGACTCTCCACCGAAAAATACTGCAACGTTCTTCATTAAAAAAACACCTCCGCATAAAATTTTTACGCTTTGGTGCTTTTAATTTTTTATCCTATATTAAGTTTAGTTGTAGTTGTCGGGTAAATCGTTTTCGAACAAAACAACGTCGCCTTTGGTTAAAATAGCGTTAAGTTCTTCGTTGCCCTTTTTAAGATTCTTTGCGAATATAATTTTATCCCTTTGCATTCCACCATCGAGAAGCCCATGTATTAAAGTTTCAGCGTTATGCTTACCGATTATTATAACTATATCGGCGTGTTTTGCTAAAAGTTTACCAAACTCTGCGTTCGCAACGTTTTCTATCTTACCAAGTTCTACTAATCCCGGTGTAACGACTATTTTTCTACCACTGAAAGCATCTAAAACTTCCATAGCCGAAACAACCCCTGTTTGATTAGAGTTATAACTGTCGTCAATTATAACTACGTCTTTATTGTTTGGCACAAGTTCTAATCGGTGTTCTATAGACTGAAGTCTATTTATACCGTTTGCAATTTCTTTCGGCGTCAAACCTATTTTATACGCCACCGCAGACGCCAAACAAATATTTTTTATACTGTGCCTACCAAGTAAAACGGTAACGCACTCTACAGGTTCTTCACCCTCTATATTTAGTACGAACTCGGTACCGTGCGTTCCTATTTTTATGTCTGTAGCATAACACAAAGCCGATTCATCGTCTATACCGGCAAAATATTTTTCACCGTCGAAACGGTTGTAAAGTTCCTTACAATCTTCACAATCTTGAGCGAAAAAGCCCACCTTGTTTTTATTGGGATTTTCAAACAATTCAAACTTAGTTTCTTTTATAACGTTTACGTCACCAAAAGATTCTAAGTGTTGAGTATTGACGCCGGTCAACACGCAGTATTCCGGCTTAACTATATCTGCAAGTTGCTTAATATCTCCCTTGTATCTCGCACCCATTTCAGCAATAAATACGTCGCAAGTATTATCTAATTTTCTTACTGCAAGGGCTATCCCCATAGGCGTATTGTACGAAGCCGGAGTAGCTAAAACTCTATATTTTTGAGAGAGCATCGTTTTTAAAATTTCTTTAACGCTCGTCTTTGCAAAACTACCCGTTATTCCTATTTTTATCACGTCTGCTTTATTAAGTTTTTCGGTAGTTCTTCTAATTATTCTTTTCTTTATTTGATGTTCAAAAGGTTCGTTAATAGAGTAAGCAATAAATAAAACGTACGGCATTAAAATAGGCATTCCACAAATAAAAGCAAAACGTATTATAGAAAATAATTCACTGCCAAATAAGTACGCTATATAGTTTAAAAGAACGACTATTCCAAAAGTCAAAAGGCACAAAAGTAAAATGTACGTTATGCAAAGGCGGACTAAACGTTTAGTCTTTTTTAGCGGAACTTTTGCGTTTATTGCGCTTTCACTTTTTATGTAAATTAGCGAAAATAATGCGTACGAAATAAACCCTACGTAACTTGCAAAAGAAGACCCCATATCCCCTACAACAGTCGTAAATACGGGTACGAAAGACAAGTTCATTACGCAAAAAAACAAACAACCAAGTAAGCACAAAAGCATTAACCTCGAAAGGTAGGGTGTATCTGCCGACGTTAGCCACTTAAAGTATTTTTTGCCTTTATAACCGCTTAATTGGAACACTAAAATAAACTTCATTGAAGCATAAAATAATAATAACGCATTAAGCACGGATATTATTATGTACGCTGGAAGTTGAAATCCTGTAAACGTTTGCGAAAATTCAGTAACGAATGCTGGCAACATAAATTTTACGAGAGCAAAAACTCCCTTACCTCCCTATTAAAAGTGTACGGTTTATCTACGAAACAAAAGTGCCCTGCATTATTAAGCAAAATAAGTTTGCTATTTTTTATATTACGGTTTAATTTTTTCGCCGTATATACGGGTGTTTCAGTATCGCATTGTCCGTTAATAATAAGCGTTTGGTTGGTTATACCTTGCAAAGTATAATCTAAATGCTCGGAAACTATTTTTTTAAAACTTTCCCTCATCATGGGGGAAAGGGCAAGGTAATCCGAAGAATAAAACCCTTTAAGCTTATCTTTTTTAATAAAAATCTTTAAAACCTTAAACGCTGATTTTTTTACGTAATATCTAACACTACGTTTAGGTTTTAGCCCGGCAGAACCGGTTAAAACGATTTTATCAAACAAAGTAGGGTCTAAAAATGCCGATTTGAGCACTATTCTTCCTCCGAAAGAATGGGCTATAACGTGTGGTTTTTTTAACCCTTTTTTATTTATATAATCTTTAACCTCTTTAATATAGTCGTCAAGTGAATAGGGATATCGCATATCCGTATTTTCACCAAACCCTTTAAGGTCTATGGCATGCACGTTAAAGTCCTTTTCAAAATAACCTATTTGATAGGAAAAACTTTTACTGTTAGATAAATATCCGTGCAAAAACAATAAGTCTTTTTTTTCTTTGGTAAAAGACTTAACCGTTTTAATAATCTAAATCTCCTTGCGCATTATTAAGGCGTCAGAGCCGTCGCTATAGTATTTTGCACGAACGGCAATTTGTTTATACCCACAACTGCTATAAGTTTTTATTGCACATTCGTTAGTGGGTTTTACCTCTAAAAATATGGCTTCTTTACCACTTTCTTTTATATGTTTTTCGGCTTCTAAAATAAGTTTTTTAGCAATACCTTGCTTTCTATAGTTAGGCATAACGAACACGCTTTCTATATCTGCAAAATCGTAGGATAGCGAATACGTTATATACGCCACAGGGACTTCCCCATCAAGATAAATTTTGCCAAAAAATCTATCCGAGCAAAAAGAACTTTTTATTACGCTTAAACTAAAGGCGTCGCTAAATCCATACTCTTTTGCAGACACCATAAATTCAGCGTCAAATACGTTAGCATCTCTTATCACGGCCTACCCTCTTCTGCCTGACTTTTTCTTACGTAAAGTGGATTTAATTCTTCTATCAAAACCACGTCTTTCGATTTACTTAAAACGGCGTTTTTTAATCCATCACTAACGGATACGACTTCTACGTTAAAGCCGTTAATTTCTTCAAAAGAAGCAAGTTTATATTCTTTACTTAAATTTTTTAAATATTCACCGTTGATAAATTGAGGTTCTAAAATTACCTCTTCGTTTTGATAGCCACAAACGTAGTAACCGTCGTGCTTGGCGTCGATAACTGCTAAAACTTTATCTGCTTTTTTATTATATGCAATGGTATCGAAAGAGGTTATAGGTAAACATTTTTTCCCACTCGCTAAGCATAACGCTTTAACCGTAGCGATGCCTATTCTTATTCCCGTAAAAGACCCTGCACCCGTAACGCACGCTATAAAATCTACTTGATCTAATTTAAGTTCTACTTTATCCATAGCGTTTTCTATTTGAGTCATTATTGCAGTAGAGTGAAATACCCCACAATTAGGGTCAAAATAAATTTCTTCTTTTTCACCGTTTTTTGCGATTACCGTTAAATTTTTTCCACTCGTATCTATTGCTAAATATTTCATAAAATAATTTTTCTCTTATCTTGGTCTATTTTTTCTATTATAACTTTTTTTACGCCTTTAGGCAATACGTCTATAATATTTTCAGCCCATTCTATTAAACAAATGTTATTGCCGTTAAAATAGTCGGTAAGTCCCATAAGACAAGCTTCTTCGCCACAAGATAGCCTGTAACAATCGTAGTGATAAATAAAGTCCCCGTAAACGTTAAGATATGCGTAAGTTGGACTTGTAACTCCGTCTAATTTAAAAAACTCCGCCACACCCTTAACGAACGCCGTTTTACCGGCACCTAAATCACCGACTAAAACAACCACGTCGCCACTGACTAAACTTTTAGCAAATTCAAAGGCAATTTTTTTTGTTTGTTCTTCACTGTTAGAAATAAATTCCATTTTTTCTACTCTGCTTTATCTGATTTTTTTACGTTTATACTTTTAATGAATTTAGAAACACGCTTATATAAAATTATCGTAAGTATTGAAACAGCTACCGACTTTATAGCGTTGAATAAAACTATATAATACCATAGCGCCTCAAAAACCACTTTTGCTGAATCACCCATGTATAATGGGAAATTGACGTATCTATTTACCAATAACGAAAGGGCAATTTGAATTACGCAACCTATTAAAATAGTAATAATAACTGTCGAAAAACCCTTTTTAAATTTATAAACCACGGTGGGAACTATAAAAAATCCCAAAACTATGCAAAAGTTAGCAATTTCGCCAACGCCACCCGTAGCACTACCCATTAAAAATCTTAAAAGTTCCTTTACACCAGACACTGCTATTGCCGAAGTCGGTCCAAAAATAAAACCGGCAAGTAAAATAAATACTGCGGAAAAATCAAGTTTTAAAAAGTCCGCCGCCGGAAAAATTGGGAACTCTATTAAAGAAACCACGAAAGCAAGTGTTGCAAAGCAACCCGTTCCAACTAATTTTTTTGTAGTAGTAATCATAAAAAACGCCCCTTTAAAATTCTAAAGGGGCAAAAAAGACAGGCTAAAAATTTAATCCTTTTCACATCCGGACTTTAACCGTCGGTTTCGGAATCACACCGAATCTGCCAAAAAAGGCTCGCAGACTGTACTGCCGGTGGGGAATTACGCCCCGCCCCAAAGAATTTATTTTATTTTAATACTTAAACCACTTCGTTGTAAAGTAATTTAACGAAGTTTTGCCGTTTTTATATCAAATCTTTTAACAAGTTCGGCACCAATCTCGTCAGCATACGGCGTTAAAATTACGTCCGCACCAAGTTTGAATATTTCCACAGTGTCTTCGGCAGACCTTACGTTGCCCAATATTTTTAAGGTCTTACTACCTTTATACTTTTCAATCGCAGTAAGCCTTTCTTTGATAACCTGTTCGGTAGCGTCACCAAACACAAAAGTAATAGAATCAAGTCCGCTTTTTTCTACCGTTTTAAAAGCCTGTTTAATTTGGGCGTCCGTAATGTCGGTCGCAACTAAAGACACACCCTTTTCAACACCGTGTACTTTGCCAAGCTTTTTAACTTGAGACCTAAACTCTTTAATATTTTCCTGGTCTAAAAGCATTGTAGGAAGCATAACCGTAAAGCCATCTACGCCGTCTTTTATACTTGTTTTTACGTCGTTAAGTTTGCTTTTAAATAAACTTTCACCAAAAGGAAAATCTATAAAAGAAGTTATTTTTTGACTATGAAGTGCTAACTTGTTAACACGTTTTTTTATTGAGGGAATATATACTGGCGAAACGGCAATTTCTGAAAGGTCTAACTCTATAGAGTTAATCAACAATTTTTCTAACTCGCTATCTTTTACGTTATATCGTACTATAACCTTGCCGAGTCTGCCCATTATTTTTCTTACTTGAAATAAAAAACACTCGTCGTATATTTGTTCTACTTTTACGCCCAATAAATTTGCAAGCGACAAAAAGGCGTGTTCTCTGCCGTAATACTTTCCGCCTTCGGTTTTTTCTTTTTTATCTTCTTTTTTTCTTTTGCCAAGTTTTTTATTTTCCTTTATGGCAAGCCCCTTTTCTTCCAAAGTGTCGGGGTTAGATTCTTCTCTTAAAGTAAGGCTGGTAGAATATTCAAAATCTTCCGACAAAACACCGGTTAATTCGGTAATATCTTCTACCGTTTTAGTTTTTCCCATAGGTAAAAGCCTCCTTTTTAAAAAATATCATAAAAAATCAATAATCAACAAATAACGCTTTTATAAAATAAAATTCACAATATAAACTAAAACAAAAAGGTTTTTTATGTTAAAAGGTCCACTATTTGGTTTCGTTTGTCTTGCAGTTTTATTTTTCATTTGCTTCTTTTCGGTTATAGGCGTTAAATACTTTTATCTTTGGTTTTTTAGTGAAGAGATTAAACCCGAACCTAAAAAAACCACGCTTAAAAAACGTAAAAAACGCAAACAACGTTTAAGAAGCATAGAAATAAATCCCGACGAAGTAGATAGAATTTATTTCGGCAAATTTTAACTATCCGTTGTACTTGATAATGTTGTCGCTATTTCCCCATAAATTTTCTAAATGATAGAAAAGTCTGGTTTCATCGTTAAAAATATGAACTATAACGTCGCCGTAATCAAGAACGGCCCAACGTCCTTCTTTTACGCCTTCACTTCTGGTGGGCATGAAGCCTAACTTGTCCATATCCACGTCAACGTATTCTATAAGTGACCTTGTGTGAGTCATATTTCTACCACTTGCAAGAACGTAGTAGTCGGCTATATCGGTCTTTTCCCTTACGTCTATAATTACTATATCTTCACCTTTATGATTAGATATAATACTGCAAATTTTTTCAGCAAATTGTCTTGAATCCATAATATCCTTCCTTTTATCCTTTTACGTAAAATTCGAACGCATTAAGCGTTTCTTTATAAATATCTTGCCCTTTATTTTTTAGGTGCAAGGTTTCTTCTTTTAAACATTCCTTAAAACAAATATCGAAATCACCCTCGTAAAGTTGTCTAAGTTTATCTACCCCTTGATAATTTCTGCCTTCTTCTATCATATCTGCAACGAAAATCAGTTTAGATAGCGTACTCATATTAGCCTTTCCCGAAGTGTGATATCTTATGGCGTCTATTATTTCCTCGTCGTTAATACCAAGCACGTTTTTAGCAACGTAAGCCCCTAAAAAAGCGTGTTCTACCGGTTTTGGCACGTCCGACGGAATATTGCAATCAGGAAAATCTTGTTTGTCTAAGTACTTTGCACAGTCGTGCAGAGTTGCCGAGATTCTTACTTTTTCGGGGTCTAAATTTAATTCTTTTGCTTTTTTTAACGCCGTTATCACAACGTCTGCCGTATGTTTTATTCTTGACGGCTTAAGGTTGTTCTTAATAAAGTCGGTGTATTTATCACTAAAGTATAAATTGTTTTTAATTATATATTCGTCAACGTTATTTAAACTTAAACCATGTGGAATATTAAAAGACGAATACACCCTTATTTTTGTTGACGATGCTTTTTTAGGAGCGTAATTCAGCCTTATAAAAGTTTTGCCGAAAAACCGCCTAAAATATTCCTCTTCAGCAGTATAATCGGTAAAAAAATCTTCTCTATCAAAAACTGCCAATTCGCAAACGTCTAAAATTCTTTGAGGGAATCGCCACGTTTTAAAATCGGTAAGCATATCTCCACCACAAATAAAATATAGTTTTGCGCCCTTATAACGGTCTTTAAATTCTTCAACCGTTTGATAGGTATAACTTTTACCCTCTTTTAATATCTCGTAATCCGAAACCTCAATTTTATCTTCACCCAAAAAGGCCAAATTTAACATATTTAGCCTATCCGTACTACTTGCCGGAACGGTAGTTTTGTGTGGAGATATAAAAGTAGGCATTACAAAAAGCACGTCAAGGTCTAATTCCTTAACGGCGTGTTTTGCTATTTCTACGTGTTCTTTATGAACGGGGTTAAAAGTCCCGCCGAATATACCTACTTTTTTCATCAGTTTTATTATTACATATTTTTAAAATTAAATCAATAAAAATTTCAAGAATAATTACTGCGTAATTTGTCAATAATACACCCAAGTATTTATGAGAAAAACGTTATTTACGGTTATTACCGACACCGCATTTTTTTCCTTTATCGGATTTGTAGTTTGCCTATTTACCCTAATTAAGAGATTGCCGATACGTTTAGCACTTACCGTATCAATTTTTTTTAGTCTATTATTGGGCATATTTATATTTTATTTTCTTAAGAAAAAACGCCAAAAAACTTTCATTAAAAATAGAGATAAAATTATTGCCGAAAAAGTTTGTTTTAACCTTTCACTACAAAGTAAGCCCACACTAATAAATCTATTTTTTTCCGCTTATGAAAAGCAAAATCTATCACCAAGAAAAAACGATGACCATTTAATCTTAAAAGACAAAAAAGTTTTTATTTTCTTTTCACCGGACGGCTTAAAAAAACACAATATAGTTACTGCGTTTAATCAATTAGAAAAAGACCAAACTGCAGTAATTTATTACTATAACGCTAATTTAGAGATTCTTTCTTACGCTAAAAACTTTACTGACGTTTTACTTGTCGATAAATACGACACTTATAAATTTTTAAGTGATTCGGGTGTAAATTTACCACAAGAAAAACTAACCAAAATACCACCTAAAAAAATAGATTTAAGTAAACTTTTTATAAAAAAACACGCCAAAAAGCACTTGGTTTTCGGCGTTGGTTTTTATTTGGTTTCATTTTTTTCTATACTTAAAACTTACTATCTTATTTCGGGCACGATATTTTTAATATTATCAATTTTTAGTTTTGTTTTTGGAAAACAAACTAATATAGAGCCCTAAAAAATAATATGTTCAACGTCTGGATTACTACTTTTTTTGTAGAAAACTAATTTTCTACCCGTAGCACAAACGAATTCTGCCGACAATGCCTCTGATATAGCAAAGCCGGTTTCCTTTACGTCTAATCCCGAATTTTCTAAAACGGTAACCTTAATAAGTTCCCTTTTTTCTATTGACTTTGATAAACTTTCGATAAGTGCATCGTTTACACCGTATTTACCCACTTGTGTTACAGGTGCTATAGTTTGTGCAAGCGAACGAAGCGTTGCTCTTTGTTTTGAAGTTAACATGTTTTTCACCTTTAATCCATAAATTCAAATTCATCGCCACCGATTACGATGGTTGATTTACCCGTTGCGCCCATAGAACGCAATTCGTCTATTATACCCCTATCACGAAGCACCTTGTACATATATTGTAACGAGTGCATATCCGATAAAACGACGTTTCTTTTTAATACTTCTACAAGCGAACCTATTATAACGAAAGTTTCGCCTTCCTTTAGAATTTCGTAGGTAAGTTTTTCGGGTTTTTCGTAAGTAAATTCTTGGTGTTCTAAGGGTTTTACCGGTGGTAGTTTTTCCAAGACTTTTAGTACCGCTTGTTTTAATTTTTCAAGACCTTCGCCACGAACGGCACTTATCTCTACAATTTTATGCTTTCTGCCAATTTTTTCTTTGAACGCCTTAATATTTTCTTCCACGCCGAACACGTCGCACTTATTTAAAGCTATAACTTGCTTAAGCTTATTAAGTTCACCGTATTTTTTTAATTCTTGGTTAATCTTAACGTAATCGTCGTAAGGGTCCCTACCTTCCATGCCCGAAATATCAACGACGTGAATAAGCATACGGGTTCTTTCGATATGTCTTAAAAATTTTGTACCGAGACCTAAACCCTCGCTTGCCCCCTCTATTAAACCGGGAATATCTGCAACCGTAAAAGTTTCGTCATATGAACCACAAACGCCGAGGTTAGGCGAAAGTGTAGTAAAGTGATAGTCGGCAATTTTAGGTCTTGCATTGGTAATTTTGCTTAAAAGAGTGCTTTTACCTACGTTAGGAAATCCTACCAAGCCCACGTCCGCAATGGTTTTAAGTTCTAAAACGACTTGTCTTTCAATAGCCTTTTCACCTGCTTGTGAAAAATGCGGAGTATGTCTTCTTGAATTGGTAAACCTTGCATTGCCTTTTCCACCTTCACCACCGACTAAAATAGTTTTAGTCATACCGTCGGTGAACATGTCACATAAAATATTACCAGTCTCTTTATCCTTAATAACAGTACCCAAAGGCACCCTTAAAACTATATCCTTACCCGACCTACCAAAACAGTTTTTAGGTCCGCCGTTTTCGCCGTTGTCTGCATAAAATTTAGTCTTATAATAATAATCGGCTAAACTTGAAACGTGAGAGTCAGCCACAAAAATTACGTCGCCACCCTTTCCTCCGTCACCACCGTCCGGACCACCGCCAACCTTGCCCTTAAAGTGCAAGAATGATATGGCACCGTTACCGCCGTTACCTGCTTTTATTCTAATCTGCGCTCTGTCAATAAACATTATTTTACCTTTTTTAATACCTTTTTACATTCATTTTGAATAGGACAATTTTCACAATCAGCCTTGCTTGCTTTACAGTAAGACCGACCCAAATAAATTAGATAGTGATGCGCCCTTGACCAATCTGCTTTATCTAAAATTTTCATTAAGCCACGTTCGGTTTTAAGTACGTTATTTTCGTTTACCAAACCAATTCTATTCGAAACCCTAAAAACGTGCGTATCTACGGCAATTGCACTGCCATTGAAAGCCACCGAATACACTACGTTTGCCGTTTTTCTACCAACGCCGGCTAAAGTTGTTAAAAGCTTTAACTCGCTTGGAACTTGCCCACCGAATTTTTCTATAATATCTCTCGTCGCAGATAAAATATGTTCTGCCTTACTTTTATATAATCCACAAGAAAAAATGTATTTTTCAAGTTGCTCTTGAGAAAGTAATATCATTTTTTCGGGCGTACCGTGTTCTTTAAAAAGTTCAGCAGTTATTTTATTAACACGCTCGTCCGTACACTGTGCCGATAAAATTACTGCAATAAGTAACTGATATGGTGTGGAAAAATTAAGTGCCGGCTTGTCCGTAAATACGGCGGATAATTTGTCTATTATAATTTTAGCCGTTTTTTTGTTCATACGAAATTATTCTAACATAAACGCAGATTTTTTACAAGCATTTTGATTTTGTTATTTATAGAGGTTTAACGTATCTTTTTCCGCCCAATGTTTTAACAAAAAAAATTCCGGCAAAACTTTTTAAGTTCGCCATTTTTAATGCAGTGACAATCATAGGAATCATCGATGGATATGTTTTAACTGAAAGTCCACAACCTATTCCCGCTTCCTTAGGTGTAGAAACTATTTCGCTTTCAAAGCCGTTATTTTTTAAGAAATTACTAAATTTTATAGTGTCTGAACGTGAACGAAAAGCAATAGCAACGTAATCCATATCCCTTCTCCTTAGCATAATCCCCGCCATTAGTTTATACAATATATTACAATATATTATTTTTTACAAAATTTTGTTAAAGGAGAATTATGATTTACTTTGATAACGCCGCCACGGGCGGTTTTAAGCCAAGTATGGTTACGGATACCGCATACAACACTTTAAAATACCTTTGTGCCAACCCAGGAAGAAGCAGTCACAGACTATCACTTACAGGCGCTGAAATTTTGTTCGACACAAGGAAAGAATTTTCCGATTATTTTTCTTGTCCGTTAGAAAGAGTGATTTTTACAAAAAACTGTACCGAAAGCCTTAATATTGCAATTTTCAGTTTAATAAAAAAAGGCGGACACGTTATTACCACAATCTACGAACATAATTCAGTATTAAGACCATTAAATTATTTAAAAGAAAAAGGCGAGATTTCTTTAAGCATAGTATCGCCCGAAGACGGAGATATCGTTTGTGCTATAAATAAAAAAATAAAGAAAGAAACTTGTTTAATCGTAACTACTGCCGTAAGTAACGTAACTGGTGAAAGACTTCCAATAAAAGCAATTGGTAGCGTTTGTGATAGCCACGGCATTCCCTATCTTGTCGATGGCGCTCAAGCAGGCGGTCACGTTAAAATAGACCTTAAGGAGGATAAAGTAAACGCACTTTGCCTTGCAGGGCATAAGGGACTTTACGGAATAATGTCAACGGGGATTTTGCTATTTGACGAAAACACGGAAATTAAACCCTTAACTTTCGGTGGCACGGGAACTGAAACTTTTAATCTATCTCAGCCAACTTATTATCCTGAAAGATTGGAAAGTGGAACTCTTAATTTGCCCGCAATCGCTTCGCTTAAAGAAGGTCTTCTTTACGTAAAAAAGAACTTAAATAATTTTTGCTACGTTTTAGAGGGTTATACTAAAAAAATTATAGACGCCTTACTGCAAATTAATGGTATAAAAGTATATTCAAAAGAAAACGTTTCGGGAATAGTTTCTTTTTCTTTTAGCAAACAAGACAGTGTTACCGTTGCCGAAATTTTAAATTCCGAATACGATATAGCCGTTCGTGGTGGGTTTCACTGCGCACCACTGATACATAAATTTTTAGGAACGGATAAAAACGGACTTGTAAGAGTAAGTTTATCACCACAAAACAGTTTAAGAGAAATTAACTATTTTCTAAAAGCAGTAGAAAAAATTAGTTCATAAATAAAGGCGTGGAAAAATCCACGCCTTTATTTAAATCTTTTTAAGTTCGTCCGTAATTTTTTTAAGGTAACCTTTTTGTTTATCGTTAAAAAAAGGTGTAAGCATATTAACGAAACCGTCTATTTCGGCATTAGTAAGGGTACCATTTTCCTTGCCTCGTTTAGCTTCTTTATAAATGGCAGTTAAAAGTTCGTTAGAACTTTTTCCGTCAAATTTATTAGCTAAATCCTTAACCATATCGTAAATATTTCCATTTTTACTATCCTTGTTGTTTTTTGCAAAACTATTAAAATCTTCCATATAACCTCCGCAAAAATTTTATTTTTCAATTTTAATGTATGAAATACATATACTATAATGTTAGCGGTGATTTTATGGAATTATTACAATTATTTTCTTCTTTTATCTCTGAAAAATTAGGATTTGATATTTTCGACTTAATTTCTAAACTAAAAAATGGTGAATTAGATCTACCCTCTATAATAAGTCAAATAAATCCACAAAAATTAGAAAGCGTTTTTTCGGGACTTTCCAATCTATTTAAAAAAGAAAACCCCGTAAACGATTACGGGGCGAATTTATTAGAGCCTATTATAAGCTTTGCCGACGAATCTACCGTTTTTGCACTAAACGGATATTTTAGTCAAGCGTCAATTTAAAGATTGAATAGCCTTTTTAATGGCAACGTTATCTACTTTTTTACAAGAATTTTGTTCAGTGGCAAGGATACCGGTACCGTGAATACAAGTTGTTTTATCGGGTTGATATACTACGGCAGTTGTAAGTTTTATCGCACCACCGTTTGAAAGCGAATAAGTGGTTTGCATAATACCTTTACCAAAAGTATGCGCATTGTTTTCATAATCACTATTTTCTATAATTAAAGAATCAATGCTAAACCTATCTTTATAATAAAGCATTGCGCCAATTAAGCACTCCGATGCAGACGCCGTATTTTCATTAGCAATTACCGATACGGCTTTAATATTTTCAAAATATTTATTAGACGAAGACTTTGTAACTTCGTATTCACCGTCGTTATCTAAGGCGTAAACTATGGGGAAAGTGCTTTTGCCAGAATTAGATATAAATAGCGATGCTATATCAGATAAAATACTCATATATCCGCCACCATTATCACGAAGGTCGAATATTAACTTACTTTTACCGCATTCCGCCATAAATTCCAATGCGTTTTCAAGTTCCTTAAAAGCATTGCCCTCAAAGGAAGTAAGTTTAATATGCGCCACGTCCGACGGAATATCGGGGTTAGTTTTTTGCTTTATACTTCTGCCCATCTTACCTTTTTCGTCGGTTAAAAAATACATTTCACGTTCGGCGTCAATATAACTTACGTAGGTAGCCTCGAAACTTTTTGCCGATACGTTTACCCTTAAAATACTTCCGTTTCTAATTATGCTTAAAACAAAAACGTCCGTACTTTTTCTTTTGCTCAAAAAATCATTTAAGTCGGCAAGCGAATTTAGTTCGGTAGTTTTTTCTTCAAACGTAACCGAAGTTATTTTATCTCCAACTACTATACCAGCGTGATGTGCGGGCGAGTTGTATAAAACTTTTTTAACGGTTAAGTTATCCGTTAGACCTAAACCTATTCCTTGATAATTGCCCTTTGCGTTTTGTTTTATTTTTTTATACTCTTCAGGATTATAATAAGTTGCGTAGTCGTCGCTTAAACTATCAACTAAAATTTTAGCAAGTTCTTGTTCGGTTAAATTTTTAAGTTCTAAAGTTTTGGTATCGAACACACCGTATTCTTTAAGGTAAAACACGGCTTCGTTAAGAGCACGTCTATCTCTACCATAAAAAACGCCACGAAGTAAAAACCCACAAAAAAAGGATGCGATTATAAAAATAATCGCAAGAAAGACTGATATTTTTTTGTTTAGCCTTTTTTTAGGAGTAGTTTGATTCATTATTTTACCGATTTATTTAATAAATTTATTAGCTTAAACGTCAACGCATCAGAAAATTTTCTTATGTCTAAACCGGTGGCGTTTTCAATTTTATCAAGCCTATATATAAGCGTATTTCTATGCAAGTACATTTTTCTACTGGTTTCACTAACGTTAAGGTCGTTATCTAAAAAGCATTCTGCAGTATAAACTATTTCTTGGTCGGAAAAAATTTCTTGGCTTTTATCTTCGTTAAGTAAGTATAAATATTCGTCAAGCTTTGATTTTGGAAGTTCGTTAAGCATTTTTTCTAAAACGAATTCTTTGTAAGAACGAACCCTTAAATTTATCAAACCTTGTTCGTCGGCAGTGCAAGCGAAAAGAGCTTGAGAATACGACCTTGCAATCTCCGTCAAAGATTCCGCAACGGAGCCGTAGTAAACGTTTACCATAACCCCCGTTTCTTCATAAATTGAATTTGCAATAAACTCTGCAAACTCACGGTAGTCGTCAGAACCGTCTAAAATAAACCTAATCAATGCACAAGTATTTTCAGAGACGTTAAACACACCGTCAAAAGAATCTACGGCAATCGTATTTAACACACTTAAAACTTCTTCCACACCACTTTTAGTCTTTACAATAACTGCAAAGCAGTTTTTATCGGGTATTTTTAGATTCTTACAAAATTCACGTATCTGAGAGGGTGAAAGTTCCCCTACTGCAGACGATTTAATAACTTCCGCACGTGATAATTTTACGTCTTTTTCAAAATAAGATTTAGCAATTTCACCAATTAATACCGCATAAACTTTTTGGGTTTCAGTTGTTCCACTAATAGCAAAAATATACGGCTTGTTTTTTATATCAACCTTAAACAAAGTAAGATTACAATCCCTATCAACGAAAATTTGGTCAAAATCAGGGTTGATATTCTTTACAAACGATTCACCCACAACAAAATTTCCGTCTTGGTCGAAAATAGAAACCGAAATACCAGTTTTATCTATTATCTCTTTTAAAAACGCATTAAAATAAGCTTGCATTAACTTAATCCTTTTGTATTTTTATACATTATATATTATTTATTCAAAAAAAACAAGAATTTTTCAAAAAAACAGTAAATGCCACTTTAAAATTAAAAAAAGATTGGAAATTAGTCGCTCTTCCCGTAGGGAATTGCGACAACTAAATAAATCCTTACGGATTTGTGATATTCGTCAAGGGCGAGTGATATTGCCTTTCGGCAGTGATATTTGCCTGACGGCAAGTTAAGGATTTATTTAATATAACTTT
>JAZSKQ010000013.1:0-4821 GCA_045534905.1 Christensenellaceae bacterium | reverse complement strand
TAACGACCTTGGTCTTAAGACTACTGGTAGCTGGATGAAAACTATTAACGTAACCTTTGAATTGGTAAATAAGGGTGCTCAACCTGACAATAAGACAAATATCGGTACTGCAGATGAACCGAATTATGTACAAGATTCAAGATGGATTATTTACTGGAACGTTAAAGTAACCGGTACTGAAGAATTAGTATTCCCGTCCTTTACCTTTGGTGAAGGATATAATCCGCTCAACGTAAACGGTGAAGACGTATATCCTGCAGATATTTCAAGTTGTTATACTCTTGGTTCAAATCACGCTTGGATACTTTACACCAAAACTGTAGAACCCGGCTTAAAGGATATGAGAAAGTTGAGCCATAAGGTTATTAAGTTTGAAGCTGGTCAAATCTTTAAGTCTGGTGGGACCAAATATGTATTAGATAACACTTTCTATATTGTTATAAATGGTACCCTCATTGAGGTACTTGACGATGCTACTTTAATAGACGTTAAGTTTAAGGAAGCTTCAGGCAACACTGCTACTGATTCTAATAAACGTTATCAAGGTAAATTCTTATTCACTGACGTTGAAGGTAACGATATAGAAGAATTTGGTTTATATAACTTCAAGGCAAAACTTAATGGTAAGAACGGCGAAGACGTATTAGTAACTTCTGAATATCAATCTAGTGTAAACTTGTTCTTCTATTCAAGCTTAACCGAAGGTGCTGAAACCTACTTAGACGTAGCTCCAAGATATTACTATATTTCTGCTGGTACTGTAATCGGCGCTAAGTACAGAGTAACTGAAGACCTTGTTCTTATCTTTAACGGCAAGAGCTTGAATATGGTAAAAGCTAATGATACCGGCTATAGTATTACCTATGCAGGCTTAGCTGAAGGTGAAACTCATACCAACCCATCTACTTATAATTACGCAACTGGCGGATTTGTAAAACTTTCCGCTCCGACGGTTGGATCGGCCACCAAGAAGTTCTTAGGTTGGTTCGACGAAAATGGCAATATGGTTGATAGCTTAGTTGGTATATCCTCAGACATTACTTTAACCGCAGAATTCTTAACTGCAGATATTTATCAAGCACAAGGCACCATTTATAGTGATAAGTTCGTTATGACCTTCGCTATGAAAGTAAGTCTTGCAGACCTTGTAGTTAAGGCATACGTTGGCAGTGAAACCTTTGAATGTGTTGACGCAACTGCAGATTACACTGGTTTAGAAGAAGGTACTTATATCTATAAGTTCTCTATCGAAGTTGCTTTGGCAGATATCGATAAAGTTCTTAACGTAGAATTTAAGTCTGAAATTGGTGAAGTTCTTGCAGCTGTAGAAATCTCCGTTGCAGATTACTTAGACGGTATTGCTGCTGTTGAAGGTGCAACTGACGAACTCAAGGCCTTAGTTGCTGACGTAAAAGCTTATGTTTATGCATTAGATTCTGATGCGACTAACGACGTTGTAGAAGGTATGTCAACCGTTGCAACTATCGAAGATGAAAAGACCGCTATTGCAAAGAAAGGCTCTGGCGTTGAAAACTTCGAAATTTCAGGTCCTACTGCTATTGAATACGTTGACGGCAAGTTCAAGATCACCGTTAAAGCAAAGGTAACTGAAATGCAAATTGCTGAAGTAGTAGCAGTTGCTGGGGAAAACGTTTCAAAACAAGACGTTACCGTAGAAGCTGTTTTAGGTGAAGAAGAAGTTGAATACACCTTCGAATTTGCATTGTTTGAATTAGGTTATATCGAATTCAGCATTAACGTATCTGATATAGCTAAGACGCAAATCGTTATGGTTAACGGTGCAAATCTTATTGCATTGATGGGTGAAGACATTACTGCGAACAAAACTGTTCTTGATAGAGCAAGTTGCTTAGTATTGTCTGCACAAGCATACCTTGCAGCGTAAACAGGGTATAAAAGAAATATAAAGGAGAAAATTTATGAAAAGATTTTTAACGTTATTGCTCTCTCTTATCATGATATGTTGCGCTGTAGTATTTTCAATATCAATGGTAGGTTGTAGTAAAAAACCTTGTAAAGACGGTAAACACGTTGACAAAGACAATAACTACGTCTGCGATATATGTGAAACCCAATTACAAAAACCCCACACTCACGATTATGGTACCGAATGGGTAGTAGATGAAAGTGAACACTGGAAAGCTTGTTCTTGTGGCGAAAAGGCTGAAAAAGGCGCTCACGTTGACGCAGATAACAACGACGCTTGCGACGTTTGTAGCTATGATATGAGCGAAGAACCTGCACCTGGTCCCGGTCCAGAAGAACCTACTCCTCCGGCTCCTGGTGACGACCAAGCACCCGGCACCGACATTGGTGGTGGAGTGGTAATGCCTCCGTTAGATTTATAATCTAAAGTTTACCCCAAGGCGGAGGAACCGCCTTGGTGGTAAAAAAGTATAGGGAACTCAACTTACCTAATAGGGTAAAGAGCGAATTAAAATATTAACCCACGCATTTTTCAATGCGTGGGTTTTATTTGTGGCTTTAGCAAACAAAAATTAACCACCACTTGGAGTGGTGGTGTAAAAAATCTTCAGATAAAAGAAATCCTCCTATGATATAATTAAAGCAGGTTTGCCGATCGCAATAAAAAATCATAGGAGGATTTGTCAATGACTGACATACATAGTTTAGCACATTCGAAGTGGAATTGCAAATATCACATAGTATTTGCACCAAAATATAGGCGAGTTGCTATGCTTGGAGAATAAATGTCCCCACGTTTGACGTGGGGATATTTATTATAGATTTAATTTTTTGTGTTATTTAAGTTGAATTATATGCACTGCATATTTACGGCTTTAATTGAAGCTTTAGCAAGCTCTAACGTTGGGTCGCATACGTTATATTCTAACTTATACATGTCTACGGCAACGGGAAGTTCCGTGCATCCAAGAACTAAAATTTCTGCACCTGAATTAATTATGTTTTGCATAACTTGTTTTACGTTAGTCACGTCATAATCTTTTTTGCCTGCTTTTACCCCTTTATAAATTAAATCAGTTATAACTTGTTGTTCCTTTTCATTAGGCAAAATAACCTTTATACTCCTTTTATCAAATACTTTTTGATATATACCGCTTTTTATCGTTCCTTCAGTAGCTAGTAAACCTACCGTTTTTATGTGTTTATTCATTATGGCGTCGGCTGTTATTTCTAACATATTCAAGACGGGGATATCAACGTTTTTTGTATCTGAGAGATAAAATAATGTGCCGTGTTGCACGGCATTAAAAGTATTTGAGCTCCCATAGCCCAAAGTAATACTGCGCTTTTAAGCATTTGAGGAAGAGGGTTTTTCCCGCCGTTAATAATTGCGTCCGTTCTATCGGGAATATCCGTATTATTATCTATTAATATTTTTATATGTTCTTGGTCGGTATTCGCCTTTGTATTTATAACAATTTTTTTAAAAAGGTCGGCTGTCGCAAGAGGACCCATTCCGCCAATAATTCCAATTACTTTCTTATTCATTGTAGTTTAATGTATTTATAAATTTTTTTAAATTATATGTTTTTTATTGATTATATCACAACGTTATGTTATAATCAAATATAAATAATAATATACAAATTATATCATTTTACCTATGGAGATATTATGTTTAAATACGCTGATTATGCCTATAAGATTTATCAAACGAAATCTTTTACGAGAGCTGCTGAACAATTATTTATAACTCAACCTTCATTGTCTTTAAGTATTAAAAAATTAGAAGACACCTTAGGGATGCCTATCTTTGACCGTTCTGGACGAGAAATTACTCTTACGGATATAGGTGAAAAATACATTGCGGCAGTAGAACAAATTAAAAATATTGAAAAAAGTTTAAGATGTGAAATAGACGACTTGCAAAAATTAAATAAAGGTCATGTGACTATTGGTAGCACGATATTCGTGTCTTCTAACGTATTGCCACCCATACTAAAAAAATTTCAGGCACTTTTTCCTGAAATTACTATAAACGTATTAGTTGAGAATTCGTCAACACTTGAATTATTGCTTGAAAAAGGGGATATTGACCTTATAATAGACAATACTCAAAAAGATAAAGCACAAGAATACGAGTATATTGCGATAACGAAAGAGCAAATACTTTTAGCTGTTCCTAAAAATTTAGCTATTAATAACAAATTAAAGAATTTTCAAATTCAAAGCGATATAATACAAACCAACGAAAATTGGTTTAAAAATTACAATAAAGTTGATATGCATCTTTTAAAGAATGAAAAATTTATATTGCTAAAACATGGCAACAATATGCGACAAATATCTAACAAAATATTTAAAGAAAATAGTATTGTTCCAAACGTAATTCAAGAGTTTGACCATCTTATGACGTCAATAAATTACGCTGAAGCAGGTTTTGGAATATGTTTTATAACTGACACAGTGTTAAAGTATATGAAAAACTTGAACGACATTTTATTATATTTGCCAAACACGTCATACACTGCGCGAACGCTTTATATTATAAGAAAGAAAAATAAATATCTTTCTTTTTCAACGCAAACGCTTATCAAATACCTTAGCGCCGTGAACAACAGTCAAAATTTGAACTATTGATGTCCAAATTATGGCTGATTTTCTTTTTGTATTTTTCTTGTGATTTTACCGCTTGCAACATTGCAAAAATGGCTTTTTGTCGCTTCTATTCCCGTAGGGGTCACCAAAAAAAGGTGAGTAACTTTTGTTACTCACTTTTTTTGTAAAATGATAAAAATAAAGTAAATAATTTAACAAGATACGGATTGGTTATATTTAAATCAACGATTAAAATTTAAAGGTTTTTTTAAGGTT
>JAZSKQ010000008.1:0-29909 GCA_045534905.1 Christensenellaceae bacterium | reverse complement strand
AAAAATTCAAAGACGCATAGTCTGAGAGGTACGAAGGTAAATTTTAAAGTTGATAAAAAAATTTATTTGTTAATATAAAAAAAATATGCTATAATTTGCTTATGAAAAACTTGTTTTTAAAATGTGGAATTCTTTTAACAGAAGAAAAAGAGGAAAAGTTAAATAAACTTTATACCATGTTATCAGAGTATAATAAAATGTTTAATTTAACGGCAATAACCGAAAGGGAAGAAGTAATAGTTAAGCATTTTATAGATAGTGCAATTGGTGTAAAATACGTTCAAGGGAAAAAAGTATTAGACGTAGGTGCAGGCGGTGGATTTCCTTCTATTCCGTTAAAAATAATGGATGAAAGCTTAAATTTTACGTTACTTGAAGCAACGGGAAAAAAGTGCGAATTTTTAAAAATTGCAGTAAAAGAATTAAATTTAAGTAACGTAGAAGTTATAAATGCACGTGCAGAAGATTTAGCAAAAAAAGAGGGATATAGAGAAGCTTTTGATACAGTTGTTTCAAGAGCGGTTGCAAGGCTTAATTCTTTAAGTGAATATTGTATTCCTTTTGTAAAAAAAGGAGGGGTATTTTTAGCTTATAAGGGTAATAATACCGAAGAAATTTTAGAAGCTAATTCAGCTATTAAAACCTTAGGTGGAAATTTAAAATCGGTAGAGAATTACAGTATTTTTGATAATGAAAGAAATATGGTTATCATAGAAAAAATATCTTTAACCGATAAAAAATATCCAAGGGGAAACGGTAAAGAAAGGAAGAATCCGTTGTGAGTGAACTTTTTATAAATAAAGCAAAAACTTGTGCTGTAACCGGTCATAGAATAGTATTTAAAGATATAAAAAAGGAAAATATTATAAACGCCTTAAAGACGGCGATTTTAGACGGATACGACACTTTTTTAGTTGGTATGGCTCTTGGGTTTGATACGATATGTTTTCAAGTCTTAGAAGATTTAAGAAAAGATTATAAAATAAGAATAATAGCCTGTGTACCTTGTAATAGTCAATCTTATAAATTTTCTTTAGAACAAAAAGAAGAATACGATAGAATGATAAAATCTTCTGATGAAGTGGTGTTAGTAAGTGAAAATTATACTAAATACTGTATGAAAAAAAGAAACGATTATATGGTAAATAATTCTTCTCGTTTAATATGTTACCTTCGTCAAAATTTCGGTGGAACGTTTTATACTGTAAACAAAGCAAAAAAAGAAAATCTAAAAATTATAGAAATATAAAAGTCCCTATTAATATAGGGACTTAATTTTTTAATAAATATTATTCTCCGTCTTTATTAACTACACTATATAAAAATGTTTTTAATTTTTCAGACTTTGGTTGGTCGAAAATTTCTTTAGGTGTACCAACCTCTTCCACAACACCATCAGCCATAAAAATAATTTTATCTGAAACCTTTTTAGCAAAACCCATTTCGTGGGTAACTATTATCATAGTACGGTCTTTATTTTTAAGAGATTTAATAACCTTTAAAACTTCACCCGTAAGTTCAGGGTCAAGTGCTGAAGTAGGTTCGTCAAAACATAAAATTTTAGGTTTTAATGCAAGAGCCCTAGCAATAGCAACCCTTTGACATTGTCCACCCGAAAGTTCATATGGGTAAGAATCTTTTTTATCGGAAAGACCTATAATATTTAGTAAATTTAGACCTTCTTTTTCGATATTTTCAATTCTTTCAGCTTTTTCTTTTTCTAAAATTTCTTTAATAGTCTTTCTATCCGTATTTTGTTTTTTAAGTTCCTTTTTTAACCTATCAAGATTTTCTTTTAATAAAATAGTGGAAGCAAGCGTAATATTTTTTAATACGTTATATTGTGGAAAAAGATGAAAAGATTGAAATACTAATCCAAAGTTAAGTCTTTTTTCTCTTAAAATAGCTTCTTTTTCTTTAATAGAGCCGTCAAGTAAGGTTTCGCCGTCAAGCGTCATAACACCTGCATCTATTTCTTCAAGGAAGTTCATACAACGAAGAAGGGTAGTTTTACCACTTCCGGACGATCCTATAATAGATAAAACTTGACCTTTTTCCAAGGTAAAGTTAATACCTTTTAAGACTTCGGTATCTCCAAAACTTTTATATACGTTTTCAACTGATAAATAAGCCATAAGTTAAACCTTTATGTATTCCAACTTCTTTTCTAATTTTTTTAGTATAAACGCAACTAATGCGTTAAATAGGTAATAGAAGATACCTGCGGCAATTAACGGTAACACACCGCTACCCGTAGTAGTTCTAATACTGTCCGCAATAAAGGTAAGTTCGGTTACCGAAATAATACGAGCAAGCGACGTATCTTTTACTAAGGTAATAACCTCGTTACCGATTGGCGGAACTATATTTTTGATAACTTGAACTAAAATAACGTGCCTAAAAATTTGACCTTTTTTAAGCCCTAAAACCATACCCGCTTCGTATTGACCTTTAGAAATACTTTCTATACCGCCACGGAAAATTTCTGAAAAATACGCCGCATAGTTAATGGTAAAAGCAACTATAGCTGCAAGCATACGTTCACTACCCGGAACTCTGAATCCGAAAAGCGTAATTTCCTTAAAGCCGTGTCCCGGTCCAAAAATAAGACCCGGACCGAAGAAAATAATAATTAACTGAAGCATCAAGGGCGTTCCACGGATAATAGATATAAAAAAGCGAGTTACGGCTTTTATCCATTTAACTTTAGACATGGATAAAAAAGAAACCAAAAGTCCTAACGGCAACGCTAGGACTAAGGTAACTAAAAATAGAAGTACGGTATTACCGAAACCGCTTAAAAGTTCAAGTAAGTAACTTAAAAACTTTTCCATTTTAATTATTATTCTGCAATTTTCTTAGAAATGATGTTTTTAACGGTAGTTTCACCAGCAGAAGAAGTTTCTGCGATGAACTTAGCGGACTTCATGCTTGCATAAGAGGTAAAGGTAGCGTTATCAGCTTTTCTAATAACTAAAGCTTGGCTGTTTACCATGTACGGTTCAGAGAAGCAAATGTTAGCCTTTCTTTCTTCGGTTACGGTAAAGCCGTTCCAAATGCAATCGATGTTGCCTGCGTTAAGTTCGTTTTCTTTTTCCTTCCAGTTAATTACTTTTGGTGAGTATTTAATCTTATTGTCGGCGTCAAGATTAAATATTAAGTTAAATTCATCTGCAACGAGTTTAGCAATTTGACAGTCGAAACCTCTGTAGCCTTCAAATCCGGGAGAGTCGTCTTTAATAGCCATAGGTGCAAATTCAGTGATACCGATAGTGAAGTATTTGTCTGCAATAACGTTATCATAGAAATCAGTACCTGCAACAGGAGTAGCCGGTTCTGCTTTTTCAGGTATTTGCTTTAATACTGCGTTAAGATTGTAAAGTGATGCAATATTAGCAATTTGACCTTTTTCTTGTAAACGATACAAAGCATAATCAACCCAATCTTTAGTAGAAGTATCACCGGTTTTCTTTCTAAAACCAATAGCGTAATCTTCGGTTTCAAACGTAAATTCTTCACCGGTTAACACTTGAAGTTTGCTCCATTGTGATAAACCCATGTAGTAGTTTGCCATAACGCTGTCAATAACTGCAACGTCGGCAGTACCTGCTTTAACTTCGGTTAAAGCGGAAATTTGGTCATTAGCGGAAGTGTAATTTACGCCACCGCAAGCAGTCATACCAAGACAGCATGCAACTGAAAGCATAACTGTAACAAAGCTAATTAAAAGTTTTTTCATTGTTCTTTCTCCTTAAAAATTATCTAAGTTTTGCTTTATTGCTTTATTTAAGTAAAGTGATAAAGTAATTGTATTATAACCCAAAAAAAAGTATTTGTAAAGGAAAATTAAAAAGAAATTTAAAAATAAAATAAAAAAGATAAAAAAAGCCCCGCAAACCTAAATTTTGCGGGGCTATATATTATATAGTTTTAAAGGTTAATTAGTCGCTTTTCTTTTCAGCAAGTTTTTTGTAACCTTCAAGTCTTGCTTTTGCAGATGCTTCGGTTTGCTTAAACAATTCTTCAGCAACTTCTGCGCCTTGAGTTTTTACCAAAGACGAATATCTGGTTTCGCCCTTTAAGAACTCTTGATAATCACCGGTAGGTTCTTTACTATCTAAAGTAAATACGTCGCCAACGGGGTTATATCTATAAAGTTGCCAATAACCGCAGTCAACGGCAGCCTTTTGTTCTAATTGGCTCTTACTCATATTGATACCGTGGTTGATACAAGGTGCGTAGCAGATAATAAGTGACGGACCGTGATATGCTTCTGCTTCTGAAAGTGCTTTTAATAATTGTGCGGGGTTAGAACCCATTGCGCATTGTGCAACGTAAACGTATCCGTAAGACTTAGCAATCATACCAAGGTCTTTTTTCTTAACTCTCTTACCAGCCGAAGCGAATTTAGCAACTGCACCGATATTGGTTGACTTACTTGCTTGTCCACCGGTGTTAGAGTAAACTTCGGTATCAAGAACTAAAACGTTAACGTCTTCGCCACTTGCTAATACGTGGTCAAGACCACCGTAGCCGATATCGTAAGCCCAACCGTCGCCACCGAAAATCCAAATAGAAGGTTTAACCAAACAGTCTTTGCTTTCTAAAATTTCTTTTACTTTATCGTCAACGTCACAACCGCAACCGTCGCATTGTTCAAGATATTTAATAAGTTCTGCGCTAGTGGTTTTGCTACCTTCTGCATCGTCTTTAGCGTTAAGCCAATTTGCGCAAGCAGTTTTAAGTTCGCAATCTTCTAAAGCCTTTTCAAGTTCGCTTACCTTGGTTGCTAAAGTATTTCTTCTTGCAGTGTATGCAAGGTTCATACCGTAACCGAATTCTGCGTTATCTTCGAAAAGTGAGTTAGCCCAAGCAGGACCTTTGCCTTGCTTATTAGTAGTGTAAGGACACGTTGGTGAAGAACCGCCGTAGATAGAAGAACAGCCTGTTGCGTTAGCAACAATCATTCTATCACCGAAAAGTTGGGTAACAACCTTAACGTAAGGCGTTTCGCCACAACCGGCACATGCGCCCGAGAATTCAAAGAGAGGGGTCTTAAATTGACAACCCTTAACGGTTTCCTTCTTGAATTTAGAAGTGTCGGCTTCGGGGAGTTCAACTGCATATTCCCAGTTTTTATCTTCGCCTTCTTTTAAGGATTCTGCAAGCGGAATCATAGAGATAGCACCGCCGTCTTTTACCGGACATACTGTAGCGCAAACGCCACAACCCATACAGTCTAAAGGTGAAACTTGCATTTTATATTCATAGCCGGGTAAGCCGATAGCAGGTTTAGTATTTAAGGTTTCTGGTTTAGAATCGCCAACCTTAACGAGAGCCGGTCTTAAGCAAGCGTGCGGACATACGAACGAACATTGACCGCATTGAATACATTTATTTACGTCAATCTTCGGAACGGTAACGGCAACGCCACGTTTTTCGAACTTGGTAGTACCGGTTGGTACAGAGCCGTCTGCGTTAAATTGAGAAGATTTAAGTTCGTCACCTTTAAGATAAAGGATAGGTTTAATAATTTCTTGATAATATTTGTCGGTATGACCTTCAAACATTTTAGCTCCGGTAGTGGTGGTTTTCCAACTTGCGGGAACTTCAATTTTTACTAAGTTATCACCCGAAGCAGAGTCGATAGCGTCGTAGTTCATTTGAACAACTGCGTCACCCTTTCTTCCGAAAGACTTTTTAGCCATATATTTCATATATTCAACGGCTTTGTCGTAAGGCATAATTTGTGGGTTTACACGGAAGAATGCCGATTGAAGAATAGTATTGGTTCTTCCCTTTAAGCCTAACTTACCTGCTATAGCGATAGCGTCTATAACGTAAAGATTGATATTTTTATTAGCGATATCGTTCTTAACCTTTGCGGGTAAGAAATCTTCTAAAGCTTCTACGGTAGTAGCGCTAGTGTTGATAAGGAAGGTGCCACCTTCTTTAATATCACCGGTCATATCGTATCTGGTTACGTAAGACGGGTTAGAACATTGTACGAAGTCTGCCGAGTCGATTAAATATTCGCTTTGGATAGGCGTGTCACCGAATCTTAAGTGAGAAACGGTAATACCACCCGACTTTTTAGAATCGTAGAAGAAGTACGCTTGTGCGTGCTTATCGGTGTGGTCACCTATAATCTTAATAGAGTTTTTATTTGCACCAACGGTACCGTCTGAACCTAAACCGTAGAACTTGCAAGAAGTTGAGCCTGCAGGTGCAGCGTCGAACTTTTCAGAGAAATCGAGTGAAGAGTTAGTAACGTCTTCGTAAATACCGATAGTGAAGTGGTTTTTAGGTTGAGCTTGTTCAAGGTTTTTGTAAACTGCAAGAACCATTGATGGAGTAAATTCTTTAGAACCTAAACCGTATCTACCGCCAACAACGGTAATTCCGTTTACGCCCTTTTCAAATAAAGCAGAGCAAACGTCAAGATATAAAGGTTCACCGAGAGAGCCGGGTTCTTTAGTTCTATCTAAAACGGCAATCTTTTTGGTGGTTTTAGGTAGAGCGTTAATAAATGCGTCTGCAACGAAAGGTCTGTATAATCTAACTTTAACTAAGCCGTATTTCTTACCTAAAGAGTTAAGCTTGTTAACTGATTCTTCAATAGTACCGCAACCTGAACCCATTGCAACGATAACTTCTTCAGCGTCTTTAGCACCAACGTAGTCGAAAAGGTGATAACTTCTACCGCATTTAGCCGATACAACGTCCATCATTTGTTGAACGATAGCAGGGGTTGCTTGGTAGTAGTTGTTAGCAGTTTCTCTGTTTTGGAAGTAAGTGTCGCCGTTTTGAGCGGTACCCTTTTGAATGGGGTGTTCGGGGTTAAGCGCACGAGACTTAAAGTTTTTAACGTCCTCTTCAATACCTACTTCCTTGCAAATTTCACGAATTTCAGCATAATCGTCTGCATCGTCCCAAACGTCGATTTTAGCAACTTCGTGTGAAGTTCTAAATCCGTCGAAGAAGTTTACGAACGGAACTTTTGCTTTCAAAGTTGAAAGGTGTGCGACTAACGCTAAATCCATAACTTCTTGTACGGAAGAGTCACAAAGCATAGCAAAGCCGGTTTGACGGCAAGCCATTACGTCTGCGTGGTCGCCGAAAATGTTAAGTGAGTGAGCAGCAATTGCTCTTGCCGAAACGTGGAATACGGACGGTAAAAGTTCGCCCGAGATTTTGTACATGTTCGGAATCATCAAAAGCAAGCCTTGGCTTGCAGTGTAAGTTGTAGTCAAAGCACCTGCGGAAAGCGAGCCGTGTACTGCGCCCGCTGCACCGCCTTCGGATTGGAGTTCTGCAATTTTAACCGTTTGCCCCCACATATTGGTTCTGCCTGCAGTTGCCCATTCGTCGGCAACTTCTGCCATAGGGGAAGAAGGGGTTATAGGATATATAGCCGCTACTTCAGAAAAAGCATACGCTACGTGGCTGGCGGCGGTATTGCCGTCAATTGTAAGTTTCTTCATAATAAATCCTCTTGAAAATATTATATTTTGCGATTCTACGCACGGTATTATTATAAACTTATATAAACAATTAGTCAATAACGTTATAATAATTTACACCAACATTTTATTTAAATAAAAAATCTACACCTTAAATTTTACGATTATAAAAAATCAAACAAGATAAAAATTGTAAACGCCCAAGGCGAAATTAAAATTTGTTGCTTTTACGTCAGTTTGCTTGTAAAAAAATAAAATGTATGTTAAAATTTTTAAGTTAAAGAAGTTTAGTAATTTTAGAGGTAAAAATGTCCGTTATTAGGCTAAAAAACGTAAATTTTTCTTACGATAAAATAAATAACGTAATTAGTGACCTTTCCCTTGAAATAAATAAGGGAGAGTTTGTTTCGGTTATCGGGCATAACGGAAGTGGTAAAAGCACTCTTGCAAAATTACTTAACGGACTTATTAAACCCGATTCGGGCGAGATTATCGTTGACGGAATTTCTTCTAACGGCACAAAAAAAGAGCTTTTTGAAATCAGAAAAAGAGTAGGCGTTGTTTTTCAAAATCCAGACAACCAATTAGTTGCTTCTATAGTTGAAGACGACGTTGCTTTCGGCCCTGAAAACTTAGGCGTTCCGAGAAAGGAAATTGCAGGGCGAATAGACTATGCACTAAAGGCCGTGGGTATGGAAGAATTTAGAAAATCTTCTCCGGAAAGATTGTCCGGTGGGCAAAAACAAAGGATTGCAATTGCCGGTGTTTTAGCGTTAAAACCGCAAGTTTTGGTGTTAGATGAATCTACGGCAATGCTCGACCCAAAGGGAAGAAAAGAAGTTTTAGACGTTGCAAGAAAATTAAACAAAGAAAACGGAACTACAGTAATAGCCGTAACGCACTATATGGAAGAAACGTTATTTTCGGATAAAATAGTGGTGTTGTCGGGTGGTAAAATCGTGCTTGAAGGCAGTCCTAAACAAGTTTTTGAAAATAAAGAAATCTTACTTTCTTGCAATTTGGAATTACCCCTTTCCGTGGTAATTAAAGATAGGCTAAATCAAGAAGGTTTAGCAATAGATAACGGCGTATTGACCGAAGAAGAACTTTTGGAGGCAATATGCAAGTAGAAGTAAAAAATTTAAGCTTTGTTTATAATAAAAAAATGAAGTCTATGGCAACCAACGCATTAAAAAACGTAAGTTTGACCGTAGATGAAGGTGATTTTTTAGGTATAATCGGACATACCGGAAGTGGTAAAAGTACGCTCGTTCAACATTTTAACGGGCTTATAAAAACCACTGCAGAGTACGGCAGTATAAAGATTGGCGAGTTTAATTTAACGGATAAAAAATGTGATTTTAAGTCACTTCGTGCAAAAGTTGGCATGGTGTTTCAATATCCCGAACACCAACTTTTTGCAGAAACGGTTTTTGAAGACGTGGAATTCGGCGTTAAAAACTTTTTAAGTTCGACTACGGAAGAAGAACGCCGTGATTTAGTAAAACAAGCCATAGAATTAGTCGGTCTTAATTTTGAAGAAGTAAAAGATAAGTCTCCGTTCGAACTTTCAGGTGGACAAAAGCGTAGGGTGGCAATAGCCGGCGTTATAGCAACCAAGCCCGAAATTTTGGTTTTGGACGAGCCTGTTGCCGGTCTTGACCCACAAGGCAAAAAAGACTTCTTAAGACTACTTAAAACACTGCACGGTGGGTTCGTAAAAACCATTATTATAGTTACGCACGATATGAACGTGGTTAGTGAATACTGTAATAAAGTTGCAGTATTTTCTAAGGGAGAGATAATAAAATTCGGCACACCTAAACAAGTTTTTTCGGATAGTGAACTTTTATATTCTATCGGCTTAGACTTGCCTTTAACTGCCAAACTTACCAATGCGCTAAAGCTTAAAGGCGTTATTATAGACAACGATTTTACCCTAAACGATTTTATTTCAAAGTCGGCTATAGCTCTTAAAAAGGGGGTGGAATAGAATGAAAGAAATTTCTTTCGGACAATATCTGCCCACTAATTCTTTCGTCCATAAAATGGACCCAAGAATAAAAATTTTAATAACTATTGCCTATATAGTTGCCGTGTACTTGGTAAAAGAGTTTCACTTTTTAGGATTTTTAGCGTGCTTTGCGTTTGTGGTCGGTGTGACGGCACTTTCTAAAATACCTTTCTTAAGGGTATTAAAAAGCATGCGTGCTATAATTTTCATAGTGGTTTTTTCAGCAGTATTACAAATATTTTTCGTCAAAGACGGAAAGGTGGTAATCGATTGGTGGATATTTACTATTACCGACGTTGCATTGCTTCGTGCGGGATTTATAACCGCAAGAATTTCTTTAATGGTTATAGGTGCGTCGTTATTGACGTTTACCACTTCGCCCGTAGAAATTTCAGACGGACTTGAAAGCCTACTTTTTCCGTTAAAATATATAAAATTCCCCGTGCACGAGTTTGCACTTATTATGAATATTGCATTGCGTTTTATTCCGTCGTTGATTGACGAAACGGATAGAATTATAAAAGCACAAAAAGCAAGGGGCGCGGATTTTGAAAGTGGTAATATTTTTAAGAGAATTAAAGCTTTAATTCCCGTTTTAATTCCCCTTTTAATAAGTTCTTTCCGTCGTGCGGACGAACTTGCCGACGCTATGGAAGCAAGGTGTTATTCGGGTAGTAAAAACCGTACGAGATTTAAGGTTTTAAAACCTTCTTATAGAGATTTAGTTGCCACCGTTTTTACGGCAGGACTAATAGTTGGGATAGTTTTTTTGAATAAATTTTATATTCTTTTGGTTTAGTATGAAGATTAAACTTACAGTTTCTTACGACGGCACTAACTATAGTGGTTGGCAAATTCAACCGAATAGCATAAGTACCGTTCAAGAAGTTTTGGAAAACAAAATAAAAGAATTGACTGGTGAAACAGTTCGTGTTACGGGTAGTGGACGGACTGATGCCGGCGTTCACGCAGAAGGGCAAGTTGTTTCTTTTGAACTTAAAAATTGTACTATTCCCGCCGAAAAATTTTACCGTGCAATAAACGTAATTTTGCCTGCCGATATAAAGGCGGTAAAAAGTGAACTTATAGACGACAATTTTAATGCTTGCAGAAAGGCTAAAAGAAAAACTTATCGGTATAAAATTTACGAAAAAGAGTGTGAACTTCCCTTAAAAGAAAGATTTTCCGTAAGGGTAAATAGGGGACTTGACTACGACAAAATGGTATCGGCAAGTAAACTTTTTATAGGCAAGCACGACTTTAAGGCGTTTTGTTCTTCGGGTAGTGGCGTAAAAACTACCGAACGTGAAATTTATAATTTTACGATAGAGCGTGACGGAATAGACACTTCGTTTACCGTCACCGGAAACGGCTTTTTATATAATATGGTAAGAATTATGGTTGGGACCTTGCTAAAAATAGGATATGGCAAAATGACAGAGGGCGACCTAATAAACATGTTAAACGGTGGCAGTAGGGACATTGGTGGCGACACTTTACCGGCAAAAGGGCTTTGTCTAATAAACGTTGAATATTGAAATTTTTCAAATAGGATTGTGTTTGTGAAAAATTTGAAACACAAGATGTAGTTTTTAATTAAAAATACAAAGAAAACGAGTAAAAAATTATTTAAAAACGTTAAAAAATGCTTGACTTTTAGGGGTTAAATCATTTAATATATTTAGGCATTTATAAGGAAAATTCCGTTTTGCGGGGGATTAGCCCTCCCTTTAACCCGTTCGTGTAAGGGTTTTGGCAGTTCGGTTTTCATATAAAAATTTTATTTTAGGAGTATCTCAAATGAAAACGTATATGGCTCACGAGCAAAACGTTGTCAGAAAGTGGTACGTTGTAGACGCCGAAGGTATGGTTCTCGGTCGTTTGGCTTCACAAGTTGCTGCAGTTTTACGTGGCAAGAACAAGCCTACCTACACCCCCAACGTTGACACGGGCGACTACGTAATAGTAGTAAACACTGACAAGGTTGTATTAACTGGCAAGAAATTAGAAAAGAAATATTACAAATATCACACCGGATTTATCGGTCACTTAAAGTCCATTCAGTACAAAACTCTTATGGAAACCAAGTCTGATTTTGTAGTATATGAAGCGATTAAGGGCATGCTTCCCAAGAATCGTTTAGGAAGGAAAATGATTAACAAGCTTAAGGTTTATAAAGGACCAGAGCATAATCAACAAGCACAAAAACCAGAAGTGCTTAAATTGGTTTAAGAGGTAAAATTATGGCAAAGACTACTGCAAAAAAGAAAATTCAATACTGGGGAACCGGAAGAAGAAAGAAGGCGATTGCAAGAGTTCGTCTTATCCCCGCAGGTGACGGCGCTATAACCATCAACGGCAAAAGCCTTGACGAATATTTTGCGTTAGACACTATGAAATTTATAGTACGTCAACCCCTTGCTTTAACCGAAACTGCTGCTAAGTACGACGTTATAGTAAACGTATGTGGTGGTGGTTATACCGGTCAAGCTGGTGCAATTCGTCACGGTATTTCACGTGCGCTTTTAGAAGCAGAACCTGAAACCAGAGCAGCTCTTAAAAAAGCAGGCTTCTTAACCAGAGATTCCAGAATGAAGGAAAGAAAGAAGTACGGCTTAAAGAAAGCACGTCGTGCTCCACAATTCTCAAAACGTTAATTTATTTAACAAGAAAAACCCTCGATTATTTGAGGGTTTTAATTTTTGTAAAGGAGCACGGCTGATAGATTTGTTAAAAGAAACAACTTACTTTTTAAGTGGTTTTTGATTTGTTTGCACTTTCGGTCACACGTTTTACTATTTTATCGTGAGAAGAAATAGTGTTGACCATGGAAAGATAAAGGCTATTGTTTTTTTGTTCTTTTTGTATTTCCGTTTTTGGTTGTGGTTGTGACGATTTTAAAAAATCAAGATTGAACGGCAGTGGGTTATTGGGCTTATTTTCGCTTTTCCCATTGTCTTTGTTTTTTTGATAAAAGTCGTAAAAAGACGTTAAAAGGTTAAAAATGCCGAATTTATCCAAAATACACCTCCTAAAATACGTTCAGTTGCAAAAAAATTAAGGAAAAACCATTGCAAAACCGAAAGATATAGTATATAATATTACTTACTTATATTTATAACTATATTCTAGTGACTTATAAAAGTTTACGGAAAGTGACGAGGTTTATATGAAAAGATTATTAAAAAGCGTTATCGTTTTAGTTCTTGCCCTAACTTTCGTGTTTGCTACCGGTTGTGGCGAGGGTTCTTGGGACAAAGATAGCGTTACCCTAAAAGACGGTGGTAAAGTTCTTTCTGCTAACGGATTCGTGGCAGAAACCGAAAACTACGTTTACTTTATCAACGGTAAGGGTGACTCCGGTGAAAACAACGAGTTTGGCGTTCCGGTAAAAGGTTCGCTTATGGCTATGAAGAAATCGGATTTAGATAAAGATGCCGATAAAATTGAACAATGTATAGTTGTTCCTAAACTTTTTGTTGCAAGCGATTATACTTCGGGCTTATTCTTCTATGACGGTTACGTTTATTACGGTACACCTACCACCGATAAGGATTCTTCGGGTACTGCAGCAAGCACTGTTTTAGAATTTATGAGAACCAAGCTTGACGGTTCTGGTGATACCGATAAATTCTTTAAAACTGATTCTATTTCAGACGTATATCGTTTTGTTGAAAAAGAAGGTACTGTTTACGTTGTAGTTCACGATTCAACTAAAAAAGAAATTATTTCTTACAATACTAAAACTAAGGCTGAAACGGTTATCGCAAAAGAAGACGTTAAAACTGAAGCTAACGAAACCTTAAACGTCGTAAGTTTTGCTAACGTGGAAAATGCTGGTGACGTTGCAGTTGTTTATACTACCAAGGTTTTCTCTGCACCATACAGTGAAGAAGAAGCACAATTCAGTCAATATACCAGACCAACCGAAAGATACAACAAAGTTTATGCATATAAAGTTGGTGAAGCTACTGCTAAAGAAGTTATGAACGGTAAAGATACCGGTTCACAATACGTTGTTAATATGGTTAAGGACGGATACGTTTATTATACGGAGAATAAAGCGGTTTCTATCAATACTGCAAGTACTTACGCAATTAAACTTGCCGACCTTTACGCAGGTGGAACTGCTACTAAACTTACTCAAGCAGAATACGCTAGCGACGCTAACTTAATAGTTTCTTTAGACGAAGTTTATATCGCAGGTGAAGGTTCTGGTCAAATTAAAAAATCTACCTTAGTAGGTGATATTACTTCGGCAGAAAAAATCGTTGTAAAAGTTAATACCGTTACTACGTTGTTATTTAAAGACGGTGACTATATTTATTACGTAAACTCTTCTAACTACTTAGCAAGAATTAAAGTTGATAACGTAGATGAAGAAAACCCTGCTGACCTTGCAGAACAAGTTGTTTCAGATTCTACCGTTGCAACCGATTGGTTTAAGATTGAAAAAATTAACAATTACGTATTCTATAGTGATAATAGTGAAGCTGGTTGCACTTACGTTAAATTCGTTGACGTAAGCGGTGAACCTGTTGAAAGCACTCACGATGATGGTCACGACCACGAGCAAACTGAAAAGGTTTACGAATTTAAGGGTCAAAAACAAATTGGTAAAGTTGCTGAAGCCGACATGTTGGTATATACCAATGCAAAACTTACCGCAATCACCGAATCTTTAGAAAGCGGCGTGCTTAAGTTGGATACCTATAAAGAAGACGGTGAAACTAAGTTCGTATTGGTTGACGGTGTTCCGGTAAACAAAGCAGTTGAAGAAGTAAGGGCATTGTATGGTAAACTCACCGATGCGCAAAAGAAAGAATTTGACGCTGCTAATCTTGAAATTTTAGAAAAATACGAAATGGCTATTAAAGTATCGAAAGCATTCTATAAACTTTATGACTTCGATATGCTTACCACTGAACAAAAGACTGCAAAACGTGCTGACTTTGAAAGTGCAAAGGCTGTTGTAGAAGAATTGAAAGCATCCGATTTTGACT
This sequence comes from Christensenellaceae bacterium, assembly GCA_045534905.1. Classification (GTDB taxonomy): domain Bacteria; phylum Bacillota; class Clostridia; order Christensenellales; family Borkfalkiaceae; genus UBA1259. Next base: position 15,429 of record JAZSKQ010000008.1, on the reverse strand, counting down.
ATTCTGCTATTAGAAAATTAGTTGACAACAACCTTAATTGGTATTATCAAATCGCAAGTGAATTCTTTGCATAATAATTTAAAATTCACATACCTCCGACTTTTGTCGGAGGTGTTTTTTTTGCTTTTTAGAGCCTTAAAATTAAAAATTCGACACAAAAATACAAAATTAACCATATTTGTACAAAAATGTATAGTATATTGCTTTGCAAAAATTAAAAACAGTAGTAAAATAGATGTAAAGGAAGATGATTTTTAGCGGAGGCTTTATGAATAAAAAAACGGTCTTTTTACTGCAAGATAACAAACGAACTAACGAAGAATTAGCCGAAAAATTTAGGCGTGACGAAAATTTTACGGTTGTCGGTGAACAAACAAGTGGTGAAAGGGGTGTAGAGGAAATTCTAAAATTAAATCCGGACGTTGTTATTACCGAAATAGTTTTAACCGAGTGTGACGGCTTTAAGGTAATAGAAAGGGTTAAAAGAGGAAATCCTAACGTAAAGTTTGTGGTGCTTTCAGTTTTAAAGGGTGAAGAAATGATAGAGCGTGCAATTTCTTCGGGCGCAAAATACTTTATGGCAAAACCTTTTAATTTTGAAATTTTAAGGGAAAGAATTTTAGAACTTGACGGCAAAATAGAGCAAAAAACATATTCGGCAATTTCAAGGAACGCACCGTCTTTAGACGAGAGAATAAGCAATATTTTTATTAACGTTGGCATTCCACCACATATTAAAGGATATTCTTTCTTAAGGGAAGGTGTTAAAATGGCTGTAGAAAACCCTTCTATTATAAACAATATAACTAAAAAGCTTTATCCTATGATAGGTGAAAGGTATCAAACTACTGCAAGTAAAGTAGAGCGTGCTATTCGCCACGCTATAGAAGTTGCTTGGAATAGGGGTAGAATAGAGAGTATAAACAATATTTTAGGCGTTCGGGCAATATCCAAAGCCGAAAAACCGACGAATGGCGAATTTATAGCACTCGTTGCAGATAAGATGCTACTTGAGAGAGCGTAAAAAATTTGACAAACTAAAAAAAATAAAATATAATAAACGTACTTTTTGAGTTTTTTATACGGTCGCGGGGGCGGAGAGAGTCCGTCAATGAGGAAAGTCCGAGCGTTTTAGAAACAGGGTGCCGGAGAAATCCCGGTGAAGGCGACTTTAAGGAAAGTGCAACAGAAATAAACCGCCGTTTATACGGTAAGGATGGAAAGGCGGGGTAAGAGCCCACCGCCCTTACGGTAACGTAAGGGGCTATGTAAACCCCACCCGACGCAAGATTGACAAACCGTTTCATTAGGGAGTTTCACCGAAATGGTTTAACAAATATCGCTAGGGGATATTGGTAACAATATTCGTAGATAAATGGCCGTACACGACAGAACTCGGCTTATAGAAGAACTCAAAAAAACAGATGCGTTCTAAAAGGTAATTACTTTTAGAACGCTTTACTTTTATAATTGACAATTTTAAAGTTTTTGATATAATATTTTTAGGAGGAAGTTATGAAGGATATTTTATTATTAGGGAAAAAAGTATTATATAATGAATCGGAAGTGTTGTTTAAATATTCGCCCGATAGTGATTGGTTAAAATATTTTACACCAAAAACCGGTGAGTGGGACTGTAAAGACGGCTACTTAATTGGTATTGAAAGGGGTAATCTTGGTGGAATACTTCTCACTAAAGAATATTTTAAAGACGACGTTATGCTTACCTTTACAGTGAAGGCAGAATTACCTGCGACCCGTGACCTTAACGCCGTTTGGTGTGCACAGTGGGACGAAAAAACGGACTATCTTGGTGAAAGTTACGTTTGTGGTCTTAACGGTTGGTACGAAGGAAAAAGCGGTATAGAAAGAAACGGCAAAAGTTGTTTATATACCACTACCTCTTCATATAAGTATAAACCGGGTACGGAAGTTAGGCTTACTTGTGGTAGTATAAAAGGCCATACGTTTATGGTGGTTGACGACGAGTTAGTTACAGAACTTATCGATGCAAACCCGCTTACCGAAGGGCACGTTGGTTTCTCGGCATACTGCACTATCTTAAAAATTAAAGATATAGAAGTTAGAAAAATCAAATGGGAAAAGTTTATACAATCTTACACCCCTGAATTTTAATAAAAAGCCCTATGCAAAACATAGGGCTTTATTTATATCATATTTTTTGGGTTAAGAACTAATTCTAACTCGGTATCGGTATAAAAGCCTTCTTCGGTTAAAACTTGTTTTACGGTTTTATTTTCTTTTAGTGCTTTTTTTGCAAGTTCGGAAGCTTTTTTATAACCTAATTTGGGGCAAGTTGCAGTAATAATACTTATACTGTTTTGAACGTTTTTGGTACAAACCTTTTCGTTAACGGTAATTCCATCAACACACTCTGTTCTAAAAGTTTTTGCACCGTTTGTTAAAAGTGTTAGTGATTCAATTAAAGTGTCGAAAATTATAGGCTCAAATGCGTTAAGTTCTAATTGTCCACCTTCTACTGCATGTGTTACGGTACAATCGTTTCCGAAAATCTTAAAGCAAATTTGGTTGATAACTTCGGGTATTACGGGGTTGATTTTTCCGGGCATTATAGAAGAGCCGTTTTGTTTTGCGGGTAAATTTATTTCCGAAAAACCGGTTCTCGGCCCCGAACTTAATAGTCTTAAGTCGTTTGCTATTTTGGACAAGCTGGTTGCACAAGTTTTTATAGCCCCGGAAACTGAAACGAATACGTCAAGGTTTTGTGTGGAATCTACTAAATCGTCCGCTTGTTTTAACTCAAGATTGCAAACTTTGGAAATTTCAGTCAATACGTTTTTTACGTAATATTTTTCGGCATTAACCGTAGTTCCTATTGCAGTTCCGCCCATATTCAATATTGAAAGTTGTTCTATTACCGAGTTAAGTCTAATTATATCACGCAGTAAAGGTGCTTTATAAGCGTTAAAAACTTGCTTAAAGCTTATGGGAACGGCGTCTTGCATTTCAGTTCTTCCCATTTTTATAACGTCTGAATATTCTATTGCCTTTTTTTCAAAAGAATCTGCAAGCAATTTAATTTGTTCTATTGCTTTTTTAATAAGTCTTATAAGTGCAATTTTACCCGCACTTGGATAAACGTCGTTTGTAGATTGCCCGCAGTTTACGTGGTCGTTAGGGTGAATTATAGAATAGTTACCTTTTTCTTCGCCTAAAAATTCAAGGGCAATATTTGCTATAACTTCATTAACGTTCATATTTAGCGAAGTTCCCGCTCCACCTTGAATAGCATCTACTATAAAGTTATCTAAATAATTACCTTCTAAAATTTTATCACACGCATAAACTATGGCATCACAGACGTTTTTATCAATTGCTCCCGCATTAAAATTAGCAATTGCCGAACCCTTTTTTATTGCAACTGCGCTTAAAACAAGTTCGTTATGAGATAATCTTTCACTAATCTTAAAATTTTCGGAAGCTCTTAACGACTGAACGCCGTAATAAGCCTTAATAGGTATCTCTCTTTCACCAATACTGTCGCTTTCAAGTCTAAACATTTTTTTCGTCCTTTTGATTTTTTTATTGATTATATTATAATCTTGTGATATAATCAAATACATATTAAAACATAATTTTTATAACTTTGGAGTTATGGTATAAATGTTTAGAAATAAAGATTACGTGTTGACAATTTACGAAACGGGAAGTTTTACCAAGGCAAGTGAAAAACTATTTGTATCGCAACCAAGTTTATCTGCAACCATTAAGCGATTAGAAGACAAAATAGGTGCACCGATATTTGATAGATCTACAAACCCTGTTAAACTAACCGAGGTGGGCGAAGAGTACGTTCGTCAAGCGAAAGAAATTTATAAAACCGAGCAAACGTTTGTAAAGTATCTAACCGACCGTGGGAATTTAATATCAGGGAAACTTAAGTTGGGTGGAAGTACATTTTTTTCCTCTTTTATTTTGCCCGAAATGGTTTCTAAGTTTTGTGCCGTTTATTCTAACGTCGAATTAGAAATATTTGAAGATACAACTAAAAATTTAATAAATAAGTTAAAAGACGGCGAATTAGATATTATATTAGATAATGCATTAATAGAAGACGATAAAATCTCGTCTGAAATTTTTATAAAAGAGAAATTGATTCTTGCCGTCCCACGGGAGTTTGAGATAAACTCTAAACTAAAAAAGTATGCTATAACTGCTAAGCAAATTATTAAAAACGAGCATTTAAACATTGACGGTGTAGATTTATCCGAGTTCAAAAAGCAGTCTTTTATATTGCTTAGACATGAAAACGATACGGGCAAGCGAGCCGAAAAACTTTTAAAAAAATACAACGTAGAACCAAACGTTGCATTTTGTATCGACCAACAAATTACTGCATATAATCTTGCTTGTACGGGCATGGGAATTAGTTTTATAGGCGACGAACTTATTAAAAAAGTCACGCCAACCGATAGGCTTTGTTTTTATAATTTGCAAGATAGAATAAGTAATAGAGAAATTTATTTTTACTATAAAAAGAATCAATATTTAACGCTTGCTTGTAAAAAATTTATTGATTTTAACACTAAAAAATAAAAATCTACGGATTTAGTGCGTCAGTAATAGGGATTATTACTGACGCACTAGTTATATTTGCCTATCGGCAAGTTATATTGCTTTCGCAGTGATATTTTGCTACGCAAAGTTATATTTACCCATAGGGTAAGTTATGGCAAATATAATATAACTTTGACGGGAAGTCAAAATATCACGCAAGAAACTTGCATATCACTTTTAGCCATAAGGCTAAAAATATCACTTATAAAAGTTTATCTTTTGTGGATAAGAAAAGCACACTACGTTTCACTTTTAGTGAAGTATAGTGTGCTATGCTTTTATTATGGACTAAAAATCCCTATGGGACACGCCCTTTTCCGTAGATTTTTTTATTTGCTTAAATATACCATTAAAACAGAAATATCTGCCGGGGACACGCCCGAAATTCTACCTGCTTGACCTAAGTTTTTAGGGCGAATTTTATCTAACTTTTGTCTTGCTTCAATTCGTAAACCGCTTAAAGATAAATAGTCGATATCTTGTGGAATTGCTTTTTCTTCCAACTTTTTAGCCTTAAGAATTTGTTCTTGTTCTTTTTCTAAATAGCCTTGATATTTAGCGTCAATTTCAATAGTTTCTAAAATTCTATTAGAAATTCCTTCAAAACCACCAAGTTCGTTAATGATTTCTTTTAGCGGAATTCCACGTCTAATCATGTCGCCGTAACTAATACCTGCGTTTGGTTTTTCAAACCCGAATTTTTTAAGTAAGTTTTCGGTAAGTTTTGGCGAAAAGGTTTTATTTATTTCTTCTTTTGCTTTTAAGTATTCTTCTTTACGCTTTAAGTATTTTTGGTATCTTTCGTCCGATACTAAGCCGGCATTTCTGCCAAGTTCGGTTAGTCTAAAGTCAACGTCGTCTTGGCGAAGTACTATACGATGTTCGGCACGGCTTGTCATCATACGGTAAGGTTCGTTAGTGCCTTTGGTGACTAAATCATCTATAAGCACACCGGTGTAGGAAGTATCTCTACCAAGAATTAAAGGTGGAAGATTTCGCATTTTAAGTGATGCGTTAAGCCCTGCGATTAGACCTTGTGCGCCTGCTTCTTCATAACCGCTTGTGCCGTTAATTTGCCCTGCCGTATATATATTTTCAATCTTTTTAAATTCTAAGGTTGGGTAAAGGTCCAGCGAATCTATGCAGTCGTATTCAATAGCGTAGGCGTAGCGCATAATTTCACAATGCTCTAATCCCTTAACCGAACGATACATTTGTTTTTGTACGTCGTGGGGGAGAGAAGTGGACATTCCTTGAACGTAAATTTCGTTAGTGTCACTTCCTTCGGGTTCTAAAAATAATTGATGACGTTCTTTATCTGCAAACCTTACTACTTTATCTTCAATGGAAGGGCAGTATCTTGGTCCCGTTCCTTTAATCATGCCCGAGTAAAGGGGTGAACGGTGTAAATTAGCCTTAATTATTTCGTGAGTTTTTTCGTTAGTATAAGTCAAATAACACGGTGTTTGTTGTTGTGGAACGTCGTCATACATAAACGAAAATGGGAAAAGGTCGGTTTCACCGTCTTGTCTCTCTAACACCGAAAAGTCAACCGTGTTGCCGTCTATTCTTGCAGGGGTACCCGTTTTAAATCTTCTAACGTTAAATCCTAAATTTATTAAAGACGCAGTAAGTTCGTTGGCAGGTGCAAATCCGTTGGGACCGGAAGAACGTTTCCATTCCCCAGCAATAACGCTACCGTTAAGATATACACCCGTAGCGATTATTACGGTTTTACACTCTAACACGCTACCGAACGCCGTTTTTACCCCCGTAACTTTTTTGCCGTCGGTTAAAATTTCGGTTGCCTCGCCTTGAATAATGCGAAGATTAGGCGTGTTTTCAAGCGTTTGTTTCATAACAACGTGATAAAGGTTTTTATCTTCTTGTCCACGTAAACTTTGAACTGCCGCACCTTTGCCTTTATTAAGCGTGCGAAGTTGAAGTAGTGCTTTATCTGCGTTTATACCCATTTCACCGCCAAGTGCGTCAATTTCACGAACTATTTGTCCTTTGGCGGTTCCGCCTATAGAAGGATTGCACGCCATAAAAGCTATGCTATCTAAATTAAGAGTAAGCATAGCCGTTTTAAATCCGGTACGAGCAAGAGCAAGCGATGCTTCACAACCTGCGTGGCCGGCGCCGATAACTACAGCGTCAAATTGTCCTTCAATAAAATTGGTCATAGTCTATTTTTTAAGTAACATATTTTTTATATCGCCAATTTCAGTGGCAAGTTTAGTGTCCGTTTTAATAAGTTCGTGAACTTTATCACGAGTATAAATAACAGTTGCGTGGTCTCTACCACCCATGATTGTACCAATGGTTACTAACGGTAAGTTCATCATTTCGGTAATAAGGTAAATACAAACTTGTCTTGGTTCAACGAACTCTCTATTTTTCTTTTTGCCCAATACGTCAGACTTGTTAACCTTATAAAAATCGCAAACGCATTTAATAATGTCGTCGGCTTGAAGTTCTTCCATTTGTTCGCTTGCCGATTCTTTCAACGCTTCGTTTACCAAGTCAATAGTAATCGGGCGTTCGTGAAGTTTAGAAGCAAATATAACCTTGGTTAATTTACCTATTAAAGAGCGAATATCTTCAGAAGAAGTTTCTGCAATATAGGTTAAAACTTTTAAGTCAACCAAGCATTTTTGTTCTTCAGATTTTTTTCTTAAAATAGCAACCCTCGTTTCTAAGTCCGGTGGTTGAACGTCAGCTAAAAGTCCGCCTTCGAATCTCGTTCTTAATCTTTCTTCTAAAATATCAATTTCTTTAGGTGGACGGTCAGACGTTAAAACTATTTGCTTGTTTTGCATAACAAGTTCGTTAAACGTATGGAAAAATTCCGTTTGAGTTCCTTGTTTTTTTGCTAAAAATTGAACGTCGTCTAAAAGCAAAACGTCTATATTTCTATATTTTTTTCTAAAGTCAACGTCACTGTTTTTACCTTTAGAAATACTTTCTATAAATTGATTGGTAAATTGTTCGCAAGTGGCGTATAGAACGGATAGCGACGGATTTTTCTTTTTTAAGTGGTTGGCGATAGCCATCAAGATATGGGTTTTACCTAAACCAGTGCCACCGTAAATAAATAGGGGGTTGTATGATTCGCCCGGGTTTTCGGCAACGGCTTTTGCTGCGGCATAAATAAACTCGTTAGAAGAGCCAACAACGAAAGAATCAAAGGTGAAGTTAGGGTTAATCGGCGTGCCTGCACTTTTTACTGGAATTTCTTCGGGTTCTGGTAAACGAGAAAGATATTCTTCACGAGATTTAGCAACTAAAACCTCAAAATCGGTAATTTCGGAATTAGACTTTATCAAAGCAGTTCTAATCTTTTGACCAAGGTGAACGGAGTTTGCTACGTTAGCAAAAAGTTCGTTATCGGTAATCAAAATAAGCTTGGTACCAACAACGTCAACGGGTACCAAGTTAGAAATATATGTGTCATAAGATATAGCGCTAACCGTGTTTTCTATTTCGGGAAGTGCAGTTTTCCATAAAATCTCGTAACTTTCCATAAACTTTTCCTTTTCTTTAGACTTGCTTTTATTTTGAAAAAATAATATAATAAGTAATGTTAATATTAAATGTACTTAATTTAGGTAAGTATCATAATACAACAAAAATAAAATAAAGTCAATAAAGCACGCGCTTTAAAATTTAAAAATACTATGTTTATAAAAAATTTAAAACTTAAAAATTTCCGTAATTATCAAGAAGAATATTTTGAATTTGAAAACGGAATAAATATTTTAAGCGGAGCAAACGGGCAGGGGAAAACCAACTGCGCAGAGGCTATTTTTTTCCTTTGCACGGGTTATTCGCCAAGGGCTAATAGAGATAAAGTTATAGTTAGACTTGGTGAAAAAACGGCTCAAATAGATGGCACTGCAAGTTCTAATTACGGTGACGTGTCCGTTAAAATTGACTTTAACGTAAACGATAAAAAGTCTGTTTTCGTCAACGGTATGCAGATACTTAAAATAGGCGAAATTTTCGGCAATATATATTCGGTATTTTTTAATCCTGCCGAATTGAAACTCGTTCAAGAATGTCCGGAAGATAGAAGAAGATTTTTAAACATTTCGTTATGCCAAATGTCTAAGTCGTACTTTTACGCACTTTCTCGTTACAATAAAATTTTAAGCCAAAGAAACAACTTGCTTAAAAACCCAGACCTCGATATCGTTTACGAAACTTTGCCTATTTGGGACAAGCAACTTGCTAAAGAAGCGGGTAAAATTATAAAGGCGAGAAACGACTTTTTAAGTGAACTTTCACCAATAGCAAAAGAAAAACACGCACTTTTATCGGACGGTAAAGAAGAACTTGTTATTGATACGGACGGCGGTTATTACGGCGAAGAAGATGAGATTGCGTTCGCACTTTTCGAGGATTTAAAACTTGCTCGTGGAAAGGATTTAAGACTTGGTTTTACTACTATTGGTCCACATAGGGACGATATAAAGTTTATGCTTAACGATATGGATGCAAGAACGTTCGGTTCGCAGGGGCAACAACGTACTATAGCGCTTTCTCTTAAACTTGCCGAAACGGAAACCTTTAAAAAACGCTTTAACGAATATCCGATTTTAATTTTAGACGACGTGTTGTCCGAACTTGATAAAACACGCCAACGTAGGCTTGTTAAAAACGTAGAACATATGCAAACGGTGTTCACGGCAACAAATATCGATAGAACTGTTTTTAAGGATAGAAAAATAAAAAAATTTACGATTAACGGTGGAAGAATAAAATGAAATTAATACTTGCAAGTAATTCGCCAAGAAGAAAAGAACTTTTACAGCGTGACGGTTTTGAGTTTGAAGTAAAGATTAGCAACGCTTTAGAAATTGATTGTGGTAACCCAATAGAAACTGCTGAAAAAAACGCCTTAAATAAAGCTAAAGACGTTTTCGATAATTTAAAAGATAAAGCAGATTGTTGTGTTCTTTCCGCCGATACGGTGGTATATTTTAACGGTGAGATTTTAGGGAAACCTAAATCCGAAGAAGATGCGTTTAATATGTTAAAAAAATTATCAAACAACGCTCACTACGTTATAACGGGATTTTGTATTAAAACCCAAAATGAAGAAATAGTTGCGTCTTCACAATCTATAGTGTATTTTAATCCATTAACGGACGAGTTTATTAAAGAATATATTAAAACCGGTTCGCCTATGGATAAGGCGGGGGCTTATGGGATTCAAGACCAAAACGGAATAGTAAAAACTTTAATCGGCAGTTTTGATAACGTAATAGGGCTACCAACCGAGGATATAGAACCGATTTTGTATAGAATACTTGCCGGCAACAACTTTGAACTTTATAAAGGCTAAAATAAATTATTTCTTTAAGACATAAAATAAAAACCCACGATTTCGAACCGTGGGTTTTTGCTATGATTATTCTTCAAAATCATTAAAATACTCTTTGTTAAAAAACTCAGATAATGTTATATCTGCACCTTGACAAAAAGCTTTTATGGTAGAAACCTTAGAGCATTTTGTTCTTCCCTTAATCAAATCGTATATTGCCGATGGTGACTTTCCACCGTTTAACGTTGCTTCGCAAATATTTATGTTTTTTTCTTTGCAAATTTCTTCAATCCTTTTGATGATTGCCTCGTTTAAATCCATATAACCACCTTCGTGGAATTTCTTATCGTTATTCCACGAAAATATTATATGTATTTTAAATTTTCTTATCTCGTGGAATTCCACGACGTTGACTTTGTTCTTTCTTGTTGTTATAATTTCTTTACGGAATTCCACGAAAGATAGAAAATGCAGGTAAATATTCTTACGTAGAAAGAAACTATGAGATGATTGATTCTTCCACGTATTGTGTGTTTTATTATAATGAAAATTATGTTCCTATAATAAATCGACGTCCTAAATATAACATGCTGTTGCCAAATAAACGTAATAGTGGAACTAAAATTGCATACTATTATGCTAAAAAAAAGGATAAAATCATTTTCAATTTATATAAATAATTTGATAGACTTATTTAAGTTAAATTTTCTAATTCTTCGGTTAAAGAAAGCCACTCTTCTTCGTATAGGTTTAGCTCGGTAGTTAGTTTATCTAATTGGGTTTGAATTTCACCTACCTTAATATAATCGGAATAAATTTCGGGTTTTTCTAACTCGGTTTCTAACTCTGCTTTTTTATTTTGACAAACGCCCATTAGTTCTTCAAGACGTTTAACACGCCTTTCTTTTTTGCCTCTATCTTTTAATGGTGTAGAAAAAGTTTTTTTACCTGTAGAAGTATTAACCACGGTCGTTTGTTTTTGTTTTTCAATAGCTTCTTCTCGTTCTTTTAATAATAGTTCGTATTGTGTGTATCCAAAGGGGTAAAGGGTGGTTTCTCCGTTTTCAAATACAAGCAATTTATCTGCGATTTTGTTTATAAAGTATCTATCGTGAGAAACTATTATTACGGTGCCTTCGTACTCTTTAAGCATATTTTCAATCGTTTCTTTACCTACTATATCCATATGGTTAGTGGGTTCGTCTAATATTAAAACGTTAGGGCGACGTTTGAAAATTTTACATAATGCAAGTCGAACTCTTTCCCCACCTGAAAGCTCGCTAATTTTTTTGAATACGTCTTCCCCGCTAAACAAAAAAGCACCTAAGGAAGAACGGGCTTCGGTTACGTTATATTGTGGAAAGGTTGCTTGAAAGTTATACAAAACCGTTTCATTTCCGGATATCTCCGCCATTTGTTGGTCAAAGTAACCGATGTCAGAATTAACACCGAATAAAAAGTTTCCGTTTAGGGGCTTGAGTTTATTTGCAATGGTTTTTAAAAAAGTAGATTTACCTACGCCGTTATCACCTAAAACGCCAAGCTTTTGTCCGTTAAGCAGTTCAAAATTCAAGTTTGCAAGAGGTGTGTTATATCCGATTGATAAGCCGTTTACCGTAAGTGCAATTTTAACGTTATTGCGTAAAGGCTTAAAGTTTGCGTGGAAAGTTTTTAAGTCGTAACGGTTAGGCTTGTCAACAATTTTCATGTGTTCAATCATTTTTAATTTAGATTGAACCATTTTTGCTTTAGTGGCTTTGTATCTAAACCTTTCAACCACTTTCATTAACCTTGCAATTTCTTCCCTTTGATATTCGTGGTCTTTTAATTGTTTATCGTAGTTAGTTCTTTTTTGGCGTTCAAATTCTGAAAAATTACCTTTATACTTGGTAGTTTCGCCATACTCTATTTCGTAAACCACGTCCGTAGTTTTTTCTATAAACATACGGTCGTGCGATACTATAACTACTGCCGATTTATAGCACTTAATATAAGTTTCAAGCCATTTTACGGCAGAAGCGTCAAGGTGGTTGGTGGGTTCGTCTAAAAGCAAAATGTCGGGGTGAGAAAGTAGTAGTTTAATAAACGCAATTTTAGTTCTTTGTCCACCCGAAAATTCACTTATTTTTTTAAGTTTATCACTTTCGGTAAACCCAAACTGTTTAATTACTGAATTATATTCCTTTTTATAAGTGTACCCACCTAAAAATTCAAACTTTTCATTTAGCGTGGAATATTTTTTAACCGTTTCTTCATCGGGATTCGTTTGCAATTTTTCTAATAGGTTAGTTAGTTTATCTTCAATTTCAAATAGGTTAGAATAGACTTTTAATATTTCGTCTATCATACTAACGTTTTCGTCTTCAAAAGAAATTTGCTTTAGATAACCAATAGTGGGGTTGCCTGATTTTGCTATAGAAAAAGGAGTATCTCCCGTGCCTTCTTCCATAGAAAGTTCACCGGAAATACATTTTAAAAGGGTAGATTTACCACAGCCGTTTCTGCCGATAATGGCAATCTTTTCCCCGGCGTTAATTTCAAAATCTACACGTTCTAAAACGGTATCGGCGCCAAAAGACACACTTCCGTTTACTATCTTAAAAAGCATTTTTACTCCTTAAAAAAAGGCTTATTTCTTAAGCCTTTTTGGTTTTATAAGTCTAAGTCTGCCGGTGAATCTATTACGGCAAGATAGGGTAGTTCACGATATCTTTCGGCGTAGTCAAGTCCGTAGCCTATTACAAACCCACATTCTTTTTCTTCAAAAGCAACGTAGTCGGCTTTTATAGCAACTTGTCGTTTGTCCGGTTTGTCTAAAAAAGCACAAATTTTAACCGATGCAGGATTGCGTTTTTTTAGCAGTTCGGTAAAGAAAGATAGGGTTTTTCCACTATCTACAACGTCTTCTATAATAAGAATATCTTTGCCGGTAATGTCTATGTTAATATCGGTGACTAATTCCATATCTCCACTGGTAGTTCCGTTTCTATACGAAGAAAGTCTTACGAATTCCATTGTTAGTGGAATGTCAAGGTGACGCACCACGTCCGAAAAGAACACTATTGCACCCTTTAACATGCATATTACTACGGGGGTTTTGCCGGCGTAATCACGGTTTATTTGTTCGCCAAGTTCTTTTACTCTTTTTTGAATTTGTTCTTCTGAAATTAGTACTTTTAATTTCTTCATATTAGTCCTCTTTGGTGAATTTTATTATAGTTTTAGTGTTGTTGTCAACCTTAATTTTATCGGATACAGCTACGCCTAAAATAACGTAAATTTCGTTTTTGTCGCAAACTAACGGTATTAACTTTCGCAATCTTTCGGGAATTTTTTTATCTGTAAAATAGTCGCAAAGTTTTTTAGTTCCACCACCGAATTTGGTGAACACGTCACCGTTTTTCATTGTGCGAATAACCGAGGTTTTTGGTATTTTATCTAAGTCGGCGTATAGTCCGTCTTTTAAGTTTACGCTGTTTTGTTGTTTGATAATACCGTAAACGGTGTCGTTAAACGATACCATGCCTACCGTAAATGGTATTTCGTTAATAGAAACAGGTTGGTTTTTATAGAGGGTGATTTTATCGTACTCTTTTACTGCAACGATACCGTTTAATAGATTTGCTTTGCTTGAATTTTTCAACTCGCTTAAATTTATTACGCTATCAACGTGTGCCTTTTCCCAGTCCTTTTCAACGCCTAAATTTTTAAGTGCAATTATTACCGCCCGTGAAAGCAAAACTTTGTTTAACGGAATTTTTATTTGCACAGTGCCGTCTATATAACTTATTTTCTCTTTGGCTAACGAGTCTAAAAATTCGTCTTCCTCTTTGGCGATGCTTGCGAACCTGTTTACGCTTTTTTCTAATTCGGGGAAAATTTCTTTAATTTTAGGAATTATTTCTAATCGAATCTTGTTTCTCGTATAATCCGTGCTAAAGTTAGTTTGGTCGGTTACGAACGGAAGGTTGTTTTCTTTAACGTAATTTTCAATCTCTTGCTTGCTAACGTGTAAAAAAGGACGTAAAATTTTTCCGTCAAGGCCGTCTTTAATGCCGGATACGCCTTTAATGCCACTTCCACGGAAAACGTTAAATAAAACCGTTTCCACGTTGTCGGATAAATGATGTGCCGTAGCAATATAATCGCACTTATTTTCGTTTAACGCTTGTTCAAAAAAACCGTAACGTAAAAGTCTGGCAGAAAGTTCTATAGAAATCTTTTCTTGTTGAGCTTTACTTATAGCGTCACCAGAATATTTTAGAAGTGGAACGTTATTTTGTTTGCAAAATTCTTCTACGAAAAGACTGTCCTTTATAGACTCTTTGCCACGAATACCGTGTTCAACGTTAAGCGCTATTATTTTTGCAGGTATATTTTTTGCGACCGATAGCATATAATTTAGTAACGCCATAGAATCGCTTCCACCTGAAACCGCAATCGCAACGGTTTTGTTTTTAATTCGATTATCTAAAAATACATTCACGTATCTATTCTACCAAACGACAACTTAAATTTCAAGTTATATTTAGTATTAAATAATTTTTTTTAGGCGTAAACGTTTGACAAACCGAAAAATATGGTATATTATAGTTGAGCATTAAGGAAAGCACCCATATCGCGGGGTAGAGCAGCTTGGTAGCTCGTCGGGCTCATAACCCGGAGGTCGTGAGGTTCAAATCCCACCCCCGCAACCACTAGATACTCGTTTGAACTTTTTCGGTTCAAACGAGTTTTCTTTTATTTCTTCTAGGTTTTTGCCGTTTATTATCTCTAAGCACTCTTTTTTGTTAAGTCTTTTAGTTTCACGCTTATTGGTGTTATAGAGAATAATAACCTTATCGTCAAATAAAAACACACGGTTTATAAACGAGTTAAAGAACTCGTTTTTTTCTTGCCCATTTTCATACTGTTTCCTTGCGTAGTAGTTAAGAAACGTCCTAACGTCAACAAGTTCTAACGGCTTGATTTGTTTAGCCTTTTCAACGGCAATTTTGGCTTCTAAATCTTCTTGCGTGGCTTCAAGCGAGAGTAGTTTTTCTTTTGTGGACTTAGTGTAAATTCCTTCTTCTATCGCAGTTAATATTTTATCGATAGATTTTTTAACAGTTTTAAGGTCTTTTTCAAAGGCGAGTAGTGTCGTTGGCTTTTCAATTTCAGCTTTAAAGTTATCAACTACCGTTTTAGCAATTTTATCAATAACTTTTGGCGTTAAAACGTATTCAACGGTTGCGCCGAAAACCCCGCTTTCAATATAGTCTTGCTTAACGTTTTTCTTGTTGCAACTGTTTTTATCGGACTTTCTTCCAAAACATTTATAGTAGTGGTAAACTCTTCCGTTGTGGCTCGTTCCCGTCTCTGCGGTAATTGTGTTGCCACAATACCCACAGTACATTTTGCCACTTAATATGTATGGGTTTTCGTGGTAAACTTCCCGCTGTCTCTGTTTGTGTGCGTCCATAATCAAATTGCACTCCTTAAATAGTCTTTTATCAACGATA
>JAZSKQ010000021.1:0-154448 GCA_045534905.1 Christensenellaceae bacterium | reverse complement strand
AGTAGTCACCTACTGTTTGCCACCCCGGCGTGATAGCGAGCAAAAAGCCGTTAGGCTTGTAAAATTTTATTTTACAAAATTGTGCAAACAATTTTAGCGAAGCGGAGCGATTCCCATCACCTGCTCCATAAAAAACACGTTGCACGTGTTTTTTTATTTTAAAATAAATTGGGAATCGAACGGGTGGGTAGCGCAAGCCAAACAGTAGTCACCTACATATAGAAATACCCTTTAACGACAACGTTAAAGGGTAAAAAATTATTCAATATTTTCTATATCTCTTATTCCTAAAACGCTTTCAACCGGAAGAGAAAAAACAACACCGTGCATATCTTTTTTAAAGTTTTCGGTATTCATTATAGCATACATTATATCATCACGTTTATCACGTTTAGAAACAATATAAATAATCTCTTTTTCTTCCGCAATAGAAACACCAAAAAATTTTGCAACTTCCGTACCCGTTCCATGCGCTCTTACAAAACTCCCACCAGTAGCACCTGCACCCCTTGCTGAATCCATAACAGCGTCCACGTTTCCTTTATCTACTATTGTAACTATCAATACGTATTTAGAATTTTCCACTTTGATTTCCTCCGATTTATCTATGAGTTCTTCACCAACGAGATATCGCCTACTACTTTCACCACCAATACCGTCTATTGGGATTAAGATTGAAATACCGTTACCACTATCCATAATTTTTAAGTCGTTTACTAAAAATTCTTTAACTTTATCTTTATCAGAAACCCTTAGTGCTGAAGTTAGCATTATTTTTTCGGTTTCTTTTAGTCCAAGCATTTCAGTAATACTTTTGGTTGCCGTTCCCTTACACATTTCAACACTTACGGACGGAACACCTATATTTTTCATAAAATCTATATAACTTTCAGCATTTTCTTTATGCGTTATGGTTATAAGGTATTTTAAGCCTTTCATAAAATCTCTCCTAATCGATAATTTTTTCTCTTTCTTCTTGTGGTTCTTCTTGTATATTTTTAAGTTTATTGGTTTTAATTTTGAATATTAAACCTAAAATTTGAATTGTAACAAGTGGCGTCATTGCAACCATTGCCACCAAACCAAAACCCTCAACAGCAACGTTTCCACCAACAGCCCTACATAAACCAAGTGCTAACGGCAATAAAAATCCAGCCGTCATCGCACCCGAAGCAACACCACCCGAGTCAAACGCTATAGATGTAAATATTTCTGGAACGATAAACGCCAAAATTAAAGCAACGGCATATCCCGGAATAAGTAACCACATAATATTAACGTGCAAAATTATTCTAAGCATTGCTAAACCAATAGATACACCAACACCTATCATTAAACTTAAAAGCAAGGCATTTTTAGGAATAGCACCATCAGTCATTTGATAAACTTGTTTAACCAAAACATGCACTGCAGGTTCAGCCGCAACGACAAAAAAGCCCATAATTGCACCTATAGGAATAATAATCCAATTATAGTTTAATCCGCCAATAATTTTACCTATATAAGTGCCAACCGGTAAAAATCCGAAGTTTACACCTGTAAGAAACAACACTAAACCAACGTAGGTGTAAACAACGCCGATTAAAATTTTAACAACGTCGTTATCCCCCGTCCTTCTACCAAACAATCTAAAAAGCAAATAAAATGCAATAATAGAAAGAAGAGCAATTGCCACCTCTTCAATATAAGTTGGCAAAGTTTTACCTAAAGATACAATCATTTCTTTAGAATCAACTGCTGAATTCAACGCATTTTCACCAATGTGAATTTTAGAGGGATCAACCAAGGTACCCAAAATCATTACAGCAAGTATCGGTCCTATAGAACAAAGCGCAGTAAAACCAAAGCCGTCATCCAAAGCCCCTTTATCCGTTCTAAGACTCGCAACACCAGTACCAATAGCCATAATAAAAGGAACGCTCATAGGTCCGGTTGTAACGCCACCAGAATCAAACGCAATTGCAACGAATTCTTTAGGAACGAAAAAATTACCTAAAACAAAAACAATGCCATAACTAATCAAAAGTATATACGACAGTTTAATTTTAAGAATGGTTCTTAAAATAGCAACAACCAAAAAGAATCCTACACCTATGCCAACGGTAATAATTAAAAGACCGGAACTTATTCCGTCTTTTAACTGTGAGGCCAGAACTTGTAAGTCGGGTTCAGAAACAGTGATTAAAACACCTAAAATAAAAAATACGACTACAATTAACCAAAGTTTTCTGCTCCTTACGGTGGAAGTTCCAATGTATTCGCCAATAGGGGTCATTGCAGTATCCGCACCAAGAGTAAAAAACCCCATGCCAATAATCGTAAGAAACCCACCAACCAAAAAAGAAACGAAAACACCGTTATCTACAGGCGTTATAGTAAAACACAAAAGGAGGGCTATTAAAAAAATAGGCAACACAGAAGTAAACGCTTCTTTAACTTTTTCACCAACAACAGTACGATGTGACGCAGTAAAAATAACACGTTTTTTCATAAATTCCCTCCTTTATTTTCTCTATAATATATTAACAAGTTGTAATATAAAAGTCAATATAAAAAAATAAAAAACGCATACTTTCAATCAAATGAAAAGTATGCGTTTATCGCTATATTTATGCTTTTTTCGTTCTATCTTCTTGTACTAATTTAGCAATTATTTCGTCTAAACTCATAGCACCGAGATCGCCTTCTTTTCTTGAGCGAACGGAAACTTTGTTTTCTTCGGCTTCTTTATCACCAACAATGAACATATAAGGTACTTTTTCTAACTGTGCGTTACGAATCTTATACCCTATCTTTTCGTTTCTAACGTCAACTTCGGCACGGAGACCTGCCATTTTGAGTTTTTCCACAATAGACTTAGCGTAGTCTGCAGTTCTATCAGTCAAACTCATAACTCTTACTTGTTCAGGACAAATCCAGAACGGGAAAGCACCTGCGTGTTTTTCAATAAGCATTGCAAGAGTTCTTTCGTAGCAACCAATTGAACTTCTATGAATTACGAACGGGTATTGTTTTTCACCGTTTTCATCAACGTAAGTCATATCAAAGCTGTGCGCTGCAGCAAAGTCTAACTGTATAGTAATAATAGTGTCTTCTTTACCGTAAACGTTCTTTGCTTGAACGTCAAGCTTAGGTCCATAGAACGCCGCCTCATCGTCAGCCTCAACGTATTCAATACCGATATTGTCAAGTATTTTTTTCATAAGGGCTTCGGTTTCGTTCCAAGCCTTATCGTTATCTATATACTTAGCCTTATTTGACTTACCTCTCTTAGAAAATCTAAAAGAAACGTCTTCTTTAAGACCTAAACAGTCAAGGAAATAATAAGAAAGGTCTAAACAACGCTTAAATTCCTCTTCAATTTGTTCGGGAGTACAAACAATGTGGCCGTCCGACAAAGTAAATTGGCGAACACGAATTAATCCGTGCATTTCACCACTTGCTTCCTTTCTAAATAAAGTTGCAGTTTCACTGTATCTGCAAGGCAAATCTCTATACGACTTAAGACCGTTTTTGTAAATTTGATATTGGAACGGACAAGTCATCGGACGAAGAGCCATTGCTTCGGGTGAATTTTCATCACCAATTATAAACATTTTATCACGATAATGATCCCAGTGACCCGAAATACGATACAAGTCGTTTTTAGCCATATACGGAGTTTTGGTAATCATAAAACCACGTCTTTCTTCTTCATCTTCAACAAAACGAGTAAGAATTTGCATAATTTTTGAACCCTTAGGCATTAAAATAGGTAAACCTTGACCAACCACTTCTTCAGTCATAAATATACCGAGGTCACGACCGAGTTTATTGTGGTCACGGAGTTTAGCTTGCTCTAAAGCATTGAGGTATTCTTCTAATTCAGACTTCTTTTCAAATGCAGTACCGTAAATACGGGTAAGCATTTTATTCTTTTCGTCACCCCTCCAATAAGCACCAGTAATTTGGGTTAATTTAAATGCCTTAATCTTGCCTGTTGACGGAAGATGTGGTCCACGACACAAGTCGATAAAATCACCTTGTTTATAAAAAGAAATAGTGCTACCTGCCGGTAAATCATTAATAAGTTCTACCTTATAAGTTTCACCAAATTCCTTAACCGTTTTTACGGCTTCTTTTTTAGAACAAACAATTCTTTCAATCGGAAAATCACTTTTAATAATAGCGTTCATTTCCTTTTCGATTTTAGGCAAATCGTCTTTTGAAATAGGCGTTTTAAATTCAATATCATAATAAAAGCCATTATCTATAGTAGGTCCAATTGCAAGCTTGCAAGTCGGAAAAATCTTTTTCACTGCTTGCGCTAAAACGTGTGAACAAGTGTGTCTTAAAACTTGCAAACCGTCTTGGTCTTTCATTGTAACAATTTGAAGATTACAGTCTTTATCAATAACGTAAGACAAATCGACAAGTTCACCGTCAACTCTACCACAAACGGCAACCCTTGCTAAGCCTTCAGATATGCTTTTTGCAATTTCTGCAACGGTCAAAGCATTTTCAAATTCAATTACAGACGAATCTTTTAACGTAATTTTCATAACAATTTTCTCCTCGTATAAAAAAATCCTTACACAACCACACGTTGTGTAAGGACGAATAATTCCGCGTTTCCACCTTACTTGCCGTTAAAATATAAACGACCACTCTTACCACGATTAAAGCACGGGTAAACTTTGCCTAAAACGGTGGTTTCACAATTAAAAGTAACTTATGGGACTTACACCTAACACCCACTCTCTTAAAAGTACTTTTTAACGCTACTTGTCCTTTTCAATAGCAAATTTAGTTATACGTTTATATTAAACCCTTTATATCTTTTTGTCAAGTATTTAATTAAAATTACCATTAGAAAAAATTATCTTATCACCGTAAAACTCTTTTAAATATTTTTCATCAATTTCAGGGATATTGCCTGCAAGTTCAATAACCCCACAGTTAGACAGTAAAACCTCTAATAAAATACGGACGTTTTCTGAATCTAAAAGGTCAGTTCTTTTTAGCCTTCTAAAATGTGAATCGTAAACACGACCACTCTCTATATATACAATTTTTTTCTTATTTTCTAATAGATAAGATATAAATTCTTTCATTTGAGCCGTAAAAAATCCGGACGGAATATATGAAACAACCTCTTCCCACTTCTTTTTTAAAGGTTTAAGCCTAAAATTATAAACTCCGTCTATTGCAATCTCACTATCGCCCTTTATTTTTTCAAATGCGTAACGTTTATCATCGTCAAGGTCTGCAGCAATTAAACTTGTTATAAGTATTTCTTTTTCTAAGCAACTAAGACCTTGTAAAGAAAGTCTTTTTTTGTAAAAATCATACTTATATCTTATTGCAACAACCTCAGAAATTTTATCGGCGATCTCAACTTTCAATATTTCACAGTACTCATCCGGGCAGTTTATATCTAAAACTATACGACTACCAAGTTTTGATATTTCAAAAACACTTGAAGTACTGCTTAAAATTTCTGCTACACCCGATTGAATATAATATAAATTTTTTTCGTTTTGGTATTTATCACTGACACGTATTATAGCCATATATTTTAGTTTATGCCACCTTTGGGTTTTTATTTACGTTTACCCCAATTCTATTCGATTTGGTTATAAATTTATAGGCAAGTTTATATCCCTCTGTTACAAATACTATGGTAGAACCAATCAATAATAACTTTAACCACGTAACAATGGTTAAAGGAGTAATTCCAAAAAGCGAATAGAAACATTGAACTATAATTATCTGCAAAATAAACGTTATTAAAAACGTGACTGCCATAATCTTATTTTTATTCAAATTTTTTAGCACACCGTCAAGACCAAGTTCCCTACTATTAAAGGCGTTAAATAACTGGAATATTATAAACAACGTAAACGTTGCACCCGATTTTTCGTTTTCAGATACTTTTAAGACGTTGAAAAAATACTGCAAACACATTATAGTTGCAACAAAAATTCCATTAAATAATATTCTTATAAGCATAGCCCTACTAAGAATATTTTTACCACGTTTTACAGGCTTTTGCCTCATTAAATCGGTACCGTCTTTGTAAAGACCCAAAGTTATGGCGGGTGGTCCGTCCATGATAACGTTTATCCATAAAAGTTGTAAGGTGTTAAAAGGTGTTGGTCTGCCCATTATTGCCGAAACAGTTATAAATAACAAGGCTGATATGTTTACCGATAACTGAAAAATAATAAATCTTTGAAGATTTTTAAAAACGTTACGACCAAATGCGATTGCTTTTACTACGGTAGCAAAGCTATCGTCAATTAAAACGACGTCTGACGCTTCCTTACAAATTTCACTACCACTTTTACCCATTGCAATACCGACGTCTGCATGTCTTATTGCAGGTGCATCGTTTATCCCATCACCAGTAACTGCAACTACTTCTCCAAGCTCTTTTAACGCCTTAACGACTTTTAATTTCATAATCGGCGTACTTCTTGCAATAACGGTTATTTTGGGTAAAATTTTCTTTAAGTCCTCCATGCTTAAATTCTCAATTTCCGAACAGTTTACCACTTCTTTTTCAGATTTAACTATGTCGAGTTCTTTTGCAATAGCATAAGCAGTAGCATCGTTATCACCCGTTAAAATCTTGATTTTTACTCCTGCAGAACGACAGTCTCTCACAGCAGATTTAACGTCCTTTCTTATTCCGTCGGCAATAACGGCATAGCCGTCAAAAATCATTTCATTTCCGTCATCGTGAGCAAAACACAAAACTCTTCTTGCAAGCTTTTGTTCTTTTTCAATATCTAATAAAAGTTTATTCTTTTTGCCTTCAGGCAGAGAGCAACTTGGTATGATTTTTTCGGGCGCGCCTTTAATTAAGCGACGTGTTTTCCCTTCGAAAATTATACTTGTTGACATTATTTTTTTCTCACTGGAAAAAGGCACTCTTTCAGTAACTTTATACTTTTTTCTATATTCGTAATAATTTAAATTTCCCGAACTTTTTACATAACTTGAAATCAAAGCACACTCTGTACCACTACCTTTATAAATCAATTCGCCGTTAGAGTTAATCAAATCGGCAGTAGAATTTATTATAAAATTTTGATATAAAACTTGTTCTTTAATTCTATCACCCTTTACCGTATAACCATTTCCGTGGAAGGATATAACGCTCATTTTATTTTCGGTCAAAGTACCGGTTTTATCCGAGCATATTACGGACACTGCACCCGACGTCTCGGTCGCAGTCATCTTTTTTATAAGCGCATTTTCCTTTGCAAGTTTAATCATGTTTAAAGCAAGCGATACAGCCACGATTGTAGGCAATCCTTCTGGAACTGCTGCAACAATTAAAATTACAGAAGAAACAAAAAGATTTTGCACTTCAGAAAAATTTACGTTTTTTGTTAAAACTAATCTAACGAAAGAACATATAAAAACTATTATTGACGAAATTACGCCAATTATAGTAACGGTTTTACCAAGTTTTGCCATTTTTTGGTTTAGTGGACTCGGCAAGTCTTTTTTGCTTTTTAATTCGTTAGCTATTTTTCCAATTTCGGTATTATCCCCTATAGCGGTAACAAGCATTTTCCCTTCACCACCTGTCACGAAAGTTCCGGAATAAACCGAATTTATTCTTTCTGATAAATTTGAATTTATATCAATTATTGCGTTTGCATCTTTTTTTACGGCAATGCTTTCACCCGTCAAAGTTGATTCGTCAACCTTAAGGTCTCTTGAATAAATCAATCTACCATCGGCGATTATTTTATCGCCTGATTCTATTATAACAACGTCACCAACGCAAACGAACTCTCTATTAACAACTACAACTTCTCCGTCTCTTATTACTTTTACAGTAAGATTGTCGTATATTTTATTTAAAGCGTTAAATGCTTTAGTAGAGCTTCCCTCCATAAAAAGAGTAATAAAAACCGAGAGTAATACGGCGGAAAGTATTCCGAAACTCTCTGTAAAATCAGTTTCTGCTCCTTTAAATAGTTTGCCTAAATTTATACCGAAAGTAAGTATAAAACCAAAGGTTAAAATAATTAACATTGGCTCGGATAGAATTGAAAAAAATCTTTTAATAAAACAATCTTTTTTCTTTTTAGAAATTACGTTCCTACCGTAGATTTTTTGATTTTTTATTAGGTTTTCAGTCGATAGTCCTTTCTTTAAATCAGAACCTAAATTAGAAACGGCAATGCCTATACCCGTATTATAATATTCCATTTCCACCTCCGTATTCTCTAAAAGATATGCTACGGTAAATTATTTTATGTTTACTTATAGACAAACCCAATTAAAAGTGTTAAAATACAAAAAAACAGAGGAATACTTATATGCAAGAATTTTACAAAATTGATATTAAAGGTTTTGAACACGCACTACCAATTTTACCACTACCTAGTGGCATAAAAATTGCTTTTTTTAATTTACACGGCAATCAAAAGCTTACCGAACATTGTGGAAAAGAACTTGCCAAACAACTTTCCGATTGCGACGTTATTATTACAGCCGAATCGAAAGGTTTACAACTCGCACACGTAACTGCAAGGGAACTTTCAATGCCATTATATGCAGTTGCAAGAAAGTCGAAAAAACTTTATATGCAAGACGGAATTTCTGTCGCATACGGTTCATCAATAACCACAGGTAAACCCCAAGAACTATACCTTTCAAAGCACGACGTTGATTTAATTAAAGGTAAAAAAGTTGCCATTGTTGACGACGTAATTTCTACCGGTGAAAGTCTTGCCGGTTTAGAAGCTTTAGTTGAAAAAGCAGGTGGCACGGTTTATAAAAGGGCTTTCGTTTTAGCCGAAGGCGACGCTAAAAACCGTGAAGGAATAATCTTTTTAAATTCTATCCCCCTACTGTAAAAAATTCTTACTAATTTTATTAAATAAATTTTTGCTTAGATAACTACATTAGGATACAAACTAAAAGACCCGACAAAAAGTCGGGTCTTTTAGTTTAGTTTTCGCCTTTTGCTTTTTTAATACGTTCGTCAGCGGCAGCCTTTCTTTCTTTGGCTTCAGCGATTTGCTTTTCACGTTCTTCTTGCATTTTTGCTTGGCGCGCTTTAGGGCTCATTTTTGCTTCTTCCCATTGTGCCTTGGATTCCGCTTTAGCTGCGGCAAAATTAGCCTTATCTACTTCATGTTGTGCTTTTGTGCTTGCTTTCATATCGGCAAATGCGTTCTTAAAAAATTGTTTAATTCCCATAATTATAATCTCCCTAAAATATTTTCCTTTTATTTATTTAATAAACTGTCAGATAGTTCAAAAATTTGATTTGCGTATTTATTTTTTCTTCTCTTTAATATTGCCTTAAAAATAGGATACGTGGTAAAGGTAAGAGCAATCCCAACAAGACCGATGCCAATGCCGAGCGCCATACTATTGCCGATTACCTTCATTGCTAAACACATTCCCGTGCCAAGTACGAGTGAAGAAAGTGAGCCGTAAACGTACGCAAAAATTTGTGCAGGGCGTTTTACCTTTTTATCAAGTTCTTTTAATTCATCAAGTTTTGTAATTTCTTTTTCCGTATAGCTTGCACGGATTCTTTCAATCGTTTTCATTTCAGTTGTCATAATTTTATCTCCTTATTTTGTTTAACTTTGTACCCGTATTATATTCAAGCGATGTTTAGGTTTTAATAAAATACTGTTATTATTTTGATAACGTTTTGTAAATGTTTTGTAAAAACGAGCATTTATTAAAAAAATCGGACGATACTCGCCCGATTTTCTTTATACTAAATTTAATCTATATCATTTGTTTATCATTTTCGTTTAATAGTTCTTCTGAAAGTCTTAAAATCTCATCGCCGTATTTTGCCTTGCCTTTGTTTAATGCTAATTTATAAACGGGATAAGCAATAGCCATAGGAACGCTACCGATAATCATAAGCACTATACCCCAAAGCCAAATATTCCACTCTAAAATCATTGTAAGACCAAGCCCAAAAATCAAAGAACCAAGAACACCAAGCACAAGCGACCAAATAATTGCCGTGTTCTTTACAAGTCCGTCTAATCGTCTTAATCTTTCAAGTTTGGTTTCTGTTTTTTCTTGTGGAGCGTATCGACGGCGAATGCTATCGATTTCCTTTCTTTCTTCTTCAGTAGGTGCAGTATACTTAAAATTAAATTGATTGTTCATTTTTATTATTTTCCTTTTGTATTTCTTTCATTTTTTTATTTGCCGATGCTATCATATAAATTCCAATAGATATTGATAATGCACTCACTGCAACACCTGTTAACGTGTTAAACAAAGATATATTAATTCCATCTTCGCTAAACATTGCAAGCAATGCCGTTTGCAAAGCAAGTATAGATACAAGCGCATCCACAAGGTTAATGTTTCTAATCGCTCTTACGGTCAAATCCGTTTGTTTATGTGCTTTTACAAGTGCAATGATAGAGATTGTGATTTTATAAAATGCATACGCAGCGTATGCAAAAATCGTCCAGCCCATATAGGTAAAGTGTGCGTCAGAGAAAATCATTTGCGCAATTGCCGACGAAAGCGCAATATTTAAGATAAGCGTAATAATACCACTATTTCTATATACTTTCGCCTTAACGTACTCGTCGTTTTGCATTTTCTTCCCAATTCTACTTTTATGATAACTAAGTACACCACCACGAAGAAAAGCAAGTGATATATAAAAGCCTGCAAGTGCTCCATACCATATCGAACGGCTTCTAATACCCATATATGCATTAAATCCGCTAAACAATAAACTCATTAAGAATGAGCCGATTGCAAAAATTACCGTTCTAAACCCAAAGTTTCTAAGAAGCAAATAAGTAAATTCGTGTTTTTCCATCCAAGTGATGATTCCACTTTTCATCTTTGGAAATAGTGGAATTATTAAATAAACGCTATATGCAAGAGAAATTCCTGCTACCCCGAAAAGGATATAGGCGATTATCGCAAGTGTGCCGTTTTCTAACCCTAATCCTACCATAACAAGTGAAAGTGTTGCACTTATAATCGTTATGATAAAGGTTAAAACTTTAACAAGGTTTGGCGGATTTAATATCTTTTTCCAAAGAGAGCGAAAATCAATCTTCATAAACAACGTCCTTTAATATAATTGTAAAAATGCTTCCTTTGTTTATTTCACTTTGCACGGCGATTTCTCCGCCTAAAATATCAATTACCTTTTTCACAAGCGCAAGCCCAAGCCCGTTGCCCGCGCTAGCGTGCGAAGTATCGCCTTGATAAAACTTTTCAAAGATTTTTGCGCCCGTTTCACTCGTCATACCACAGCCCGTATCGATTACCTTAATCTCTACATTTTTATCTTTTCGTTTAAGAGTTATATCAATTTTTCCACCATTAGGAGTAAATTTAATAGCGTTAGAAATTAAATTATTCCAAACGATTTCAAGTAAGCTTTTAGAAGAAAATATCGTAACGTCATCAAAATCGCAGTTAAGTTCAAGATTTTTCTTTTCGATAATCGCTTCAAATTCAACGACGTTTTCGGCAAGCGCCTCGGTTAAATTGAACGCTTGGTGCTTTTCTTGAATTTCTTGATTTTCAAGTTTGTTAAGTTTTAAGATATTCGTAATTAAGTCGGTAATGCGCTTTGATGCAGCAATTAAAGTTTTTGAGTGATTATTTCTCGTTTCACTATCAAGCGTTTCGTCTTGAAGTAAGGTTGCATAGTTTTGTATAACTGCAAGTGGAGTTTTAATTTCGTGGGAAACGTTAGAAATAAAATCGGTCTTAAGCACTTCGTTCTTTTGAAGCTCTATTGCCATTTTATTTAAGTTTTCCATAATCAAGTCGTATTGATTATACTTTCCGTATTCGTGCTTTATTTCAAGCCTGGTAGAAAAATCACCTTCGGCAATCTTTTCGGTGGCGTCTACTATTTTTTGCGTTGGGCGTTCTACCGTTATTTTTCTTCTTATCCAATCGAATACAGTACAAAAGGTTGCGAGAATCACAATTTCTATAAATATCAATATTGCAATCCAAGTAATGTTATCCGTTCGTTCTCTAATATGATCGTAAACGAGTATTGCCATCTGCATAATAACGGCTATAAGAATAAAAAATGAAATGGCACCCGTCCAAGTAAACCCTACGGACGCAACTTTTTTCTTTTTCATTTTAACACCACCTTATAACCAAGTCCATGAACGGTAACAATCTCAAAGCCGTCACAAGTTGCTGTTTTTTCACGAAGTTTTGCCATATACACGTCAACCGTTCTACTTGTAGTAGAAGAATCATAGTCCCAAAACTCTGCCATAAGCGCCGAACGTGTAAACGTCTTTTTGGGATATGATAAAAGCTTAAACAAAATATCAAACTCCCTAACGGTAAGCGATATTTCTTCAGTGTTTAAGGTAGCCGTGCGTTCTTCCACGTTCATAGAGAAGTTGCCTACCGTAATTTCTTTGTCTGATTCAATCTTTGCTCGGCGAAGTATCGCTTTAATCGTCATAAGTAAAATATCTATATCAAAAGGCTTAGTTACGTATTCATCAATACCAATATTGTATCCAAGCATTTTAGACGGCTTGTCATCCTTTGCCGTCATAAAAATAATAGGCATAGTTTTATCCGTCTCCCTAACGCTTTCAGCAAGTTCAAAACCGTTCATTCTCGGCATCATTATATCAGTTAAAAGTAGGTCACATTTTTCTTCGTTAATTTTATCTAACGCTTCAAGTCCGTCAAAACACGAAACCACCTCATAACCCACATTACGAAGGCTACTTGAAACAAAGCGATTCAAATCCATATCATCTTCAACAACGAATATTTTTATCATAAGAACTCTCCTTTTAATTTTATTTTAACCTCTCTATTATAACAAATTGTTAAACAAATGTTAAAGAATTGTAAAAGTTGTATCTATGTAATTATCATGAAAGAAAAAAGAACTCGAAACAACTGCGAGTTCTAATTTTTTTCGTATAAAATGCAATTTATTATAAACTTTAATAAGCGAAAACGTCTATAAGAAACTGCCACGTTAGACTTTTTACAAATATTTAATAATTTCGTTTACGTCTTTTAACACCATATCGGGTTTTACAGGGCTTTGTTCTAAAGTTTCTAAAGTACTTTCACCCGATAAAACAAGTATAGTGTTTATTTTCGAATTAACACCAAAGGCGATATCCGTATGGAGCCTATCCCCCACCATTGTTACGTTTTTGTTTTCAAGTTTTAATGCACGCATTATGTTATCAGCCATAACGGTATAAGGTTTACCGATAATAACGTCTGGTTCACGTTTACTGCTAATTCTAAACATTTCTATAAAAGAACCAAGGTCTGGAATATCAACGTCTTTTGCGGGACAAACTGCATCCGGGTGAGTTGCAAAATACTTTGCACCTTTTACTATTAAGTGATTGGCCCATACTATTTTTTCATAGTTTAATTCTTTATCGAAAGTCAATAAAACTATATCGGCAATCTCGCCCGTATTAACAACCTTGATACCCGATTTAATCAAATACTCCGTAACATTTTTCGTTGCAACGGGATAAACGGAAAGGTCCTTATAATAAAAATTTAAAAAATCAACAGCACCGTCTAAAGAGGAATAAAAAATATCGTCTTCTTTATAAATATCAAGTTTTTTCAACTTTTCCACGTATTCATCGTCTGTTTTAGAAGAATTATTTGTCAAATAACCTACGATTATTTTATTTTCACGCAAAACGTTCAACGTATTTTTAACGTCACCTATTAAACAGTCATCTAAATAAATTGTTCCGTCAAGGTCAAATAAAAAAGCCTTTGTGTTTTTAATTATATTTTTCATTGTTTTAATAATATAACAAAAACGTCTAAAAATCAATGTTATTTTATGTATAAAGAAATTTTTTTATAAATTTTTTAAATTTTTAATAAAATTTAATGAAAATTTAATAAAAGTGTGTTAAACTTTATTTATGAAAATTTTAATTATTGACGATGAAAAAAAATTAACCGACGCCTTATCTGATATTTTAAAACAAAACAAGTATTCAGTTGATTGTGCAAACGTTAGCGAAGATGGTATTGAATTAGCCACCAACGGGCTTTACGACTTAATTATTTTAGACGTAATGATGCCGGTAATAGACGGATATAACGTTCTTAGAATTTTGCGCTCAAAAAAAATTGACGTCCCTGTTTTAATGTTATCTGCTAAAGGCGAACTTGAAGACAAAATAGTTGGTTTTGATTGTGGTGCCGACGATTATTTACCTAAGCCGTTCAATACGAGAGAACTTTTAGCAAGAATTAAAGCGCTACTAAGAAGAAAAAGTGAATTTTTAGGCGATATTATTGAATATAACGACCTTTCACTTAATAGAGATACTTTTCAACTTTCTTGTAATGGTGAAAATATTTCCTTAGGTAAAAAGGAATTTCAAATTATGGAAATGCTTTTGCTATCCGCTGGCAAAACAATAAGAAAAGAAAACTTTATTGAAAAAATTTGGGGATACGATTCAGATGCTGAATATAACACGATAGAGGTTTACGTATCTTTTTTAAGAAAAAAATTACTTGCAATTGGCTCTTCTACTGAAATAAAATCTATAAGAGGATTAGGTTATTCAATAAACAAAAATGGTTAGAAAAACGCAAATAAAGTTCGTAACTATAGTAATGGTTATATTACTGTTTATAACAAGCAGTGTTTTTTGTGTATTCATGGTTATTACTAAAAACTCACTTGAACAAGTTGCGGAATATAATTTAGACACCGTTTACGACACTTATTTAAAAATAAATATTTATGGTGGTTTCGTTTCCGATAAGGATTACGCAACGGCGGAAAAGGGCAAGGTTTACGTAAGTAAATATAAAAACGACTTTACAAAATACGCCGACGAACTTCCCCAAAAGTTATTACGATCTTTTCCGTCTTCAAAAATATACTCAAGCAATTACATTTACTATAAAATCTTTTACCTTGTTGATTCATATTACCTTGCATCGGTTGACATGTCCGACACGGTTAGAGTTACCAACGAAAAAGTAGTCACATTGCTTATAATTCTAATATCCTCTTACGTCGTGATATTTTTATTTATGATATGGCTTTCTACTATAGTTTTTAAGCCTTTGGGAGAGACTTTTTTAAAGCATCGTCAATTTATATCAAACGCAAGTCACGAACTTAAAACACCTATCGCTATTATATCGGCTAACGCAGACGTTATTAAAAGCACTGAAAAAAGTCAATGGATAGATAACATAAAGTCACAAACCGAAAGAATGGAAAAACTTGTTTCAGATATGTTGGTACTTACTAAAATTGACGAAGATAAATTAAATCAAAAGCCAACTAAAATAGACGTTTCAAAAGAAATTCTCCAAACCGTTCTCCCATTTGAAGCAGTTGCCTATGAAAAAAATAAAATTTTCAATATAGAAATTCAAAATGACATAATTAAAGAACTAAACTGCGAGGACTTGAAAAAGATTGTAACTATTTTAGTTGATAACGCAATAAAATATTCCAGTAACAAAGGTAAAATTGACGTCGTGTTAAAAAATTTAAACGATAAAATCCACTTTATTGTTAAAAATGACGGATGTAACGTTCCAAACGATAAATCAAAATTTATTTTTGAAAGATTTTATCGTGGAGATGAATCACACTCCAGTGACACAAAAGGTAGCGGTTTAGGTCTTGCGATTGCAAAATCTCTATGTCAAATCAATAACTGGAAGATTAATGCAGAGAGCAAATACAACCTTTATATGAAAATCGAAATTGTAATTTAAATTTTAAGAGTTTAAGGAGTATATATGAAAATCACTAACGACGTTAAATATGTAGGTGTAAACGACTACGTTATAGACTTATTTGAAGGGCAATACCAAGTTCCTAATGGAATGGCGTATAATTCTTACGTTGTTTTAGACCAAAAAATAGCCGTATTTGATACGGTTGACGTTAGATTTTACAACGAATGGCTTGACAATATTGATAACGTGCTAAACGGTAAATCACCCGATTATTTAATAATTTCCCATATGGAGCCAGACCACTCGTCAAGTATATGTAATTTTATGAAGGTTTACCCAGAAACCAAAATAGTCTCTAACCAAAAAGCCTTCGTTATGATGAAAAACTTTTTCAAAACTGATTTTGATGATAGAAAAATTGTCGTCAGTGATGGTGAAATTTTAAATTTAGGCAAGCATTCTTTGACTTTCATATTCGCCCCTATGGTTCATTGGCCGGAAGTTATGATGACTTACGACTCTACCGATAAAGTCTTATTCTCTGCCGACGGGTTTGGTAAATTCGGTGCTATCGGTACGGACGAAGATTGGGCTTGTGAAGCAAGAAGATATTACTTTGGTATAGTCGGCAAATACGGTATGCAAGTTAACTCTGTACTTAAAAAAGCCGAAAATTTAGATATAGAAGTTATTTGCCCATTACACGGTCCTGTATTAAATGATAACCTACCCTACTATTTAGGATTATATAAAACGTGGGCAAACTACTTACCCGAAACAGACGGCGTTGCTATTTTTTACACTTCAGTTTACGGAAATACAAAAAAGGCTGCTCAATTACTTGCCGAATCCTTATATAAAAATGGTTGTCCTAAAGTAGCCGTAACCGACCTTGCAAGAAGCGATATGGCAGAAGCCGTTGAGGACGCATTTAAATATTGCAAAATCGTTCTTGCTACGACTACGTATAACAATAGCATTTTTCCGTTTATGCACCAATTCGTAAACGAACTTACAGAAAGAAACTATCAAAAAAGACAAATTGGTATTATAGAAAACGGATCTTGGGCAATTACTGCCGGAAAAGTTATAAAAGAAGCTTTTTCTAAATCAAAAGAGATTGATTTTGTAGAGCCAACCGTTTCCATTCTCTCTTCTATAAGCGAACAAAATTTAGAACAAATTGAACAACTTTCCGAAGAATTATGTAAGGACTACGACAAAGAAAAAGTAATTGCCATAGATAAAACTGCTAACTTTAATATTGGTTACGGATTATACGTTGCAACCACTCGTGACGGCAATAAAGACAACGCTTTTATTCTTAACACGGTATCACAAGTAAGTGATAATCCTACAAAAATAATGATAAGTATTAGTAAGCAAAACTATTCTTATCATATAGTTAAAAAGACAGGCCTTATAAACGTAAATTGTTTAACAATAAATGCACCTTTTGAAACATTTAAGGATTTTGGTTTTAAAACCGGTAGAAACGCAGATAAATTAAAAGGCTACGTAATTACAAGGTCAAGTAATGGACTTGCCGTTTTAGATAAAAACGTAAACGCATTTATCTCCTTAAAAGTTGAAGAATTTATAGATAATGGCTCTCACGGAACGTTTATTTGCTCAATAACCGAAAGTAAAGTTTTATCTGATGAAGAAAGCATGACTTACGCCTACTATTATAAAAACGTAAAACCAGCACCTAAAAAAATAACTAAAAAAGGGTTCTCTTGCAAAATTTGTGGATATTTTTACGAAGGAGATTCCCTCCCCGCTGATTTTACTTGCCCTTGGTGTAAACACCCTGCAAGTGATTTCGAACCTCTTGAATATTAAATATAAAAACACTTTTAGTTTTATATCTAATAATTAAAATACTATAAACAACACCTTATAAATAAAATCACTAATTAAAAAAGTAAAAATTTAAGGATAGCAAATCTTGCTATCCTTTTAATTTTTTCAATAAAATCTTTTATACGAGCAATTAAGTATAAACTTTTAAAGTTTATTTTGTTACAACTACCTTACTCATTGCTCTTGGATTATCCGGGTCATTGCCATTATTGCAACTAAGTTTACATGCAAATATTTGAGCAAACAAAGTAAATGCAAACATAGTAAACTCTTCTGGCACTATGAAGTTTATAAATGCTTCGTTACATTTCTTAAAGTGATGGATTAATACTCTATCGTTAGTAACCAATAATACAGGTGCATTCAATCCCAAAACTTTATCTATAGTTTGTATTTGATCGGCTCTAATAAGTTTTTGCGTTTCTTCTTCGTCGTAATTTTTAGCATAATAAATAATTACTGGAGTGTCTGAATCAACCATTGCATGATGTCCGTGATGAAATTCACTACCCGAATAACCTTTAACTGGGATATAATTAGTTTCTTGCATTATAAGCGCAGTTTCTAAAGCAACCGAGTAAATTAAACCTCTTGCCAAAACAAAGCAAGTATTCATATTTTTAAATTTTTCTGCGTAAATAGTGGTTTGTTCGTCAATATCCGGAAGAACGCCTACCAAATATTCTTTTAAGTTCTTTAAAGTAAATATTGCTTCTTTGTCGTTAGAAAGTTCTGAAGCCAGCCATAAAAGTGTAAAAAGTTGCGCAGAGAAGGTTTTAGTTGCGGGCACCGCACGTTTTTCACCTGCATTAAGATACAAATGATATTTTGCATTTTTTGCAATGGGACTAAACTTATCGTTAGTTATAGCTATAGTTATAGCACCTTGCTCGTTTGCCTTTTTTACTACTTCCAAAACATCTTGTGCTTGACCACTTTGACTACAAGCTAAAACTATACTGTTGGAATAATTTACCTTACCTTTATATAGCGTAATAACGCTAGGTGCAGAAATACCAACGGTATATGAAGTTTTAATCTCTAATAGATACTTAAAATAAATCAATGCATGATCACTTGCGCCTCTACCTGCCGCAATAAAATTGGTGGCATTACCATTTTTTACGTCGGCAATTAAAGCATTCATAATAGAAGCGTTTTCGGTCATTAGTGAACCCAAAACGTCAGGCGTGTCGCAAATATCCTTCCAAATTAAAGTATCTCTATAATTCATATGTAACCTCTACATTCATTTTAACACCTAAAAAAGTATAAGTCAATACTGATTCTTATAAAAAAACCTTACCACGAGGTAAGGTTTATAATATTTATTTAGCACCTTTACGCTTAAATACAGCAACAAAGGTCTTAAATAAAATTTTAATATCAAGCCAAAGTGAACGATTATCAACGTAATAAAGTTCCAACTTTTGTCTTTCACCACTGGTATAAGTAACTGAACTTCTACCGTTGACTGCCCACCAACCGGTTATACCAGGCTTTACTGATACGTATTTTTTTGCATCTTCACCATACTTCATTTTAAGTTCTAAATCAAGCAATGGTCTAGGTCCTACAAAAGAAATTTTACCAACAAAAACGTCCCACATTTGAGGCAATTCATCAAGTGAAGTTTTTCTTAAAAAATTACCGAATTTAGTTATTCTTACGTCGCCTTCTAACTTAAATTCTTTATAATATTCTTCAAGTTGTTCTGGGGTTAAACTCTTTTTTAAAGAATCTGCCCCCATTTGCATACTACGGAATTTGCCGATATAAATAGTTTTGAAGTTTTTTCCAACACGTTTTTGCTTAAAGAAAACGTTTCCACCATCTTCACATTTTCTAATGATAGCAAGTATTAGGTATAGCCAACAAAAAACGATTAAAAAAAGTCCGGAAACAACTATATCAAACGTTCTTTTAACAAATGAATATATTGGTTTTCTTTTTAATTTATATCTTTCATTTAACTCTTCTTGTGTAAAAACAGATTCTTCAACTTTTACGTTAGTATTTTTACTCATAAGTGACCTCTAAAAGTGTTTCTGTATTATATTTTATCAAATCTAATTAAAAAAGTCAAACTAAATATGTCTAGACGCATTTTTTTCAACTTCTAAAAGTTTTTTATTTGTTTTCATATTTTTTAACTAATTCTTTTAATTGTTCAGAAGTTTTTTTACTTTCACGCATAATGTAGTCAAAATCCACGCCACTACAAACCATATCAGCACCACGTGCATACCACCTTTCTTGATCTGCGTAATCAGTAGAAGTCATTGCTATACCGATAAATTTACCGTTATCCTTAAGAATTTTAATTGCTTCTTCTATTAAAGCAACGTTTTCTGAACACTCTACGTCACCAAGTTTTCCAATACTACCGGACAAATCACACGGTCCAAAAATATAACCGTCAATATAAGGATTTTTAACTATTTCCTTAAGATTTTTTACAGCCGTTATACTTTCAATTTGAATAAATCTGCAAAGATTATCAAATTGTTCTTCAACGTAATCTGTCATCGGTTTTAGTCCATAAAGGTTTGCACGTAACGGACCACTTCCACTATTACCATACGGTGGATAAAGCGTTGCCTTCATGCATTTATCAGCGTATTCAGCAGTTTCCACGTTGGGGAAAATAATTCCGTCAGGTCCCATTTCCAAAATACGTTTAACGTGATTATAGTCGTCCATACCAACCCTTACGATAGAAGCAGTGTTATGACCATTTAATATTGTAATAGCATCTAATACGTCTTTATATCCCATAGGTGAATGTTCTGTATCAACCCAAACGAAGTCAAATCCAAAATAACCATAAATATCGGCAACGTAGCTTCCACCCATGTTTAATAGAGTGCCAAATATCTTTTGTTTATTTTTAATTTTTTCTTTTAATAAATTTTACATATATCCTCCAACATTATACAATTGTATCTTAACATAATTTTACATAGAACACAAGATTAACAATAAAAAAAGCCGATTAAAATCGGCTTAAATTACAATACTTTTGATAAGAATTCTTTCAATCTTACGTCTTTAGGATTGTCAAAGAATTCCTTAGGATTATTTTCTTCTTTTATAACGCCTTCGTCAATAAACACAACACGATTTGCAACTTCTTTTGCAAAACCCATTTCATGCGTAACGACTACCATCGTCATACCATTATGAGCAAGTTCCGTCATAACGTTTAATACTTCGCCAACCATTTCCGGGTCAAGTGCTGAAGTAGGTTCGTCAAACAAAATTACTTTTGGTTCCATCGCAAGAGCACGAATTATTGCAATTCTTTGTTTTTGTCCACCAGACAATGTTGAAGGATAACTATTTGCCTTTTCTTCTAAACCAATAACCTTTAACAATTCATAAGCTTTTGCTTTAGCGTCTGCTTTTATTTTATCTATGGTTAAAATTGGTAAAAGTGGAATTTCACTCTCTAAACCTAAATTTATTTCTTTCAAAATTTTGTTATGAGCTTTTATTCTCTTAATAGATTTAGACTGCTTTTTTAACTTCTTTTTACCGATAGTTACTGGTGCAAGCATAATGTTTTGTAAAACGGTTAGATTGTTAAACAAATTAAATTGTTGAAAAACCATACCTATTTTTTCACGGTGAAGATTTATATCTACCTTGGTATCTACAAGATTTTCACCCTCAAACATTATTACGCCACCAGTCGGGTCTTCCATACAGTTTAAACACCTTAAAAATGTTGACTTACCACAACCAGACGGACCGATTACTGCGACAACGTCACCTTTATAAATATCAATATCAATTCCACGTAAGACTTCGTTATCACCAAACGATTTAAGAAGACCTTTAACTGAAAGTATTTTTTCTGCTTTACTGTTGTCTTTCATTTTTTTTCAGTCTCCTCTCTATTACTTTTAGTGCATAGGTTATACCAATAACAATTACAAGATATATACCTGCAAGCATTAAATATGGAATTATGTATTCATAGTTAGCATCACCAATAGCCCTAAACGCCTTTGTTATATCAACAACGGCTATAAAACTAACAACAGAGGTTTCTTTAATAAGAACTATAAATTCATTTCCAAGGGTTGGCAAAATGTTTTTAATGGATTGAGGTATTACTATTTTAAGCATAGCAGTCCAATAAGAAAGGCCAAGCGCCCTACCAGCCTCTAATTGACCAGGGTCAACAGATTGAATACCAGAGCGCATAATTTCTGACACGTACGCACCGGAATTTAAACCAAAAATTATAATTGCAACGTAAATACCGTCGATTGCAATACCTAATGCCGGCATAAGCACAAAATAACCTATGAGTAGTTGAACTACCATAGGCGTACCACGGAATAAGCCAACGTAAACGTCACAAATTTTTTCTAAAATTCTTGGTAAACGCTTATACTTAGGCATTACCTTAACAACGGCTATTATCGTACCGATAAGAATACCTATTACAAGCCCTAAAACAGCAATCTCAACGGTCGTTAATAGACCGTTGAGAACTGTTCTGTATCCGTTATACGTTATGAACTGTTTGTAAAAAACGTTCCACGCTTTCATTATTTAGTTTTTAAGATTGCTTCTACGTCTGCTTTGGTAGTGCAGTTAGCAAACTCTACGTTATCATTTTTTACTAAAAGTACTTGATATGCACCTTCGTAGTATGCTTCTGAGAAGTTTACAGATTGCTTACGAGTTGCAGTTACTGATAAACCAGCCATTGCAATGTCAACGTTGTTCTTACCAACAGAAGTTACAACTGCATCAAAGTCCATATCTTCAATAACAAGTTCTAAACCAAGAACTTGAGCAATATATACTGCAATTTCCATATCGATACCAGCATATTTATCACCTTTCTTGTATTCAAACGGAGCAAATGCTGCGTTGGTTGCAACTACTAATTGACCTTGGGGATTTGCAGTATTCTTGTTTGCACTTGCAATACCTTCAATTTGTTCGTCCCCACCAATAACGTTACCATCTTCATCGTATTCAAGACTATCATACTTTTCAAAAAGTAAGTCTAACGGGCTCTTATTATCCAACTCTTCAATAGGAGTCTTTAAACTTTCAATAATATCATTTACTTGAGTTAAAAGTTCAGGTTGAGCCTTATCAACACCGAAAGCGTATTGTTCGGTAGTTAACGCAATATCAATCATTTTAATTCCAGGATTTTGTGCAACGAGTTGTTTTGCAGGTTCATTATCGATTATAACGTATTCGATTTGACCGTTAAGCATAGCTTGTACTGCGAGACCACCATTGCTAAATGCTTGGCACT
Organism: Christensenellaceae bacterium; assembly: GCA_045534905.1. GTDB lineage: Bacteria > Bacillota > Clostridia > Christensenellales > Borkfalkiaceae > UBA1259. The sequence continues at coordinate 131,575 of JAZSKQ010000021.1, read as the reverse complement.
TAAGATTCTTGTAACCAGGAAGTTCCATATCAGCATTGCCGTTTACATAGAACTCACCAGTAGTACCAGATTGAACACCAACTTTTACCTTACCACAAGCAGTAAGACCTAAGCTTGCAGAAACCGCAATAAGCGTGCAAAGTACGAAAAGTAAAATCTTTTTCATTTTTTATCTCCTTATTAGCCGAAAGGCTTATTGTTTTTTACAATCCTACTTTACTACCCCAAAATTGATTTGTCAACTAATTTTTGTCAATTTTTGAATATTTTTTAAAATTTTATTCAATATATGAGTTTTTTGCGAATATATTATTGAATACTTTTAATATTATTCATTTTTAGTTTTTTGCATCGTTAATATAGAGAACGCCCAAACAGTTTTCACCACAGTGACTTGTTATGGTTGCACCGGCTCTTGTAACCATTACGTTTTTAAATCCAAAATCCGTAAGAGTAGTTCGTATTTCCCTCACCAATTCAGCATCAGCAGTCGTATAGGTTAAAAATACGTTGCTAAGGTCTGGAGTATTAAAAGTAGCAAGTACGTCTGCCACATATTTCTTTACAACCGAATTGTACTCTCCCCTAAATTTTTTTCCTTGAACCATTTTGCCGTCATTTAAAATTATTTGAGGTCTAATTTTAAGAATATTTGCACCGAAAGATAATATAGACGAACAGCGTCCACCTTTAGCCAAATAGTCTAAACGTTTTAAAACAAAACTTGCTTGAACGTGAGGAATTCTTTCAATACACCTATTATATATTGTTTTAATATCCTCCCCATCATCTCTTAGTTTACAAGCGTACAAAACAAGCAAAGCAATACCCGTTGATAACGACCTTGTATCTACAACGTAAACGTTTTTAAGTTCTTTTGCAACGCTAATCGCATTATCACATGAAGAAGAAAGTTCACTTGATAAAGAAAAATGTATTATTCCATCATATTCTTTAAGCAAATTTTTAAAATATTCTTCGTAGTCAATACGGTTAACAGCGCTTGTTTTTGGTAATTTACCCGTAATATCTACGTATTCAATTATATTATCTACAGTAATATCACCGTCTTTTCCAGTTTGATCACCCAAAGTTACACTAAAAGGAATTGTATTAACGTTGTAATTCTTCAACAATTCTTTTGTCATATCCACCGTACTTTCTGCAGAAATAGCAATTTTCATAATAGCCTCCTTTATTACGAAAATATTTTATTCTAATTGATAATTTTAATCAACCTACTTATATCGTTTAATATTCCACTATAAACTACCCTAATAGTAGAGCCATTTTTTTAACTCTACCAACGGTAGAAATGAATTTGCTTTGAAACGAAAATAGATTGATTTTTTAAAAAAACTATGATATAATGCGTTTATGGATATAAAAAAGAATCTTGCTATAAATATAGCAGAATATAGAAAAGCAAATAATTTAACCCAAGCCGATCTTGCCGAAAAAATAAATTATTCCGACAAAGCGGTTTCTAAATGGGAACGTGGGGACTCCGTACCAGACTTAACGGTTTTAAAAGAACTTGCTGATTTTTTTGGCACAACTATTGACGGTTTAATTTCGGAGCCTAAACAAGAAAAACACCTCTCCCCTGTATTAAAAAACATTCCAAAACGTCGTTTAATACTTTCAATGGTCGCAGGTGTTCTCGTTTGGTTAGTTGCCATATTGGTTTATTCAATTATCGGCGTAACGTATCCAAACCTTCTTCCACATAGTTGGCTTGCATTTATAGTAGCAATTCCAATAACAAACGTAGTTTTACTTTCTCTAACCTCTTATTGGGGAAAAACAACGTCAAATATGGTTATAACTTCTTTGTTAGTTTGGTCGGCAATTACTTCGGTTTATTTATGTTTAATAAATTTACTACCAAACCCCGGTTCAACTTTATGGATGATATTTTTAATAGGTATTCCCATTCAAATTTTAATTCTTTTATGGTTTTCATATAAAAAGATAAAATAAAAAAATCTCGCTAATTTTGCGAGATTTTTTTATTTGTAAATATTAATAATTACCTTTCCAATATTGATTAGCTGGGTCAGTTAATTCGTCAATACCACCAACTGTACAAAGGAAGAAATATCTATCGTAACTTGGTGCATATTCCCAAAGAACCTCAGTATGAGATGCGTTCCAACCTAAATCTTGTCTTGTTTTTCCCCTATTATCAGATTTATCACTAACAGGTGTAGGTGGAGGACCGATAAAATGTAATGGATTAAGTTCGGGGTTAGTCAAATCGGGTGCCATACTCATATTTTTTAGAGAAGGTGACGCACCATTTGCATTTACGTTTCTCCAAGGAGTATATCTGCAATCGGCAGGCATATATTGTCTCCAAGTATTTTGATTTACTTGAAATTCCATATAAGTTAATGAGGTACAACCATTAAACACAAAACTATAAATGTGTGCAAGTTGCTTTGGAATATAAAGTCTTTCAATTGAAGTACAATTTTCAAAAGCATGTAGTTCTAAAGCTTTTAAATTTGTACCAAAATCAACGTCCTTAAGATTTGAACATTCTGCAAACGCATAAGGCGCAATAACACGAAGTTTTGACCCACAAGTAAGTTCAGTCAATTGCTCACATCCCTTAAATGCTTTTGAACCTATTTTATCAAGAGCCTTATGCATAGGAACAGTTTTAATTCCCGAACCTTCAAAACAAGACTCAGAAATTTCGGTAATAGCTACCGGAAGGTCAAATTTCTCAAGTTTTTTACAATTCTTAAAAACTGATTTTGCCATACTAGTTAAAGATTCCGGCGTATTGATGGTAGCAAGTTCAGTGCAACCTTGGAACGCCATAGCTCCGATATTTGTTAACGAATTAGGTAAAACAACAGTTTTAATTGACTTATTTCCTTTAAATGCAGAAGCGCTAATTCCAACAACCGGTAAACCTTTATATTTTTGAGGAATCTTTAAATTTTCCGTTTCTTCTTTACCATCCTCAAAGCCTGTTACAATATAACCCGTTTCTTCATCGTTTAGTTTATAAAGCAAACCATTACCGCCACAACCAACGAATGTAAATACGCTTAAAGCTATAACAAGCGCAAGAATTGTAGTAATAACTTTTCTCATATTTTCTCCTTTTGTCACATATTTATTATTTTAACATATATATATTACTTGATAAATGCAAGATTACATACAAAAATTGTAAAAAAACACACTATCTTTAAATATTTTTTAGTTCATGGTAACGTCTTTAAGTTTTTCGTATTTTTCTAAAGCAACTTTTTTTATAATAGATGCGTTTTCACCGGATAAACTCACCTCTTCACTAATGCGCTTTGCCAAAAAAATTGCTTCAACAGAATAATTAAGGTTTCCCAAATCTTTCATAAACTTTCCGCTTTGGCGATTCCCCATAAAATCACCACCACCACGAAGAGAATAATCTTTTTCAGAAATTTTGAAGCCGTCGTCGTTATCTTTTAACACCTTGAGTCTATCAATAGAAGGACCTTCTGTTTTATCCGTTAATAAAAAGCAGTAACTTTTCTTATCCGAACGCCCAACTCTACCCCTTAATTGGTGCAATTGTGAAAGGCCAAACCTTTCAGCATTAAAAATAACCATTACGGTAGCATCTTTAACGTCAACCCCTACTTCAATTACCGTGGTAGATACAAGCAAGTCTAATTTTTTATCCTTAAAATCTTGCATGATTGAATTTTTTTCAGCATCCTTCATTTTCCCGTGAAGAAGTCCTACTTTAACGTTTGGTAATTTTTCAACAGTCTCTTGATAAAGTTCGGTAACGTTCATAACGTTTCCCTCTTCGTCGCCATCTATTTTAGGACAAACAAAATAAGCTTGATTTCCTTCAGCAATCTCCTTAGATATAAACTCTAACATTGCTTGATACTTATATTTAGGAACCACATTCGTTTGAATAGGTATTCTCATTTTAGGCTTATCTAAAATGGTTGTTATATTTAAATCACCGTAAAATATCAAAGACAACGTTCTCGGAATAGGAGTTGCACTCATTATTAAAACGTCTGGTGTAACACCCTTAGACAAAAGTTTGCTTCTTTGTGCAACACCAAACCTTTGTTGCTCGTCACAAACACAAAGCGCAAGATTTTTAAACTCGACGTCGTTTTCAAGTACAGCGTGGGTTCCAATCAAAACGTTAGTTAGTCCACTCGACACGTTTTGTTTTATAAGTCTTTTTTGTTTTAGAGTATTAGAACCAGTCAAAATATCTATATTGTATTCTGGAAAAACTTTTTTTATCGCCTCGTAATTTTGCCTTGCCAAAACTTCGGTAGGCGCAAGCATTACAGCCTGATATCCACTTTTAACGGCAATAAAAATTGAACATAACGACACCGCAGTTTTACCACTTCCAACGTCACCTTGTATGAGTCTATTCATAACGACGTTTCCAACCATATCAGTATAGATTTCGTTTACTGCCGTTTTTTGACCATCAGTAAATTCAAACGGAAACTTGCTATTTATAAAACTAACGAGTTCGTTAGGAGTACAACTATATTTGTTTAATCTAACTTGCTCCCTATCACCCTTTATATACTTAAAAGCGGAAATTAACGCAAAATATTCTTCAACCGCTATTCTATCGGCAGATTTTTCTACAGAGTTCATATTGGTTGGATTATGAATCTCTTTATATGCGTCAAAAAGGTCTGATAGTCCATACTTTTTTAATATAGACTGAGGTATTATGCTTTGCGGTTTTTCTAAATTAACTGCAAGCCTTACACTGTCCCTTATAAGTTTTTGCGGAAGATTACCTTTTGATACGTATTGTGGCATTATACCTTTTAATCTATAATTTTTATCACAAGATTCAAAAGTCGGGTTTACCATTCTAATCTCGCCATCTCTATTCTGAACCCTTCCGTAAAAAAGATATTCCTCACCAACTTTTAATTTTGAAGCAACGTATGGCGAATTAAACCAAACTACTTGAAAGTATAATCCCTCTTGTTCGCAAATCGTTTTAACGTAGTTATTGAAACGACGTTTTAGATAAACGGTATTGGGCATGGAAACAACCTTACCACTTGTTAAAACAAAATCGTTATGATAAGCATACTTTAAGGGTTGTTTTTCCCTTAAATCAATATAATTGCGAGGAAAAAGCTTAATTAAATCGGACGTGTCAAACACGCCTAATTTATTGAATTCTTTTTCACGAGCATCGCTTATGCCCTTAATTTTAACAATTTCCATAATTTAACAAAAAAGGGGAAAGATTTTCTTTCCCCTTATCCCTTATTCTAACGATATGAAATAATAGTAAATGGGTTGTCCGCCGTACTGAACTTCTACGTCACATTCAGGGTGAGCTTCCATTATCTTACTTGCAAGCGCCTCAGCCGATTCTTCAGTAACTTCTTGTCCGTAATATAAAGTAATCAATTCCTCACGAGTACGTAATTTGTCTATAAGCTTAATTACAACTTCATCAATTTCTTTACCCTTAGTAAGAATCTTTTTATTATCAAGCCCCATTACGTCGCCAATTTTAAGATCTAATCCGTCAATCTTAGTATTTCTTACAGCATAGGTAACTTGACCAACAGTAATAGTATCTAACGCATGCATCATGTTGGCTTTATTTTCTTCAACGGAAAGTTCCGAATTAAAAGCCATTGCCGCCGAAAAACCTTGCGGAATATCCCTAGTAGGTATAACGTGAATTACCCTGTTTTTTACTAACGATTTTGCTTGTTCTGCAGCTAAAATAATATTCTTATTATTCGGGAAAACAAAAACGTGTTCAGCGTTAATTCTTTGAACTGCGTCTGCGATATCGTTTGCGGACGGGTTCATAGATTGACCACCCTCAATAATTTTATCAACCATGAGGTCTTTAAATATATTAGTCAAACCATCACCACAAGAAACTGCCATCATACCCATTTCTTTCTTTTCAGCCTCGAACTTTTTCATAAGTTCACGGTTTTGTTCTAACATATTTTCAATTTTAAGTTTATCAAGTTCACCAAGTTCCAATGCCTTAGTAAGTGCAAGGCCGGGTTCGTTAGTATGAACGTGAACTTTTACAAGTTCTAAGTCCCCTATAACTATTACGGAATCACCTATAGTCATAAGGTATTCTCTTAATCTTTCAATATCTGCAAGAGTGGTCTTTTTCTTTAAGTTAATAATAAAGAATTCTGTGCAGTATGCAAATTCAATTTCGCCAAGACTTACTATATCAGCGTGACCCATGTCTGCTTCTTGGGTATTATTTAAGATCTCAAGGTCGCCCTCAACGTCTTCATTAAGAAGCCCTTTATGCATACCCTCGAAAATAACCATAAGTCCTTTTCCACCGGCGTCAACAACGCCAGCCTTCTTAAGAACAGGTAGTAAAGTCGGGGTAAGATTTAAAGCTTCTTCACCCTTCTTTAAAATTTCCGGGAAGAAGGTTTCAAAATCCTTATACTTACTGCGTATAGATTTTGCATATTCAGCTATCATTCTAATAACCGTTAAAACAGTGCCTTCTTTCGGCTTACTTACTGCAGAGTAAGCAACTTCGGCACCTGCGAGCAAAGCGTTGGCAAATAACTTAACGTCAATTTCAGTTGCATCTTTAATAGTATTAAAAAAACCCCTTAATATTTGTGAAAGTATTACACCAGAGTTTCCTCTTGCGCCACGAAGAGCGCCTTTAGAAACCATTTCGCTTATTTCAGAAATATTGTTAGTTCTGCAAGTTGCAAGTTCTTTAACAGCCGATTGGAAAGTTAAAGACATATTCGTACCAGTATCACCATCCGGTACTGGGAAAACGTTTAATACGTCTATATTTGCTTTATTTATTTCAAGAAGTTTAGCCGCAGAGACTACCATCGCCTTAAGCCTTACTCCGTTAATCGTTTTTTGCATATATCTCTTCTCCGTAAATTAAAAGGAAAATTCTAAATTATAACTTAACGCCCATAATTTTGACGTTAATAGTATCAACTAACATGCCGGTAAAACGTTCTACCTTGTATTTTAAGGATTCTTTTAACGCTTCAGCAACTGCTTTTATTGACACACCGTACTTAACAATGACCGCTACTTCAATATTAACACGGTCCCCGTCTGAACGGACCTTAACACCCATAAGCCCTTTCTTTTTTTTCAAAAAGCCCATAAGTGAATCTAAAAAATTGCGTGACGAAAACTCGACTATGCCGTAGCAATCCATCGAGACGTGTGACACGAACTTTTCAATAGTCCTATCAGAAATTATTATCTTACCGTAAATATTATTGGTTTTTACTGACATAAAGACCTCACTATTCGATATTATCATTTTACAATATTTAATTAGATTTGGCAACACTTTAATATAAATTATTATAAATTTTTATTTCGACCTACAAAATATTTATAATTTTTAATAAAATCGACCATTTTTTCTTGCTTTTTAAATTATTTTATGGTAGAGTATTACGTGTTAAAAATAAAGCAATCCTAAAAAACGGAGGAATAATAATATGAGTAAAGTATGTAGCGTATGTGGCAAGGGTAAACTTTCTGGCAATTTGGTTAGCCACTCTAACCGTAAAACCCCCACTCTTTATGAAGCAAACCTTCAAAAAGTTCGTGTTAAAGATGCAAAGGGCAACGTTTCTAAAGAATACGTATGCACCAGATGCTTAAAAAGCGGTAAAGTAGAAAGAGCATAATTTTAGTAAAAAAATTATACACCTTTGTAACTAAAGGTGTATTTTTTTATTTTAAATTTTATTCAGATACTTCTTCCCTTCTATTTTTAACCATTTAACACATTGTTTATATTCGGGAAAAAATTTTTTTACTACATTCCAAAAACTAACGCTGTGATTCATTTCTATTAAATGAGCAAGTTCGTGAACAACCACGTATTTTACAATTATCTCGGGCATTTGCGCTAATAATAAATTAAAGTTTAAGTTGCCCTTATTAGAACAACTCCCCCACAAAGTCTTTTGCTTTTTCACACAAATCCTATTGTAAGTAACCTCCATTATTTTAGAATAGTACTCGGCGTATTTAGTTACTAAAGTATGTGTTTCATTTCTTAAAGTTTTAATTTCTTCATCGGTTAATTTTTGAACGTTTTTACTGTTAAAATAATCAACTAATCTTTTGTTTATCCAATTACTTTTTTTAACAATAAACTCATCAATCTTTTTATCAGGATATCCTAATGGAGCTTTCACTGTAATAACACCGTCAATAACCGATAAAACTACCGTTCTTCTATTTGATTTTATTATTCTAACGTTTTTTATCATATAAGTATTATATTATAAATCATTTAAAAAGTAAAACCGCCACGATAATTCGTGGCGGAATTTTTTATAATTTTGTTTTAATGAAATCTATACCAGACTTAATATCTGCCTCAGGGTCGGCACCAGTTTCACGCTCTACGGTTAAATACCCGTCATATCCAACGTCCTTTAACGCTTTTACATATTTATCAAAATCAACGTCTCCGGTACCTATAGGCGTTTCCTCAAAGAAATCTGACACGTTAAGTTCTTCTATACCACCAGTTGCAAAATGCCCGTAAATAATTTTTGGGTCCGTCTTTTTAAGCATTTTACCGTCTTTTAAATGAGTATGAACGATATAATCTTTCAATAAATAAACGGCTTCAGCCGGGTCTTGACCAGTAACCATAACAAAGTTTGCCGGGTCTAAATTTACGCCTACACCACCCTTGGTATCTTTTATAAACGCTAAAAGCGTGGTTGCAAATTCTGGGACTGTTTCTATTGCAAGAGTAACACCTTTACTTAAAGCGTATAGTCCACATTCAGTTAAAGCCGAAAGCATTATTTTATAAGTCGGGTCGTTTTTATCCGCTGGTATTACACCTATATGCGTAGTAACTACCTTTGTATTAAATTCTACGGCAAGGTCAATTATTCGTTTGGTTTTTTCAATCCTATCCGGATTATCCTTTTCAATTTGAAAACCATGGCCACCCATATCACCACAAAGTGCACTTACTTCTAAACGATTATCTGCCAATAATTTTTTATAATATTCTTTTTTGTCGACACTTAAACAGCCCCCTTTTATTAGCTTCTTCCGCCATTTCTACGGATAATGCGTAATTTACGGTAACGGGTTTTTCAACTAAAACGTGTTTATTTGCTTTCAATGCGTCCATACCAACTGTATAATGAGCAAAGTTAGGAGTCAAAACCCAAACGGCATCAACTTCTTTATCTGCAAGCGCAATTTTATAATCCGTAATTACGTTTTCAATTTTAGGAAATTTTTCTTTTGCAAGTATAGCCTTGCTTTCAATAATATCGCAAGCATATTTAATTCTTACGTTTTCCATTTGAGTAAGCGCCGGCAAGTGCGCCATATTTGCTATTCTTCCACAACCAACGACTGCAACTACTTTCATAATAACTCTCCTTAAAATATCTATACTATAAGTCTAATAAGTATCGTATAATTAGTCAATGTCCGTTTTTTAGTAAAAATTTAACTTTTTTTTGGTTACCCGCTAAAGAATTTTCACAAAAATAAATAATAAAAGAGTATTGACTTAAATTGGAATTTTTGATAATATTTTATTGATAATAATATTTAGGAGATTACTTATGGAAAATTATTTAGTTTGTAAATGTAAAAAAGTTACTGTTGCAGATATTGAACACGCTTTACATAATTTAAACGACATCACCGACGTAGTTAAAAAATTTGACGAAGTGCAAAAGATTACGCATTGCTCTACTGGTTGTGGTGGTTGTCATGACGAAATTATGGATATAATCTCACAATTGATGCACGCATAATTAAATTTAAAACGCAGGGTTAAGTTTTAGCCCTGCGTTTTCTTTTTCTTAAATATTATATTTTAGCATTAGTGTCTTTATATGCCGATATCAAAGCCTCTACGTCCAAGCCTTTTTTTCTGTCGAAATAGTTTTTGATAATCTTAACCAATTGACCACTTAAAATTACCAATGCTATTAAGTTCGGTATTGCCATTAAGGCATTCGTCATATCAGAAATTAACCATACAAAGTCGGAGCCTAAGTTTTCACCTGCAAAGAAGGTTAACAAACCGATACCAACTATAAGTAAAAGATAAATTATGTTAAAGCCAAGTTTAGCAGAACCTTGTTTCTTCTTAAATATATATTGAGCTGCTTTTGAACCATATACTGACCAAGCTAATATTGTTGAGAAAGCAAAAAGTGGGAGGATAACACTATATACTAAGGTACCAAAGAAACCTAAAACGTTACTAAATGCACTCATAGCAACGCTTGCGCCCTTAGATGAAGACGTTACGGTTTGACCAGAAGTTAAAACTAAAAGCGCAGTTAAAGTACAAACCACGAAGGTATCTACGAATACTTCAAAAACACCCCAAAGACCTTGTTCAACAGGTTCTTTTGTGCTTGCTGTAGCGTGTGCAATTGATGCAGAACCCATACCTGCTTCGTTAGAGAAAATACCACGAGCAAAGCCATAACGCATTGCACTTGCGATACCATAACCTAAGAAACCACCAAGCATTGATTTTGCACTAAATGCTGAAGTAAAAATAGAAGCAAACGCAGCAGGTACTGCAGTTATATTAACACAAATTAAAATTAAAGATATTACTATAAATAAAACTATCATGAAAGGAACCATTAAAGAGGTAACCTTACCAATACGCTTAATACCACCGATAACGACTAAACCTGCAACAACTGCAATAATAATAGCCGTTACCCAAGTAGGAATACTAAAAGCGCTATTCCAAGTTGATTGAATGGTATCTGCTTGTACTGAACCCATACCGATAGCAGCAAGAATAGTAAAAATAGCGAATAAAATTGCAAGCCACTTTTGTTTAGTACCATTTTCGATATAGCACATAGGTCCGCCTAAATATTCACCTTTATCGTCTTTCTTACGATAGAAAAGACCTAAAGTAATTTCAGAAAACTTGGTAAACATACCAAAAAATGCAGAAATCCACATCCAAAGAACAGCACCGGGACCACCTGAAATTATAGCTGTGGTAACACCAACTATATTACCAGTACCAACGGTACCTGAAACTGCAGTAGAAAATGCTTCAAATGGAGAAATAGCGTTAGGGTCTTTAGACTTATTTTCTTTTTTCTTCATTTGTTTAACAGTTCCACCAACGGTATGCTTTACCGAAAGAGTGAACTTTCTTACTTGGAAAGCCCTACTTCTTACGGTTAAGAACACGCCACTAACTAAAATTAGAACTATCATAGGAATACCCCAAAGGATATTACCGTCGATCCAGTTCAACACGTCGTAAACAACTTGCATATGTAAAACTCCTTAAAATAAAAAATTGCCTTTTTTAGGAGCAACTCTGAAAAAGACAAACGTAAAAGTTTATATTACGCTCTGTCCTTTTGCCTGAGAGATTCGGGGCAAGCCCCTTGCACCTTCGGCACCCTTAAAAAGGGATTCTCCAGAGTTTCTCCGCTTACGGTCTAATTAAATTCCGAAAGCATCATCAAAATTAAATTTGTTGATATTCTACTAAAAAATTAGATTATTGTCAAACATTTTTCACAACAATTCGATATTTTATTTTGATAAAAAACAATATTGTGATAAAATACCTTTAATCTCAAATAAAACGGTGTATTCATGCAAAATTCAGGTAAAAAATTTAAGATTGGCGTTAAAGACGGATTGCCTATTGGTTTAGGCTATTTTTCTGTATCCGTTGCCTTTGGCGTACAAGCAAGCCTATCGGGATTACCTATATTTATTTCCGTTTTAATTTCTATGACAAACCTAACCTCTGCCGGTCAACTTGCAGGTTTACAAATTATTGCTTCTTGCGGGACTATTTTAGAGATTATTTTAACCCAGTTAGTTATAAATTCTAGATATTTTTTAATGAGTTTAACTCTATCACAGAAAACTGACGAAAGCTTTACCTTGCCAAATCGCCTACTTTGTTCGGCAGGGATTACCGACGAAATATTCGCCGTATCTTCTAATAAAAACGGAAACGTTTCTAATAAGTATTTTTTAGGACTTATGCTTTTACCATACGTTGGTTGGACGTTGGGCACTTTAACAGGCGCACTTGCTGGTAACATTTTACCGCCATATATCACTTCAGCATTAGGTATTGCACTATACGCTATGTTTATTGCGATTATTATTCCACCGTCAACTACTAATCGTGGAGTTCTTTGCGTAGTAATTTTAAGTGCAGGAATTAGTTGTTTATTCTATTATTTACCACTATTAAAACCAGTATCAAGTGGAATTGCTACAATTATAACGGCGCTAATTTCGGCAACCATTATTTCCTTGATATTCCCAAAAAAGCAAAATGACGTTCGGGAGGAAAATGAAAATGTTGCCTGATACGTTTACAATGATTTTAATGGTTCTTGCAATGGCGGGCGTTACTTATCTAATACGAATGATTCCGCTTGTATTTTTCCGCAAAAAAATTACAAACACTTTCATATGTAGTCTTTTATACTATATTCCTTATGCGGTTTTATCTGCAATGACGTTCCCCTACGTTTTTTATTCCACTGGAAACTTTTACGTTGGTCTAATAGGAACAACTATTGCAGTTATAGCAAGTTTAAGTAAACGTTCCCTTTTAACAGTTGCGATTATCGCTTGCATAACGTGTTTAATTTTCGGATTTATATTCTAAAAATCGAATAAAAAAACGGCTTGAGTTTCAAGCCGTTTTTTCTTTTTTTAAATCGTTTTTTATTTGCGTAGTCAAAACCCCTTGCGAATAAAAACACGGTTTCAACAACTATCTTATTTTTTTCTCCAAACCATTTTATCAACTATTCCGGTATAACTTTGAATAATCTTAACAATTTTTATAGAAACGTTTTCTTCTACGTAGTCGGGTACTGGGATACCAAACAAACCGTCTTTATTTAAACTCACGGCAGTATCTACTGCTTGAAGCAAGCTTTTTTCGTCTATGCCGGCAATTATGAAACAACCTTTATCAAGGGCCTCAGGGCGTTCGGTACTCGTTCTAATACAAATTGCCGGAAAAGGCTTACCAATACTTGTGTAAAAACTGCTTTCTTCTGGCAAAGTTCCACTATCGGATACTACGGCAAAAGCATTCATTTGCAAGTTGTTATAATCGTTAAAACCTAAAGGTTCGTGACATATTACCCTTTTATCCAACTTAAACCCACTACTTTCTAAGCGTTTTTTACTTCTTGGGTGACACGAATATAAAATAGGCATATCGTACTTTTTAGCCATCTTATTTATAGCGTTAAAAAGTGATTCAAAATTTTCTTTAGTGTCGATATTTTCCTCTCTATGTGCCGAAAGAAGTATATACTTACCCTTTTCAAGTCCAAACCTATTTAACACGTCAGAACCCTCAATTTGAGCCAAATTACCACGCAAAACTTCTGCCATGGGTGAGCCAGAAACGTAAATTCTTTCTTTTGGCAAACCACACTCTATTAAATATCTTCTTGCGTGTTCAGAGTAAGCTACGTTTACGTCAGAAATTATATCAACGATTCTTCTATTGGTTTCTTCGGGCAAACACTCGTCTTTGCAACGATTACCAGCTTCCATATGAAAGATTGGAATATGCAAACGTTTTGCAGGAATAGCCGACAAACAACTATTAGTGTCACCAAGTACTAACAATGCGTCCGGTTTGATCTCGGACATAAGTTTATAAGAACAATTTATAATATTGCCAACCGTCGCCCCCAAATCGTCACCAACGGCGTCCATATATACTTCAGGTGGGTCAAGGTTTAAATCCTTAAAAAACACGCCGTTAAGATTATAATCGTAGTTTTGTCCGGTATGTGCAAGTATGCAATCAAAATACTTTCTGCATGCACGTATTACCGCCGAAAGTCTAATAATTTCAGGACGAGTTCCAACTATTATTAAAAGTTTAATTCTTCCGTCGTTTTTAAAACTAACGTCGTTATAACAAAGTTTAATTTTATTTTCCATATTATTTCTCCTTATCTTCCACTTCAAAAACTTTTAATTTATCGTAAATCGATTTTCTTTTTTTTGCTTCAGGTGCCATTTTTATTAAAGATGGTCTTTTCCCTATTAAACTTAAAAAGCAAAATTTAATTACTTTATATGCGTAAACGAATGGGTATAAAATTATACATTTTTTCACTATCGGCATTCTTAAAACCGCTTTATGCAAACTATGTGATAAATTATATAAAGCAGAGTGCGTCGTTCCGCCTTTTCCATGTTCTGAAATAAGCATTCCACTGCCAGCTCTATTTTTATCCTTTCTTCCAAAGTTACCGGCGTTAAAAACGTCTATAATCAACTCCGATGATAGTTTATTATCGTCTATAATCGCCCAAGCGGGTGCATCTACTGATAAAAATTTAACAACGGTGTTTATCATTGCCATTGTGAAAGTATAAAGCCCCGTTTCTTTTAACAAAGGCAATAATTGATTTTCCCAAAAGTCTTTATTTGCAGTTTTTTGCACGAAGGTGGCAAAATCGTATAAATGTCTTAAACCAATCCCTTCTCCGAGCAAATGATGTTGCATATGAAGAATAAGTATTAACCCGTGACAAATATCGTTTGGCATATGATTATCACTGCCGTTTATATACGAATTATCTATATACTCGTTAAGTTTTTTTCCAACTTGTCCATAAGGGATTCCAGCAACTTCAAAATGCAATTCAAAAAATACCTTATTTTTTTCAAAAACAACGTGGTTGGGGTGATCATCCCTCCCCTTGACGTATCCGTTAGCAATAAGTAAGTTTGTAATCGAAACAACGTCCTCTTTTTTAACTAAAAAATCTACGTCTCCACTTATTCTCAAATCGCCTTTATTATAGTATTTTGAAGAAGCACTTCCCTTTAAAACCGCAAACGAAAAACCGTTATTTTCTAAAAGTTTAAAAAGTTCACTTTCGCCTTTTGTAACTTTTAAATTATTCCTTAAATATACAGCGCAAGAATTTTTCCATTCCGAATAGATTTCTTTATTGATTTTATCTTTACACACTGATAGTTTATCAAAAACCATTAAACTAACTGCATGAGCGATAGATTCTAAATACAATTCTTTTAAGTCACTTTCGGTAAAAGTTAGAAAAGAATCTTGATTAAAATTTATACTTTCATTTAATGTGGAAGATAGAATATTTAAAATTGTTTTTTGTTGATTATTTAACATTTCGGACATAAATTTAAATTTCTACCTTTTCAAAAAAAGTATCTGGATGATTTTTATCAAAAATTTCGTTTGCCCACATAAGCGTAACAAGGTCGTTAGTGTTTGATAAATTTATTATATTGTGAGTATATCCCGGTAGCATATGAACTGCAGTTAAATTGTCACCACTAACCTTAAATTCAATGACTTCGTCGCTACCGATTTTTCTTTGTTGAATAAGTGCTTGACCTGATACTACTATGAAAAATTCCCACTTGCTATGGTGCCAATGTTGTCCTTTCGTAATTCCCGGTTTTGAAACGTTTACGGAAAACTGGCCAGAAGAAACGGTTTTTAGAAGTTCGGTAAAACTACCACGCTCGTCAAAATTTGTTTTTAACGGAAAGGCAACCTTTTCTTTAGGAAGATATGATAAATATGTTGAATATAATTTCTTTTCGAAACTCCCGTTAGGAATATTAGGCACTGTTAAAGTTTGTGGTTGAGCCTTAAAGGCGTTCAATATGCTAACAATTTGCCCTAACGTAACCGTATGTGATATTGGAACGTAACAGTATCTTCCGTCATTATCGGCTATTGGGGTAATTCCATCATAATTGCAACAATTATACTTCCCCTCTAACAAGTTAAGCATTTCGTCAATTAAATCGTCGATATAAACAAGTTCTAATACGGTATTTTCATCATTTACGGTTATAGGTAAATCGTTTGCTAAATTATAGCAAAAAGTTGCGACGGCAGAATTATAGTTTGGCCTACACCACTTTCCGAAAAGATTCGGGAAACGATATACGTGTACTTTTGCCCCCGTTTCTTTTTGATAGTCGAAAAAAAGTTCTTCGCCCGCTTTTTTACTTTTTCCGTATTCGCTTTCCCCAAATCTTCCAGACAAGGTTGCTTGTACTGAAGAAGATAGCATAACAGGACAAGTATTGTTATATTTTTTTAGAGTGTTCAACAAATCAGACGCAAAACCAAAATTACCATCGTAAAATTCTTGCACGTTCTGAGGTCTATTTACCCCTGCAAGATTAAACACAAAATCGGCGGATTGACAGTATAAATCTAAGTCTGACTTATTAGAGTCAACGTCGTACTCATAAATTTCTTCTACGTTTAAGTTAGGATGAGTTTTATCTTTACCTTCAATTAAATTTTTAAGTGATGCGCACAAGTTTTTGCCAACAAAACCTTTTGCACCCGTTACTAAAATTTTCATAAATTATTTACTCAATTCTTCTTTAATATAGGTTAAATCGGCAATTTTTGCCTTAGTTTCTTCTAACGTTAACAAACGAGTATTGTTAGAATTAAACTCTGTTAAAGTATTTCTTTTTTTATCGCCGACGTTAAAATATTTATCATAGTTAAGTCCCCTATTATCACAAGGAACACGATAAAAATTACCAAGGTCTATAGCGTTAGCACATTCTTCGTTTGTAAGTAACGTTTCATACATTTTTTCACCGTGACGTATGCCGATTACTCTTATATCGTTTTTATCTCCGTTAAAAAGTTCACATACGGCTTCTGCCTGTGTTTTTATGGTGCAAGCCGGTGCTTTTTGAACTAAAATATCGCCACTTTGTCCGTTTTCAAAAGCAAATAGAACCAAATCTACGGCTTCTTCAAGCGACATAATAAATCTCGTCATAGTAGGGTCAGTTACGGTTATGGGCTTACCTGCTCTAATTTGTTCTATCCAAAGTGGGATAACGCTTCCTCTTGAGCACATAACGTTACCATATCTTGTACAACAAATTTTAGTTTTATCAGGAGAGACCGTTCTTGACTTTGCAACTATAACCTTTTCCATCATAGCTTTACTTGTTCCCATAGCATTTACAGGGTATGCTGCTTTATCAGTAGATAAGCAAACTACGTTTTTAACCCCAGCATCAATTGCCGCAGTCAAAACGTTTTCAGTACCTAACACGTTAGTTTTAACGGCTTCTATTGGGAAAAATTCGCAAGACGGTACTTGCTTTAAGGCAGCTGCGTGGAAAACGTAATCTACGCCACACATAGCGTATTTGATACTGTTTATATCTCTTACGTCACCAATATAAAATTTGATTTTTTCAGCAACTTCAGGCATTTTTGCTTGAAATTCATGACGCATATCGTCTTGTTTTTTTTCATCTCTTGAAAAAATTCTTATCTCGCCAATATCAGTATCTAAAAATCTATTAAGAACGGCGTTACCAAAGCTTCCCGTTCCACCGGTAATCAATAAAGTTTTGTTAGTAAATAAACCCATAATTTTATCCTCTATATTATATAATGTTAATCACGATAGTATAAATCTCTCGTATATACTTTATCCTCAACGTCTTTAAGTGATTCGTCAAAACGATTAGCCACGATTACGTCAGACTGTTTTTTAAATTGTTCTAAATCATTTACGACCCTACTTCCAAAAAAGGTTTCGCCATCTTTTAAGGTTGGCTCGTAAACTATAACCACGGCACCTTTTGCCTTTACCCTTTTCATTACGCCTTGTATAGACGATTGACGGAAATTATCTGAATTAGATTTCATTGTCAATCTGTACACACCAACAACCGGTGGTGTATCTTTAGATTGTTTATAACTTACGTTGTCAGTGTAAGAATAATACTTAGCCTTTTTAAGTACCCTATCTGCAATAAAGTCTTTTCTTGTTCTATTAGACTCTACTATAGCTTGAATAAGTTTTTCGGGAACGTTTTTATAGTTTTCTAAGAGTTGTTTAGTGTCTTTTGGCAAACAATATCCTCCGTATCCAAAAGACGGATTATTATAATGTTCACCTATTCTTGGGTCTAAACAAACTCCGTTTATAATCTTTTCTGTGTTAAGACCTTTTATTTCTGCATAGGTATCAAGTTCGTTAAAATAAGAAACTCTAAGTGCCAAATACGTGTTAGCAAAAAGTTTAACTGCCTCTGCTTCAGAAAAACCCATTATTAACGTTTTTACGTCTTCTTTTAAGGAGGCTTCTTTAATCATTTTTGCGAAAGTATTCGCCGCATTTAAAAGTTCGTCATCATTTTCATCCGTACCAACTATAATTCTTGACGGATACAAATTATCGTAAAGAGCCTTACTCTCCCTTAAAAATTCGGGACTAAACAAAATTCTTTTATTACCAGTTTTGTTTCTGATACTTTCGGTATAGCCTACAGGAATAGTAGATTTTATAACGATAAAAGCTTTATTGTTATATTTTTCAACTAAGCTTATAACCGTTTCTACCGCACTTGTATCAAAACAATTTGTTTCGTCGTCGTAATTAGTAGGAACAGCAATAACTACGTAGTCTGCATCAGCATAAGCCTTTTCTGGGTCGGTAGTACCAACTAAGTTTAATTGTTTTTTTGACAAGAATTCCTCGATTTCTTTGTCCTTAATGGGCGAAATTCTCGAATTTATCAAATCAATTTTACTTTGCATTACGTCTATTGCCGTAACTTGATGTCTTTGCGAAAGTAAAACGGCAATTGATAAACCAACGTACCCCGTTCCTGCAACGGTAATTTTCATTGTATTTCTCCTTAAATAAGGTTATTTTCTCTTAAAAACCTTTTTGAACATTTTTTTAATTTCTTTCGGTCCACCATAAAACGCTCTTCTAATAATACTGCTTAATTTTCTATGTATTCTCACAAAGAAAGGTAATCCCATAAGACGCCATACTTTTTTATCAAATTTAGTATTACATATAACTTCTTGAGGATGTTTTAAGGGAAACTCTATTGACTGCGTTTCCATAAAGAAAACCTTTCTTAAACCCTTAGGTATCATTTTAATATCCGACGATGCATGTGTTGACTCGGTCGTCAAGCCAACGTTGGATATCATATTAACTTTTGGAACAATTGTTAACTGATTATTTAAAAAACCAATCATGTTAAACTGAAAAGTCCATGAAGAAAGTTTTTTCCCGCTTTTTAATACACTTAAACGGTTTTTGCCTTGTTTTAGTAAATCTCTTCTGTAATATCTTGGTAATTTAGATTTTTTAATTTTATTAAAGGCATCTTGTTCTTCAATAAAACCCATATTGAAATCGTAACTTTCCCATTGACGTTTCCACGTTGCCCAACCCCAAATAGCACCACTATTGCAAAACAAATAACTATCATTATTGCCGTCATCATAACTTCCCAAATGATTCATGGCACTAATCATACTAATTCTGTTATCGTCTTTATACTTTTCTAAAAGTTCGTCTGCAAAAGGGAAAAACGCTTTATCTGGCACGCAATCGTCTTCTAAAATAATAAGTCTATCTACCGACTCAAACGCCCACGTAATTGCCGAAGACATTCTTTTGCCACAACCTAAATTAACTTCAGAAAAATCAGTGTGAACTTCGCAATCCCAATCTATATTTTTAACGACTTCACGGCATTCTTCTATGCCTTTTATATCGTTTTTATTGCCCTCTCTTGCACCGTCTTGCGCTAAAAAAAGAATTTTAGGTTTAGCATTTCTTACAGATTCAAAAACCCTTTCTAAAGGTTTACTTCTATTAAAAAACACCATTAAAACGGGAACGTTACTATAATTTTCCATTTAATTATTTTCCTTAATTATTTGTTGATACATATTTATCGTATCTTGATAGTTTTTATCTGGATCATGCAACTTTTCGGCTTTAGAAATCGCATTTTTTGAAAGTTTATCTGCTAAATTAACATCTTCGAAAATTTGAGATAAGCGCATACTTAAGTAGTCGTAGTCGAAAAAGTCATATAAAAAGCCGGTTTTTTTATCTTCAATAAAATCAGCCATTCCACCCCTAAACGAAGCAATTGTTGGCACACCAAGATAGGCGCCTTCTCTAAGAATTAAAGACGTTCCTTCCATTTGTGACGGGACTACGAGTACGTTTGATTTTAACATTCCCTCAATCATTTGCTCTTCACTTAAATTGCCAACGAAATTAAAATTAGAAGCTAAACCGTATTTTTTAATTAGTTTGTTTATATACTTTACGTAACCGGTTTTAGGATATAGTTTACCATTCACGTTTTTAATTCCAGGAACGGTAACGCTTATATCATCATAAATATTTTTTAAATTTACAACCGCCTTAATTAGAACGTGAAGCCCTTTTACTGGGTCAGAACCCGGTGCCACGAAAATACTGTGTCTTAAAATATTGTCTTTATTCCACTTTGGTGCCGAATAAAAACCTTTGCGTAAATTATATTCTATTTGAAAATACTTTAGATTAGGGTTCATCGATTTAGTTGCAGAATAATCCCAAGCATTTACGTTGCTTGCATATTTTACACGATTTAAAATCTCTTTCTCGTATTTAGAATTCTTTTTATAAAGCAATATACGTGAACGCAAACAACCAAACCTTAACCTTTCTTTTAAGGTCGAATATCTAAAATCAAAAAATTTAGGTAATCCGTCGTATAAAACATCTTTAATTTTTGCCAAAACACCTTGGATAGAAACAACTGCAGGAACGTTAGGATTTGTCCTTAAAAAGGATAGTCCGTGCGAATATTCCGTACCGTACAAATGTACAATGTCAGGCTTAAATTCTTCGGAGATTTTCTTCCAAAGCTTTTCATATTTTTTTGTATAGAAAAGTAGGTTTTTTCCTGTTCCAGGTAGCAAATAATATGTAACCCCATCAATTTGGGTTTTGTTAAAAATATTACCACCCACCGTTGCTATCGCAAGTTCCACGTTAGAATCAACCGATAACCTATCTGTAATATCAATAAGCCAACTTCCACTTGCTGAACCATTGAGCCCAGTTTTTTCAGCAAGTTTTGGCATTACGTTGTTTACTATACATAAAATTTTCATTTTTAACTTATTATCCCCTTACTCTTTAACAATTCTTTTTTTGAATATTTTATTTTTTACGTTATTTAGTATCGATAATAAATATCTAAATTCTTGAGTTCTAAAGAATAACAACGCCCAAATAATATTAGGAACAGTCATACACACCACTACACGAATAACAACACTTAGCAAAAAGTTTTGTACGTTTAACAAATCGCAAGCATAATTCAATAAAGCTGCCAAAGAAACCGAAATTAAAACGTAAGTTGAAAATCTTAAAAAATATCTAAATACACTTTTCCCAAATTGTTTTCTAAACACAACTCTTGGATTTATCCAAAAAGTAAGTATAAAACTTGCTAACGTTCCTATAAATACACCAGGCAATCCAATATATTTTGCCAAAACAATAGAAACACCAAGGTTTATTATACATTCAAGAATCGGCTTAAATCTCGTCTCCCAAAAACAACCTGTAGCATTTGTGAAGGTATTAATACACTCTTGCATACCAACCAAAAGGAAATTAAGCAAAACAATAAACAAAGTGAGTTTGTCTATTAAAAAGTCAGTTCCAAGCCATAACGATATAAATGGTTGAAAAATAACGAAAAAGCAAATAAAACAAAACGAATACAACCAAGAATAAACGAAAAACATAGAGTTAAATACTTTATAAGTTTTTTCTTTAGACTCACTTGCAATAAGATTTCCAACACTTGCAGACGTTGAGCCCGTAACCTGAGAAACTAAAGATTTAACCATATTGATTATCATTAAATAGTTAGAATACAAGCCAACTACGATTATTCCAACGAATTTAGAAATAATAAGGTTATCAGTACTATTAAGAACGTATCCACCAACTTTATGTAGCATCATACCCTTAACGTTCTTCATAATGCCTTTTTGTTCTATCTTCTCTATCTTTGCTTTTTTATACTTTACTAAAAAAGGATATTTTTTATTTACGTAAACTGCTTGAACTATATTTCCTAAAAGCGTTGTTGCTATCTGTACGCCAAGATATAATAAAAAGTTTTTCGTCCATAAAAGTATCAAAATTTGAACAACGTTTTGTACTACTGCAAATAAGTTTCTAATTATAACTACCACGTAAGACTTTTGGTCTGCAGTTAGCATAGAGCCCTTATACGCAAACAAATATGATACGGCAGTGTTAGAAAGAATTAGAACGAAAATAATTGATAAATTTTCTATACCAGTAGTATCTTTTATCAAATATGGCAAAAACGGAATAAGCGCAAGACCACAAACAAGAACTATTAGCGCAATTATTCTATAAGCTTTTTTGTAAAAGTTCATTAACCTTGCAACGTGTTCTTCATCGTTTTCCTTTATAGGCTTGTACATACTAAAAACAATTGCCGGCCCTATACCAAACTCTGCAAGTGATAATAAACTTAGTATATTTGCAAAAAGTCCGTTAACGCCTAAATAGGTGACGCCAAGGTACGTTATAAAAAAGGTACGACAAACGAAGGACAATATGCTTGTAAACAATTGTCCGCCGACACCACCTATTATGTTTTTCATAACGTTGACCGTTCTTGAACTTTGATTCATATTTAAACCTTTTAATATAGATTTTTTAATATCCTCACGTTTTTATCTTTAGTTAAAAATCTAACCAATACTGCAAAAGTCATTGTTATACCTAAAGCCACAACAAAGTTTACAGTATTTGGTAAAGAAATTTCAAAAATACCATATATAATACCTAAAATTCTTAACACGTAGCAGTGCCCCACGTAAATTAAAACACTATAATCACGCATTTTTTTATATTTTTCATCATTTCCTCTTAAGTCTATATTAAGCACGGTTAAAAACAAAAATAAACTTACTATAGGTAATGAAAACAATTCGCAAACACCGTTTCTATTGTAACCAAGCTTATAAACCAAAATAACTTCTAAAAACATTGCAATAAAGGCAATTATAGCCACTATTGTAGTAAATTTTGTTTTTAATTTAGGCATACCAAACGCAACCTCGGCACCTATAGAAAACATTATAAGACCTACAAACAAGCCATTATCTACACTTCCAAAAATTCCAAAATACCAATCAATTAAAACAAAGTCATTAAATGGTTTATTATACGAACTTATAATAACGCCTATAACGTAAAACACAGCTGATAGTATTAAAATAAACTTTCTACGTTTTTTCCCGAATTTTGTTACTAACGCATATACTATTGCTGAAAATACTAACGCAAGTAAGTACCATAACGCATCACCGGTAGTGCCGGTTAAAACAAAGTTAAGAATATACCAACCAATTTTATTTAAATTAATTCCACCGCCGATATGCCAACCCAATATTTTAAGCGGAAGCCACAAAATAGTCCAAACAAGATAAATTTTAAAAATATGTAAAACGTATTTTTTTATTGCATTTATTTTTTGACTTTCGTCCGTTAAATTTTTTATTTTAGCAAAAAGCAAAAATCCACTTGCCATAAAAAAGAACGGTACTGCTAAATTAAATAAACTATTGCTTATAAACCAGTTTACAGTTTCAGATATATCTGCAAAAGGTTTAGCATGAATCATTACGACTATTACTGCAAATATAAATTTAAACAAATCTATGCCGTTATAATTTTTTCTATTTAATTCCGTCATAAATTTTTTCCAACCTTTTTACTAAATTTTCTATTTTAAAATTATCAATTTTCTCTTTTTGAAGCGCAAAACCCTTTTCGGTATCAAGTATTGCTTTTGCCCAAACTTTTTCACCAAGTGATAAATCTAAAAAGATACAACCACCAACGGCAACTTCTGTTGGAACAAAAGTTGATGCAAAACACCTTACCCCCATTGCTTGAGATTCTACTGCAACCATACCAAACGCTTCCGAAAAAGAAGTAAGTAATGAACAATCCATTGCAAGATACAAACCTGGCGTAGTATTTGCGGGCAAAAATATTAGATTTTGCTCCACTTGTCTTTTTTTTGCGTGTGCTATAAGTTCTTTTTTATAATCACCCTCGCCAACTATATATAGCCTCGTGTCTTTTTCCTTATTCGCCTCGGATAAAATATCAATCATAAACTTTTGATTTTTTACCGGAGATAATCTACCGATGTGAATAATATTAAACGCTCTTTTATCTATTCCGTATTTATCAAAAACAGAATCTTTATCGTAGTTTTTTGGGTTAAACTTATTAAAGTCGATAGGTGGATTAAATACAGAAAATTCTTTTTCGTCAGCTTTTTTGCCAAACTTTACCTTGCAAGCGGTTAAACTATCGCCTGCTTTAACCGTTGACTCTCTATTATAAATTTTTTGTCTAGTTTTCCAAATTTTTCTAGTAATAAAAGATTTTTCTACGTTGTCACCAAAATCAGTTACAGCCTCGTGAAAATGAGTTAGCCTTACTGGAATTTGAAGTTTTTTTGCTAAATATAAGGCAATATAAGCGTGGGCGTGAATATGAATAACGTCGTACTCACCTTTTTTTATTTGAGAAAGCAAACTTTTTACGGCTTTATTTCTTTGTGTTTTGTAGTTTAATACTGGAATTTTACCGATAGCAGGTTTATTAAACAAATAAACCTTATTGCCGTTTGCTTTAACTTGTTTATCAATTTCATTTTCGGGAAAAATTCCGTCACGTATAAAGTCCATTTTAAATTTAGACTTATCCATTCTATTATAAATTGCCATTGCAACGTTAGTAACACCACCAACGTTAAAAGAATTCATAAAAACCAATACGTTCTTCATTTATTTCACCCTTTCGGTCTGATTCTATAATATAAAAACTGTAACAATTTTGGGGATTTTACGCCCATTTTCATAACCAATCTATCTTTTTTTGATATAAACTGACACGTTTTTATTATATTTTTATATTTTTTATACCACTTTTTAAGTTCAACCCTATATTCTTCGCAAGCAATTAGATTTCCACTTGAAGCCATTTTGTAAACGTCGTTAATAACGTAATTAAATATTCCTGCAAAAATTTTTGGATAGTTTTCGTTTGACGAAAAGAAATCAGCCATTTCATCAACAATTTCAACCTTATCCTTCTTCATTTTATAGCCGGTCTGCCCCATAATACTGGTATCTCTTTGCAAATAGGCGTATAGTTTTGACGGAGTATAAACCACCTTGTTACATTTATTAAAAAGTTTATAGGTAGTTGCTAAATCTTCGTAAAGTTTGCCTTTTGGATAGCGTATATCGTCAAACAATTCTTTTTTATACAGTTTATTCCAAGCGTTGACGGTAAGCTTTCTATAATAGGTTAAATTTAATAAAGATTGTTCTTTATTAAACACCTCAAACTGTTCGTTATAAAAGTATTCAGCATTTTCTTCTTCTTTTACCAAAACAGCATCACAAACAGAAATTTCAGCATCGTTATTTTTTGCTAAATCGTATAATGTTTTTATAAATTCGGTAGAAATATAGTCGTCACTATCTATAAACGCCAAATACTCTCCACAAGAAACTTCAATACCTGCATTTCTAGCATCGGAAAGCCCACCGTTTTCTTTATGAATAACTTTTATTCTATTATCTTTTCTTGCATATTCATCGCATATTTTACCACAATTATCAGGCGAGCCGTCGTCAACTAAAATAAGTTCAAAACTTGTAAACGATTGGCTTAAAATACTGTCAATACATTTATTTAGGTATTTTTCCACCTTATACACAGGTACGATTATGCTAATTAACACGTTTTTCATAAATTTATTTTTTTACAATTGTTTTAATTAGTTCTTTTCTTAATAACTTAGCACTTTTTTTAAGAATTTTTAGTTGTTCTTTTCGCACTGAACTATTTACATTTTTAGACACTGCGGATAAAACACGCAAATCTCTAAAATAAATATATGGAATATACGCCAAGGCTTCGCCACCTATTGACTTTAACGTTTCAACGTATATTTCTTCTAAACCTAATATACGTTTTTTCCAAGCTTCGTTATCTTCCTTCCAAACACGTTTAGATAGGCTGTTATCGCTTATTACCCTTCCGTACAAAATCTCTGGAAGCCTTGCACATTTATATTTATAAGAAACAGGCAAAAGCATTTGTATATCTTGTCCATATCTCGAAGGATAGATTTCCCTTTTGGGGTTAACGTCGTCAAAAGCTGATCTTTTTATCATATATCCACAAGGAGTATAAACAACGTTACCGGAAACTAAGTTAAAAAACATATTACCGTTTTTAGGAACGATAGCTTTTATAAATCCCTTTTCTTCTAAAGTCCCCTCAAGGAAACTTTTCCCATCAGAGCAAACAAAACCGTATTCGGGGTTATTCTCTAAAAACTCCACACGTTTTTCAATACTTTTTGGAAAAAGAAAATCGTCAACGTCCGGCCAAATTAAATATTCCCCTTTAATTAGTTTTATACCGTCGTTTATAGCCGAGCCTAATCCTTGATTTTCTTTTTTAATATAACAAAATTCTATATTATCTTTCTCTAATCTTTCCACATAAGGCTTGATTTTTTCGTCAGTTTTATCCGTAGAGCCGTCGTTCACAAAAATTAGTTGCAGTGGTCTGTATGTTTGTGACAATATAGAATTAAAGTATCTTTCTAAATACCTCTCCCCATTATAACAAGGTGTTACAACACTTACCAATTTTTTCATTTAACTTTCCTTTTACCTTTTAATATAAATACCGTTTTTGAAATAAATAATTTTTTTGAGTAATATTTCCTAACGTATTTTTTTACACCTAAATTGTTTAGTTTATCAAATTCTAAATTAGATTTTTCTAAAAGCTTATCGTTCGTTTTTACTTTTAAGGCATAATCTATATGTTCTTTGCTAACGTTGTTTATATTGCAATCTTTAGCAATGATATCTAATAAATTTTTTCCCTTTTTTGTATTTATCCCAATTATGGATATTCCCTTTTGGTCGTTAAGTGCTTTATTGTATTTGTTCACGCCCCAAAAATCACCAATAGTTATATCTGAGCCGTGATACACGTTTCTATCACAAGCATAGCAAGACGGTCTTAGAAATTTATTCTCCAACATAGTTGCCCTAAAATACCAATCGTTTCTACCAACTGTTTTGTGATGTTTATTATTTTCAAAAACAACGTCTATTCCATAATTAGACCAGCCAAAATCTTTAGTTCTAAACATATAATCGGCAATTTTTTTCTTTTGTTTACGCTCTATATCAATTAAATAATCCCTAAAGACTTTTCCCGACGGCACCCCATGGCAAAAGAAATCTATTAAAATTAAATTTTCTTGTGATTTAAATTTTTCTCTTAAACCACGGCATTGACAGGGTGTTCCACAAAATAACACTTGTTTATTTTCTTTTAACGCTATTTCAATCTTCTCTATAGTATCTCCTAATTGGCTTTCTACGTACTTACTTCTTTTAAACCTCTCAAATTCAATTTGATCTGAGCAAGCGTGTTTAATCGTTTTATCCTGACTGTCAAAATAAGCACCAAAAACCACCCCACCATTTTCTAAAATGATTTTGCTCAAAGCGCTAAAAACACCACCAGATGAAGAAGTTGCCCTTATTTTTTTATCATTTATGTGTCCAAAATAAAAATCAGAATTTTCCCTTGCGTTTACACCAACTTTAAGTGCGTGACAAGTTTTAGCACATTTACCACAATCAATACACTTTTCACGGTCTATATGTGGATAATAAAAACCGTTTTTGTCCTCAATCATGCTAATAGCATTTACGGGACAAACGCTTTTACAAACCGTACAACCAGTACACTTGTTGCCAACTAACGAAACGTCAGACAAATGATTTTCTTTTTTATAAGTATTTTCCTTTTTTTGAGCAGTTAAAAGACCTTTAAGATAATCGAAAGATTTTTGTCTTTCAACTTCTAAAATATTTTCAACCGACAAATAATCTATTTCACTAACGGTAAACTTGTCTTCCTTTTTTATAATTCTATCAGTCAAATTTACAAGCGATAAAAGGTCAATTATTCTTGACGGCGCATTAGGATTTACAACGGCATAAAATGGCTTTTGGTTTGCTATAGATAACGCAACACCATGAAAAGAGCTACTTATTACAAACTCAGCATTTTGAATTAAGCCTAAAAATTCTTTTGGACCAGCATTTCTAATACATTTATTGTGATAAACGTTTCTAAACGGGTCCGAAGTAACCAAAACTATATCTAATTTGGTTTGTTTTCTAATCTTTTTCAAATATGAATTAAGCCAATCCGGACGATATAAAACGTAACATAATATATATGGTCTTTTCATGTTTGGCTTAACAGAAAAACTTTGCCAATATTCTTTTTTCATCAACAACGTTGGGTCAACGTGTACGTCTATCTTTTTGTCCGTAAGTTTTTCAAGTGCCTTTTTTCCTGTTTCCTCCCTAACAGAAATATAGTCTAAATCATTGATATATTCGCTTATTAAATTCAATGCTCCTTTAGGAATATTACTAACACCAAGACTGGCAGCGTAACTTGCCCTGATTTTATCTTTGGGGGCAAATCTTAAAAAAGAACTATCTTCTATGTTTAACGGATTGAAAACTTGGTCGCTACCCGTTAAATAGACGTCAGATTCTGGTGTGTCCGTATATAATTCCCATATGTTTTTATATTCTCCTATTTTGTCATATTCTGAAATAAATTTTTCAAATTTAGCAAATCCCTCATTTAACTCTTTTTCATGTAGTTTATAATAGAAATTGCGAATAATTCCACTAGGAGATTTATTACTCCACTTAGTTTGTGGTTTAGATTGACGCAGATTTATAATCCTACAATCTGCACCTAAATTTTTTATTGTTGCTTGTAAAGCGTGTGCTTGAAGCATTGCGCCAAAATTATACGATGAATGTTTTGTAATTAAATTGACTTTCTTCATAAAACACCTATGACATAAAATAGAACGAATAATTAAAGTCGTTAGAAAGTAACGATACGCCTATAACGGCAAAAGCAAGGATATATATTATAGCCTTTTCCTTATCCGTTACAAAATTCCTCATCATTAACGGCATCAATGGCAAGATTACAAATAAGAAATTGTACACCAAACGTAAAGTTGAAGGACTTTCTAGTAGGAATGGGAACATTAACCACGCCAAAATTAAACCGTTATAATAAACAACCGCATTGGGATTTTCACTTAAAACCGGCTTGTAGGTAATAACAGCCAAAACAGTAATACCTATAAACATTATCGTGAACGTAGTTTGTTTAAATCCATAATTACCCACATACTCTTCATAACCGAATATTATCTTACTTAGTTCAAAAATTTGTCTATTAAATAACAACATTATTCCAAAGATTGACAACACGGTTATCAAATATTTGCCCGTAATCTTTTTATTTGCAAGCAAATATAAAAGAATAAAAATTAAGGTTGTTTTATGAAATAACGCACCTAAAATAAGGCAAATTAAGAAAGGAATAAATTTTCTTTCAACTATAAACCTAAATCCGAATAATATAATAGCAACGGCTAAAACTTGTCTATAACCTGTAAGCGAGAACATATTATAGAAAAGTCCACCGTAAATTATAAAACTTAAGCACGGGTCGTCCGAATATTTATATACGTAACTACCTAACGCCGTTGTAAAAATAATAGCAATAACGAATTTATAAACCACGTGATTTAGCGTAAATACTGAAACAAGTTTATTAAAGACTATAAATAAAGGCTCTAATTCAGAGTTTATAGCATCGTTATGAAGTTCTCCCCTAAAGTATTGACGAACGACGTTAAAAGTCTCTTTCCAAGTCATTTTTGCGTGTTCGTCAAAAATATTAAGATAGTTTTCGGTATCGGCACCGACAGAGTCTGCACGAAGACCGGAAATAAGTATCCACTGAATACACGTTATAATAACGAATATTTTTTTTCTAACACCCCTACTTTCTTCATTCCCAGTATAGATTAACAAAGCACCAAAGAATATAGTTACAAAAAAGTTTACTAAAAATATATTAGATACCATTGAATTAGCAAACTCTTTTATTCCGCCCCAAATCTTAGCAAAAAAACCAAGCTTAGCATTGGTATTCGTATCCATATTGGGTGCTTCCCATTTAACGTTAAATATAACGTCTTCTAATGCGGAATTACCTTTATCTACTATAACTTCAAGCCACTCACCTTTAGTACCGTCAAAACGAATTTCTCTTAAGGAACTACAGTTATAAAAAGCGTAATAACCAATATTTTTTACGTCACCATGAATAGTTAAAGTGTCAACGTCACTAATAGAATAAAATGCGTATTCGCCAACGTCATAATGATTTCCGTTATACGTTTTAGGCAAAACTACGTCTTTTAATTCGCCTTGATAATCTATTAAACTAATTACACCGTTTTCGTTGTAGAATACAAAACCGTCTTCGGTATAAATTACGTTAGAAGAATAATTTTCTTGTGTAATAACGTTTTTAGCGTAATAACCCAATCCACCGTTATTATCTTTATCTTCGGCTACTATTTCTAAATCAGAGTGATTATAAACTTCCTTAATTTTATAACATCTATCAAAAGCGTTCTTTAAAATTTCGGTAATAGTAGATGGTAAATTAATCGTCAATATTTTATTACAGCCAGAAAAAGCCCTTTCGCCTATGCTCGTCACGCCCTCTTTCAAATCAACAGCTCTAACGTTTTTACAGTTATAAAAAGCGTGATTCCCTATTTTTTCTAAAGTACTTGGGAAAGTAACGAACTTTAATCCAGTACAATCGTAAAATGCTTCGGAAACAATTTCTTTTACACCTTCGGGTATTTCCACTTCTTTAAGCGAAACGCAACCACTAAACACCCTTAAGGATATCGCTTTTAACGAAGAGGATAACTTTAATTCATTCAAACTTTCACAACCACGAAAAGCATGCGTTCCCAAAACGGTTAAACTATCCGGAATAATTGCCGAAGTTATGCTCTTGCAACCGTAAAAAGATGCAGGTGCTATGGTTTTCAATCCTTCGGGGAAATTTAAATTGTTTAATTTATAGCAATAACCAAACGACCACGTTTGAATTTCTTCAAGATTTTGTGGAAAATTTATTTCTTCTAAATTCTTGCAATATATAAAAGCACGGTCTAAAATATGAGTTATAGTATCAGGTAAAACTACTTTTTTTACAGTATTATTGTTTTCAAAAGCATTTTTTCCAATTTTTTTCGTAGTAAGGCCGTTAAATTCAGAAGGAACAACTACCGTTTCTTCATTACCCGAATAGGAAATAACCACGCCGTTTTCTATTTGCCAAACGGAATCTTCGGCATAAGCAGTAGTTTTATTAGGAACAAAATTTAAAACACCAAAAATTATCGCAGTAATTAATACGGCAAACAAAGTAATTAGCGTATAAAATTTTAGTCCCATTTTAGTTTTCATAATTCTTAGTCCAAACTTTCAGTAAAATTTTTGATTAACTTATCTTGAATTTGTTGTATTTTATGATTTTTCTTTCCCGTTTCAAACGCCTTTTTGCCATATTCGCTAACGATATTTTTTTCGTCGCAAATCTTTTGTAAAAATTCGTTTACGTGTTTTAAGTTCGTATGAACTTCCGCACAATCGTTTTTAGCTAAATATTGCATTGATGAACACCTTTTATGTCCAACTGCAAATATACATTTTGAATTGTAAAAATAATCCACCAATTTTGTTGAAAAGGACAACCTACAAAGCAAACTACCTTTTAACGTAAATGGTTCAACGTGCAAAACAACGTCCGATTCCTTTTGAAGTTCGACAACCCTTTTTTCGGAAACCTTTCCGTAAAAATGGCAACCTTTATTTTTGTTTATTTTATCTATCTGCTTATTAGACAGTGGGCTTGCCGAATATATTGATAATTCACACTTAACGTCGCCACGATTAAAATCACCTATGCTTTTAGAAATTTTCTTTATGGTTTTATATCTTCCACTATACAAATTCCCAGCATACAAAATTTTAATTGGATCACTTACCACTCTATCAACTATAGGAGAAGCATTTTCAAAGTCGTAACCCTTATATAGCAATTCAGTTTTAACTTTTAATGATTTTGCGTATTCCTCACGTTGAGATTCGCTTATAGTGTACAAAAGATTGCATTTTTTTACTAATTTTCTTATAGACCTACGTTGAAATAGTCTATCTACATAAAAAAGTGGTGAATACGAAAACTGCTTTAGCGAATAAACGTCATCCCAAGCATATAAAAACAAAGGCTTACCAGTATAATCTTTAATAAAGCGTATTAAATTATTTAGGTAAATTTTATCTTGAAGCTGTGCAAATATTACGTCCGGCTTAAAATCATCTATAAACTTTTTAAGTTCAGGGCTTTTCCATCTTCCTATTTTCCAAATAAAATTTCTTATCCAAAAGAATATTTGAAGTCTGCTTCGCCTTAAAAATTTAGCAAAACCTTTTACCGGTAATTGTTCTTTTTCTTCGGATTTTTCTTCAACTATTCCCGAAGGTAAGTTTTTATTTTTCAAATTTCTTAATAGCGAACCTTCCGATATTTGAAAACACGATGTTGATATGGAATTGTCAGAATGACCTTGTTGACAACATATATTGGCAAACTTTACGTCGTTCATATTCCTAAACAAGTTTGAATAGGAATTTCCAACACCGTTATCTTCACGCCATAAAACGTCGGTTATAACTAAAACGTTCATAAATATCAACCTAAAAGTTTATTTTTTCTTTCTAAGATTTTTTGATTTAGTTTATTAGAGTCAAATTTATCCCTTGCAAACTTAATTGCGTTTTCACCCCAACTACCACTCTTAAAGTCTAATGCCTTTTTCATCGTATCGTATAAATCGTTTACGTCTTTAACCTTAAACTTTAATCCAGTCACACCGTCTTGCATAGCGTCTATTGGTCCTGGAATATCCGAAACTAATACAGGCACACCCATAGCCTCGGCTTCTATTACCACGTTTCCAAACCCTTCTCTATAAGACGGTAAGACAAGTGCGTCTAACATAGGGTAATATTTCTCTATTTCAGGAGTGGCCGATATAGAAATTACTTTCTTGTTGCTTCTTAGTTCTTCTAAAGTTTTTTCGCTTAAGTTGTTATTTTTTTCTACGTCACCAACCATCACGAGTTTAACGTGTTTAAACTCACTTGAAAGTTTATTAAACGCAGAAAACAATTCTTCAATTCCCTTATCTTTAGTAATCCTCCCCACGAATCCAAACAAGAACTCAGTATCAGAAATTTTATGAGCGTTTCTTTTTTCTTCACGATAGATTTTTGAATATTCTGCATTAAAACGACTCAAGTCAATACCACCCGTACTGCCGTTATACACTACCGTGGCTTTTTCGGGAATTAACAACTTCTCTTTTACACAAAGGTCTAAATTAGACGAACTAACGCACTCTACGGAGGTGGAATTTTTAATAGCAATTTTTTCTATCTTTTTAAGTATCTTTCTAAAAATGCCTTTTGCCCCCAAATATCTTAATCCCATCAAATGATAGTTTCTTATCTTTACTTTTGCCTTTTTCGAAGCTATTGAAGAATAAAACGCCGCATTAGGTGTAGAATATTGAACCATGTCAAATTTTTCTCTTCTAAATACCTTTTTTAGCGTACGTATGGTTTTAATAGAACCTAAAAAAGAAAGTCCCCTTGGTATATCTACGGGAATATATTTAATTTTTTCACCTAAAAGTTCTTGCAATTTATTATCTGAAGAACATATTACGGTAACGTCGTAACCATTATCCACCAAAAACTTAAGTTGTGGTATGAAAAATGCTTTTATTGAAACAGATACGGTGACTACGTAACAAATTTTTTTCATTTTTAATCCTTTAATTTTGCAGGTACGCCAACGTAAGTACCTTTTTTTGTTATATCGCCGACAACTACTGCACCGGCACCTAAAGTAACGTCATCACAAACGTTTACGTTGTTTTTAATAATTGCACCTGCGCCTAAAAAACAATTTTGACCGATTTTTACAGTCCCTGCAACGTGAACACCTACAGCCAAGTGAGAATATTCTTCTACAACACAGTCGTGGTCAATGGAAGCACAAGTATTAACAATTCCACCCTTTTTAACTTCTGAACAAGGATTGATAACCGCACCAGCCATAACTGCCGTCCCAACGCCTATCACTGCACTTTTAGAAACTGTAGCATTAGGGTGAATTAAGGTGGCAACGTTTGCACCCAAACCAACTAATTCTTCAACGATTCTTTTTCTTACGCTATTATTACCTATTGCGACAAAAAAATCTCTATCGTTCACGTAGTTGATTGCATCTTTTACTTTTCCTACTACGGGATAACTTGCAACGGAAGTTTGTTCACCATCGTCTAAAAAGATTATGTCTTTGTAATTATTAAGTTCAGCAATCTCTGCAACCACCTTTCCG
The DNA here is from genome assembly GCA_045534905.1 of Christensenellaceae bacterium. Taxonomy (GTDB): domain Bacteria; phylum Bacillota; class Clostridia; order Christensenellales; family Borkfalkiaceae; genus UBA1259. The sequence continues at coordinate 97,160 of JAZSKQ010000021.1, read as the reverse complement.
TGACCGCCTGCGCCTATTATAATTAATTTAGAGTTCATTTATCCCCCTTAAACTCTTCCGCCGTAGCCGAGTTTTCTGCATTTATGCCTTCTCTTTTAACAACCGCTTTGACCGTCTTAAATAAAATTTTAACGTCGAGTCCAAACGAAATATTATCTACGTAATAAACGTCCGACTTAAATTTATCTTCCCAAGAAACGGCGTTTCTTCCACTTACTTGAGCTAATCCAGTAAGTCCCGGTCTAACTAAGTGACGGCGACGTTGTTCGTTCGAATATCTACCTAAGTAACAAACCAAAAGTGGTCTTGGTCCTATTATCGCCATATGTCCTAATAAGATATTGAACAGTTCGGGCAATTCGTCAAGTGAAGTTGACCTTAAAAATTTACCATATCCGTTAAGCCTATCTTTATCAGGCAATAGATTTCCGTCTTTATCTTTTTTATTAGACATCGTTCTAAATTTTATTAGATGAAATATTCTTTCTTTCCCGTCACGCTTTATTTTACCAGGACGTTTTTGCACAAAAAACGGATTGCCCCCCATAGCTATTGCACCGATTATGGATAAGATTACAAAAATCGGAGACAATATTGATATAGCTATCAAAGATAAAATAAAGTCAAAAAACCTTTTCAAAAACTTTGCGTACATTTCTACCCTTACTTAAAACAACTTCTAACAATTTCTATTACTGCGTCTTGTTCTTCTGCCGTCATTTTTATATCGCTTGGCAAACACAATCCTCTTTCAAATACGTCTTCACCAACAGAATAGTCATTCGCTTTCACAAAAGGACACTCTTTATAGAAAGGTTGCATATGCATAGGTTTCCAAATAGGTCTACCCTCGGCATTATATTCGGCTAATTTTTCTAAAATTTCAGTCGGACAACTTTTACCAGTCTCTTTTTCAAAAGAAGCCATACTGTCCGTACGAGTTTGTTTAACCATTGCTTTCTTATCAATAATTGCACAAGACAACCAAAAGTTAGGCTCGGATTTTTCCACGTCGTATGGATTCATTTTTAAGGGCAAATCCCTAAACCCGTCTAAATATCTTAAGTAAATTTCTTTTTTACGATTTACGTGTTCTTCTAAATAAGGAAGTTGTCCTCTAACCACACCTGCTATAACGTTACTCATGCGATAATTGTATCCAAGTTCAGTATGTTGATACCAAGGCGCATTATCTCTGCTTTGTGTTGACCACTTTCTAACTTTGTTTGCTTTATTTTCGTCATCAATAAGCAACATGCCACCCGAAGAACCGGTTATAATTTTGTTACCGTTAAAAGATATTGCGTTTATATCACCAAAAGACCCCGTAGCCTTGCCGTTATATTTCGCACCAAGAGACTCTGCCGCATCGGAAATTAAAATTGCATCGTGCTTTTTAATAACTTTTAACAACTCGTCGTAATCAGCAGGCGTACCATAAAGGTCAGCAACTACAACTACTTTAGTTTTAGGATAAAGTTCAAAAGCCTTATCAAGTGCTTTAGCATCCATATTCCACGTTCTTTCTTCAGCGTCTATAAACACCGGAATTGCACCTTCATACGTTACGGGATTAACAGTTGCACTAAAAGTCATATCCGAACAAAAAACGGTATCACCCTTTTTTACTCCTGCAAGTTTTACGGCAAGATGAAGAGCCGCCGTTCCACATGAAAGGGCGACTGCATTTTTTACGCCAATTAACTTACTTACCGACGCTTCTATTTCGTTAATATTTTCGCCTACTGTTGACATCCAATTAGTGTCGTAGGCTTTTTGCATAAATTTCAATTCTTCGCCGTGCATCGTAGGTGAAGATAGCCAAATTTTGTTTTTGAATTTTTGCATTTTTTTACCTTACTTAAAGTTACTCTTATAAATTATATAATATATTATATAACTTGTCAATAGGATTTTAAAATACAAAACGCATTGCTTTGCGCAATGCGTCGTATGTTAATTTTTTAAATTAAATTATAGAAATTGCAACAACGAGTGATGCAAATACTATAGAAACCATCGATAAAAGTTTTATTAAAATATTTATGGAAGGACCCGCAGTATCCTTGAACGGATCACCCACCGTATCACCAACAACGGCAGACTTATGTGCCGGCGAGCCTTTTCCACCATAATTACCGCTTTCTATGTATTTTTTCGCATTATCCCAAGCACCACCGGAGTTAGACATAAATATAGCCAATAAAAATCCAGTAGCAGTTGAACCTGCAAGCATACCAACTACACCTGTAACACCAAGTATTATACCGACTATTACAGGAACAAAAACTGCTATAATCGTAGGTAGAATCATTTCCTTAAGGCTTGCTTTAGTACAAAGGTCAACACATTTTGCATAATCAGGGTCTGTCTTACCTTCCATTAAACCTTGCATTTCTTTAAACTGTCGCCTTACCTCTTTAACGATACTTTGGGCGGCACGACCTACAGAGTTCATTGTAATAGATGCAAAAAGGAACGGCAAACATGCCCCTATAAAAATACCAATCAATACTGTTGGGTTAGTTATAGTTAGGTTTGCAAGTTTTGCAGCTCCACCCTCTATTGATTTAACCTTATCTATGTAAGACACCATTAACGCCAAAGCAGTTAATGCCGCAGAACCTATTGCAAAACCCTTGCCAGTTGCTGCAGTTGTATTACCAAGAGAATCTAACGCATCCGTTCTTTTTCTAACGTTTTCGTCAAGTCCTGCCATTTGTGCAATACCACCGGCATTATCTGCAACGGGACCGTAAGCGTCAGTCGCAAGCGTTATACCTAAAGTAGATAACATACCGACTGATGCCAAACCTATACCGTAAAGACCAGTAACAGCACTATCTACCCCTCCACTAACGAAGAAAGCAACCATAACGCATGCACCAACGATAAGTATCGGAATTATAGTTGAAAGCATTCCTACGGATAAACCACTAATGATCGTAGTTGCAGTACCAGTTTCAGCACTTTGTGCAATTTTTTTGGTAGGCTTATAACTGTCCGAGGTGAAAAATTCAGTAACCTGTCCTATTAAAACACCACCAACAAGGCCGGCTAATACGGCAAAATACATACTCCAATGTTCTGCCCCCAATACAAAATAAACTACTGGGAAGGATAATATCGCTATAAGCACTGCAGAAATATTCGTTCCTGTGGATAGTGAACGTAAAAGTTTCTTTTGTGAAGCATCTTCTTTAGTCTTTACAAAAAAAGTTCCAATAAGCGAACATACCACACCTAATGCAACTAAAAGTAGTGGTACTGCCATACCGACAAAGCCGTTAAAAGCAGCAACACCTAATGCACACGCAGAAATAATTGAACCAATGTAAGATTCATACAAGTCAGCACCCATACCAGCTACGTCACCAACGTTGTCCCCAACGTTATCTGCAATAACTGCAGGATTTCTCGGATCGTCTTCGGGAATACCTGCTTCCACCTTACCAACAAGGTCAGCGCCCACGTCTGCCGCTTTAGTGAATATACCACCACCAACACGTGCAAACAATGCCATAGACGATGCACCAACACCAAACATAAGCATTGAACTGGTAATTTCAGATGCACCAAGATTAAAAATAAATCTTAAAATAACAAACCAAATAGTAACGTCTAAAAGACCTAAACCAACAACGGTAAATCCCATTACGCTACCCGCCGAAAAAGCTACTTTTAGTCCTTTATTTAAGCTTTCCATCGATGCGTTTGCAGTTCTAGAGTTAGAGTTTGTTGCAACTTTCATTCCTATATATCCGGAAAGAGCCGAAAAGAATCCACCACTAATTAACGCAAACGGTACAAATGGCGAAAGTAATCCGAATATAGCCATTATACCGAATATCACGAACATAACGGCAAAGAAACAAATTACTATCCTATATTGACGTTTCAAAAAAGCGTTTGCACCCTTTTTAATAAAAGAGGAAATCTTTTTCATTACGTCATTTCCTTCCGAAAACTTAAAAACTTTTTTTGCAGTAAAAAACGCAAATAGTAAAGCCAAAATCGCTGCTAAAGAAGTTGAAAGTAAAATAATTAAATCCATTTATATAAACTTACTCCTTTTAAGATTTGCATATTATAACACTTATTTTTACGTTTGTCAAACCATATTATTTTATTTTATTAAAATACAATGACTTATTTTTTATTTTTTTAAATTTTTTCTCGTTATTTTTATTTTTATAAAGTTGATTGTGTATTTTTTTACAAAAAAATGTATTTTTTACAATTTTATGGTTTTTTATAGTTTAATAACTTTAAAATTATACATGGAAAGAAAATTTGACAAGGTTAAGCAAAAATGATAAACTTTATAAAACAAAAAATTGAAGGTCTTAAAATGCGTAAAAAACTTGTATTAGTTGCGTCGCCACTGCTATTGCCGATAAAAAGGCAATTTTTGACGGTAATTACGACGAAATAACCAAAAAAGCAAAATTATTCACGGATAAACTTTAATGGTTTTTAAACACAAAAAAAGTGGCAAAACGCCACTTTTTTATTTTTGTTTTAAATCACTTTTCAATTTTCCATTTGGTATAAAGAATAGATGTGAATCTGTCGTCCATATATCTATCGTAATAAACAGATAAAAATTCTCCGTTATCAAGTTCTACGGTTGAAGTATAACCCATATCTGCATTTTCTGCAGAATTAAGAAGAAAATCTTTTTTCCACGTTTTACCGTTATCGTAACTTATTGCCACTCTTTCTTCTTTTGCGTCAACCCTTTTACCATAAGACATTAAAATCATACCATTAGAAGCCTTATACAAGTGGGGTGGCGAACCTTTAAGTCCAGAAATTTTTATATTATCCCAAGTTTTCCCACCATCGCTTGAAGTCGCCGTTGCAATTTCGAACCTACCTTCTATTCTAAACGCACCTAAAATAGTACCGTCGTCAAGTTCAATGACGTGAGGTTCACAAAAAAACTCATTTTCTTTTAACCATTCAGGGTGAGGAATTTTAGAAACTTGTTGCCAACTTTCACCACTATCATAACTTTTATAAAACCATACCGAATCCTTTTCTAAACCACGGTCGTTATACATTTCGCTACCCAAATACATTAAAGTCCCGTCTTTTGCTAGAGCTGGGCCGTGTGGAGCTGAAATTGGTACTTTTATAGGCTTAGACCAAGTATTTCCGTAATCATTAGACAATATAACAAATGAACCGCCCTGGCGTTGCTCTTCAGTAAGATTTTTATATTGTTCTACTGCTGAAAAAGCTATCTTTTGATAATTTTGAGGTATAAATTTTTCAAAATAGCCCTTAAACAAGTCGTTTTCATAGACGGACGCAGGGTGATTAAAAAACGTCACTAAAAACTTACCTCCACCTAAATACACAATACCACCGTCACGATCATCTAATAAAGTATCGTTAATAATTATAGGCGACGTCCAAGTTTTTCCATTATCATAACTTTTATACATTAAATTTTTCCCATAAGGACAAACGTGACCAAGTCTATGACCAGACGTCACAACGTATAAAACGCCATTCTCATCTTTAGTAATTGTTGGCCAGGCTTGATAAGAAAAAATGGAATCTTTATTTCTACCAACTATTCCTTTACTTAATATTTTCATAATTTTCTCCTTGCTGTTCTTTATAAAATTTTTGTACCGAAATAAACCTTTTTATCCCGCAAATTAAGGAGTATATTGAAAAAACAACGAAAGTAATATGCGCCCTATCTAAGGTTAATATCAATAACGAGTGGATTAAACTTATTGGAGCGGTAATAAGCGAAATTAACGAATATTCCTTATAAGATAAAAACATTAATACGTACGTAATTAAAGACGATACGGTAAGTAAAACGTCAACGTAAACGAATTTACTGTTTCGTGTTTTTAAAAAGTACACGAGTGTAAAATATAACGCTAAAGCAATTGGCAACAAAATAAGCCAAAACTTAAACTTTGTTTTTCTAAACGTCGTCGTACTTTTGTAAGCGCGTTTATTCCATTTAATAAAAGAAAAAATTTGAAAAGGTCCTTCTACCAATAACGCGGACAAAGCAGCTGAATAAACCCCTAATATAAAATAAACGATACAATAAATAATACAATTAAAACTACCTATTAGTAAGGAATATTTGCTCGCCTTAGACGACAAATACCCTACGAAAAGTGATATCATTAACGGTGCTATATTAAGAACGCTTTGTTTGAATATAATAGCAGTTGTCAAAACAGTCACTGCCGTTAATACGATCATAGTATAAAAAAATTTTTGCTCAAAAGAAATCTTAATTTTAATCATAACGTATATATCATATCAAAAAGTAGAAATAAAAAAAGGACGCCTTAGGACAAGTTTTGCCACTTAGGAGTCCTTTTTTATGTTATTTTAATTATTTTTTACTTTTTCTATAATTCTTTGGGCTTGTTAAAAATTTTGTGCGAAAAGCCACGTTGAAATTTTTAACCGAAGAATAACCACATAGATTTGCAATTTCCTCTATAGAACTATCAGAAGCAACTAAAAGTTTCGCACCACGTTCCAACCTAAAATCAGTCAAAACGTCCTTAAAACTTTTACCGTAAAACCTATTCAAAAGCCTGTTAAAATGTCTTACGCTAAAATGTAATTTTTCAGCAAAATCATTTATGGTGGGTTTATCACTTATACAATCTATAAACAAACTTTCAATTTTTAATCTCAAATCGGTATCTTCGTCAATTTTTTGTAAATAATTATTTTTTGTAATATTATTTTTTTTCATAGAAATATTACGATAAAGCATTACGTACAATTGTGTTAATAATGATTTAACGCAAATATCTGTATAAGCTCCGGATTGTTTAAGTTCCTCATACACTTCTACAATTTTATCATATAAATTTTGTTCCTTTTTAATCAAAGGGTTTAAATTAAAACTAGACATTACTGAAACAAACTCATCAAAAAACCCTTCATTTTCAGACTGCTTAGCCTTTAAACAATCAAATCTAATACAAATAATTTCTGAGTCCTTAAAAGGGAACGAAAAGTGAAACACGCCCGATGGTATAATACAAATATGCCCGGAATCAAGTTCAATTTTATCCTCTGAAAGTTCAATTACAAGTTTACCTTTTTTAACAGCAAAAACCTCGTAAAAAAGATGAGCGTGAAGATTTAATAAATTATCATTTTTAGAATCGTAATTAATACTATTAATAACTGAATTTAAAAGTAAATCTTCTATTTTAATTGAAATAGTGAATATATCTTTTTCCATAATATTATACAACTTTATTTACTGTTCTTACATTATATAACCATATCCCTTCATTTGCAATAGCGTACTTTAAAATTTCTTGCGTATATTTCTTAAAATCAACATAAGAACAAACTATACACTAAAGGACAAATTGCGTTGCAATTTCCTCCATATTCAAATCCCGTCGCACAATAAAAATGACAGCCCAAAGACTGTCATTTTTCTTGGTCGGAGTGACGGGATTTGAACCCACGACCTCTTGGTCCCGAACCAAGCGCGCTACCAACTGCGCTACACCCCGATTTTATATGTTTTTTCGCCAACGGAAATCATTATAGCACACATTAGCAAAAAAAACTACTAATGTGGGCTATAATTTTTAAATTTTTTTAATCTTTTATAAATGCTTTGTAAATTGCGTTTATACAGTTTTCGTATTCGGAATCGGACACGCCAATTATTATATTCAATTCACTAGAACCTTGGTCAATAAGTTTTACGTTTATTCCCCTTTCAGCGAGTGCACTAAACAATGTTGATGCCGTACCCGAACGGTTAGCCATACCATGACCTACGGTTGCTATTAAAGATAAATTTTCTATAACGTGAACGTAATCAGGGTTAACAGCTTCCCTAATTTCTGAAACTATTTCGCTTAAAACGCCATTCTTTAATTGTGCACTTTCAAGCACGATAGACAAGGTATCAACACCCGAAGGAATTTGCTCAACACAAATACCGTGATGTTCTACAACAGATAGAACCTTTCTTATAAAGCCAACCTCGGAATTCATAAGCGATTTTTCTATATAAATAACGGTAAAACCTTTTTTACCCGCAATACCAGTAATAACGTTTTCAGCGTCTTTAAGGGTGTATTTTTCAAAGGGCACGATTAAAGTTCCGTCGTCTTCAGGTGCAAAAGTGTTTTTAATGTTTATAGTAATTTTTTCCTTCATTGCAGGGAAAATTGCCTCTGAGTGAAGAACTGATGCACCCATGTAAGATAATTCACGGAGTTCTTTATAAGTCAACTGTTTAATAACCTTTGCTTCAGGAACTATTCTCGGGTCGCAAACCAAGAACCCACTAACGTCAGTCCAGTTTTCGTAAAGTTCAGCCTTAACGCCACGTGCAATAATAGAACCGGTAATATCGCTACCACCACGTGAAAATGTTTTAATTTTACCCGAACTGTCTTTTCCATAGAAACCCGGAATAACAGCATATTTACTTTTAGAAAGTACCGTTTTAACTTTATCGTTAGTGTATTCGGCATTAAAGCCACCCGTACTGTCAAAGCGAATCATATCCGCAGCGTCAACAAAGTCTGCACCTAAAAGTTTAGACATAACGATAGCAGATAAATATTCACCACGAGAAGCCGAAAAGTCTGCACTTTTATTTTCTACTATTTCTGCTTCCGTTTTGTCTAATATAGCGTTAATATCAAGGTCTAATTTAAGGTCTTTAACAATTTCTACAAATCTATCACGAATAATCTTAAAATTCTCTTTACAGCTACCAGTCTTTTCTACTTCGTAATAACATTTATACAAAGTATCGGTTATTTTAATATCCGTCTTAAAACGTTTACCGGGTGCTGAAACAACTACGAATCTTCTACTTTCGTCTGACGAAATTATATCTTTTACCTTAAGCATAGCGTTTGCGTCCGCCATGCTCGTACCACCAAATTTACAAACTTTAATCATTTCGTTATCCTTCTTCCTTCAAGATAGTATCTTTTTTCTATTCCCTCCCCCATAGAAAAGGTCTTTCTTGGGAAAGCCCCTTTTTCCGATACGTAGCGGAATAGTTCGTTTTTATCTAATTTATCAAACATAATACCGACTGAGTTTTTATTTGCCGATATTAAATTTTTCAAGTTTTCATCTCCGTGAATATAATCTACCAACCCACCGAATTTATCAATAAACTCTTTTATGTAGTTATCGGTTGCTAAAATTCCGTCGGCAAGTAAGGTTTTACAACCCATAAGCATTTCACCATTAGAACTAACAACTTTAATTTCACCCGAATTTACTTTCTTCAATCCGTCTATAAATTTATTTTCGTCAACACCTATAACAAGCCTGTGAATAGGTTCAAAATAAATACCCTCGTCGTAAATATTTACAAACTCAGCTAAAGCGTATCTTGCAGGGTGATTTATTTTTTCTTCTTCAGACAAGTTTTTCTTTAGGTTGTTCCAGTGCGTTTTTGCAGTCGCTAAGGAGTGATTACCATCGCCGACAGCAAACATAAACTTATCTTCCTTGCCATATTTTTTTGTCAATCTGTCATTTGACAACAAATTCAAAAACTGATCGGTAATTTTGCATTTAGGAACAAAATATCCCTCTATACTACCACCGTTCATATTTAGATCGAACGAGTATAATTTTTTAAATTCCTTTCTTTTTTCAAAAAGTTTTTCGTTAATTTCCCTTTTCTCATCATCAAAAAGAATCATTACGTGTGGGAACTCAACCTTAGCATTTTCTCTAATTTTAAGTCTTGGAGGAATACGTTCTTCAACAGTCCCCTCAGTTGCTCTAACTAGCGAGTCGGATTTTTTGCCGTATTCATATTCTTCTAAATCAACCTTACCGATAAGACCTATTCTTCTTTCAACGTAAGGTGTTTTTCTGACGGTTAAAACGTACCCTTCTTCAAGAGTATTAAACACACCGTCATTTAAGTATTTTTCTATATTGCCATTTATAGTTTCAATTCTTTGTTCGGCTTTATCTGACAAGTATATTTCAGGAAGAACTAAATTTAGCGTAGAAAGTTTTCCACTTACCTTTCCTTCGAGTTCTTTCCAATACTCAATTTCGCTTGTAAATTGGTCGCAAGCAATACACGCCCAAGAAGAAAAATCGTCAGTGTTAGGCAAAAGAATTTCTGCAGGCAAAATTGCACTTTTCTCCATAATTTCTCCTAAATACTAATGACTATTGCAGTAAATAATGCCAAACCTAAAGCCAAGGTAAACATACCAAACTTTTTCCAAAAATTAGTCGCTTGGTATTCTGTTTGATATTCTTCTTCGGATATATTACGTCTTTCCATAAACTATTTCCTCCCCCTTGGTTTAGAACTTGCAATTTCTTTCCAATAATATTCTTTTAAGGTTTTCTTTAGTGTTTCCGTATCAACATATCTTGTAATCTTGCCAGCCCTTGCAATACTTATAATACCCGTTTCTTCCGAAACAATTATACTTACAACGTCAAGACTTTCGGTAACGCCAAGACCCGCTCTATGTCTTGTACCCATATCCTTAGGAACGTTTTCTTGTTGAGTTAAAGGTAAAAAACAACCCGCTGCGACAATTTTAGTTCCGTCCAACACCATGGCACCGTCGTGCAAAGGCGTTTTTGGGAAGAAAACACTTTCTATAAGTTGACTTGAAATATCACTATCAAGCATAACGCCACTGTTTAATATCTGTGGTGGAACGTTATTGTTTGCTAAAACTATAATTGCACCCACGTCGTTTTTAGACATATCTTGTAAAGCCTTAATAACTTCGTTAATGCAGTTGTCGATTTTATCTTCGTCAATAGACTCCAACCCACGTTTTTGCTCACCATGCTTATGCATACTCTTTTTCCATATAAGACGTTTTAGTTCACCAGAATATAGAGTAACGACTATAATTACTATAAGCAATGGTATAATTAAGAATAAACCGTTACTTACCCTTTCGGTAAGAGCAAGTATCACACCAAAAACAAGGGTAATTAAAGTAAAAACAAATACTAATACGCCCGAATTATTTTTAAGCAAAAAATTCATAACGAAAAAGTACAAAATGGTAAAAGCTAAAACGGACAAACAAAACACTACAAGCGTAGTTTCATCCGTTTTTAAACTTTCGTAAAAAGTTTTCAAATTTTCTATTATATGCATTTTACCCTCCTTATTCCGTCATAATCGTAAATACAGCAAGCCACATTTGTTCTAATGCGTCCATTTTACCCGACTTTATCAAGTAATCTGCTTTATTCAAATAATCAACCGCTTTTTTAAGCGCACGTGTTTTAAAGTATTTTATTTGCTCTTTAGATTTTTTTATTGCATATTCTTGCGTTTTTAATATCTTAGCAAGTTCGGCATCAGTTTTTCCGGATACTGCAATTAATAGCAACCTTCTAAAGTGATTGGTTATGCTAACCAATATTCTTTGTGGTGGTTCGTTTTTGGAAAACATTTCGGTAATTACTATTAAAGCTTTTTCAAATTGCTTTTTACCAATGTTTTCAGTTAAAGTGTAAATTTTATGCTCGGTATCCTTATAGACGTTTTCTTCTACGTCGTCATCTGAAATTTTACCCGAATATCCTTTATAAGCTAACAATTTTTTTACTTCTGTTTCAACTCTTCCCATATTAAGTAAACAATAGTTAGCTATTTTAACAGCCGTTTCACCCTCAATCTCTACGCCCGAATTTTTACATTCTGCTTTAATCCATTTTGCTATTGAAGACGCATCCGACTTATTACAATCAACAACAAGAACGGAAGAATATTTTTTTAGTTTATCCGTTGACTTTTCATTTAACACAACCAAAACGGCGTCATTTGGTGGATTGGATAAAAATTCTTTAATACCCGGCGTTAAATTTTTATCTTCAAAATAAAACTCTTTAACTACCGTAAATCTTTTATTTGATAAAAAAGGTAACGAAAAAAGCGAACCTTCTATCCCTAAAACGTCGTCTTTCCCCTCAAACGTAGCAAGGTTAAGCGTAGGTTCTGACAAAAACTTCTCTTTTAGAAGTTCTAACCCACGCATGCGAAAATATGCGTCTTCACCTTCGAAAAGATAAACGCTGTATTCTTCACCTTTATTTAGAGCATTTACAAATTCTATAAACTTAACCACGTTCGTCTCCATATTATATTTTAGCATCTTTTTTAAGTATTTGCAACAATTATTACTTAAGTTTACTTATATAATATCCATTAGAATGCCCATCAACGTAATTATAGCAAGGCAAATAAGAAATAGCTATCCTTGGTTGATATTCAAAATCTATTTTATTCACGTAATCATAGCAAACGGCAACGTCTAAACCTACCAAATCCATTCCGTTATAGCCGTTTATCGTTTCACCTATCTCACTAAAAACTGCAAACTTTCTATCGTTTACGTTAACATTTACCACTTTTCCGTAGTTTAAGGACGTTACACCGTCACAGAGAACTTGTTCGGGATAGTCTAAAGAATATTCGTTAAATTCTATATCAATAAAACTTTTAGTTAATACACTTTTATAAATTTCATCATTATCAGGATAATATACTTTATTAACTTTGAAAGTCCCAATAAGCCCTGAAACAAAAGAGTGCGTGTCAGTTTCGTTAAATGAATTGGTTATTATAACTTTATCTAAAACGGTTAATTTATTCTTTTGAGAAAATGTTTTAAGTCTTTTTGTTGACGCATTATAATCGGCACGACTTACTATCATTACGTTTTCTTCAGCCATAATTACAGTAACACAAAACTCCTTTTCACCTATAACGCAATATGTTGGCGTAGTATGTGCGGGCCCATTAAACCATACCGTTCCTACCGATAACACTACCGTAAGCAATAAACACACAAGTAATTTAGCCAATCTTTTAATCTTTACAAGACCACTTAGAACAAAGGTTAAAATATAGTAAACCAACACAAACGAGCCGAAAACAAAGCCTCCAATTATAAAAATTTTATAATCGAAAGCGTTTATTAAAAAGTTAATAATTTTAAATACGTAATTCGGTATAAAAAGTATAATTCTTTCTATCCCATACAATCCACCAATTATAGTTGTAAAAAACGTTAATGAAAATATTACACCTACAACTGGAACAAATATTAAATTTATTACAATTGCTATTGTAGAGAACTCACCAAAAGTAACAAGTGAAAGTGGTATAAAATAAATTTGCGCCGACAATACAACCGATAAGCTCGAAGCTAATTTGTTAGGCAAAAATTTAAACAACCTACTAAATTCACCCGAAAGTATTGCTATGCCATATACTACACCAAACGAAAGTATAAAACCCGCAGTAAATACTTGACTGGGTGAAAATGTCGCTATAATAATAAAAGCTATAGACGTTGAAGATATACTATCATATCTATACCCTGCTAAAGTAACTAATCGTATAACAGCAAACATTAACATTGCACGTAACGACGAGGCTGAAAACCCACATACTCCCGAATACAAAAATAACACCAAAACTATTATGAATAATTTTAGATATTCGTTAATCCTTAACCTACTAAACAAGAAAAATAAAATAGCAGATAAAAATCCAACGTGAAGCCCTGAAACGGCGAAAATATGTGCAACTCCTGCAAGTCTATATCCTTCTAATACGTCCGTGTCGGTATAATCTGAATTACCACACAATAAAGAGTACGCCACGGCAAAGGAATCAGGCTCCATACCCTTTCTTAAAGTATCACGGATAAATATGTTTATACTTTCAAAAACGTTTCGTTCCCTTCTAAGCACTCCCACTTCGTTACTTGTTACGTAGCTATAGTATCTTATATTCTTTGCAACGTTATTTGCCGAATACTTTCCATCGTAAGTAATGCCGTTATCAGATATAGTTCCAAAAAACGAAATAATATCGCCAACGTCTGCATCACAAGATCCACCGACGTTTAACTTTAACTTATGTTCTAACTTTCCAGTATAAATTCCTTTAACAGACACGTCGTCAATTATGTATTGCTTATAATTTAAGCCTTCTACTACGTCTATTATTTTACCCTCTACAGTGTAATAATTACCATTTAAACTTGAATTATTAAACTTATTAACTTTAACCGAATAGTTTAACGCTGTAATAGAACAAATTATAAGTAGAATACTCAAAAATATCAAATTTCTTTTAATCAATCCGTTTTTACCATAAACAAGACACAAAATAATGGAAAAAATTAAAAAAGACGCAATAAGCGCTACGCCCAACGCACCATTACCTAAAATGAAAAGACGTGTGCAAAATAAGAACAATATTAACCCAATCACAATAAATAACGTGGGTCTAAAATTCAATATCTTTTTCATTTGTGGTAATCCTTAATTTTATTTTTGAGTAAATTTAAAAATCTATTTGTAAATATTGGTTTAATAATTGCTTTTAAATTATAATTATGTTAAAATATACTCAACCTGCGGTGTTCGATAGAAAAAGCAAAAAAAATCCACAGTAATAATAAAAGAAAGTTCGGGTTTCTACTGCGAGCGGTGCTTCCGGCTTGTGTATGCACGGCCATATAAGGAAGATGCGGAACTTTAGAATAGAACATTCACCTGTTGACGTAACGGGTTATTATTTTCTTTTTCGCCGGCACATGTGGGCTAAAAATAACTTTATACTTTATGGCCTCATGGTCAAGCGGTTAAGACGCAGCCCTCTCAAGGCTGAATCCGGAGTTCGAGTCTCCGTGGGGCTACCATAAAAAGAACTTGAAACCTTTTGTTTCAAGTTCTTTTTTTAATTTTTATTTTTTCTTCTTTTTTCAATTAAAGCGTTAAGCTTTGTAGCCAAATAGAATATACAAATAATCCAAAAGACACAAACTGTTATAAATACAATCCAATCGTAAATTCCGTTAAAAGACTCAAATGGAACAAGCGCAAGTCCAAATACGGTAGTTGCAACACCTATTCCCCTACCTATTATAACGGAAGGCAAAAACCAAGAAAGTTTCATTTTAGAAACACCTGCAACCATTACTAACGCATCGTCTGGGAAAATAGGAAAAGTCATCATTATAGGAAAATAAACACTTCCTTTATCTCTCATTAGTTTGGTAGCTTTTTCCGTTTCTTCCTCCCCAATCAGTTTTTTACAAACGCCGTATCCGCCAAATCGTCCTGCTAAATACATAAGTGTACTTGATAGAATTATTCCAATAAAAGACACTGTAAAAGCTATAAGAGCCTTATTAAAAACAACTGTAGATAACATTATAAAAGTTATGCTTGTACCGGGAATGATACACAATAACACGGTTACTACGCATTGTAAAAACAAATAAAACAAAACACCTAAAAAAGTTGTAGAATATGCCGTAAATAATTCGGTGTTTAATTTTATTCCGTCTTTAAAGTAAATAACTTTGCAAAGAATTAGTACGGCAACAGCAAGTGCTGAAACCGCAATTAAAACCATTATTAAGTAGGATAGTTTTTTTATTTCGTTTTTATGATTTGCAAAAAATCCACTCATAGTTTTTCTTAAGACCTATCAAATTCGCCATTTTCAATTCTTCTATATAATTGGTTAACCCTATCTTTCATATATTCGGCAATATTATCTCTTCCGTCGAATTCCTTTTTAAGTTCCGTATAATATACCGGCTTATCTACCACGATTATACGCTTTTTCTTGTGGAAATATACAGCCTTAATAGGAACGTCTTTACCGTTTACTTTATAATACTTATCAGCAATAAAAGTAAAGCCTGCATAAAAACTTGTAAGTTCGTCAAAATATCCGCTATCCGAATTTTCAGGGAAAATCATAACTGCGGAATTATCGTTCAAGACGTCTACAGATTTATCAAAAGTACGCCTTACTCTACTATCTTTATAAGTAGGCAAAACCTTTATCCCACGATAAAAGTATTTAGAGAACGTCGCCTCAAAAGTAGCCTTAACGGTAGCCTTAAACTTACCCACACCGTTCTTTTGTATGTATAAAACGTCTCTTAAATAATGCCATCTTTGACGGTACGTACCAAGCATCTCATGGGCGCCCCACTTTACACAATATACGGGCAAGTATAACTCGTATATAAGTGGTCCCATTTTATTTGCATGGTTAGCTAAGAATAAACAGTTTTCATTAAGTTCTTCACCAAGATTTACAACTCTAACTTTCCTTTTAAATAGTTTAAGTATTTTTTTAACAAAGTTAAAAACGGGTTGTTTTTTTCTTGGTAATTGATATTCAATCGGTTTCATTTTATTTTTTAGTAATATCGTAAGTTACTTCTTTTCCAAAATAGTAAAAACAAACCATGCCGGGTCCTGTAGAAGAACCGACAATTGGATCCATTCTATCAACTTCAATTTCTAACGTGGGATCGTATTCCAAAAGTTGTTGTTTTAGATATTCAACAGCGTCTTCGCAAACTGCGTTAATAATATGTACCTTAGGGTAAATTGGGTGTTTAATATATCTTTCTTTAAATATTTCAACCATTCTATCTAAAGATTTTCTTCTTCCCTTTACCTTTTCTATTGCAGCATTCATACCCGTAACGTCTGAAATTACGATGGGTTTAAATTGTAATAGTCCACCAAAGAATGCAGATGCAAAACCAATTCTACCCGAACGCTTTAAATAAACTAAATCGTCAACGGTACCGCATTGATTCATTTCTTGCTTATGTTCTTCAATATAATTAGCAACCTCTTCTATATTCTTTCCTTCTTTACGAAGAAGAGACGCTGTCATACACAATAATCCCAAACCTAAGCCACCCATTTTAGTGTCTATGCAAATAACCTTTGCTTCGGGGTATTTTTCATTTAAGATTTTTGACGCTTCTACACTGCACTTGTATGAAGCACTAAGCGCTGAAGATACGCCAACGTATAAAACGTCTTTACCGTCTTTAATAACGGGTTCAAACTTTGCGATATAATCTGAAACGTTTGCTTGAGAAGTTTTAATTCTAACACCGTCTTTAAGCATCTTAAAAAACGTTTCATAAGGAACGTCTTTATAGTCTAAGTCGGCCGGCAAATCTTTATCATCAAATAAAATTCTAAGTGAAACGTAATCTACGTCGTACTTTTCTCTATTCTCCTTGGAAAGGGCACAAGCCGAGTCCGAAATTATAGCATATTCTCTCATAATATCTCCTTTGTGTTATTGTAAAACTACAATAATATCATAAATTTCTTGTCCACCGTCTAAAGCGTAAAATTCCGACATTGGGAAATTTTCATTTACTTTTCGACTAAATTCTTCTTTTTCTGTTTCGGTGACGTCTTTACCATAAAAAGCAACGATAAATTCCTTTTCTTCAGCATAGTTTTTTGTCATTGTGCGTATAGCGCAATCAATTTTATTTTGTTCTGCCACCACTATATCCTTACCGGTAAAACCGATATAGTCACCATCTTTAATCTCCACAGAGCCAGACTTGGTATCCCTATTAGCCTTAGAAACCATTAAACAAACTGAACTTTTTAAATCGTTTTCCATTTGTTCAAAAATTTCTTCGGGAGTACCATTTTCTAAGTCTATCGCACCAAGTGCCGAATACCCGTCACCTAACGTTTTTGAATCAACTACCTTTATTTCGGATTCTTTATAAAGTTTAGCAGATTCCTTTGCTGCCATCATAATATTTCCGTTATTAGGCAATACAAATATAACGTCGGCATTAACAGCGTCGTACGCTTTTAAGAACACCTCTACCGACGGATTGTTACCTTGACCACCATCAATAACAACGTCTGAACCTAAATCCTTGAACGTTGATATAAACCCACCACCGTTAGCAACAGTAACCAAACCCATTCTTTTTCTATTAAGATTTTTCTTAAAAGAAATTTCTTCTTTTTTATAGTTAGCTTCGTTATGTTGAAGGGTCATATTCTCTATTTTTAAAGTCAAGAATTCACCAAATGATTGAGCGTAACTTAATACACCACCGGGATTTAACGTATGTACGTGTATTTTAACTATACTTCCATTTAATACTGCAACCAAAGAATCCCCATATTCCGAAAGACGTTTTTTCATATCGTCTAATTTAAAATTTTGTATATCGGTTTTACTTTTAGTCAGTTGCAATAAAAATTCCGTACAGTAACCAAACTCCATAACGCTATTTTCATTAAAAAGCGATAAATTTACTTGTTTATTATCTGTATCAATACTAACTGGCACGTCAGACACCTTTTCACCTTTTAAGAATTTTAAAAACCCGTCAATAATGTGAACAACTCCAACGCCACCACTATCTACTACACCTGCTTCTTTTAGCACGAATAATTTTTCAGGTGTTGCTTTTACAGAACGTTTTGATTCTTCTAAATAGTCGGTCATATAAGTTATAATCGTACTGTTTTCATTTAGATTTGACGATGCATACTCAGACGCTTCTCTTAAAACGGTTAGCATTGTTCCTTCTACCGGTTCTGCAACCGAAGCGTATGCAAACTGTACACCCATCTTAAATGCATCAGATAAAATTTGAACGTTCGCTTTTTCATGTTCTGAAAAAACTTTTACGATTCCCGTAAAAAATTGAGAAAGAATTACACCAGAGTTGCCACGTGCGCCTAAAAGCATACCCTCGCCGACCTGTTTTGCAACCTTTCCCAAAACGTCTTCGTTAGTGTCTAAAATCGCCCTTATGCCACCTAACATCGTGGCATACATATTTTCACCCGTATCACCATCGGGTATAGGAAAAACATTTAAGTCGTTAACTTCTTGCTTATTTGCTTTAAGGCTTAATAGTCCTGCCTTGAGCATTTGCCCAAATGCTATTCCATCTATAACGTTTATCATTTGAATATTCCTTACTACTTTCAACATAATTACGGCTAAACGAGCATTATCCACCCGTTTAGCTGTAATTTTTTATATTATTTATTTTTTCTTATAATGAACGTGTAAAAGTTCGTGAGTTTTGTCCCTAAGCACTTCTTTATAAAGTTGTGCCATAACAGGATTTTCTTCAGAACTTCTAATGCTTTGCATTCTATCTGCATCGTATAAACTTTGAGTTCTTGCAACTTTTTCTTCTGCCAAGCCAAAAGGTTGACCAGCACCGTTTATACAACCACCTGGACAAGCCATAACTTCAACAAAGTCGAAGTGTTCGCCGTTTTCCATTCTTTTAATGATCTTTTCAGCATTACCCAAACCACTTACTACTGCAACCTTTAAGATCTTATCGCCGTAAGGAAGATCAAATTCCTTTACACCCTCCATACCACGTTGACCCATATTTGCTATAGACATAAGTCCTGCTCTTGATTTGTTTTGAGAAACTCTTCTTAAAACAGCTTCGGTTACACCACCGGTAGCTCCAAAAATAACGCCTGCGCCTGAAATAATACCTAAGGGCATATCAACTGCTTCTGGTTCAATTTTATCGAGAAGTATTCCCGATTCTTTTATCATACGAATTAAACCTTGAGTAGTTATAACTGCATCTACGTTGGGCATACCATCCATAGTAAATTCTTCTCTTTGTGCTTCAAACTTTTTAGCAGTACACGGCATAATTGCCAAGTGGAAATTCTTTACACCTGCCTTTCTATTTTGTTCCTTTATAATAGAAGCAAGCATTTGCATCGGCGAACGACAAGTTGAAATATTGTCTAATAATTCTGGGTGCTTCTTTTCCGCATATTGAATCCATGCAGGACAGCAAGAAGTGATTAAAGGTAATTTACCGTCGTTTTCAAGTCTTTCGATAAATTCCTTAGTTTCTTCTAAAACGGTAAGGTCGGCAGAAAGTGAAGTGTCGTAAATCTCGTCAAAGCCAATCATTCTTAAAGCAGCAACGATTTTACCCATTATATTTTCGTTAGTTTTTAAGCCAAGTTCTTTTGCAACGGCAACTCTAACTGCAGGTGCAATTTGAACACTCGTTTTAACACTATCATCGTCAAGCGCCTTCCAAACAACGTCCATATCCTTTTTAAATACAATAGCTCCAGTAGGACAAACTGCCGCACATTGACCACAACCTACGCAAGGAGATTTCGAAAGAGGTTTACCAAACGCAGTACTAATAATCATTTTAGAACCACGGTGTGCAAAGTCGATTGCACCTACGTTTTGAATTTCATTACATACTCTTACGCAGTCACCACAAAGGATACACTTACTTTGGTCCTTAACGATGCAAGCCGAAGATCTATCTATCTTATCTTGTTTTGCAGTATTCGGGAAACGAACGCCTTCAATTTTAAATCTCATTGCTAAATCTTGAAGTTTACACTTGCTATTCTTTTCACAAGTAGTACAATCTCTACAGTGGTTTGCAAGCAACAATTCAAGAATGCTTTTACGATATTTTCTTAATCTTTCAGTATTAGTTTTAATATTCATACCCGCTCTTGGAGGAGTTGAACAAGCAGCGTCGAATCCACCCCTTTCGTTTTCTACCATACACATACGGCATGCACCGTAAATGGAAAGTTCAGAATAATAACAGAACGTGGGCATTTGAATACCAACCTTTTTAATAACTTCTAAAAGGTTCTTTTCGCCGTTGATTTCTACTTGGATACCGTCAACTGTCATAAATTGTTTTTCCATTTCGATTAATCCTCCTTAATAGCCTTAAACGGACATGCGCTTAAGCAACTTCCACAGCGTATGCACTTATTTAGGTCTATACTAAACGGCTTTTTAATTTCACCGGAAATTGCATTAACCGGACATTGTCTTGCACATTTAGAACAACCTTTACATAATTCAGGGTCGATATAAATCTTTTTAAGCTTTTGACATTCACCTGCAGGACAACGTTTTTCGTAAATATGTGCTTCGTATTCGTTTCTAAAGTATTTAATAGTTGAAAGAACTGGACCGGCAGCCGTTTTACCTAAACCACAAAGTGCCATGTTAGAAATCATTTCACCAAGTTCTTCTAACAATTCAATATCACCGTCTCTGCCTTTACCTTCCACTATTCTATCTAAAATTTCAAGCATTCTCTTGGTGCCTTCTCTACACGGTACGCATTTTCCACAAGATTCGTTTTGGGTAAAGTTCATAAAGAATCTAGCAACTTCTACCATACAAGTCTTGTCGTCCATAACAACCAAGCCACCGGAACCAATAATTGCGCCAGCCTTTTTAAGAGAATCAAAGTCAAGAGGTAAATCTAAATGTTCTTCCGTCAAGCATCCACCTGAAGGTCCACCAATTTGAACTGCCTTAAATTTACCGCCGTTTCTGATACCACCACCGATATCAAAAATAACTTCCCTTAAGGTTGTACCCATAGGCACTTCGATTAAACCTGCATTTTTAATATTGCCAGTAAGTGCAAAGGTTTTAGTACCAGAACTATTATTAGTTCCTAAAGACTTAAACCAATCGGCACCGTTAAGTATTATATTTGAAACGTTCGCATAGGTTTCTACGTTATTAAGAACGGTAGGCTTATCAAACAAACCGTGTTCAACCGTTCTTGGCGGTTTAACCCTTGGCATACCACGTTTACCTTCTATAGAAGCCGTTAAAGCAGAACCTTCACCACAAACGAAAGCACCTGCACCACGGTTAATTTTAATATTGAAAGAGAAATTAGAACCTAAAATATTGTCACCTAAAATACCGTATTCAGTTGCTTGTTCAATAGCCCTTCTTAGTCTTGCTACAGCTAAAGGATATTCTGCACGAACGTAGATATAACCTTCGGAAGCACCCGTTGCGATACCTGCGATAATCATACCTTCTAACATTCTATGTGGATCGTCTTCCATAACCGAACGGTCCATAAACGCACCAGGGTCACCTTCGTCACCATTACATACAACGTATTTTGGGAAATTCTTTTGCCTTGCAACT
The DNA here is from genome assembly GCA_045534905.1 of Christensenellaceae bacterium. Classification (GTDB taxonomy): domain Bacteria; phylum Bacillota; class Clostridia; order Christensenellales; family Borkfalkiaceae; genus UBA1259. Next base: position 75,337 of record JAZSKQ010000021.1, on the reverse strand, counting down.
TGGCTCCATTTTCTACCGGTCGGGAATCCACCACCACCACGACCACGAAGTCCTGATTCGGTTATAAGATTTACAATTTCTTCACCGGTCATTTCAGTAAGAGCTTTTTCTAAAGCAACGTAACCACCTTTAGCAAGATATTCGTCTATATTAGTAGCATCAATTTTATCACAGTTAAATAGTGAAACTTTAGTTTGCTTTTCATAGAAAGGAACTTGTTTTTGTTCTTTATAAATCTTACCATTTTCGGTGTAAGATAACCTTTCTACACACTTACCACCAACCAAGGTTTTTTCAATTATTTCTTCACAATCTTCTTCTTTTACTTTAACGTAAAGCCAATCTTGTGGTTCTATTCTTACTAATGGGCCCATTTCACAAAAGCCGTGACAACCACTCTTTTTAACTCTTACGTCTGCAGTATTTTCCTTTTCTAAAACTACTGAGAATGAAAGATTTTTTTCTTTCATAAGGGAAAGAAGTTTTTCGTAAACTCTATTAGCGCCTTTAGATACGCAACCTGCACCACCGCAAATAACTACACGGGTTTTTTCCGCATCCATTGCTTTTTTGCAAGTTTCGCGATATTCACGTAATTCTTGAACGTTCTTAAACATTTTCTTTCTCCTTTAGCGATTTTACTAATTCCACCGAACTTTCAGGAGTCATGGTGGGGTAAATTTCATCATTTACCATTACGGCAGGTGCAGACGAACATGCACCAAGACAAGAAACTGTTTCTAAAGTAAACATAAAATCGTCGGTAGTCTTTTTCTTTTCAGAAAGACCCAATTCCTTTCTCATTGCCTCTAAGATTGCGGTTGACTTTCTTACGTGACAAGCCGTTCCGTCACAAACTTTAATTATGTACTTGCCTTTCTTTTCAAGAGAGAAATTTTCGTAAAAAGTTGCGACACCATATATTCTTGCTTCAGGAATTCCTAATGCGGTTGAAAGATACGGAAATATCTCTTGTGGGAGATATCTATAAACTTCTTGCGCACGTTGAAGTATTGCGATTAACGATTTTTCTTCGTTGCCGTATTCCTTAATAGCTTGGTCTAAGACCGAAAAATCTACTTTTTCCATCATCTATCCTTCCCTTTGTTATTTATTTTTCAAATATTCGTCTATAGCATTTGCAGATGCTTTACCTGCACCCATTGCTAAAATAACTGTTGCAGCACCGGTAACTGCGTCACCACCAGCATAAACGCCTTCTCTTGAAGTTTTACCAGTAGCTTCATCAGCAATAATACCACCCCATCTTTGGACGTCTAAACCTTCGGTAGTGTTTTTAATCAATGGGTTTGGCGAAGTACCAAGAGCCATAATTACGCAATCATATTCGTCGGTAAAATCACTGCCTTCAACGGCAACAGGACGACGTCTGCCCGACGCATCAGGTTCACCAAGTTCCATTTTTTGACATACCATAGCTTTGACAGAACCGTTTTCATCACCTAAAATTTCAAGCGGATTGGTTAATAGTTTAAATACGATACCTTCTTCTTTAGCATGCTCAACTTCTTCACGTCTTGCAGGCAATTCTTCTTCCGTTCTACGATAAACTATAGTTACGTCTGCACCCAAACGCTTAGCACATCTTGCAGCGTCCATAGCAACGTTACCACCACCAACTACAGCAACCTTTTTAGCGTGTTGGATAGGAGTTGCGCTACCATCTATATAAGCCTTCATAAGGTTGATACGAGTTAAGAATTCGTTTGCTGAATAAACACCCTTAAACGATTCACCCTTAATACCCATAAATTTAGGAAGACCTGCACCTGAACCGATAAATACTGCTTCAAAGCCCATATCGAAAAGTTCGTCAACAGTTAAAGTTTTACCTATAACTACGTTAGTTTCTACGTTAACACCGAGAGCCTTTAAGCCTTCAACTTCTTTTTTAACAATTTCTTTTGGGAGTCTAAATTCTGGAATACCATAAACCAAAACACCACCAGCTGTGTGTAATGCTTCGTACACGGTTACCTCGTAACCTTTCTTGGCAAGATCGCCCGCACAAGTAAGACCTGAAGGACCCGAACCAACAACTGCAACCTTCTTTCCATTAGAAACAGGTTTATCCACTTCACCCGTTGCGTTTTGATTGTGCCAGTCGGCTACGAAACGCTCTAATCTACCTATACCTACAGGTTCAAATTTTACACCCAAGGTACATTTGCTTTCACATTGAGTTTCTTGCGGACATACTCTACCGCAAACTGCTGGAAGCGAAGAAGATTCGGCGATAACCTTATAAGCCGATTCAAAATCGCCCTGCTTTACGTAGGTAATAAAACCGGGAATATTTATATTTACGGGACAACCGTTTACACAAGGCATATTTTTACAATTTAAGCAACGATTTGCTTCACCAATTGCCATTTCAGCAGTATAGCCTAACGCTACTTCTTTGAAGTTTGACGCTCTTACTACCGGGTCTTGTGCCGGCATTTCACATTTTTTTGGATTGATAGCCATCTTAATTTTCCTCCTTACGCTTTCTTAAATAAATTACATACTTCTTCACGTGCTTTACCTTCGTGTTCAACGTAAGTTCTTCCACGGGACATAGCTTCGTCAAAATCTACTTCGTAACCATTAAAGTCTGGTCCGTCAACACAAGCAAACTTAGTTACCTTTTTACCGTCTTGGTTAAGAGTTAATCTACAACCACCACACATACCGGTTCCGTCTACCATTATGGGGTTCATAGATACAGTTACTGGTACACCAAATTCTTTTGCTGTTAAAGTTACGAATTTCATCATGATAAGCGGTCCAATAGTGATTATCATATCAAATTTTTCACCATCGGCAAGCATTTTCTTTAACGGCATAGTTACGTTACCATGTTCACCATAAGAACCGTCGTCAGTCATAATGAAGAATTTATTAGAACATGCTTTGAATTCTTCTTCAAGTATTACGAGGTCTTTATTTCTAAAACCTATAATGCTAGTTACGTCTGCACCCAAACGCTTAAATTCTTCAGCAACAGGCATTGCAATAGCACAACCCACGCCACCACCAACGATACATACTTTTTTAATTCCGTCAGTATGAGTTGCTTCACCTAAAGGACCAACGAAGTCTTGAATACTTTCACCTTCTTCTTTTTGGTTAAGGAGCATAGTAGTTCCGCCAACTATTTGGAAAATAATTTTTACGGTACCCTCTTCTTTATTGCAACCTGCAATAGTTAAAGGAATTCTTTCGCCGTCTTCATTTACCCTTAAAATAATAAATTGCCCCGGCTTTGCTTTGTTAGCAACGAGCGGAGCTTCTATTTCCATTTGGGTTACGGTGGGGTTTAAAATTTTCTTGTGGATAATCTTGTACATTTTTTCACCTCGTATTGTTTTAGCTTTTACGCTTTTTAGGGCGCAAAAACTCATAATAAATTTTTTCTAATTAATTTTATCATAATTACAAAAAATAATCAAGGCAATTTTAACTACTATTTAATAATTTTATAATAAATTATAAAGTGCAAATTTTAGGCCCCCTATTTTTAACAAAATAAAAAGCGTTCCCATATTAGAAACGCCTTTTTTTCATTAAATTAAACTTTGGACAATATTTTTTTAACTAACGGATAAAGTTCATATCTGAAAAAATGAAGGTCACCGTGATTTAATACGTGCGTAGTAAACAACATCGTAGTTTTATTTTCTCTATCTATAGCATAAAAAGAGCCGGCCGCACCACCCCAACCAAAGTCGGTTTTTTCTTCGTTAAAAGGACAACGTTGACCAAGTCCATACCCATAGCCCAACGGATAGACGTAACAACTATCAAGCTGTTTTTGATTAAGGACGTTGGTAGCCAATAAATCTACCGTTTCCCTTTTTATAATAACTTCGCCAAGCCTAACTGCTTCTAAGAATTTAGCGTAATCTTCTAAAGTGGACACGCAACCAGCACCACCACTTTCATATTCACTGCCAAATTTGTAGTCAATTTTTTTGTCCCTTTCAACCACCCCTTTTCCTTCAACGTAAACGTATTGATTAACAACCTTTTCTAAGTCTTTATCGTCAAGCAAAAAAGTGGAATTTTTCATACCCAAAGGTTCAAAAATATTACGCTTAACATATTCACCGAAAGTCATTTTACTTACCACTTCTACTACTACTGCCAAAACGTCGTGACATAGACTATAATTAAACAATTCACCCGGCTCAAAAAGCAACGGCTCCTTTGCTAAGCGTTTAACCAACTCTCTCGTCGGGCATTTTCCGTTGGTATCTATTCGGCAAGAGTTTATTGACGGTAAATTTATATCATAAGACATACCGCCCGTCATGCTAAACAAATGCTTTATCAACATAGCGTTTTTTGCAGGAACTACCTTTTCACCAACTTTAACGGTCAAATTCTTATATTCCGGAAGATATTTTGAAACCTCATCTTCTAAAGAAATTAATCCCCTTTCGACTAATTGCAAGGCTGAAATACAAGTTATAAGTTTAGAGCAAGAATATAAGTTGTATAATTCCTTTCCAGTCACTTCAACCTTGTTTTTTTGGTCGGTATATCCGTTTTTATGACGATACACACATTCACCGTCTTTTAAAACTATGCAATCATAAAAAGGAACACCCAAGTCAAAAACGCTATCTAATTTATTCGTCAATTCTGTAAACATATATCAATCTCCTAAATCAATAAGTTATAAGTTTTGTAAAAGATGAAACTGCGAATTTATCGGTCATACCGGAAATATAATCTAAAACCGCAGAATAGAAGGATTTTTTATCCGTCAAATCATATATTTTTTTGTTAAAGACGTATTTACTTTCAACGTCTTTTGCATACTTTATTACGTAGTCGTAAAAGCCGTTAACGTTGTCACCGTAAACGTTTATTTTACTTTTTATGTTTTCTAAAGTATTTTCACCATCATAAAGTTCGGCAAACAAATTAAAAAGCTCAGTTATAATTAGTTTTGCATAGTTTTTGAAGGGTTCAAACTTTTTATTATCGTAAACGTATTTATAATTAAACGCCTTAATTTTATTAAGCATCTCAGACGCCTTTTCAGACATTGCTATACCCTTATTAGGCGAACTGTTTTCTATAACGTCTTGTATTAAATTCGACATTATATTAGTGGTATTTACAGCACCGTCAACACCCAACAAATTAGCAAGTTCTTTTAAATTTTCTTCTTTTAAAAATTTAAGCGTTAAAGCATCTTCAATATCCCTACCGACGTAGGCAATTTTGTCTGAAATTTTAACAACGCAACCTTCAAAAGTTATAGGACTAAATTTACCTTTTCTATCAAAATTTTTTAAGTCAATAAATTCACTTCTTGGCATTAAAACATTTAGGTCTTGTTCCCCACAATGAGAAATAATTCCGTCACGCACGGCGTACGTTAAGTTAAGGTTTTTACAAGCATTATTCTCATCGGGCAAAAGTTCAATATCGTCAGCAAAATACAAGCCGTTTCGCTCGTGCCAAAAACTACTGTCAACGTAGGTTTTATACAAATCACTTATTATTTTTTCACCGTAATGCCCAAAAGGAGCATGCCCTAAATCATGCCCGGTTGCAATAGCCCTTGTCAACTCTTCGTTAAGCCCTAAATTTTTTGCAATAGTATAACTTACAGATTCAACGTGTAAAACGTGCTCCATACGAGTGCAAACGTGGTCGCTTTCTACGTTATAGAACACTTGTGTTTTATGCTTTAATCTACGATACGCAGTAGAGTGAATTATTCGAGTATAATCCCTTTCAAAAGGCGAACGCACGTCTGATTTTTCACCAAAATCTTGTTCCCTTTTTATTAAATTTTGATAATCTAAACTGCTCTCTTTTACACAAACTTGGCTAAACTTTTTTTCCATATATAATCACCTTTATTTCCCAATTATACATTACTAAATTATTCGTATTTTGTCAATAAAAGTTTAAAAAAACGCACCTAAAATCGGTGCGTTTTATCTATTTTATGAAATAATTTATTCCCTCAACGTAGCCGTCAAACCCTTTACCCGTAATCTTTTTTTGCGCAAAAAGTGATACGTAAGACGTTTTTCTAAACTCTTCTCTATTATCAACGTCGGTTAAATGAACTTCAACAGTCTTTATATTTACAGCTTTTAAAGCATCTAAAATAGCAACCGAAGTGTGCGTATATGCTCCCGGATTGATTAAAATTCCATCGAATTTATTATACGCTTTTTGTATTTTAGTCACTATTTTTCCCTCACTGTTAGATTGAAAAAACTTTGCCTTAACTCCCACTTTTTTACAATGTGTTTTTAGTGTTTTTATAAGGCTTTTATAGGAATTTTCGCCATAAAGTGCCTTTTCTCTAACACCTAACATATTTAAATTAGGGCCGTTAATAATTAAAATTTTCATAGATCAATTATCTCCTTTACAGCATTAGACACAGTGTTATTATACACTTCAAAATCGGCAAATTTTGCGTACAACGGTATTCTTTGAAGATATAAATTTTTCACCGTTTGTTTGTCTTTTGAAAGTGGACGCCCGCTCAAATCTAAACAATTAACGTCACGTTTTATCCATATAGCCACACCGTTAAGTTTTATAGGGTAAAAGTTCTCTTCATTAACCACAATTCCACCACCTGTAGCAATTATCACACCTCGTTTATTAGACAGTTCTTTTAAAACTTCCGACTCCACTTTTCTAAAATATTCTTCACCATACTTTTCAAAAATTTCAGGAATAGTTAAATTAAGACGTCTTATTATTTCTTCATCCGTATCGTAAAACTCTTTGCCGGTAAACCTTGAAAGTTCTTTCCCGATAGTAGTTTTTCCACTTCCCGCCATACCTATCAAATACAAGTTTTGAGTGCTTTTTATAATTTTTTTGACAGTGTTTTGTATTAGAGCGTCATCGCCAACGTTATCTAAAAACAAATCTCTAGCACGCTTCGCTTGAGCAACGAGCATAGTAAGACCGTTCACGTTTTTTATATTACGTTCTTTTGCATGCTGACAAATAAGCGTAGTTTGTGGATTATAAACAACGTCAACAACGCCTTCCAAATTAACAAATTTATCTAAATCTATAGGCGTAATATAACTGTTAGGATACATGCCTACGGGGGTTGTATTTATAATTATATCCACAGGAAAATTATAGCAATTTTGATAGTTAATCTCACCGGTTCGAGACACGACTATTACACTTTTAGCTTTCAAGTGTTTACATACCGACCTAACGGTTTTAGACGTTCCTCCACTACCCAAAATCATTATATTTTTATTATTAACGTCAAGCCCTATAGAGTTTAACATATACTCAACGCCAAAAAAATCGGTATTGTAACCGTAAAGCTTTCCACCCTTATTTACAACGGTATTAACTGCCCCTATTTCAATTGCAAAAGGGTCGATAACGTCTAAAAACTCCATTATTTTTTCTTTATACGGAATGGTAACGTTAAAGGCGTCGTATTCTTTTTTTTGTGCAAAATCTTTAACTTGTTCTTCTTTTAATTCCACCAATTCATAAGAATATTCGTTAAAACAATCGTGAATTATTTTAGAATAACTATGTTTTAAGGTTTTGCCTATCAAACAACATTTCATATTTATTCCTTTTAATAAACGACCTCACTATAAGCACCAAGAAAGGTAAATTTTTCGGCGCCGTCGGAAATTTCGGATAATAAATTAAGCACTTTTTCTTGACGGATATCACAGTCAAAGTCAAAATAAAAATTAAATTCAAAGCTTGCTTTTGCTATTGGTCGAGACTCAAGCTTAGTTAAATTTATTCCTAAATTAGAAAATTTTCCAAGCATTTTATATAAACTACCAGGATTGTGGGGCAAAGTGGTCATAATACTAATTTTATTTGCACCAGAATAAATTTCCAAGTCTTTAGCAATCAAAATAAATCTCGTGTAATTGCCGTCGTTATCTTGAACACCTTGTTCTATTAAAGAAAGCCCGTATTTTTCTGCACTTTCTTTTGAGCACAGTGCACCTATATCATTTCTTCCGCTTTCTTTAACGTATCTTGCAGCAAGTGCAGTGTTTGGAAATTCAGTAATTTTTATATCACCTAAACTTTCTAAATATTTTTTACATTGCGACAAGGCTTGTTCGTGCGAAACAATCTCTTTAATATCTTGTTTTCTTACGCAATTATTTGCAACTAAACTATGGACAATAGGCATTCTTATAGACCTAACCACGGTAAATTTATGTTCACTCATAAGGTCGTAAACTTGATTAACAGAGCCTGCCGTACTGTTTTCTATAGGCAAAACACCGTATTTACAAAACCCTTTTTCTACTGCCGAAAAAACGTTGTCAAAGCTTTTAAAATACATAACGTCAGCTATTTCAAAAAGCCTTTCCGCAGCAATGCCTGAATAAGCGCCTTCTACGCCTTGACAAGCCACTTTAGCCCTTGTCGGGAAGTACTTTTCCCCATGAGAAATAACGTTTTTTATATCTTCAACTACGCTACTATCTTTATTATAATTTGATATTTGCATAGCCTTGCTCGTATCCATTAGCGTTTCGAATAAGCGTTTAACGTAAATTTGCTTTTCTTCATCAACCTTTTCGGTAACCCTTAAAATTATTTCTTTTTCTCTTTTTGGGTCAAATATCGCACCAGAGGTTTTTCTCTTTTCTTCGCCAATTTTTTTAGCAACGTCAAGTCTTTTTAGGTAAAGATTTAATATTTCATCATCAATTTCGTTAATTTCTTCTCTTAAATTTTTCAAGTCCATAATTCTCTCCTTTATATTTCCAACAAATCGTAAATAGCCAAACAAACCATAGCCTCTATTACAGCTACCGCTCTTGGAACAATACAAGCATCGTGACGTCCTTTTATTTTAAGCACGTCATTTTCGCCCGTCAATAAATTAACGGTAGATTGTGGTTTTAATATACTCGGAGTGGGCTTTATTGCCACCCTTAAAGTCAATGGCATACCATTTGAAATTCCACCGTTTATTCCACCGTTATTGTTGGTTTTTGTTTTTATCTTATCACCGTCATAGTAAAAAGGGTCGTTTGCAATAGAACCCGTCATCGTAGAAATGTTAAATCCACTACCAAACTCTATTCCTTTTACAGCAGGAACTGCAAATATCAAATGAGAAATAACGCTTTCTAAACTATCAAACATATATTCCCCAACGCCAACGGGAAGATTCTTTACAATACAATCTATAGTTCCACCAACAGAATCACCCTCTTCTTTTAATTTAAGAATAAGTTCTTCTGCCTTAGTTTTATCAATAGAATCAATCACCCTAAAATTATCATCTTCAAACTTTAGCGTAGATTCTTGAACGATATCATCATATCCCTTAAATTTTAATTTTCCTATAGACGAAACGAAAGCATCTACAATAATCCCTTTAGAACTTAATATTTGCTTTGCAACGCCACCCGCTATACACATAGGTGCAGTAAGTCTCCCGGAAAACTTTCCACCACCACGGTGGTCGAAATCACTACCGTATTTAACACTGGCGACGTAATCTGCGTGTGAAGGTCTTGGCAAAATTACACCGTCACCATAGTCGGAACTTCGCTGTTTTTTGTTTTTTATAATTGCCTTAAACTTCTTTCCGTTAAGCACGTTACCGTCAACGCCATTTTTTATTATAATTTTATCCTCTTCTATGCGAGTGGTAGAATAACTTGAACTTTTAGCCCTTCTTCTGTTGCAAAAAGTTTGAAGTTTATCTAAATCAATGGCAGTATCTTTATCAAATCCTTTAACAGTCACGCCAATTTCGGGCGAATGCGACGCCCCGAATATTTCAATTTTTAATTTTTTCCCGTTGTAAACCGAACGCCTAATATCATTTTTCATACAATTTCACCTTTCCACCAAGCATTATTAAATCCTCAAAAAAAGTCGGGTATGATTTATCAACTGCTTGTGCGTTGGTAATTATAGTTTCTTCATTACCCAAACACGCCAAAATACTTGACGCCATTACTATTCTATGGTCGTTAAAAGAATCTACCTTTCCACCTTTAACCTTTCCACCGTAAATATAAATTGAATCATCATTTTCTTCAGCTTTAATTCCAAAGGACGAAAGCATTTTTATAATAGATTCAACACGATTACTTTCTTTAATTTTAAGCCTATTTACGTCCTTAATAACGCTAACTCCATTTGAAGCCACACCAAGCAACGCCATTGCAGATACTAAGTCAGGACAATCTTTTAATGAATAAGTAAAGGGTTTCAATTCCCCCTTTTCTACGGTAACGGAATTCTCGCCAAACGTTATCTTGCCACCCGCACTTTCTATTACTTTTAAAATTGCTTTATCGCCCTGTAAAGAATTTAAATTTAAGTTTTTAACTGTAATTTTACCAAAAATTGCTCCAGCGACCAAAAAACAGCTTGCATTCGACCAATCACCTTCTATCGTATAATCCACTTTTTTATAAGCTTGATTACCTTTGATAAAAAATCCGTTGTCAATTTTAATAATTTCTATTCCGTAAAGCTTAAGAATACTTAAAGTAACGTCAACGTAGGGCGCAGATTGCAAAGGCGTAGTTAAAATTATCCTACTATCGCCGTCAAGTATAGGTAGTGCCATTAATAGTCCGCTAATATACTGAGAACTTACGTCCCCTCGAATATAAAAATCGCCACAATTAAGTTTACCACAAACACTTATTCCGTCACCCTTTTCAACCTTTATTCCGTGTTCTGATAATACTCTTTCAAGTTCGGCGTTAGGTCTTTGCATTAGCCTACCTTGCCCAATAAAATCATACCTACCACCAAGTGCCGATACTACAGGCAACAACAACCTTAACGTGGTACCACTTTCTTTACAGTCTAAAACTTTTTCTTTATCAAGTAAAAGAGTGTTTATACAACCTAAAGTTGCATTTATATCTATAGAGTTGTAAAGACCAGAAAGACTGCCGTTATTTCCACTTAAATAATTACAAATAATTGCCCTATGTGCAAACGTTTTAGAGGGTATTGCTAAAATTTCTCCTTCAAGCTTTGCTTGGGTTAAAATTGCATTCACGAATAAACCTCCTCTAACAAAGCAAGCTTAATTTTTTCTATTTTAGGTTTACCAATACCATCAATCACTACTATGCTTATACTATCCCCTAAGCGTTTTTTATCCGAAAGGGAAGCAAAATACATTTCTTTATTTGTATAAGGTAATTTTTCGTCCTCGATAAATTTATTATATATATTTAAAAACGAATCGTATTCACCTTGAGTTATCCTATTTATTTTTAAGCAGTAATTTACAATTATTCTTAATCCTAAAGCAACCGCCCTACCGTGCGTAATCTTGAACTGACTTAAAAGTTCTATTGCATGTGCAGGGGTATGCCCTAAGTTTAATAGTTTACGGTTGCCATTTTCAAACTCATCTTCTTCTACTATGCGTTTTTTATAGTCTATACAAAGATATATAAGTTCGCTGATAGAATAGTTTGAAGAGTTTAACAAATCAAACACGTCCTTAGATAAAAGGGAGTATTTTAACACTTCCCCCATACCGTCTAAAAACACGTCTTTAGGTAAATTTGCGATTATATTGGTATCTATAAGCACTAAACTTGGTTGATAAAACGCACCTACTAAGTTTTTACCCGCTATTAAATCAACTGCCGTTTTCCCACCAACCGACGAATCTACCGCAGAAAGCAACGTGGTTGGTACTTGAACGTATTTAATCCCCCTTAAATAAGTGGCGGAAACAAACCCTGCCGTATCACCCACTACGCCTCCACCAAGAGCAACAATTACGTCGCCACGGTCAAAGCCGTTAATTGCTAAAAATTCTAAAATTTTTCCGTAGGTGATAAGATTTTTATTTTCTTCCCCGTGAGAGAAAACATAGGACTTTGCCACAATACCTTTTTTCGATATTACCTCTTCGACATTTTTTCCGTATTTAGCATAAACAATATCGTCAGAAATTATAGCAACTTTTGCATTGCTTACCATTGAACTTATTTCTTCGCCTAAAGTTTGTATTAAATTTTCACCAATTTTTATATCGTAACCGTTTTTAACGTTTACGTGTACGGTTTTATAATTTTTCATCACGTTTATCCGTTAATCTAATTTTTTATTTTTCATTTTTTCGGCAATCAACTTTTTTTGATTACCGTCTTGTAATAATTCTTTTAAACTCTCTGTGTCTTTATTCTCTATTGCCGTAAGATATTCGTTTAAACAATTTATAACATATTTTATCTCTTTAGACAAGTTGTCTCCGTTAGAAATCATAAGTTGACTCCACATTTCGGGTGACAACCTCGCAACTCTAGTCATATCCCTAAAACTACCAGCCGAAAAACCCATATACGACTCTGCCGTCGGACTTTTAATATATGCACTTGAAACAACGTGTGCAAGCTGAGAAGTGTAAGCGATAATTCTATCGTGTTCGTCCGCCGTGGTTAAAACTACGTTAGAAAAGCCAATTTCATAAGATAAACTCTTTAATTTCGCAGTCGCCCTAATATCTGCCGACACGGGAACAATTATCATGGAAGCATTTTGAAAAAGGTTAGAGGTAGAATGTTTAATTCCACTAAATTCACGTCCAGCCATTGGGTGAGTACTTATAAAGTTAATGTTTTTATAAGTTTTCGAAAGTTCTAACATTTTATTTTCGACAACACGCTTATTTCCGCAACAGTCTGCTATAATTGCACCTTTTTTTAACAACTTGCAATATTCTTCTAATGCAGTTAAAGTTTGTTCTTGATAAAGAGCAACAAATAATACGTCTAACTCTTTAACGTCATCGTCGCTTAGTCTAAAGTCATACGCATTACAAACAGCCCCAAACTTTAACGCCTCTTCGTTTATATCGAAAGCGTAAACTTGGTGCAATCCATTTTTCACTAAAGCTCGACCAAGTGAACCACCTATCAGCCCCAAACCGATTATGCCTATTTTCATATTTCACCACGCTAATTATCGTATTTTTTACCAACTATGGGTAGCATTTGTTTTACCTTATTCATAACCGATTCAAACTGATCGGGACGAAGTGACTGTGCACCGTCACAAAGGGCGTGTAACGGGTCGTTATGAACCTCAATTATAAGTCCGTCGGCACCTGCCCCAACCGATGCTAAAGACATGGGTTCAACAAGTTTAGCAATGCCAGTTGCATGACTTGGGTCTATGATTACGGGAAGATGCGTTATGCCTTTTAGTACGGGGACAGCCGAGATATCTAAAGTATTTCTCGTAGCAGTTTCAAACGTTCTTATACCCCTTTCACATAAAATAACTTTATCGTTACCCTCGCTCATAATATATTCGGCACTCATTAAAAGTTCTTGCAAGGTATTTGCAAGTCCCCTTTTTAAAAGTATTGGCTTTCCGGTTTTACCAACCTCTTTTAAAAGTTCGAAGTTTTGCATATTCCTTGCGCCTATTTGAATCATATCCACGTCGTGAAACATGTCTATGTGCTCTATACTAAGCAATTCTGTAACAATTTTTAACCCCGTTTCTTGTTTCGCTTTTAGTAAGAGTTCTAATCCTTGTGCTTTTAACCCTTGGAAAGCATAAGGTGAACTTCTTGGCTTAAAAGCCCCACCCCTAAGCATGGTTGCACCTGCTTTTTTAACAGCTTCAGCCACCTCTATTATTTGTTTTTCGGATTCCACCGAGCAAGGACCTGCTATAACTTGAAAGTGTTCGCCTCCAAATTTATGCTCTCCCACTTCGAAAACGGTATCTTCGGGGTGAAATTTTCTATTTGCGTTTTTAAAAGGCTCGGTTACCTTTTGAACTTTTTCAACTATATCCAAGGTAGAAATCAACTCGAAATCTACTTTACTCGTATCACCAACAAGCCCTAACACGGTTGATTCGTGCCCTTCGGAAACGTGCACGTCTAACCCCAATTCTTTAATCCAATCAATTAAATTTTCATATTGACTTCTCTCACAACCCTTTTTTACTACTATAATCATAACAACCCTCCAAAACGAAAATAAAAAAGGCTTCGTGGGATTACCACGAAGCCGTATTTTTTTAATGCAAAACAAAACCCGATAGCAACCTAACGCGAATATTTAATACGACCTATTAAAATAAAAATAAAAGTATTGCTTTTTCATGTTTGTTTTCTCCAACAAAAAAAATTATACTCTTGCAATTTTTTATTGTCAAGCATTTTTTTAAAATTTTTTTAATTTTTACGACAACGTAATTCCGCCGTCTTTTGCTATAAAATCAATAGTGCAACCCATATCTAAAAGCCATCTTCTTGCTATATCGCAATGCAAAAAGTCATGCATTTTAGTTGGAGTTGCATATAGCCAAAAAGGAGTTGGCCAAAGTGCTATTTTTGCTCCCGTAAACCTATAAAAATCCTCCTTAACCCCACCTTGCCCATGATGTGCCATTTGAACTATATCGCACTTTAGTTCATTTTTATATTCAGAATTTAATAATTTATCTCCAGCTTCAGCACCTAAATCACCTAAAAACAACACGCTTTTTTTACCTGTTTCGGCTTTTATTACTACGCTTGAATTGTTTATTATGTTTTTTTCTATATCTAAATCGTAAGTAAATAAAACCTTTAACTTTAATCCGTCAAACTCGTAAACGTCACCTACGTTTAATATGGTTTGAGGAACGTCGTTTTCATTTATCAAATCGTAAAACTCTTGGGTAAATAATATATCGTTTTCAGAACTGCCAAAGCCTACGTCTTTTTCACAATGACTAATTGGTGCAAAATTATAATAAACACGTTTAATAACAATTTTGCCTTTAAGCTCTTTCATTATATGATTTAACACGCCAATATGGTCAGTGTGGTTATGTGTAATAAACCACCCTTCTATTACTATTTTGCCATCTATAAAAGACACACCTTCAACAGCCGTATTGCTAAGATAATCAATAAACGCCCCTGTTTCAGGTTTAATACCGCCGTCTATACAAATTAGTTTACCCGTACCTGTTTTAAAAACGTACCCCATAGACGGCCCTCGAAGTGCAGTCTGAGGTGCTTGCCACAAACTTATTCCGTTTGCAAAATGTTCAGTATTCATAAATTCTCCTTAAATATCAAGTAGGAAGCGACTTTAAAAAATTATCAACTGTCTTTTCATAAAAATCATCGGCGATTTTTAAATCTAAAAAATAAAAGGAGAAAAATTTCCCATCATAGCTAACGTCTGAAAATGTTTGTTAAACTGCTCTTTAAACACATAAACCAAACATGTTAAACTATCCTTATACATATAAATTTTCTCTTTCACGTAATTATACACTAATAAAAATTTTTTTCAATAGTTTATCCAAGGTTTTTAATTTGACAGTTAAAAAGAATTACTGTATAATTTTACCATTCTTATTTTATTCTTTTTGGAAAATTATGAAATTAAAAAAATATATTAGAGAAAACTTTACACCTTTAGAAAGATTGCTTTTTACAGCCTCTGAAATTATTATTATAGTCGCCTATCTTATTTGGGACGGACAAAATTATTTAAATTTAGCTTGCTCTTTATTAGGCGTAATTTCGGTAATGTTTTGTATTAAAGGACATCCCTTCGGGGCTTTACTTGGTATAGCCTTTGCAATCTTTTACAGTATAACCTCATATAGATTTGGCTATTATGGAGAATTTTTTACATATACATTTATGAGTTTGCCAATGTGTGTAATTTCTTTTATATCTTGGATAAGAAATCCCTATAAGAAAGGTAAACCTCAAGTAAAGGTTAGTGAAGTTTACGCAAAAGATTTTATACTTCTAATTATCCTTGCAACCGTCGTCACTACTGCATTTTACTTTATACTGCGCCACTTTAATACAACCAATTTAATAATTAGCACAATATCTGTAACCACAAGTTTTAGTGCGGTATTCTTAATGTATAAAAGAACTCCCCTTTACTCACTTGCATACCTTGCTAACGACGTAGTTTTGATTACGCTTTGGATATTGGCTTCAATAACCGACAAATCGTATATTACGGTAGTAGTTTGCTTTACGATATTTATGGTCAATGATTTATACGGTTTTTTTAGCTGGAGAAAGATTCAAAGAAAACAAATATTAAACAATAAAAACGCATAAACTATATATAAACTAAGTTGACAAAAATTTAAAAACATATTAATATATAAAAAAGGGAGTAACCGACGCTTATTATAATTAAGCGGTTACAAATCAACATTCTCGGCATTTGCCTGGTTTGCATTTACGGTGAGACTTGATAATTTTTTTCTGAAAATTCCCGTCTCCCCTTACAATAATTAAAATTAGTGGCGAGACTTAAAATAAAAGTCTTGCCTTTTGTTTTATTATGTTAAAAAAGACGGATAATAATTTTACGGAGGTTTTATGGAGCACTTTAAACCGCTTGAACTTACGGTTGAAAAATTCAGTTCCGATACAACGAACGGGCTTTCCACCGAACAAGTTAAAGCAAATCAAGAAAAGTACGGTCAAAACAAACTAAGAGAAAAAAAGAAAAAAACGGGCGTACAAAAATTCTTTGACCAATTTAAGGACGTAATGATTTTAATCCTTATAGTTGCGGCGATTATTTCTTTCGTTATTGCATGTACCGGTCACGACCCACTTGAATTTTTCGAACCTGCACTTATTCTTTTTATAGTAGTACTTAACGCTATAATGGGTGTTATACAAGAAAGCAAGGCAGAACGTGCTCTTGATGCACTAAAAAATCTATCTGCGCCACACGCCAAAGTTATTAGAAACGGTGTGGAACAAATTATAGACGCAGTAGATTTAGTTCCTGGTGATATAATTTTATTGGAAGCTGGGGACTTTGTTCCGGCAGATGCAAGACTGATTAAAAGCGCAAGCTTAAAATGTGAAGAGTCTGCTCTCACCGGTGAATCGGTACCAAGTGAAAAAGATGCTACTGCTACGGTAAAAGAAAACGCTCCACTTGGCGATAGAACTAATATGGTATTTTCGGGTTGTTCGGTAACGTACGGCAGTGCCACTGCAATAGTTACTGCAATCGGTATGGATACCGAAATGGGTAAAATTGCAAACCTTTTGGAAGAAGAAGGCGACAATCAAACACCTTTACAGAAAAAACTTGCCGAACTCGGAAAATATTTAGGCGTAACTGCCCTACTCGCTTGCGCCGTAGTTTTTGTAGTAGGTATAATTAAAGGTAAAGAAGTTTTAGATATTTTCATGACGGCAGTTGCACTTGCAGTTAGCGCTATCCCCGAAGGCCTACCCGTTGTTGTAACTATAGTTTTATCTATAGGCGTAACGAGAATGGCAAAAAGAAACGCACTTATTAGAAGATTGCCTGCAGTTGAAACTTTAGGTAGCGCTTCAGTTATTTGTTCAGACAAAACCGGCACGCTTACCCAAAATAGAATGACCTTAACAAAAGCATACGTGGACGGTGAAACGGATACTGAACAAATCTCTAACGCTAATAGCGATAAAGTTAAAACTCTTTTATCGTACGCAACGTTATGTTCAGACGGCTCGGTTATATTTACCGACGGTAAAGAACAACACATTGGTGACCCAACCGAAACGGCAATTGTATATGCATCACACGTGAACGGAAACGCCAAGGACGACCTTAATGAAAAATATCCAAGAATTTTCACTATACCCTTTGATTCGGATAGAAAGTTAATGACTACCGTAAACGAAATAGACGGTAAAAAAGTCGTTATAGTTAAGGGTGCTTTTGACGTAATGGCGTCTAAGTGTATTGCGGGCGACATTCAAAAAGCTAAAGAATTTACTGACAAAATGAGTGCAGATGCACTTCGTGTACTTGCAGTGTCTTATAAAATTATAGACCAACTTCCGGAAAACCCAACCTCTGAAGTTTTGGAAAACGGACTAACGTTTATGGGACTTGTCGGCATGATAGACCCACCAAGACCCGAAGCTAAAGAGGCCGTTTCAATTTGCAGAAGGGCTGGTATAAAGCCGGTTATGATCACCGGTGACCACGTAGTTACGGCATCTGCTATTGCTAAAGAATTGGGAATTCTTCTTGACGGCGATAGAGCTATTACGGGTGCAGAACTTGATACTTATAGCGATAGCGAATTAGACGATGCTGTTGAACATATTTCCGTTTATGCAAGAGTTTCCCCCGAAAATAAGATTAGAATAGTTAAGGCTTGGCAAAGAAAAGGTCAAGTAGTATCTATGACTGGTGACGGAGTAAACGACGCACCTGCACTAAAAGCAGCAGACATTGGTTGTGCTATGGGTATTACCGGTACCGACGTTGCTAAAGGCGCATCAGACATGACGCTTACCGACGACAACTTCGCAACAATAGTTGACGCTGTAAAAGAAGGTCGTGGCATATACGCTAACATTAAAAAAGTAGTAGGCTTTTTACTTGGCACTAATATTAGTGAGGTTATTTCTGTATTCCTTGCAATGATACTTTGGAATGAAACACCATTTTTATCAATGCAACTTTTATGGATAAACCTTGTTGGCGATAGCCTCCCTGCTATTGCTCTTGGTATGGAACCGGTCGAAAAAGACGTTATGTATAAAAAGCCAAAACCAAAAACCGAAGGACTGTTTGCAAACGGCATGGCTCTTAAAATAATTCTTCAAGGTTTATTGTTCACTGCCCTATCTCTATTTGGATTCCTTTTAGTTTGGAAACAAACGGGTAGTTTAGAATCCGGAAGAACTATGGCGTTTACCATCTTAGCTTTGTCACAAGTAGTACACGCTTATAACTTACGTTCAGACCATTCTTTGTTCAAAATCAAACCTTTCTCTAATAAGCAACTAAACCTTGCAACTATCGCAGCTGTTGTGCTTATGGGCTTCGTTTTATTCGTTCCGGGCGTAAATACTGCATTTGGTCTTGTATATTTAAGCACTAAGTACTACCTCATTGCTTTAGGCTTAATATTCGTTCCGATAGTAGTTATGGAACTCGCAAAACTCTTTAGTTTTATTAAACAAAGAAACAAATAACTATTTAAACTATGAAAAGCGACGAGAGAAATCTCGTCGCTTTTTTTATTTTGGTGCGGACAACAAGACTTGAACTTGCACGGTTTCCCACAGGTTTCTGAGGCCTGAGCGTCTGCCAATTCCGCCATGTCCGCTTTATTAAAATATTTTATTTAATGGTATTACAGCCTTTGCATTAAGCGTTAGGTCGGCAAAATTGCCTTTTAAGTACTGTAAATATCCTTCTGCGCCTATCATTGCGCCGTTGTCGGTACAAAGTCTTTTTTCAGGCAATACAAGTTTTATTCCACACTTTTTAGTTGCGTTAGTTAAATTTTCCCTAAAATATCCGTTAGCGCCAACACCACCAGAAACGGTTATAGTGTTATACCCCGTTTGCTTTACAGCCTTTAACGCCTTTTCTATTAAAACATCTATAGCCGAGCACTGAAAACTATTAGCAACGTCTGCCTTAATTACTTCCTCTCCTTTTTGAGTTGCAGTATGCACGTAATTTATAACTGCCGTTTTTAATCCACTATAAGAAAAATCGTATTCACTGCCTTGATAATTGGCAAGCATTTTAGGAAGCTTTATTACGTTTTTACCTTCTTTTGCAAGCCTTTCCACGTTGGGTCCACCGGGATACGGAAGCCCTAATACTCTTGCAACCTTATCAAACGCTTCACCAACAGCATCATCTATAGTAGAACCTAAAACGTTTAGCGTATAATAATCTTTAACTTCGCATATAGCCGTGTGCCCACCACTTGCAAGTATGGTTATGAACGGTGGCTTTAACTCTTTATCAGTTATATAAGAAGAAGCAATATGACCTCTAATATGACTTACAGGAACCAACGGCTTATCCATGGCAAACGCAAGCGCCTTTGCAAAAGAAACACCAACCAAAAGTGCACCTAAAAGTCCTGCACCCTCGGTTACTGCAAAAGCATCGATATCGTTCAACGTGACGTTTGCCTTACTTAAAGCATTTTTAGTTGCAGTAAGTATAGCCGTGGTATGTCCTCTTGATGCAATTTCGGGTACTACACCACCGTACTTAGCGTGTTCGCTTGCAGAACTAATAATTTCGTCCGCCAAAACCTCTCTACCGTTTTTAACGATAGAGACTGCAGTTTCGTCACAAGACGTTTCTATACCCATTATAAGAACGTCTTTTTTTATATTTAGTTGTTTAATTTTCTCAAAGTATTTACTCATTGCGATTTTTTAAGATAATCGTTTATAAAGCCTTGTATTTCCCCATCCATAACGGCAGAAACGTCACCCGTTTCAAAACCGGTTCGGTGGTCTTTAACCATGGTATACGGGCAGAAAACGTAACTTCTTATTTGACTGCCCCATTCTATTTTTTTAATTTCGCCTTTAATATCTTGGTCTCTTTCCAATCTTTCGGCTTCACGTTTTTCAAGCAATTTGCTTATTAACATACGCATAGCCATTTCTCTGTTTTGGGTTTGACTTCTTTCGTTTTGACAAGAAACGACTATACCCGTTGGAATATGCGTTATTCTAATTGCAGAGTCTGTTTTATTAACGTGTTGACCACCTGCACCACTTGCCCTATAAGTATCCACCCTAATTTCATCGGGATTTACTTTTATTTCTTCGTCATCAATAATTTCAGGCATAACTTCTAACGAAGAAAAAGAAGTGTGTCTTCTTTTATTAGCGTCAAACGGTGATATTCTAACAAGTCTATGAACGCCCTTCTCGGCTTTTAAATAACCGTAAGCATTTTCGCCATCTACTTTAAAAGATACCGACTTTATACCTGCACCGTCACCCTCTAATCTATCTAATTCCGTAATAGAAAAACCGTTCTTTTCGGAGTAGCAAATATACATTCTGTAAAGCATTTCCGTCCAGTCGCACGCTTCAGTTCCACCGGCACCCGCATGCAAGGTTAAAATAGCGTTTAGTTTATCGTACTTACCACGGAGAAGAGCTGTTAAACGCATATTTTCCACTGAATTTTCTATTTTTAAAAGTTCTTGGTCAATTTCGATAAAAACGGCCTCATCGTTTTCCTCTTCGGCAAGGTCGATTAGATCACTTAAATCGTCAACCCCCTTTTCAGCCTCTTCAAACAAACTTATTCTATTTTCAAGAGATGCTATTTCTTTAGAAATTTGTTGGGCTTTTTGCAAGTCCATAAAAATTTCCGGAGTTTGAGATAATTCAGATTTTTCTTTAAACTCTTGACGGAGTTTTGTTATATCCAATGATTCGCCCGTTTCTAATAAAATCTCTTTTAATTCTTTGACTTTAAGTCTATAGTCGTCTGCTTTTATCATAAATTAAAGACCTTTACCACAGCAGTCTTTATATTTTTTACCACTTCCACATGGACATGGGTCGTTTCTGCCTATCTTTTTCTTTATAACTATGCCCCTCGGTGCCTTTGCACTTCCGTCAGACTTATTAGTAGTCATAGGTTCTTCTGATTCTTGCTTTACCGGTTGTTTTCTAAATTCACCCTTTAGTAATACGGTAGCAGTATCGTCTTGAATTGACATAGTCAAATCTTCAAACATCTCAAAGCCTTCTTTCTTATATTCTATAACAGGGTCAACGTTGCCGTATCCTCTTAAAGATATACCTTTGCGGAGTTGTTCCATATTATCAATATGTTCTTTCCACTTTACGTCTATGTTAGTCAAGAATATAATCTTTTCGACTTCTAAGAAGTTGATACCTTGTTCTTTGTAATTTGCAATTTTAGCTTCGTACACGTCGATAACTTCTTTAACGAGTTTTTCCATAAAATACTCGTAGTCCCAATTTTCCACACGTTCGGGAGTTGCAAAGTTGCTATCTACCGGCAAAAGTTTTCTTTCGATTGCCTTGTTAAGTTCTTCTAAATTCCAAGTTTCTGGTTTACTTTCGTTATCAATAACCGTACCTACAACGTAGCTTGCAAAATCGGGAATTAAATTTAATACCTTATCGTGAACGTCTTCAGAAGTTATAACCTTCATTCTTTCAGCGTACATAACTTCACGTTGTTTATTCATTACGTCGTCGTATTGTAAAACGTGTTTTCTTATACCAAAGTTTCTGCCTTCTATTGCCCTTTGAGCATTTTCTATACTCCTTGATAGCATTTTAGATTGCATAGGTTGATCTTCGTCAATTTTAAAGAAATCATAAACCCTTGCCATTCTTTCGCCACCGAAACGTTTTGCCAAATCGTCTTCAAGCGAAATAAAGAATACTGACGAGCCCACGTCACCCTGACGACCACTTCTACCACGAAGTTGATTATCTATACGGCGTGATTCGTGCCTTTCGGTGCCTAAAATGTGTAACCCACCGGCAGAAATAACCTTTTCTTTTTCTTCATCCGTTTGCTTTTTAAAGGTCGAATAAACTTCTTGATAACGTTCTCTTACAGCCTTTACGTCTTCAGGAATATCGGCAATAAAAGAGGTTGCAAGTTCAATTTTCTCTTCTTCTACCCCCTCGTCACGGAGTTTTTTCTTTGCTAAGAACTCTGGGTTACCACCAAGCAATATGTCGGTACCACGACCAGCCATGTTGGTTGCAATAGTAACTGCACCGTATCTACCGGCTTGAGCAACTATATCTGCTTCTTTTGCGTGATTTTTTGCGTTTAAAACGTTATGCTTTACACCTTGACGGATTAAAAGCCTACTTATTTCTTCACTCTTTTCAACGGTAACGGTACCTACCAAAACAGGTTGACCTTTTTTGTGTTTTTCAACAATTTCTGCAATAATTGCCTTATTCTTACCCTTAACAGTCTTAAATATAACGTCAGAAGCATCTTTTCTTGCAACCGGCTTGTTGGTAGGAATTTCTAAAACGTCTAATCCGTAAATAGAACGGAATTCCTCTTCTTCGGTTTTTGCAGTACCCGTCATACCCGACAATTTTTTGTATATTCTAAAGTAGTTTTGAAAAGTTATCGTTGCCAAAGTTTTATTTTCGTTTTTAACGGAAACACCTTCCTTTGCTTCGATTGCTTGATGTAATCCGTCAGAATATCTTCTACCAATCATTAAACGGCCGGTAAATTCGTCAACGATAATAACTTCGCCATCGGAAACTACGTAATCGTTATCTCTTTTGAAAATAAAATTTGCCTTCAACGCTTGTTGTATATGGTGTGAAAGTCTTGCATTTTCAACGTCTGAAAAGTTTTCTAAATTGAAAAATCTTTCGGCTTTTTTAGCACCGAGTTCGGTAATTTGAACGCTTTTTTCTTTAATATCTACGGTAAAATCCTTTTCTTTTACCAACGTTTTAACGAATCTATTAGCTTGAATGTACTTTTCACTCGATTCACCACCACGACCCGATATAATAAGAGGAGTTCTTGCTTCATCGATTAAAATAGAGTCAACTTCGTCAACTATTGCAAAGTATAGTGGACGTTGCACCATGTGTTTAACGTCGTTTTTAAGATTGTCTCTTAAATAGTCGAAGCCCATTTCGTTATTAGTACCGTATGTTATATCGCAAGCATAGGATTTTTGCTTATCTTCGTCACTCATGCCTGATACGGCTACACCTACCGTTAAGCCTAAGAATTTATATATTTTACCCATCCACTCTGCGTCACGACTAGCAAGATAGTCGTTGACGGTAACTATGTGAACACCCTTTTCTGCAAGTGCGTTTAGATATGCAGGTAAGGTTGCAACTAAGGTTTTTCCTTCACCGGTTTTCATTTCGGCAACTCTTCCTTGATGCAAACATATACCGCCGATTATTTGAACCTTATAGTGTTTCATTCCACGAACACGGAAAGCAGCTTCTCTAACAACGGCAAAAGCATCGTATAAAATATCGTCTAAAGTTTCGCCGTTATTTAGTCTTTGTTTTAAAAGTGAAGTCTGCTCTTTAAGTTCTTGGTCGGTCATGTCTTTATACTTTACTTCAAGTTCTAAAACTTTGTCCGCCATTTTATCAAGGCGACGTAACGCCCTTCTGCTTTCTCCACTTAAAATGTACCTAAATAATCCCATATATCCTCCAAAATAAACCGTGTTAATACCCAATTACGGACGGAACGCTTGAAACGGTTAAAAGATAAACCGTCTTTGCACCTGCATCTTTTAATTTTTCAGCTATACACTGTGCCGTCGCACCCGTAGTTGTAACGTCGTCTATTATCAAAATTTTCTTTTCAACAACCGCCTTTTTATCTATTACCTTAAAAGACGATTTCAAATTTTTTAGCCTTTCCTCTTTACTATTTGTTTCCGCTTGTCTTAAAGTGTCCTTTTTCTTTTCTAAAAGACATTCTACCCTAACGTTAACTCGCTCGGATAAAAACTTTGCAAGCAACTCCGACTGATTAAACTTTCTTTTTCTAAATGCCTTCTTTGTCATTGGAACGAAAGTTATAACGTCGGGTGCAAATAAATTCTTAAAATACACGTTGGCAAGATGTTCGGAAAAAATCTCTGCCAAAAATCTATGATTTTTGTACTTTAAGTCTTTTATTAAAGTCGATATCGGTGGTTCGTAATTAAAAGCACTTCTACACAAATCAACGTCGGTCAATCTATTTTTACAAGTGGAACAGTATTCTTCCGGAGCTTTCACTTTTCTACCACAATGCCCACAAATTATACCATCGTTAAAAGGCAAAGTTTTATAACATTCACTACAAAAGCTTTCACCGTTAAAAACTTCACGCCCACAATTAACGCAACGCCACCTCGGATTAAACAAATACTTTTTTACAAAATTACCGAAACCTTTTATCAATCCCATTTTTAGTTAAGATATTTTTTCAAGTCTTCTATCTTATCCGTTTTTTCCCAAGAAAATTCTGGGTTCCCAAAATGTCCGTAAGAAGCCGTCTTTTTAAACACGGGTTCGGTAAGCTTTAGCTTTTCTATAATAGCAGTCGGTCTTAAATCAAACTCATTTATAATAACGTCTGCAAGTTTTTCGTCAGAGATTTTGCCAGTACCAAAAGTGTTAACCGATACCGAAACTGGCTTTGCAACACCTATAGCATAAGCTACTTGAAGTTCACAAATATCTGCAAGACCACTTGCTACTACGTTCTTACATACGTATCTTGCCATATACGCCCCGGATCTATCCACTTTAGTAGCGTCTTTTCCGCTAAACGCACCACCACCGTGAGGACATTTTCCACCATACGTATCTACAATTATTTTTCTTCCGGTCAAACCCGTATCGCCCATAGGCCCACCAATTTCAAATCTACCCGTTGGGTTTATGTAAAACTTAGTATCAGCATCAACGTAATTTTGTGGAATTACCGTGTCTATTACCAGTTTCCTTAAATCTGCACGAAGTTTTTCGGTAGTAACGCTTGCGTTATGTTGAGAAGACAATACTACTGCCTCTATTCTTTTTAGTTTACCGTTATCGTCGTATTCAACGGTAACTTGACTTTTTCCGTCAGGACGCAAATAATCTAAACTTCCATTCACCCTAACTTCTTCAAGTTTTTTAACTAACTTATGTGAAAGAACTATTGCAAGAGGCATAAGTTCGGCAGTTTCTTTAGTTGCATAACCAAACATTAAACCTTGGTCACCTGCACCAAGTTTATCGTATTTATCAACTGCGCCGTCTTTAACCTCGGCTGAATTATCAACACCTAAGGCAATATCTGCACTTTGTTTGTTTAATTTTACACAAATTTCTACCGTTTCAGCATCAAAGCCCGTACCCTTTTCGGTATAACCTATCTCTTTAACAACTTCCCTTGCTATCTTTTCAACGTCAACAGTAGCGTTAGAAGTAATTTCACCCGAAACTGCCAAAAAGTTTTTGGTTGCCATACATTCGCACGCAACCCTTGAATTTTTATCTCCGCTTAAAAAAGCGTCTAATATTGCGTCAGAAATATTGTCGCAAACTTTATCCGGATGTCCTTTAGTTACGCTTTCACTTGTGAAAAATTTTTTCATAATACTCCTAATCGTGTTTCTCACGTGCATAAAATAGATATATTAACTTTGTTATTATACATATTTTCGGTTGACTTGTCAAACGAGTTAAAGGACATAAAATACATTTTTACTTTATAAGACGAAAGTCGCTTTTTTTTACAATCCTTCGACAAAAATATACGGTTTTTTTATCCTTAAAATTTATTGACTTTTTTGTCAATTTTTCATATTTTACCTCTTAGTTTTCTTGACATAAAATTTTTTTTATTTTATAATAAATAAGTATTGACTTTTACGTCAATTACATTGGTTAAGGAGTGCTCATGCAAAAGGAAAAAAAGTGTGCAAAATCATCAAAAAAAGATAGGCGCAGTCAAATAATAAAATGTGGGCTAAAAATCTTTTGTCAAAAGGGATACGAGCAAACTAAAATTGACGATATCGTTTCTAAAGTTGGTTGCAGTCACGGGCTTTTTTATCATTATTTTAAAACTAAAAAAGAGTTGTTTCATGCAATCGTTACTGAAAAAAATGCCGAAAACGAAATCAAACTTTTATCAGCCATAAACTCAGCCACAACTTACACACAAAAATTAAACGTAATTTTAAACTCTTTGTATAGGGAAATATATCACAACGAAAATTACGCTTATCATTTTTATTTATTCGTTTCAAGTGGGTTTAACAGGCGCAATAAAAAACTTACTAAACCCACCTCACCCCTACCAAAATTTAATCCTTTTGCCTTTATAGAAAACGTATTTAAGGAAGGTCAACAAATAGGTGAATTTGCCACTAAGTATTCACCAAAAGAATGTACTGAAATGTTATTTTCTATAATAAACGGAGCTACTTTATCTTACGTTATAGCCCCAAAAGAAATTAGAAAGAACTTTAAATTACCAAAAATAGAATTTATTTTAGACGTGTTTAAAAAGGAGGCCTAAATGACTAACAACAACGTCAAACACGGTTTGTTTTATACCGTTAAAAAACTTGGGAAATCTATAAGAGAATACAAAAAACCTTCTCTTTTAGCACCTATTTTTATAGGACTTGAAGTTATTTTAGAAGTTTTAATTCCTTTTATAATGACTTTACTTCTCCGTGAAATTCAACGTGTAGGCACAGGTGTTGGAGAAATGAACTTTATTACCAAATTATTTTTAGGTAATACCCAAAATATGCTTTCCATAATTTTAGTTCACGGTTTGGTTTTATTGTTTATAGCAATGCTTTCTCTAACTTGCGGTTCGCTATCCGGAATCTTTTGTGCAAGGGCGTCAAGTGGTTTTGCCAAAAACTTAAGAAAGGACCTTTACTACGCCATTCAAGATTTTTCATTTTCCAATATAGACAAATTCTCTACTGCATCTTTAGTTACAAGAATGACCACCGACGTTGCAAACGTAGAAATGTCTTATATGATGCTAATCAGAACGGCTATACGTTCACCGTTAATGCTTATATCATCAATTATAATGTCGTTTGTAATCAATGCAAAAATGGCACTTATTTTCGTATGTACGGCACCCATTCTCGCAATTGGTTTATTCTTAATCTCTTCAAAAGCAATACCATTTTTCAATCGTATATTTAAACGCTACGATGCCATGAACGAATCTATCGAAGAAAACGTGCGTGGAATGCGAGTAGTTAAATCTTACGTAAGAGAAGATTTTGAAAAAGAAAAGTTCAAAAAAGCTTCAGACAACGTTAGAAGTGATTTCACTAAGGCCGAAAAAATTATTGCTCTTAATGCACCACTTATGAACTTTTGCATATACGCCGGACTTTTGGCTATATACATAATCGGTTCTATAATGATTATAGACTCTAACGAACAACTACTTAAACTTACCGAAATTCAATCATTTATGGCGTACTCTTTCCAAATTCTTATGAGCCTTATGATGGTTTCTATGATGATGGTTACCTTTATCATGTCTTACGCAGCGGCAAAACGTATAGTTGAAGTTTTAGACGAAAAAAGTTCTATAACGTCTCCTGAAAACGCAATAACCGAAGTAAAAGACGGTAGCGTTGAATTTAATAACGTATCATTTAAGTACTTTGAAAACGCCAATAAATTCACCTTGGAAAATGTAAATCTTAAAATTGATTCCGGCGAAACGATAGGCATAATAGGCGCAACTGGTTCGTCAAAATCTACGTTAGTAAACCTTATCCCCCGTCTTTACGACGTAACCGAAGGTAGTTGCTTGGTTGGTGGTGTTAACGTTAAAGATTACGATTTAACCACACTTCGCAACTCGGTTGCAGTGGTTCTTCAAAAGAACGTATTATTTTCGGGTACGGTTAGGGAAAATATGCAGTGGGGCAATAAAGAAGCAACCGATCAAGAAATTCAAGAAGCATTAGACCTTGCTCAAATCGGCAATATGGAACTTGATAAATATATAGAACAAGGTGGTGTAAACGCTTCGGGTGGACAAAAACAAAGGCTTTGTATTGCAAGGGCGTTATTAAAGAAACCTAAAATTTTAATATTTGACGACTCCACCTCTGCCGTTGACACAAAAACGGATGCTCTTATCAGAAAAGGACTTAAAGAGTTTGCCCCATCCACTACTAAAATTATAATCGCACAAAGAATTGCTTCCGTACAAGATGCGGATAAAATAATTATTCTTGACTGTGGTAAAATTTCAGCAATAGGCACCCACCAAGACTTACTTAACAATAACGAAATCTATAAAGAACTTTACTACTCTCAAAATAAAATTGAAGCAGATAAAAAAGAAAATGAACAAGGAGGTAAATGCTAATGGCACGTATGGGTGGTTTTAAAGGTGGACCCGGCAAAGGTCCAATACCAGGTGTAACGGCTAAAAAAGGCACGTTCAAAAGACTTATTAAAATGCTTTTTGAAAAGAACAAAACTTTAATTATCGCAGTTTTGTTTTGCTTAACTATCAGTGCAATAGTTAGCGTTTCCTCTTCAGTATTTTTAGAGAATTTAGTTAAAACTATACAAAAAGGTTTGGAACTTAATAGCCGTCAAGCCGTTTGGGGTGAACTCTTAGTAATATTTATAACTATGGGAATAGTTTACGCATCTGGAATAACTGCGTCACTTATATATAATTTATTGATGGCAAAGCTTACCCAAAAGTTCTTGCATCAAATTAGAACAGGTTTATTTGACAAAATGCAGTCCCTTCCCATAAGATACTTTGACTCTCATAAAACGGGCGATATTATGAGTATTTATACTAACGACACCGACGCTTTAAGACAGTTGGTATCGCAAAGTATTCCTCAACTATTTTCAACCATAATAAGCCTTACTACCTTAATTATTATAATGTTCACTTCAAGTATTTGGCTTACATTAGTAATTTTTATAGGCGTATTTGCAATGACTGTAGTTACTAAAAAAATTGGTGGAAAGTCGGCAAAGTACTTTATGCGTCAACAAATTTCTTTAGGTCAAGAAGAAGGCTTTATTCAAGA
The DNA here is from genome assembly GCA_045534905.1 of Christensenellaceae bacterium. GTDB lineage: Bacteria > Bacillota > Clostridia > Christensenellales > Borkfalkiaceae > UBA1259. The sequence goes on along the minus strand of JAZSKQ010000021.1, from coordinate 45,958 downwards.
AATGATGCAAGGTGGAAAAGTAATTAAGGTATTCTGCCACGAAAACGAATCTAAAGCAGATTTTGACGTTAAAAACGAACAACTTTGTAAAGATGCTACTGCTGCACACACCTTTGCAAATATACTAATGCCTGTAATGGGCAACATTGGAAATATCCTTTACGTATTAGTTGCCTTCGTTGGTGGACTTTTAGTTGCCCTTAACGTTCCAAACCTTTCAATAACCGGTCTTACATATGGTGCAGGTGCTTTCCTTGCGGTTATAATCGCATTCCTGCCTCGTGGCAGACAATTTTGTGGAAACGTTTCACAAATATCTCAACAAATTAACGCAATAGTTATGGGTCTTGCAGGTGCATCAAGAATCTTCACACTTCTTGACGAAGAATCTGAAACTGACGATGGATACGTAACTTTGGTTCGTTGCAATATAGATGAAAACGGAAATATTACCGAATCCGAAGAACGCACGGGTCATTGGGCTTGGAAACACCCACATAAAGCAGACGGAACTATCACCTATACCGAACTTAAAGGTGATATTCAAATGTTTGACGTTGACTTCGGTTACGTACTAGAAAAAATTGTATTAAAGAACGTATCCTTATACGCAAATCCTGGTCAAAAGGTAGCGTTTGTTGGTGCAACGGGTGCCGGTAAGACTACCATAACCAATCTTATAAATCGTTTTTACGATATAGCCGACGGCAAAATTAGATACGACGGAATTAATATTAACAAGATTAAAAAATCTGATTTAAGACGTTCGCTTGGCATAGTATTGCAAGACACCAATTTATTCACCGGAACGGTTATGGATAATATTCGTTACGGCAGACTTTCTGCTACTGACGAAGAATGTATAGAAGCAGCAAAACTTGCTTATGCACACGACTTTATAACAAGACTTCCTAACGGCTACGACACAATGCTCGTTTCTGACGGCGCAAATTTATCTCAAGGTCAACGCCAACTTATATCTATCGCAAGAGCCGCCGTTAAAGACGCACCCGTTATGATTTTGGACGAAGCAACCTCTTCTATCGACACAAGAACTGAAGCGTTAGTTCAAAAAGGTACGGATAGACTTATGGAAGGAAGAACGGTTTTCGTTATAGCGCATAGATTATCTACCGTACAAAATTCGGACGTTATTATGGTTTTATCACTCGGTGAAATTATTGAACGTGGCTCACATAAAGAGCTTATAGAAAAAGGCGGTCAATATTATCAATTATACACCGGTGCTTTTGAATTAGAATAATATGAAATGTAACCTATGCCCCAACAACTGCAATATAAATAGAGATACAAACATTGGCGCTTGCGGTTCTAATAACACGGTTAAAATTGCTAAATTTTATCTTCACCCATTTGAAGAACCACCCGTATCAGGCAAAAATGGTTCGGGAACGGTATTTTTTACAGGTTGTTCGCTTAAATGTGTATTTTGCCAAAATTACGAACTTTCAAGAAATACTCGTGGCAAAGAAATTACCGTAAGCCAACTTGCCGATATATTTAAACAGTTAGAGGAACAAGGTGCGCACAACGTTAATCTTGTAAACCCTACCCACTACTCACACAAAATAATTGATGCGCTTAGTATCTATAAACCCAATATTCCTATAGTTTACAATACTCACGGATATGAAAATTTGGACGTATTAAAGGAAATAGACCCATTTATTGACGTTTATTTACCAGACGTAAAATTTTATTCCAAGCAAGTTTCTAAACGTTATACCGGCAAAGAAAACTATTTTAGAATAGCAAGTAAAGCCATGGAGTTCATGGCAAACAAACCCTTAATTTTTAAAGACGGGCTTATAAAATCGGGAACTATAGTTAGACATTTAGTTTTACCACAAAACGTTACTGATAGCATTAAAATTTTAGATTGGTTTAATAGTATCAAAGAAAAAGCGTTCATAAACGTCATGAGTCAATATACGCCATTCGGAAATATAGAAAACTTCCCCGAATTAAAACGGAAGGTAACCAAACGAGAATATGAAAAAGTAATTGATTACGCAATGTCGCTTGATATTAAAAATATGTATTATCAAAAAATGCAAAGTGCAAAAACAGACTATATCCCCCATTGGGATTATTAAAAGAACGCACCCTACTCGGGTGCATTCTTTATTTGTATAAAGGCTACGAAAAAGATATTTTCCGAGGATTGCATTAAGGATTTGAACTCAAGTAAAATATAATGCTTTTCGACCAAAGGGAGAAAAGCTACATCAGCACCTATTCACTGTTCACTATTACTTATTACTTGCCAAAAAACGACAAGAGGTTTTAGTGAAAAGTGAAGAGTGAAGAGTGAAAAAGTAAAACAGACAACCTTCCTTTGGCGATTAACGGCCTTTTACACAGGTAGATGGATTTGAACCAACGAAGTGACGGAGTCAGAGTCCGTTGCCTTACCGCTTGGCGATACCCCTATATTTATTTACTAATAAATTCTATCAAATCCCGTTAAAATTTTCAACTAAATTATATATATATTACAAACTTTTTACAACTTTAGGTCGCTAAAAGTTGACATTTAATTTTTATTGTGATATATTTTACCTATAATTAAACCGTTGAGAAAGAGTAAGTAAGTTTACCAACCTTTTTTTAGAGAGTCGCTGGTGGTGGAAACGTGACATAAGGAATAAACCGAATGGACTTTCGAGGGCAATAGGAAATTTCTTATTTTAGAAAGAGTATAGGCGCCGGAGCGTTGCACTCCGTAAACAAATGCTAACGTATGTTTGTACGTAAAAGTGGGCTTGTTTAAGCCAATTTGGGTGGCACCACGGTATTAAAGTATCGTCCCGAAAAGCATAATTTGCTTTTCGGTTTTTTTAATTTTTAAGCATGATTAAAGGAGAAAGTTTTATGACTAAAGAAATTCCTTACAAAATATATCTTGAAGAAAACGAAATGCCAAAAGCTTGGCTTAACGTTAGAGCGTTTATGGATAAAAAACCTGCTCCCCTACTTAATCCAAAAACCTTAAAACCTATGACTGCGGAAGAATTGTCCGACGTTTTTTGTTACGAACTTGCCAAGCAAGAAGTTGACGATACTACACCGTATATTCCTATCCCCGAAGAAATTTTAAATTTTTATAAAATGTATCGTCCAGCACCTCTCGTTAGAGCGTATTGCTTGGAAAAAGCACTTAATACTCCTGCTAAAATTTACTATAAATTTGAAGGCAATAACACTAGTGGAAGTCACAAGTTAAACTCTGCAATTGCTCAAGCATATTACGCCAAAAAACAAGGTCTAAAAGGTGTTACCACCGAAACCGGTGCCGGTCAATGGGGTACCGCTTTATCTATGGCTTGTTCTTATTTTGGTCTTGACTGCAAAGTCTATATGGTTAAATGTTCTTACGAACAAAAACCTTTCCGTAGAGAAGTTATGCGCACATATGGTGCAGACGTTACTCCTTCCCCTTCTGAAACCACAGAGGTTGGTAGAAAAATTTTGGAAGAATTCCCCGGAACTAACGGTTCACTTGGTTGTGCCATTTCAGAAGCAGTAGAAACAGCCACGAAAACCGAAGGTTATCGTTACGTTTTAGGTAGCGTTCTTAACCAAGTATTATTACATCAATCAATAATTGGTTTAGAATGTAAAACGGCAATGGATAAATACGGTATTAAACCGGACGTTATTATTGGTTGTGCAGGTGGCGGTTCTAACCTTGGTGGTCTAATTTCACCTTTTATGGCAGAAAAGTTACAAGGCAAAGCAGATTACGAATTTATAGCCGTTGAACCTTCATCTTGCCCAACGTTAACACGTGGTGTTTACGGCTACGACTACTGTGATACGGGTAAGGTTTGTCCGTTATCTAAAATGTACACGTTAGGTAGTGGTTATATTCCCGCAGCAAGTCACGCAGGTGGATTACGTTATCACGGCATGACACCCTCTCTATCCGAACTTTACGACCAAGGTTTAATGAAGGCAGTATCGGTTAAACAAACCGAAGTATTTGAGGCAGCACAACGCTTCGCTCGTGTTGAAGGTATTTTACCTGCGCCCGAAAGCGCACATGCAATAAAGGTTGCTATGGACCAAGCTATCGCTTGCAAAGAAACTGGCGAGGAAAAAACCATTCTTTTTGGTCTTACTGGTACGGGATATTTCGACATGTTCTCTTATCAAAAATTTAACGACGGTTTAATGCAAGATTATATTCCTACCGACGAAGAAATAAAAATTGCAACCGATAAATTACCTAAAGTTTAAAACGGCAATATAAAAGCCCTTGCGAAATTTCGCAAGGGCTTTTTTTAATTTAGAACGTCACGCCAAATACTCCCGTTAAAAGTAAAAACATCAGCGGAATAGTAATTATTGAAAGCAATACCGTTTGCACGACTATTGATGCAGCAGTATCGACATCACCACCGAAGTTTACGGCAAACATAACAGTACTAGTTGCCGACGGCATCGAAAACGCAAAGAAAAGCGAAGCTTTTATTGCAGAACTTACGGGTATCAACCAAATCACAAGCATAGTAAGTATTGATATTACTACCAACTTATTTAGAGAGGTAATATATACCCATTTTTCTGCAAATAGGTTTTTAAGTTTCATATTAGCAAATCTTACACCAATAATTGTCATCGCAAGTGGCGTTATCATATCTGCAACAACTGCCGTTGCATCCATTATTGCCGTTAAAATTTTATCTAAACCACTGCCTTCTACCGCAAGCGTTACTATAGGACGTTGGCAAACTAAGAATATAACTAAGCCTATTATAACCGATATTCCGGTAGGATTTATAAATGCTTTTTTAAATGATACGTACTTTTTATCACCAGTCACCAAAAATATACCGAAAGACCAATTAAGTATGTTAAATACTACAATTCCAACAGCTACGTAAATCAATATTTCACCAAGCATAGGAGAATCTGCAAATAACATTTTTATAAATGGAATACCCATGTAACCTATGTTCCCAAATACTGAGCCGGCTCTCATACAACGTATTTTTGCATTAGTAGCTTCGTCGTCTTTTCTATTCCTAAATACTATCAAAACGAAGCCTACCATTAAAAGATGAATACATACTGAAAGCCCCATTGCAATTAGCATATTTACAAGCAATTCCGAACGGAAAACCGAGTTTTGAAACATCATAATCATAAGCGCAGGTTGACAACCAAACAACACCATTTTTGTAAAAGCGTCAATCGCACCCGACTTTAATATCTTAGTTTTTGCAAGTATATAACCAGGTATAATCATTAGTAGCAAAGTTGCTACTGTAATAAAAACGTCAAAAAAAGTTAATTCCATTATTTTTTCTCCGATACGTATTTTTCGTGTGAGGTTAAATATTCTTGTTCTTCAATTATAAGTTCGTACTCACCTGAACGCAATATTCTTATTAGGTCTTGCTCGTCCTTTACTTCTCTTTTTGTAATTATTCCCGCAGTTATTGGTTGGTCGGGATGATGAAAATCCGTACCAGATAATTTTATAAGAGAATTATTTTCACAAAATTCTTTTGCCAAATCATTATTATTAGCATGATGATAGTGTCCATTAAAAGATTCGGCACCGTGCATATATTTAGGGTCACCATGCACCTCTTTAGTCCTAAACGGGTGCGCCTTAAACATAAAAATACCATTTTTATCGCACAACTTAAACAATTCTTCTTGGGTAAGGTCGAAAAGGTTTGGGTGATCGTAAATAAACTTTTTATCAAAGCCGTAAATTATGTATTCAGCGTGACCTTCAGGACAAGTTACTAACACTTCTCCACCTAAAAACACTTTAATTCCTTGACTACTACATTCTCGGTTAAATTTATCGTAAACCGAAAAAAAATAATCTACTTTTTCTTTAGGAGTCTCGCCAGGATAACTTGAAAAATATCCACGATGAATATGATTGGTTACAACTATTCCGTCGTAGCCTTTGTCTTTATATGCCTTTATCATAACGTCAAAAGAACAGTCTGCACAAACACTTGTACCTATCAAATGACAATGCGTTTCTAATTTCATTCAAGTTCTCCTAAAAAATTCCTTAAAAACAATAGTTTATCTTCCATACCCTTGTTGACTGCCAAGTACAGTGCCGTAGTATCGAAACGTGCGTCGTGATAACCACCGTTTACCCCAAAAAGCCTATTAACGTCTTTAAGTATCTCAACGTCCGAAACGCCGAAATACGAGCATAATTCCATTAACTTAGGATATTTATAACCACAACCGTTTTTACGTGGAATTTGGCAAATTTCGGTCGTTTCCTTCATAGAACAAAAACTTTTTTTATAGGTAAAAGTCTTTCCTACTAAAGAAAACTCTCTATTTAAAAAAGACAAGTCAAAATCTACGTTGTGAGCTATAATTAGGTTTGCAGAATAAAAGTCGTTTTGAATTTCTTCTATACTTTCAGAAAACACTTTTCCACCAGATAAAATATTTAATTTATCTACTGAAAAACCGTGTACCATATATGCACTATATTCTACGAAAGGCACGCTAAAAAAGAAGTTTTTTGCAAGCGTCCCCTTGTCACTTTGCATAAGGTAAGATAACTGACATATCTTACCCGGCTTTAATCCCGTTGTTTCAGTGTCAAAATATAATATCATTTTATACCGTTAAAAAAGGCAAACCGTTCGATTTGCCCTTTTTTTGTTTTTTTATTTGTTTGCGTTAGTCGATATAAGGTCAGAATATCTTTCGGGATATTTAACAACCTTAGTATCGTCGTAAGCGTATTGGTTAAACATTTTTACTCTGTAGTCGCTTAGTACTGAATTTGCATTTGCATAAAGAGTTAATAAATTATAAAGATAGAAATCTTCGTCTTCAAAATCTTTCCATTGGGTTTTTAATACTTCGAGATATTCTCCCCAATCAGCCGAAGTACCTTTATCATAACCTAAACTATTAAGATATTCATCTAAAGTAGCGTAGTTAGCATCAGCACTTACCAATTCACTAAAGAACATTACGTGATATCCGTAGTCGGTAGCCATTACTATATAACTTGAGCCTTTAAGACCGTCTTCAACGTAAGCCCTACCAGCCTTTGCAAATTCGTCAACGTAAGTTTCGGCACCACCAATGTCAGGCTTAGGTGATACTACGTAACCCTTATAACTGTTAAGTGAACCAGGGTCGGTTGAGAATGCAAAAAGTAATTCGTTAATCTTTTCGTCGTATTCAGAAACTTTGGTAGGTTCGTTAACGAGTTTAAATACGTTTACGTCACCGTTCAAGCTTGATGACGCTACGTTATTTTCTTTAACTTCGCCGTACATATAAGTATCCATAAAGTCAATAAAATCAGAAAGTGCGTATTCAGTTAAAGCATTTACCTTATATACTGCGTTTTCAGTTTCGGTCTTTTCTTTAAGAACTTCTACTTGACCTTGGAAAGGTAATGAATTTTCACTTGAAGTAAAGGTGTAATCACCCGTGAACTTATTAGTGGTCGCATCAAAATCATAACCACTATATAACCAAGTTGAACGTAAATCCTTTACGGTGGTAGAATCAAGTATAGCCTTTCTTGCTAAAGCGTAACCTTCTTCACCTAATTCCTCTTTATCCAACTTACCAATCAATGCAGTTTGACTTTCACTTGCACCCAACAAGAGATTATATACGTAAACGTAACCGGTGTAAGGAGTGTAGATAACCGGACTTTGCGCGCTTACGCCCGATAAAGCCGACGAGAAAGCATTTGCATCTTTATACGAATTTACAGTTGCGTTATACATGGCTTCGTATTCAGCTTTTAAGGTGTCGTAAGAAACGGCTTTAATAGCATCGTCCTTAATTTTGTTTTCATATTTTTCGATAAGTTTTGCTTCGTATTTAGACTTTAAAGTATCTTTATAGTAATTACTATCTTTAATAGTTTCAACGTTTTCGCCCAACAAACCGTTTACTTCTAAAATCTTTAAGAACTTATTATAGCCCTTATATCTTTCACTACCAGGAGTACCTACGTTTGCACCTTTATCTTTATAAAGTTTTACGTAAGCATCTTTTTCTTCAAAAGATTTTTCTGCATTATTAGTAGCATCGGTAGGAGCGGTACGTACGGTTTCACCTAAAGTATCTTGCTTTAAGTTTTCAACTTCTTCGTAAGAATCAATCATATCGTTGATACTTTTAATGGTTTCGTATTCGGCTTCAATTTTTTCTTTATCATCAAGATAATCTACTGCAGACCATTTATTAAGGGTTTTTGCGCCATATTCTATCATACCTGCTTGAATAAAGATTCTTGATTGAATTAAAGTTTCTAAAATAAGCTTATAAACTTCTTCTTCGGTATATTCGCCCGTTTGTACGTAATAATAGCCGTAATTAAGATACGACATAGCGAGTTCTTTTTTCTTTATTTCGTCTTTAGGCGCGCTAGGATCTATTTGTATAGTAGCAACAACTTGGTCTAAATCTTTTTCGTTGTTTACCGAAACTAAATTACAGCCGGAAACAGCAGTCATTATTACTACTAACGATATAATTAACGCTATTAGTGAAACAAGTCTTTTTTTCATTATTTTTCTCCCGAAAATAACATAATAGTTCTATTTTAAAGATTATACAATATAAGTTAAAAAATTGCAAGTCATTTTTGAAATTTTAATGGTGTATAAGTAAAGAAAATCTTAGTCCATATCACTTTTTTTGTATAATAAGAATTCTTTTACCAATTTTAACATTTCGGAATTGGTTTTTCCGTCGTTAATAAACCTTAAAGTAGGCTTTGCAGACATTTCTATTTTAGTTTTTACACCGGAATAATTTATCTTATCCATTAACTCGGTAGAGCCAAAGACTTTATAATGACCGAAAACCAACGAAGTGCCGTTTGCACCTACGTTTATCTCTGTTACGTTATATTTTTTTGCAAGTGCTTTTATCAATGCAACGGTTATAAGATTTTCAACTTCTATGGGGATTTTACCATATTGTTCGGTTAAATATTCCTCAATTTCTTGCTTATCTTTTTCACCGCTAAGTTCAGCGATTGCTTTATAAGTATCCATTCTTTCCGAACGACTAACTATATAATTTTCAGGTATAAACGCAGTTACCCTAACGTCCATATCGGCAATAACACTTTCCGTTCCATCCAATTCTTCTTTTAGAAGTTTAGAATACAGTTCGTAACCAATTTTGTCCATATGTCCGTGTTGTTCTACACCTAAAACGTTGCCCGCACCACGAATTTCTAAGTCACGCATGGCAATTTTAATACCGCTACCCATTTCGGTAAACTCGGAAATAGCATTAAGTCTATTGTATGCCGTTTCGGTTAATATTTTATCACGTTTAAAGGTAAAGTAAGCGTAAGCAAGCCTATCACTTCTACCAACCCTACCCTTTAATTGATACAACGTGGAAAGTCCTAACTTATCGGCATCAATTACTATTAAAGTATTTGCTTTAGGCAAATCTATACCGTTTTCTATTATGGTTGTAGAAATTAACACGTCCGCCTCACCTTTATAGAAAGACATTATATTTTTTTCTAACGTTCTTTCTTCCATTTGACCGTGTGCAACTATCACCTTTACCGACGGCAAAAGCATTTTTATTTTTTCGGCAAACGTGTATATCGATTCTACACGATTATACATTATAAAAACTTGTCCACCACGGTTTATTTCTCTATTTACGGCGTCGGTTATAAGTGTTGGTGTTTCTTCGGTAACGTACGTTTGCACGGGCAATCTTTTAGACGGTGGCGTATTTATCGTGCTTATAGGTCTTATCCCCGATAAAGACATATGCAAAGTTCTTGGAATAGGCGTAGCAGTTAAAGTTAGCGTATCTACGTTTTTCTTTAATAACTTAATCTTTTCTTTATGTTCTACACCAAAACGTTGTTCTTCATCTAACACAAGTAAGCCTAAATCTTTAAAAATCACGTCTTTAGAAAGCAACCTATGCGTACCTATTATTAAGTCTATATCACCGTCTTTTAGTTTTTGTAAGATTTTTTCTTGTTGCTTTGGCGTTCTAAAACGATTTAAACACGCTATTTTTACACCAAAAGAAGAAAGTCTTTCAAGCGCAGTAGTATAATGTTGCTCGGTAAGAATTGTAGTCGGAGCAAGCATCGCACACTGTTTGCCGTTTAATATTGCTAAGAATATTGCACGAAGTGCAACTTCAGTTTTACCAAAACCTACGTCACCACAAACTAACCTATCCATAACCTTAGGGCTAGTCATATCTTTTCTAATTTCAGAAATAGCCACGGCTTGGTCCACCGTATCTTGGAATCTAAACGACTTTTTAAACAGTTCTTCCATTTCAGGGTCAGGCGAATACTTAAAACCTATCAAAGCATTTCGCTCTTCGTAAAGTTTTTTTAGGTCGAAAGACATTTGTTTTATACTTTGCTTTACGTTATTTTTTACCTTTTCAAACTCTACCCCGCCAATTTTGGAAAGTTTTGGCGTTTTATCCTTACCAAGATACCTTGTTAAAATATCCATCTGCTCAACGGGTACGTATAAAATATCACCACCCGAATATTCAACGGCAATATAATCTTTCGTCCCTTCGGAAGTGGTAATTTTTTTGTTACCCATTACCCTTCCTATACCGTGAATTTCGTGTACGCAATAGTCACCTGTTTCGGGTGCACTAAAAAAGTTGCGCTTTTTAGAAATTGCCTTTTTTTGACTGCCCGTTTGCAAAAATAAATTTCCCGAACCTATCACCACCATTTTATCTTCGTGAAATACAAATCCGGTATTTAAGTCGCTAATTATAATTTGAACACAGCCTTTTGGGCAATCCGTTTCTATAACCGATGGAATTTTATAATTATACAAACTATCCGCAAAAACCCTTGCCTTTGACCTATCGGGTGCACAAACGATAACGTTATAATTTGAACTAAGCCAATTGCTAATGTCTGTTTTTGCTTCTTTAAAAGACGCCCTATAATCGGCAATACCACTAATTTGAGGGTTAATTATTTTTAGAGGATTAAAAAAATGCACTTCCGACGATAAATTTTGAACTGCAACAGCGCGATACTTGGATAGTTTTTCTTTTAAAGCCTCATAGCCTATCAAATTATCTTTTTCAAAAGAAAAAATTTCCCCACCGGACGTTAAATTTTTATATCTTTCAGTAAATTCTTTTTCGGTAAGCTCGGCAACAGATTTTACTCTTTTACCTTCGTCTATTACGACTACTGTGTTTTTATCTATAATTTCAGTAAAATCACAAACCTTATCAGTAAGGGTTGCAAAAACGCTAAAGGCGTCTTGATCGGCGTTTTTATAAGCAAATTCCAAACTTTCTACGACTTGCTTTAGCCTATCCTTATCACCCTTATACGCCCTTAACTCATTTAAGGTTTCAAAATATATTTTTTGCAAGTCTGACGAATCTAAACAAACGTCCACGGCTTGAATTATTTCCACCTTATCAGGGCTCGATATTTTTTGACGGGTAGATAAATCGTAAAACTTTATTCCGTCAACCGTATCGCCGAAAAAGTCAATTTTTACAGGATTGGAACAGTTTATAGGATAAACGTCTAAGATATCGCCACGAATACAAAAAGTGCCTTGTCCCTCAATGCCCTCTACACGTTTGTATCCTGAACTTATCAACCAAGAAAGATATTCATCACGAGAATAATCTTGATTTTTCTTAAAGACGAAACTCTGTATTTTTTTAGGAAAAGTTTGCATTAAAGCGTCAGGCGTGGCGACGATAAATTTTGACGTTTTAATAGCATTTATAGCCATCAATCTTTTGTAAATACGTTCTTTTGAAAATGCCCTATTGGGAACTAAAATTTCATCTTTTGAACATATTGTACTTACTTTTTTTCCACTAAATGCTCGTATTAGGTCAGAAAAAACACTCGCAGTTAAATCATCTCTAACAACGACTAAAACGGGATCTTCAATTTTAGAAATAAGATAGCTTTTAAAAGAATCATTAACGCCAAATACCGCCGAGGGAATTCCCTGGCGGATACTATCAATAAACTCTTTTATAGAGCCCGTTAACGGTTTTTTAATTGTAAAATCATTTAGCATATCTTTAGCGGAGGTTTATCAAATTTTTAGGCTACTTATTTAACGCTCCGTTATATTTTTGCATTATATACTGCACCCCTTTTCCACACGCAAAATCATACGCACAGTCACCGGCTTTATCAGTTATCGCAGCGAATAGTTCTACGTCTTTTATCTTTGATAAAACATAGTCTATCAAAGGGGCTTTTAATTCTTCTTTTGGTTTAAACCCTACTCTAATTCTTGGGAAAGCCGTTTGCTTAGTTAAAGCTATGATATTTCGCATTCCGTTATGCGTACCTGCGGAACCACTTTCTCTTATTCTAAGTTCACCTTCAAACAAGTCGAAATCATCGTAAATTACTATTAAATCTTTAATGTCCGCTTTGTAAAAAGAAAGAAGTTCTATTACGCTTTCGCCACTTAAATTCATATAGGTTTGAGGCTTGGCAAATATAACTTTTTCGTTGCCGATTTTTGTTTCGGCAATCATCGCACGACATTTAGTTTTGGTAAAATCGACACCCGCTTTTTTAGCCGCCTTTTCTACGCTTATAAACCCCAAATTATGATAGGTGTTTTTATATTTGTCGTCGGGATTACCCAGCCCTACTATAATCTTCATATCTTACCTTTATTAGAATAAAAAAGCCGTTTTTTTCAAACGGCTTTTTGTTATTACGATTAGTCTTCGTATATTCTCGAAAGAGAGGAATCCGAGAAAACCGTGTTTATTGCCCTTGCAACGTATTTTGCGCAAGAAAGCACTTTGATTTTGGGATTGTTCTTTACGCTTTCAGGCATATCAATAGTATTTAATACTGCAAGTTCTTTAATGGGTGAATTAGTAATTCTTTCCATTGCCGGACCTGAAAATACGCCGTGAGTACAACAAGCAAATACTTCTTTTGCACCGTTTTTGATAAGTGCTTCAGCACCTTTAACAATGGTGCCAGCAGTATCTATCATATCGTCAACCATAAGACAGGTTTTACCAGCAACGTCACCGATAACGTTCATAACTTCTACTGCGTTTGCCTTAGGTCTGCGCTTGTCCACGATAGCGATAGGTGCATCTACCCTTGAAGCAAAGTTTCTTGCTCTACCAACCGAACCCATATCAGGTGATACTACTACCCAGTTTTCATCCATTTTATCTTTGTAATATTTAGCAAGTAACGGAGCACCGTATAGATGGTCAACAGGGATTTCAAAGAAACCTTGAATTTGTGCTGCGTGAAGATCCATAGTCAAAACTCTATCAGCACCAGCGGTAGTTAAAATATCCGCTACGAGTTTTGCAGTAATCGGGTCACGTGGGCGAGCCTTTCTATCTTGTCTTGCATAGCCAAAATAAGGCATAACCGCAGTAATTCTACCGGCGGATGCACGTTTACATGCGTCGATAAGAATTAAAAGTTCCATAAGGTTGTCGTTAACCGGTTGTGAAGTAGATTGAATTATAAACAAATCCTTTCCACGTACGGTGTTCGGAAGGGTGATACTAATTTCACCATCAGAGAACTTACCAACCTCCGCTTGAGTTAGCGGGATTTTTAATTCGTTCGCAATTGCTTCTGCAAGCGGACGGTTAGAGTTGCCACAAATAATTTCGATAGCATTGCCGTGTGTAATCATTAAATTTTCTCCTAATGTAACTTTATGTACATTCAGTACGTTTTTATTTTAAGCCAATTTGTTTTTTAAGTCAAGCGTTCTTTTGACTTCTCTTACATTTAAAATAATTTTTTATTAACGTAGCGCACTTTTCTTCCTCTACACCACCCTTATACTCGGTAGTATGGTTAAGTCCAGCGTCGCTAAGAATAGGATATTTACTTTCTGCACAACCACTTTTTTTCTCGTATGCACCAAAATATACCTTTCTTATTCTTGAGTTCACTATTGCACCTGCACACATTGCACAAGGTTCTACCGTAACGTAAAGCTCAGCACCGTCAAGTCGCCAACTTTTAAGTTTTTTAGACGCCTTTTCAATAACGATTATTTCAGCGTGAGCAGTTGCCCTTTGAGTACTTTCCCTTTTATTATAAGCTTTAGCAATAACTTTCCCATTCATAACCAAAACCGCACCAATTGGAACTTCGTCTTTTTCCTTAGCGATTTCGGCTTGTTTTATTGCCATTTTCATAAATTTTATTTCACACATAATATTTCCGTTAAAGCGTTTATTAAATTTTTGTTTTGTTTATAAATTTTACCCAAATATTTCCTTTTTATGGGGTGAGAAAGACTATCCGAACCGACCTCTATAGTAAAAGACGGAATATCTAATTTTTCCACACACCAATCTTTATAACCACCTACGCTACCAACCGAACGTTCCACTTGATAACCGTTGACTTTAGAAAGTCTTTTTGCAATATTTTTATCCCTTTTTAGATTGTTTGAGCCGTCAAATCCATAATAAATTACTTCACCCTTACTATGAAAACTTAAGGTTGCATTAGGCTTGACTTTAAGCGTAAAATCACGAAGAGCCCTACTCTCTTTTTCCGAAAAAGGAAACTTTCCGATATAATTTTCACTTGAAGGGGTTTTTACGTTTTTATCCCCCATAGCCCAACGTGCATCGAAATTAACGTTTAAATCTACCATATTAGCGTTGGCTTTATAAAGTCGATTACCATTTAAACAAATCTTAACACCGTCTGGATTAGTACACGGCAAAAAATAAATCGTACCTATTTTACCATTTTTCACTTGGTATTTAATTGTTTTTAGGCACAATTCCGCAGTAATATATTCCCTTGCGTGAATACAGTATTGGGCTACTATTATAGGATAATTAGTTTTATAAACCTTAAAATATGGAATTTTTTCACCTAATTCGCTATAACCTATTACGCCCTTTTCACCTTTATATTTTTTATAAAATCTATCTAACCTTTTTAAAACGTTCATACCACACGGTATGCGTTATTTGTGGTAAGGCGTTCCGTTTATTATCGAAAAAGCACGATAAATTTGCTCGGCTAAAATCAACCTAAACATGGAATGTGGAAAAGTGGCTTTGGAAAAAGATATAAGCTCGTTACTTTTTTGCTTAATACTTTCACATATTCCGTAAGAACCACCTATCACAAAGGTCACTTCCTTACCTAAATCTATAAACCCTTTAATTTTTTGAGCAAGTTCTTTACTTGAAAACTGCTTACCTTCTATTGCAGTACAAATTACGTGCCCTTTAAGGTTTGGCAAAATTCTTTCAGCCTCTTTATTTAAAACGTTTAATATTTCACCTTGTCCCGCTTTAGAATAATTTTCTTCTTGAACCTCTATAATCTTAAAATCGCAGTATTTAGAAAGCCTTTTAGAGTATTCTTCTATACCGTCTTTAAAATAATTTTCTTTTATTTTACCTACAACTACTAAGTTTATTTTTATCATACGGTCACCACGTTGACTACTATTACTAAAATACAAAATAGAATCCCAAAAATTCCATAAGGAAGTATAAAATCAACCACCTTTGCGCTATTTTGCTCTACTTTTGCTCTATCTTTTTTATAAAAAAACATTACCAAGTAACTTACAGCTATGATTAAAATTCCAGAAAGAATTATTAACGGATGATAGAAATTTATTTCAAACTTTATATAACTTAATAAAAGCACTGCAAAATTGTTTATAAAATGCAACACGATAGGACAAATTACACTGCCGGATTTATAAAACAATACACCAAGCGTTATTCCATATATAAATTGATAAACGAATTGTGTTGCCGACGCATGATACAAACAAAATAAAAATGCCGATAAAGTAATCGCAGATATTTTATTAAAACCCTTAAAAGTTACACCTAATATAAAAGAACGGAAAAATAGTTCTTCAAAAATAGCGGGCAATACTGCAAAAACAACACTATATAATATAAATTGCCAAACGTTATTTAGCGGAATATTGCTTTGCGAAACGTTTCCACCAATACTGACAATTAAATCTGAGATTAAGCCGTTTACAAAGCCAAATCCTAAAAGCATGCCCACACCTAAAATAACAGCCAAAATAAAATATATTGGTCTTGAACTTTTTACACTCAAAAAAACTTTAAATTCTTCCCCTGATTTAATCTTAAAATACCATACGATTAAAAATATAGAAATCAAAGAAAATAACGGTGAACACGCATAATATAAAACACTTTCAGGCTCGGTTATAATAGATAAAATTATACCACCGATAAATGACAGTATAAAATAAACAGCCATCATAATAGAAAACGCCAAACCACCGTCTCCAGCACCCAATATTCTTTTTTCTTTCTCAATAAAATTATCTTTTTTATACATATTTTAACTTACAAAATATTATTACAGTAAAAACGGCTCTATCGAGCCGTAATTATTAGTTTATTTTACTTTGAACAGTAACGATATCCCTTTCAATTAAAGACACATCAGTTAAAGATTCTTTTTCCCTATTTAGCGCAGTCAAAATTTTAGACCACTCTTCTCTTCTTAAATTAAGTTTTTTATCTGATATTAGCGTGCGATACGGGTTATGTTCAGTATATCCGTAATCGGTAACGAATTTTTTACAAAACAATATCGCTTCTTCTACGTCATGCTCGCTTGCGTGCGATACCACAGCTAAACCGTAATAATATTCAGCATCGGCAACCGAATCTATCCCGTAATAGTCTATTAAATCTTCTACGTAGTCGTCCGTATCGTCGTTTCTATACGGATTTATATGATTTAAAAGCAAAATTAAAGACTGTTCGTCTTCTTTAATATCGTAATTCCTTTCGTAAAGTTTAGAGGCAATTCCTTCCATTCCACTTGTAGCAAAAAAATCACCTAAACTCTTAGGAAAGAGTAACGCAAAAAATCCCGTTACTACAAACGTTAAAAATAACAATGCGACAATGGTAATCACTGCGGTTTTTATTATCAACTTTTTCATACCTATATTTTAACAAACTTATTTGAAAAAATCAATAGTAATTTAAAAAAAGAAAATCGAATATTATTTTAAGTTTTTTCATATATTTTTTACGGGGTGAATTATGAAAAAATTTTTTGTTTTATGTTTTGTATTTATGTTTTGTTTTTGTCTAAGTGGTTGCAAGGGAGAATCTAACCTATCCGAACACCTAACTCAAGTGCGTTCAGAATATTTTGTAAGTGAAGATGAAAATTATCAAATCAAGGCCGTTTACGGCTTTAACACCGACAAGAATTCGGGCAAAAAAATATATACGCTTTCCTTTAAATTGTTAAATTTTAACGACGAACAAGTAACCTATGCCCTTTCTTTTGACTATAACCAAAAAAATTATTCGGGACAATTTAAATTTAACCCCGTAAAAAATTGTATGATGCTTGACGTAGAAGTTCCTAATTTCAATCTAAAGGATTTCGACGTGGATTTTATGGTGGGAAGTTCAGTAAACAAGGTAAAATTAAGGTCGGTAGTTCCTGAAAACGCAATAGATTATCAATCAGCCTTAAAACTTTTATTAGAAAAACAACCTGAACTTATAAACCTATATAAAAACGGTGAAAATTTAAATCTTAAAATCTCTATGCGAATTGCCGTTAAAGAAAATAACGCATATTGGTTCGTTAGTTTGTCAGGCGATAACAAGTCTAATAAAATATTACTAATCGACGCTATAAATAAAGAAATTCTTGCAGTTAGAGACGTTTTTTAATTAAAAAAATCTTGCTAAGTTATTAGCAAGATTTTTTGTTATTTATACTTTTTAAGGTGTTTTATGTTTAATTACAGTAGTTGTCTTTGCAAAATCTTTCTTGCAACGTAAACACCACTTGCCGATGCGTGTGAAAGTGAGTGGGTTACACCGGAACAGTCGCCTATAACGTATAATCCGTCGTGACAAGTCATTAAATCGTTATCAATATGAACCATCATATTGTAGAATTTAACTTCTACACCGTATAAAAGAGTATCGTCGTTAGCAGTACCTGGGGCGATTTTATCTAAGGCGTAAATCATTTCTATAATACCGTCTAATATACGCTTAGGTATAACGAGTGATAAGTCGCCTGGAGTCGCTGAAAGGGTTGGCGTTACGAAGCCTTCTGCTATTCTTTTAGGCGTACTTCTTTGTCCCCTAATAAGGTCACCGAAACGTTGTACCATTACACCACCTCCAAGCATATTTGAAAGCTTTGCAATATTTTCTGCATACGCAGTACTGTCGTTAAACGGTTCGCCAAAACGCTTTGTAACAAGTAATGCAAAGTTTGTGTTTTTAGTGTGTTTTTCAGGGTCTTCGTAAGAGTGTCCGTTTACAGTTACAATGCCGTTAGTGTTTTCGTTTACTACTACACCGTAGGGATTCATACAGAAAGTTCTAACTAAGTCCTCGTATTTTTCGGTACGATAAACTATTTTACTTTCATATAGTTCATCGGTTAAGTGAGAAAATACTTCGGCTGGAATTTCTACCCTAACACCTAAGTCAACACGATTAGAGTGGGTTTGTATGCCTAAGGTTTTACATACGTTTTCCATCCACTTACTACCGCTTCTTCCAACCGATATTATACAATATTTGGACGTATATTCTTTGTCCCCTACTATAACTTTATAACCGCCGTCTACCTTTTCAACTGTTTTAACAGGTGACCTAAAATAAAAATCTACACGGTCTTTTAATTTTGCGTAAAGGTTAGACAAAACTATTAAGTTTTTATCCGTACCCAAGTGACGAACGGACGCATCCAATAAATGCAATTCGTTTTGAACGCAAAGTTTTTTAATTTGCGGGTTTTCAGTAGAATAAAGTTTAGAACCATCGCCACCGTTAGTCACGTTAATTTTATCTACGTATTGCATCAATTCAATGGCTTGATTTTTGCCGATAAACTCGTGTAACGTTCCACCAAACTGGTTGGTGATATTATATTTACCGTCAGAAAAAGCGCCAGCCCCACCAAAGCCGTTCATGATATCACAAGTCGGACAATGTGCGCAAGATTTAACCTTATTTCCATCTATCGGGCACTTTCTTTTTTCTAAAGCGTTACCCGTTTCAAAAACGGCAATTTTTAAATCCTTATTATTTTCAGAAATTTCGTACGATGCAAAAATCCCACCGGGGCCTGCACCTATAATTATAACGTCGTAATTCATAATTTTCCCTTATTTGTTGAAATTGTCTTTTAACGAAACAATTTCACTCATAATAACCTTATCTTTAAGTTTTAATTGTTTGTAATATCCTGTTCTCATAAATTGGAAAGGAGTATTTTCTTCGCAAGTGAATACGTAAGGTTCTACCTTCCCCTTAAATTCAGTAACGCTTTCTTTATTCATTCTTTCAGAGAAATCTTGCCCTGCATATTCTTCGTCTTTAAGTAAATAACCGTACTTTCTAATATCAACGTCTATAGCAGTATCAGCATTTACCCATTGAATAGTTCCTTTTACCTTTATACCCGAAGTATCGCTTCCGCTTTTGGTCTCAGGAAGATAGGTGCAAAGCAACTCTTTAACGTCACCGTTATCGTCAAATATAACTTCATCACACTTAATAACGTAAGCACCTTTAAGTCTTACCATTCCGTCCTTTTTAAGTCTAAAATACTTTGGCGGAGGTGCAATAGAGAAGTCGTCTTGGTCGATATACACCGTCTTTGAGAACGCTATCTTTCTCGTACGTTTAATTTCTTCGTTAGGATTGATTTCAAAATCAACCTCTTCAGTTTTTCCTTCCGGATAATTAGTTATCGTAACCTTTAACGGCTTTAGTACTGCCATAGCCCTTTCTGCATTAGCGTTTAAATATTCCCTTATACATGCTTCAAGGTAACTAATTTGAACTTCTGAATTTGCTTTAGCAATACCAATTCTACCACAAAAATCTTTCAACGCTTCTGCCGGAACACCACGATTTCTTAAACCGGTTAAAGTGGGCATTCTCGGATCGTCCCAACCATCGACGGAACCGTCCTCTACGAGCTTTTTAAGATATCTTTTACTCATTACGAGGTTAGTTACGTTAAGTCTTGCAAACTCTATTTGACGAGGTTTGTTCTTGAAGCCTAAAGTTATACCAACCCAATCGTATAGCGGACGGTGATCTTCAAACTCTAACGTACATAAAGAATGGGTAACGCCTTGCATATAGTCACAAATGGGGTGTGCAAAATCGTACATAGGATAAATGCACCACTTATCCCCCGTTCTGTAGTGCGTTTCCCTTAGAATTCTATATATAACGGGGTCACGCATGTTTATGTTAGGACTTGCCATGTCAATTTTTGCACGCAAACATTTTTCTCCGTCAGCGTACTTACCGTCACGCATTTCGTAAAAAAGTTTTAAGTTTTCGTCTATAGTTCTATTTCTATAAGGGCTTTCCTTACCCGGTTCAGTTAAACTTCCACGGCACGCCGAAATTTCTTCGGGAGTCATATCGCATACGAATGCGTTGCCAAGTTTAATTTCTTCAACGGCAAAGTTAAAAATATCTTCGTAATAGTCGGAAGCGTGAGTAATTTTATCCCATTCAAAACCAAGCCACTCTATATCCTTTTTAATAGACTCTTCGTACTCTAATTTTTCTTTAGAAGGGTTAGTATCGTCTAAAAACAAGTTACATTTCCCCTTGTATTTTTCCTTAACGCCGAAATTTAAACACAAAGATTTAGCGTGTCCTATGTGTAAGTATCCGTTAGGCTCGGGTGGGAAACGTGTTTGTACTGAGCTTACCTTTCCTTCTGCCAATTCTTCGTTGATAATTTGTTCGATAAAATTAGTTGCTTCTACCATAATTTTGCCTTTTAGTAAAGTATTTGCCTTTTGAACACAAAAAGCCGTATAGATTATATCACAAAATATTGAAAGATAAAAGAGAATTTTAAAATTTTTTTCCTTTATTTTGTTCTTTAGTCAAAATTTAATCTTTTAACGTTACAAACTATGTTTTTTCTTGACTAAAACGTAGTTTTAAGGTAAAATTATATGAAAATAATTATTATAAGGATACTGCTATGCAAGAAAACAAATCTAAAGCAACGATGGAAAAAATCGTAAACTTATGTAAAGGTAGGGGTTATCTTTTCCCCGGTAGTGAAATTTACGGCGGTCTTGCCAACTCTTGGGACTTTGGTCCTCTTGGCGTAGAATTTAAAAATAACGTTAAAAAAGCTTGGTGGAAAAGATTCGTTCAAGAATCTAAATATAACGTAGGACTTGATTCTGCTATTATTATGAACCCTGAAACTTGGGTAGCTTCTGGTCACGTTGGCGGTTTCTCTGACCCACTTATGGACTGCAAGTCTTGCAAAACTCGTCATAGAGCAGACAAACTTATTGAAGATTACGCTTTTGCTAACGGTACCGACGATAATCCCGCAAGTTGGACGTTTGAACAAATGAGCAACTTTATTAAGGAAAAAGGAATCGTTTGTCCTAACTGCGGTGGTAAAGAATTTACTGATATTAAAAAGTTTAACCTTATGTTCAAGACTTTTATAGGCGTTACTGAAGACTCTTCTTCTACGGCTTATCTTCGTCCTGAAACAGCACAAGGTATTTTTGTAAACTTCCTTAACGTTCAAAGATCAACCAGAAAAAAAATACCTTTTGGTATTGGTCAAATTGGTAAATCTTTTAGAAACGAAATTACCCCCGGCAACTTTATTTTTAGAATTAGAGAATTCGAACAAATGGAACTTGAATTCTTCTGTAAACCGGGTACCGATTTAGAATGGTTTAAGTACTGGAAAGATTATTGTTTACAATGGCTTTTAGACCTCAATATGAATCGTGATAGATTAAGACTTCGTGACCACGACCCAGAAGAACTCTGCTTCTATTCTAAGGCAACTACTGACTTTGAATATTTATTCCCGTTCGGTTGGGGCGAATTATGGGGTATCGCAGACAGAACGGACTACGACTTATCTCAACACGCAAAACACTCTGGCAAAGACCTTACCTACTTTGACCAAGAAACTGGTGAAAGATACGTTCCTTACGTTGTTGAACCGTCTCTTGGTGCAGATAGAGTTGCTCTCGCTTTCCTTTGCGACGCATACGACGAAGAAACGGTTGGCGAAAACGACGTGAGAGTTGTTTTAAGATTACACCCCGCTCTCGCACCGTTCAAATGTGCAGTTCTTCCCCTTTCAAAAAAATTAAGCGAAAAGGCTAACGAAGTTTACGAAAATCTTTCTAAATACTTTGCAGTTGATTACGACGAAGCAGGTTCTATCGGTAAAAGATATCGCCGTCAAGACGAAATCGGCACACCGTATTCTATCACCATTGACTTCGACACTTTAGAAGATAATCAAGTTACCGTACGTGATAGAGATACTATGGAACAAGTTCGTATGCCTATTGAAAACTTAAAGGCTTATATCGAAGAAAAAGTACAATTTTAGTTAAATAATAATCGTTTTAGATTATAAATTTTATATTTGGAGATAGTTTATGGCAAAAACAACGAAAGAAATTATAGAACTCATTAAAGAAAAAGGTATTAAAATGGTTGACTTTAAGATGGTTGACATTAACGGTCAATATCGTCACGTAACCATTCCTGCAGATAATTTTTCTGAAGACACCATGAAAAGTGGTATAGGGTTCGATGCTTCAAACTACGGCTATGCAGTGGTAGAAAAAAGCGATATGGTATTCATACCCGACCCTGATACTGCAGTAATTGACCCTTTCTGCGAAATACCTACCCTATCAATGACGGGTAATGCTATGATTATTGGCAAAGAAGAAAACACTCCTCTTGCGCAATATCCCAGAAACATAGTTTTAGCTGCTGAAAAGTTTATGAAAGATTCGGGAGTTGCAGACACCATGCTTATTCTTCCGGAATTTGAATTCTACCTTTTCGACCAAGTTGGTTGGGACGTTTCCCCAAACAGCGTAGGTTTTACACTTGATGCAGTTCAATCTTACTGGAACAGTGCAGTACAAGGTCAAGGTGTTATAGTTCCTAAACAAAAGGCTTATCACGTTGCAAAACCTTTCGACCAATCTTATGAAATTAGAAGTGAAATGTGTCTTCATATGAAAGACGCAGGTATTGAAATAAACTACCATCACCCCGAAGTTGCAGCATCTGGTCAATTTGAAATTGAACCACAACTCGGCAAAATGTCCGACATGGCAGACAAAACTATGTGGATAAAGTACATTATTCACAACACAGCATTAAAACATGGCAAAACTGCAACCTTTATGCCTAAGCCTATTTATGGTGAAGCAGGTAGTGGTATGCACGTTCATATGCTTTTACTTAAAGACGGCAAGCCGGTTTTCTCCGATGATAACGGATATGCAAGACTTAGTGAAACGGCACACTACTTTATGGGTGGTTTACTTAAGCACATACATTCTCTTTGCGCTTTAACCAATCCAAGCACAAACTCGTTTAAACGTCTTATCCCCGGTTTTGAAGCTCCTGTTACGGTAGGTTATGCAACTTCTAACCGCAGTGCAGTTATTCGTATTCCCGCATACGCAAAATCACCTGAAAAGCGTCGTTTTGAACTACGTAACCCAGACGCAACTTGCAACCCGTACTTCTGCTACGCTGCAATTTTGATGGCTGGTCTTGACGGTATTAAAAATAAGATTGACCCACATGCTAACGGTTGGGGTCCATACGATATGAACCTTTATCACTTAAGTGATGAAGAAAAGGCTAAGTTAAAACATTTGCCGGCATCACTTCCGGAAGCACTTGATGCTTTAGAAAAAGATTACGAATACTTAACTGCAGGTGGTGTATTCCCCGAAGAGTTAATTAAAAACTTTATCAAAGCAAAACGTGCAGAGGTTAAAGAATTATCAGCAATTCCACACCCTGCCGAATTTGATAAATATTACAATCTATAAAAAGATAAAAAGCCTTGCGATTTGCAAGGCTTTTTTAGTACTTAAACGCATTGTAGCATTAAGTCCAACACTAAAAAAGAACCTAAAAACGGCTCTTCGCTTAGGGATTTTTTATCCATAACAAAAGTGTAGCACACTATACTTCACTAAAAGTGAAATATAGTGTGCTTTTCTTGTCCACAAATAATTGAAACATATTAGTTATATTTTTAGCCTTGTGGCTAAAAGTGATATGCAAAACAAGTTTTGCGTTATATTTTTCGAGAGAAAAATTCAAGGTTCTGCTTTAGCAGGTTCTTATATTTCTCTCGAAGAAGTGATATTAAATAAATCCTTAACTTGCCATAGGCAAATATAACTGCCGTAGGCAATATCACTCGTCGTTAGACGAATATCACAAATCCGTAAGGATTTATTTAGTTGTCGCAATTCCCTACGGGAAGAGCGACAAATTAGGTTCTTTTTTGTTTTTTGTTAATCATTATTCCGTACGAAGTGCTACTACAGGGTCTTGTTTTGCAGCTTTTTTAGACGGAACAAGTCCGGATAATACGGTAAGTCCTACACTTAACAATATCATTATTAAAGCCGACATTGGCTTTAACGTCATTATAGCGAATCCTGCCGCATTTTTAACTATTATATTTACTATAAGCGATAGTAAGTAGGTAAATCCTACACCAATCAAACCGGAGCCTAAACCAAGTATAAACGTTTCTGCATTGAATAAGTTCGAAACGTCTTTTTTTCTGCCACCAAGTGAACGTATTACGCCAATTTCCTTTATCCTTTCTACAACAGATACGTAGGTTATTATCGCTATCATTACACAAGAAACAACGAGTGACAAGGACGTAAAGGATACTAGCGCGTACGTTACTACGTCTATCATAGTGTTTATCATCGCTATAACAAGTGATAAAGTGTCCGTAAACTTAGTTTCGACACGGTCGGCAGTCGTGTAAGTTACACCGTTTACCGTAATATCCCCTTCTTTGTTCCACTTGTCAAGATAGGTTGTCACCATATTTTTCATTTCAAAGTCAGCAGGATAAATACTTATATCGTTTGCGACGTTTTCGCCACCTAAATGACGTGAGGTAAGTTGATAAACTGCCTGACCACCTAGCATACTGTACATAGAGTTATACTTACCTACGCTTGCCGTCCCCGTATACTCCGCCCCTTCAAAGTTAAACGTGTAGTCGTACATTGACGGAATCGTAAACGTAGTGGTTTCTGAGTTTGCGTTTTCTCTATAATACTTTGCTATATCGCTTTCATAGTTCTTCTCGATTACGTAGTCGGATAGTTTGGTCGTGTAGTAAACGCCACTACTTAAACAGCCGTAGTTAATCTCTTCTTTCGGCTCTATAATACCAACGACTTTTAGTTTTAAGCCGTTTTGCTTTTGCTCTTCGGTAAATACTTTACTGTCGTAGTTATAAGGATAATAAGGCGTCGGTGTCATAGTGCCGTTATACTCTACCATTCTAACGCTTACGTCTTCAAAAACGGTGTCGTTATCATACCACGTAAACTCTTTACTCATTAACTCTTCATAAGAGAATTTATCCTTATTTAAGGTTGGATCTTCGTTATTTTCGACATCGTCAACGTTATGTACGATGTTCATAAACTCATCTTGAGTATAATAGCCAAGCTGTCCAAGTAGTAGGTCGGTTAACGCTCTATCTTTATTTACGACTATCATTATTTCGTCTTTTTCTTTTGCGACGTCGCCTTTTAGAATATTATACTGCGATAAAATATAATCTTTATCGTCGGGCATTTGAGCAAAGGTATCACCAAGAGACGCTATTACCGGGGCTTGATCGGCAAGATTAGTCTTTCCGATAACGCCCGTATAAATTTGCTTTATCGAAGAGAGTGAAACGTTTCTTTTTGTTTGGCCGTTTTGGTTAAAATCGGTATATATATTATTAGTTACGTCTAGACCGTAATCTATCTTAACCGTACCGTATTCTTTAGGCATAGCCTTAATATAGTCCACGTATTCTTGTCTTATATCGTTTTCGGCAAACAAGGTATCCACCGCTTTATATTGCTTTGCAAGATAGTCGACCATCTTATCAACGTTAACGTATCCTTCTTCTTTTATAAACTCTGCCTTTTGTTCGGTAGAAAGATTAGACATCATCGAACTAAAATCAAGCGCGGTTTCTTGCACGGTTATAGGGTTACCTGAAAGCATATCGTCTTGCATGTCGGCAATATACCCTCTTACACCGGCTGACACGGCTATAACTGCCGATATTCCTATTATACCAATAGAACCCGCTATAGACGTTAAAAGCGTTCTACCTCGTTTAGTAAACAAATTCCTTGCCGACAACTTAAACGCAGTTAAACGGCTCATTTTGGCTTTTGACTTCTTTTCTACCTTATGACTTACTAAACCTTCCGTTTCTTTTATTTCATCTTCCTCAGTCATAGGATTGGTGTCCTCGATTATTTGACCGTCAATAAGTCTAATAATACGGTTAGAATATTGTTCGGCTATCTCTGCATTGTGCGTAACCATTATAACCAGTTTATCTTTGGATATTTCTTTAATTAAATCCATTATTTGAACACTGGTTTTACTGTCTAAAGCACCGGTAGGTTCGTCCGCTAATAATATATCTGGTTCGTTAACTAACGCCCTTGCTATGGCTACCCTTTGACATTGACCACCCGATAATTGGTTTGGACGTTTATGTTCTTCACCCTTAAGACCAACTTTTTCTAATGCTCTAAGCGCCCTTTTTACCCTTTCCTCTTTATTTATGCCGGATATGGTTAGCGCAAGTTCTACGTTGCCAAGTACCGTTTGGTGGGGAATAAGATTGTAACTTTGGAATATAAAACCTATTCTTTGATTACGATACACGTCCCAATCTCTATCTTTAAAATTTTTGGTACTTTTCCCCGCTATTATAAGGTCACCTGAGGTGTATTTATCCAATCCGCCAATAATATTTAAGGTGGTTGTTTTTCCACAACCGGAAGGTCCTAAAATTGATACGAATTCGTTTTTTCTAAAAGAAACGTTAAGTCCTTTTAAAACTTCTATTTCGCCACCGGCAACTTTGTAGTTTTTTGTTATGTTTTTTAATCTTAACACAATAAAACTCCTATTTTTTTAATTATTATAATACAAAAGAGTTGAAAATACGTTGAAATTTTGTTACATTACGTCGGTTATAGCCGTTATAAAGCCTTCTACGTCGTCTATTCCCAAACCTTCTAAAAGCCTTGCTTGTTCGTATAAAACCACGGCGTATTTGCTTAATTTTTCTTTATCAGTATCGAACAATTTTTGTAACTTTTCTATTATTTTATGCTCAGCGTTAAGTTCTAAAATTTTATCGGCAGAAACGGTTTTATCTGCGTTTGGCATTGAATTTAACACTTTTTCCATTTCAATAGAAATTTCGCCACCACTCACTATGCATACTGGGTAAGTTTTTAGGTTATAAGAAAGTTTAACTTCTTTAACCTTTTCTTTTAACGTGTCTTTAATAAAGTCTAAAACACCTTTTAATTCTTTAGATTTATTTTCTATATCTTTCTTTTCTTCTTCGCTTACTAAAGAAAAATCTGCATCGCTTACTGATTTAAACTTTTTGCCTTCGTAATCGGTTAAAATTTTAGCAACGAATTCATCTACCCCGTCCTTAAAATATAAAATTTCGTAGCCTTTCTCTTTTACCTTTTCTATTTGCGGTAACTTATTTATTTTATCGTAACTTTCGCCGCAAGCATAGTAAATATCAGTTTGACCGTCAACCATACCGTTAACGTATTCTTTTAACGTAACCAACTTTTCCTTTTTAGAAGAATAAAATTCAAGCAAGTCCTTTAATTTATCTTTATTCATTCCAAAGCCTGCGTAAACCCCGAATTTGATAGATAAACCAAATTCGGCAAAAAGTTTGTCGTAAGTTTCCCTATCTTCTTCCATTAACTTGTTTAGTTCGGAAATAATTTTCTTTTCTATTCCGTTGGCAATTGCCTTAACTTGTCTATTTTGTTGTAAAATTTCTCTTGAAATATTAAGTGAGAGGTCGGGTGAATCAACAACACCACGAACAAACCCAAAATAGTCGGGCAACAATTCCTCACACTTATCCATAATCATTACGCCGTTGGAATATAATTTTAAGCCCTTCTTAAAGTCTTTAGAATAATAATCTATAGACGGTTTTGACGGAAAATACAAAAGAGTATCGTAACTAACGGTGCCTTCTATTTTTGCATAAACACCTTTTAACGGTGCGTTATAATCGTGAAATTCAGTTTTATAAAACTCGTCTAAATCTTCTCTCAAAACTTCTGATTTTTGTTTTTTCCAAAGTGGAATCATACTGTTTAAAACTTCAGTCTCATAAACAGTTTCATACTCCGGTTTATCTTCAGCACAACCTTCTTTTAACTTAGTATGCGCCATTTCCGTCTTTATTGGATAGCGAATATAGTCGGAATATCTTTTAATCAGCGAAGCTAACTTGTATGATTCTAAATAGTCTGAATACTTTTCGTCTTCAGTATCTTGCTTTAAGGTTAAAACTATTTTAGTACCAACGCTATCTTTTTCAATTTCTTTAATTTCATACCCCTCTACACCTGAACTTTGCCATAAATACGCCTTGTCTTCGCCATATTTTTTGGTGTAAACTTGTATTTTATCGGCAACCATAAACGCCGAATAAAAACCTACGCCAAATTGACCGATAAGTTCTTTATCACTTCCCTCGTTTGCCTTCTTAAACGCTAAAGTACCAGACTCTGCTATAGTACCCAAATTCTTTTCTAAATCTTTTTCATTCATACCTATGCCGTCGTCTTCTACGGTTAAGGTTCTATTGATTTTATCGGCTTTTAAAATTATGTTAAATTCCGATTTAACGTTATTATCAGTAAGCGATATAAATTTAAGTTTATCAATTGCGTCGGACGCATTTGATATTAACTCACGCAAGAATATTTCTTTATTGGTGTATATAGAATTTATCATTAAATCTAAAATACGCTTGGACTCTGTCTTAAAACTTTTCATAAATACACTCCGTTAAAAAATTATTAGCAGTCTTTTAATTAGACTGCTAAATATATTATATACAAACCAACCTATCGTGTCAAATTCTTTTATAATTTTTTATTAAAAAACCACTTGATTTTTTATTCTCAAGTGGTTTTATTTATTATTCTTTTACAGGTTCTTGCGGTTGTTTGAACTTAGGATATACCTTTATAGCTACTACGGTGTAAATCAATACCGCCGCGGCAAATGCGCACAAAAGCATAGTTGATGACGAAACTTTGCTATATCCTATGGTATAAGCCGGTTTTGAAACTTTTGCTTCCGAAACTAAATACTTGTTCTTATTATAACTTTTTACTAAATCTTTATAGTTTTCAAGACAAGCGTTTATCTTACCTTGAGATTCTAAAAGTTCGGTCTTTACGTAGTTTACCATAGTCGGGTCTGCCGTTGCTGAATTGTATATAGCAAGTTGTTCGCTCTTTAGCGACCTTTCTTCTTCAGCAGTAGTAAGCGAAGTTGAATAACTTATAATTTGATTATTAAGCATATTAAATATGCTACTATCTATTATAAGAACGGTGTCAGTTGTACTTTGACTTTGCAATTTTAATACTGCGTTATAATCTTCTAAGTTCTTTTGAGCCGTTTTTAAAAGGGAAGAATATCTTGCAATGCGTGCGTCTAAATTAGTAAGACTCCACTCTATATACGACTTAAATCCGTTAGGCTTTAATTCAACCTTATTTGAAGCTATAACGTATTGAATAAGATTTAAATTGCTTTTTTCAGAATTCAATTTTTCCAAAACGTGCGAAAAACTTACCCCGTTTGAAGTTGAATAGCTCTTTGAAACGTTATGATTAGATATAGAAGCGTTTATCGTGTTATAAATATCGTTTACTCTATCGTTAAGTTCGCTAGTAATTCTTATATATTCGACCGTTCCAAAACTTTCACTAACGTCAAAACCCAAAGAAATTTCTTCTAAATCAGAAAGTGCATAATAATTTATATAATTAACAGCTATCACGTCTAAAATTTCTTTGTATTCTGAGGGTAATAAGTTTGCACCACCTATAGGCTTTAAGGTTAACTTATAAGACGTAGGTATAAAATC
The DNA here is from genome assembly GCA_045534905.1 of Christensenellaceae bacterium. Classification (GTDB taxonomy): domain Bacteria; phylum Bacillota; class Clostridia; order Christensenellales; family Borkfalkiaceae; genus UBA1259. The sequence goes on along the minus strand of JAZSKQ010000021.1, from coordinate 15,867 downwards.
TTCTAAAGATTCTACGTTACCCGGATTAACTGCCGATATAGAAAGATTATTTATTATTGATTCGGATAAAGTTAACGGCTTATTAGTAGTTTCCAACGCTTTGTTTACGACTATTGCCTTATTTGCGTTAATGTCCGATAAAGTATCACGCTCGGCAGTTTTAAAAACCAACTCGGTTTCGTAATAAGAACCTGCAGAAGTTTGCTTAACGGTAAAAAGTATCGCCGAAACAATGAATATGCCCACAACTATAAATATGATACTCTTTTTTAAAGTCATCCATAAAAAAGCTAAAAGCTGTTTTAAGGTCATTCCACTATCTTCCATAATAACCCTCTTTAGTTTTTTTTAATTATAACAATTATATATATATTTGTCAAGTTAAAAAATTATGTAAAATACCGCCCTATTTATCCCTTTTATGCCTTTTTATTGAAATCGGGTAGATTACTCTACCCGATACGTTTACTTTATTTCTATTCTTTTTTGAGGTTTAACTTTTTCTTCTAATTTCGGAACGTCTATAATAAGCGTACCGTTTTCATACGATGCAGTTACGTCCTCTTCAGTTACGGCGTCTCCAACGTAAAAGCTTCTGCTATACGACATTTTTCTTTCCCTTCTTAAATAATTATCTTTTTCACTTTCAGAAGTTTCCCTTTTTGCTTCTACCGTTAAATATCCGTCCTTTAAGGTTATTGATAAATCGTTTTTGTTAAACCCCGGCACGTCTATAGAAAATTTTAACGCCTTGTCACTTTCAGTAACGTCGGTATTCATATAGTTATTTCCACCAAAGCTGAATGGTTTGAAAAAATTATCAAACTCGTCGAATAAGTCTAATCCAAAATTATTTGGTCTGTTAGTTAAATAGTTTCTCATTTTTTATATCTCCTTTCAATAAATTTTTAGCACTCTTAACGTTTAATTGTTAGCACTCTATTGTTTCGACTGCTAATTTTATTATATATCAATTTTTTTATTTGTCAAGTATTTTTTAAAAAAATTTTAAAAATAAAAACGCAAGGTTTTATCCTTACGTTAGTATTTGCAATTTATTTTATAATATTCAGTTTAATTTTGACAAGACGTACTCAGCGTAAATTTTAGCCACGTTGATTTTTGTTGCCGACTCTGTTCCCTCAAAAAAAGCATTAGAATTCACTTCGCAAACGAAAGGTTTACCGTTGTCACCATAGATTAAATCTACTCCACAATAGTCAAGTCCCAAAACTTTTGCACAAGTTTCGGCAGAATTTTTAAATTCTTCGGATAATTCCACTGCTTTTGCGCTTCCACCTAAAGCCACGTTAGACCTAAAATCGTTAGGATTATATCTTTCTATAGCACTTATTGCCTTGCCACCTATGACTATTACACGCACGTCCGCACCCTTTTTATAAGATAAATACTCCTGAAAAAGATGTGGTTTTGATTTTACTTGTTTATAAAGTTCAATAAGTTCTGCCCTATTTTTTGCAATAAAAACCCCCTTCCCCATAGAGCCAAAACACTCTTTAACTATGACGGGGTATTTTAATTCTTTTTCTATAGCATCTAAAAAGGTATTTGAAATTTGGTCTTTTTCCGAATAAGATAAAACACCAAACAACGTTTTTGGTAAATTAAGTCCACTATTAGATAACGCAATATACGTTTCGGCTTTATCATCGCAAACACGAATGGCATCGTGACTGTTAAAAGTTTTTACACCTAATTTACTAAGAACTGCAGACGTATATTTATCTTTATCTAAATAGATTATAAAGTCGCTATTTTTTAGGTTTGTGAATATTTTACCGTTGTTTACCCCTGCTCTAACAATTTGGTCGGAAATAATTTCAGTTTCCACACCTATCAAAGAAAACTCTGATTGCAATCTTTCAGCTTGGCGAACGGATTCAATAGGGCGCTTATAAGCGTTTATTACTATTTTACCTTGAATTTTTTTCATAAATTTATTTTAACGCTAATTACTTTCTATGTCAAACAAAAACCCCGAATTACTTCGGGGTCAAGTTCTACTTATATTACGTCGTTAGGAATCATTTGCTTTGACTTGGCATCTTCGATTTCTCCGTTTTCATACTTTTCGTGCTTTGCGTAAATTTCAGGAATATATTGATCGACTATTCTCCATCTTGCGCCACTAAACAATTTTTCGTCGGGATATCCCGTCGCTCTAGCAGACTTTACGTATTCGTCACAAGCCTTAATTCTCTCTTCTTTAGTTGCGTTTGGATAATAATCGTAGAAATTGTGACAAATCATTTTTGCAGGCGTCATGCGAATTTCTGCTATTCTACAAAGCATAGTCTTCTTTTCCGCTTTGGAAAGTTTTGAGTTGTTTACAATTTCTCTCATTTCGTCAGTGATAGCCATAGCACGTTCCAAAATTTCTATAGGCGTACTCGATGCTTGTTCAACGTTTCTACGCATCCAGAAGAATACTTCTTCACCCTTACCTTCTTCGTTTCTGCTCTTATAGTAATTATGGAAGAGTGCAATAAATTCTTTTACTTTGTCGGCAATTACACCGTAGTAATATTTTGCATATTCGTCTAAAAGTTGGTTAGCATCTAAATCGGCGTTCCAAATCTTTTTCAAGTAGGCGTACGCCCTCATGTGTATTTGCCAGTTAGCAAACCCACCGCCAGCTTCCATAAACAAGTATTCTACGCCAAGTTCTTTAAAGAACTTAATATTGTCGTTAATGGTGTGGAAAGTATCCATATACCATTGATAATGAGCGTAGTTATTATCGTAGCCCCAGAACCAAAAACGGTTTCCAAGTTTTTTCCAGTCGGATACTATTTGTAAGTTTTCTTTAGATTGTCTAATATCGCCGTACGGGAAATACATATTACCCGCAATAGCGTACATTAAAATTAAGTTTTTGTCACAAATTACGGTATCGTCGATAGGAACTTTCTCTCCGTTTACTTCTTTCATCGGTGCATACTTAGTATTGCCGTAAGCAAAGGTAATGAGTTTTACAGTCTTATTATACTTTTCTTTTGCGTATTTATTAAGTTCACGAATAATAGCGTTGCAAAAACGTACCATAATACCACTTCTACCGTATTTTTCGGTATACATTCTATTTGCTTCGTTATCTACTTCATCAGCACTGTCTTCTTGAGTGAACCCAAAAATTTCGGCTTCGGGGTGAGCATCCATATCTTTTTTGAATTCTTCTATAACCGTTTTAAGAACGCTCTCTTCCATACTTTCGTCAACCTTACCATCTAAAGTTATACCGTTAGTAAGGTCGATTTGCTCGTGACGAACGCCGTTAACCGTAATATATTTATACCACTCTGGGTGTTTTTCGCCATGATCTTTTGCAGGACAATAGTAGTGATAGTTATGGAAGTCGTTTCTTGCACAATACGGGAACGGTCCACCGAACTTTTCGGGGATATTAGGACTAGTAAATAAATCCCTTGCACGCATTTTTGCAAAGAGATCGTAATCGATATTAGGATTATTTTTTCCTTGACCGAAAATCTCGGTATACACTTCAGAGCCTAATTCAAAAGACGGAATTGAAACCCTTGGAATTTTATCAAAATTTACTTCTTTTACGGTAGGAACATATTCAGCGTTTACTGTTAAGAACTTTACACCAAGTTCTACTTCAATAAAATCAAAAACTGCATACATTACGCCACGTGGTGAAAGCGAATCAAAATAAATACTGCTATTTTGATCCTTAAAGATTCTAAAACCGTCGTGAATAAGTTCGTTTCTATCGTAATCACCATTTGCCGAAGCAAAAAATTTGGTTTGACCGATAGAGAAAAACGGCGGTTTAATATCTTTACTGTCGTCAACGATTTTAAGGTTGATTTTAGCAGTTAATTTAAGATATTTTTGCAAGTTTTCAGCAGCGTATTTATTACACTCACTAGCATCTTTTTTTACTATTATTTTATAATTTTTTAATTGCAATATATCCATAGTTTTACACACCCGCATTTTTTAAAAGTATAACCTAAACTTAAACCTTTTTCAATGTTTAAATTAAAAAAACCCGAAAAACTTCGGGTTTTTTAATAATATTAATGGTCATCAGGAACGTAGCCTGCTTGGTGTTGTTCTTTTGACTCTAAACCTTCCTCGTAATTTCCATGAACTTCGTCCATCTCGGGTATATACTGATCAAGAAGACGCCAACCACCACCACTCATATGATTCATATCGGGAATATCAACAAGTTTAGCAGTTTTAATAAAGTCTTCACGCATAGCAAGACGTTCTTCCTTACTTGCGTTTGGATAATAGTCGTAGAATTTATTATAAATCATCTTTAACGGAGTCATTCTAACTTCTGCAACACGACGAATCATATCTTTCTTAAGTTCAGGACTATAAGAAGATTTTTCAATCAACTCATACATTTCGTCAGTAAGTTTTAGACCGCCTTCTAACATTTCTATCGGGTTATTTTCAACGTCTTCAGAAGAAGTTCTCATACAGAAGTAAACTTCTCTGCCACCGTCTATTATTGACTTATAGGTATTATGGAATAACGAAATAAACTCTCTAACCTTATCAGCACAAACACCGTAATAAAGGTCGATAAATTCATCCATAAGAGTATTAGCATCTAAAGAAACGTCCCAAAGCATCTTACTATGTACGTAAGCTTTAATTTTCATTTGCCAAATGCCGTTACACTCGCCACCTTCCATAAATAAATATTCTATGCCGAGCTTTTTAAAGCCACGCATATTTTCATTTATAGTGTGGAAAGAGTCAAAGAAGTAATGGTAATGTGCAAAGTCAATATCGTAAGCCCAGAACCAGAAACGCTTACAAATTGCACCCCAACCAGCAATAATCTCTTTTATTTCCGGACGTTGCTTTTCGTGGAAGTAATCGTAATAAGAGTTCCCCCACGCTGCAATTTGAATAACCACATTATCGTCACAACGAACGGTTTCGTCTATCGGGACGTACTTACCATCAACCATTTTAACTGGCGGTTGACGAGTATAAGAGTAAGCAAAGGTCATAAGTTTAACGGTCTTATTATATTTTTCCATAGCGTACTTATTCATTTCTCTAATAAGAACGTTACAGAAACGAATTAAGATACCACTACTGCCGTATTTTGCTTTTAATTTAGCATGCTTTTCGTGTTGAACTTCTACAGCGGAGTCTTCTTGAGTAAATACGAAAGTTTCTACGTTCGGGTGAGAATCGATATCCTTTTTCATTTCTTCGATACAAACCTTAAGAACGCTTTCTTCCATAGATTCGTCAAGTTCACCGTCGTCGGTTATGCCGTTAGTCAAGTCGATAATAGGCGTAACGTTAAGGTTAATAGCCGTCCATCTATACCATTCGGGGTGTTTGTCAACCCACTTTAACGGTGGACAATAGAAAGAAAAGTTGTGGCTATTATTTCTACCGTAAACGTTAAGTGGTCCACCTATTCTTTCAGGAATATCTGTATAAAGTTCTCTGTTACGCATTTTTGCATAATAGTCGTAGTCTATCAATGCAACGTGATTCTTTTGTCCAAAAAGTTCACCGGCAGTGTAACCACCAAGCGCAAAGTCTGGAATAGAAACTTTATCCACGTTAGAAATATCTATTTCGGAAACAGCAGGAATATGTTCTACCCTTGCAGTTAAAAATCTTACGCCAAGACGTTCCTCAATAAAATCAAACACAGCATACATAACGCCACGGTGAGATAAACTATCAAAATAAATACTGTCGTTTTGGTCTTTAAAAATTCTAAAACCATCGTGAATAAGTTGACTTCTATCAAAATCACCTGTAGCAACAGCGAACTGTTTTGTTGCGCCTATAGAAAAAAACGGTGGTGTTGCCATAGTATCGGTAACGATTGGCAATTCAATCCCCGTAGTCTTTTCTATATATTTTTTCAAATTCTCAGAAGCGTAAACGTTACACTCCCCAGCATTTTCAGGAAGAACTATCTTATACTTTTTAAGTTCGGATAAATTCATTTTTCACCTCTTAATATATATTTTTTTGATTTCTTAAATATTAACATATATAAACAATAAAGTCAACACTAAAAATAAAAAAACCGACTGAAAATTTCAGTCGGTTTTGATTTTAATTTAAGCAGTTTTCAATTAGTGAAGAACTACCATTGCTGATTCACCGGGAGCTAAAGTCAACGGAATAGTAGTACCTACTACATCAACCATTTCTCCACGTTGAGTTACTTCATAACGATACTTATCGTTGAAGTTAAGAGTGGTGTTAGCATTTTCTTCTACGTTACAGTTTACAACGTAGAGAGCAGTACCGCCCTTGTAGTCGAAGCAACCAATGAATACGTCGTCACCCTTGATGCTTTCAAGTTGTCTCCAACCCTTGCTGTCAATTAACATTGAAGTTCCATCACGGAGTTCAAGTTCGCCGAGCATTGCTACAGCAACTTCACCATGAGGTAACATACCAACGTTGGTAGAGTGCATTAAGATGTGGTCAACAGCTTTTAATTGCTTATCAGCTTGTTTAGCATAGTGATACCAAAGGTTAAGCTTACCATCCATACCAACCATACCGTTCTTTTCAAAGTTCCAAGAACCATCAGCGTTAGTGTTGTGTGATCTATCACCACAAAGTTCATAGTATTGAATTGCCTTACAACCAAATGCTAAAGCAGAGTTGTAGTCAAGCATCCATTGACCTTCGGTAGGATAAAGCGGAACGGGGTTGGCTGCGTAGAATTCAGCACCAGCTTGCATCATACGCCAGTAAGGCTTGCCTGCCTTTTCAGCTTCGTCACAAAGAATTGCTAAGTTTTGGAACCAAGAAGAGAATCTTTCGTCGTTTCTTTCAGCAGAACCTACAGGGTATTGAGTTGAAGAAACCATTCTAACACCGGTATTAAGATATCCGGGAATGTTAAAGGTATTACCTTCAGAGTCAGTACCACTTTTTCCAGTAAAGTAGTATTGATCAAAAGTCCAACCACCACCAGCAAAAGTGTTAGAAATGTCGGTTTGACCTTCCCAGTAACCTATAGAGTTCATGTATGCGTCGATACCTTCAGGTAAACCGCAATCATAGAACAACGGAATTAAAATGTTAAGTTCACGAAGTTGATGGTTTGCATACGGTTCGTCCATTGCCCAAATACCAAGGAAACATCTGTATTGGAAATCATAAGAACAGTATTTGACTAAGTCGTATAACCATTCTCTAGTAGGTTCTTCGTAAGTAGAATTCAATCTTGGGTCACCAGTTCTAGTACCAACTTTACCTTCGAAAGCAGCGATGTTAGCATATACACCAATACCGTATTTATCGCCAAGTTCGTACCATTTTTTATAAACTGCGTGGTGACCGTCAGCACGCATAGGTAAGTAAACTATCATGTTAAGGCCCATTTCGGACATTAAACTAAAGTATTTATCATTAACAAAGCTAGGAAAGTCTATACCGTCCATTGAGCCACCAGCTTTGTACAAGCCGTAGTAACCACCAACAGGCATAACGTCACTACCACCCATAATATCGTAAGAGATGGCATAAACAGGAAGAGGTTCTCCCTTTTCAGTTACGGTATAAGTCATACCGTCTTGATAAAGTACCAAGTCACCGGTTTTACCACCAGCACAACCTATCATAGAGAAGGTACTGAAAATAAGAATAAAGCTAATAAATAAAGATATAAAACGCTTTTTCATTTATTTTACCCTCCTTTTTAAATACATTACGGCAACTAATGTACCAACACCAACAATAACAACTGCAGAAGCAATTATTATAATAAGATCAGTCATTGACATACCGCTTGCAGTACCACCAGGTACTAATTTGTTAGATAACAAGTCGTTATCGTTATAGAAATCGTTATAGTTATACGGAGCGTCTGGTCTTGTATATCCGGTAGTGGTATTATTTAACCATGCTACGTCTTCTTGACGGATAGTTGCACCACCAGCATCAAGGTTTTTAATCTTAAGGTTATCAACTGATGCGTTACCTGCGGTAGTTGAATACTTATTGGTACCTTCAACGTCAGAACCTACCCAACCGAAGCCAACGAATCCCTTTGGAGTAAAGCCTAAGTCGATAGAGAAGTTTGCACCAATCTTATCCCAAGAAGATTCATCTTCGTAATCGTCAGCCATGATAACGTAAAGTTTATATATACCGTCAATAACTTGAATTTTAACCTTCATCGGATCAGAAATACCGCTTTCAGTCACGTGTAACATGTTTACAGGATTTCTTCTTAATCCGTCTAAGCCCGTATAAGCTAAGTCAGAAAGTGAACCGTTCATTTTGGTTCTACCATCACCGTCACGGAAAATGTGAGTTTCGCCAACCTTAGTCATTACTTGACGTGAACTCATTTCCTTTTCAAAGTTCAAAGAACTTACATTAGTACCCGCAACCCAGCCATAGTAGGTAATAGCTTGTGCAGAAATCGCACCATCTTGATTAGGAGCTCTTGAAGCACCTACGTATACCATAAATTGTGCTGCAGGGAAGCTTATTGAGTTACCATTTTCGTCAGTTAAGTATCTGTTGCCAAAATCGAAAAGATCAAAAGTAATTTCAAAGTTAGAATATTGATACTTAGTAATGATATGTGAGTGTGCCGTGTTGTTAAATCTTAAGTAAGAGTTACCGGTTTCTTCGTCAGTATCAACGTGTAAGTAAGAAGGGTCAAGAGGACCGGTTGTTGAATATGTCGCAAACATTTGCGTTGAATAACCAGGCTTTCCGTCAGGGTGATCTTCTGCATCGAAGGTTTCTAAGTAGTCGGGGTTAGCAGGCGATTCATACTCATATCTGTTAACTACTAAAGAGATAACTTCAGTAGTCGTGTTACCCTTTTGACCAAAAGAGAACAAGCCACCCATAAAAGGATTAGCATATTCAGCAGTTACTTCAGGGGTATCATCAATTCCGTTAATAAATATGTTTAACTTTTTATCAGCAGTAATTTCTGCGTGAATATCAAAGTCAGCACCAAGTGTAGCAACGTCAGCAGCTTCAACTGCATCGTTAGTACCTGTAATACGTGTACCAACCGTAATTTTACCGGTTGAACCAGCTTTTACGTAAACTTCTAAAACGCCTTCAACACCCATGTTGTCAGAGTAATCTTGTGCGCCCCAGCTGAAACCAAAGTAAGAATCAGCACTAAAAGAAGTAACGTTTAGTTTTGCGTCGAACGCAGAATAATATTTTAGACCTTCAATACATTCGTCTAAAAAGTATTCTGACGTTGTAACGGTCGCATCAGCAAGTGTAGTTGCCTTAAATTGCGCCGTTTTATTCCAGTCTATCAAGTCGTTTCTGTCGTATTCCCAGCCAGCATCTTTTACAGATACCGACGCTACTTCCAACCTGTTAACACCGGCAAATGCGGTGGTAACAGGTAGAACTATCGAAAGGGAAAGAACACATGCAACTAAGACTAGTAATAACTTCTTAATTCTCATATATTTCTCCTTATTCTAAATAAATCAGTAGCGATTTATTTTATTTATTCGCCCATCCAGTTAACCCAGTTGTTGTCAATGAGGGTTTGGAATTCATCCCATAATGCTTCAATTGACTTTCTATCGTTAGTGTTAGTTGCAGTTAAACGTTTAATTATATCAACGTTACCGTGTGTATCGGTTACATCGTAAATACGGCTGTGTTGAATAGAAAGAGCTACCGAATAGGTCATTTCATCTTGCCAGATTTCACGTACTGACTTATCCCAAGCGTCTAATGCATCATAGTTGAAAGAGTCATATAAGGATTTGTCGTCAAACGTGAACATTGGGTCAAGCTTCTTATGTTCTCTAAAGATTAAACCTGCTTCGTCTGAGTAGATAAACTTAAAGAAAGTCTTTGCGTTTTCTAATGCGATTGAGTAGTTTGCAATATAGTTACCAGTTTCACGTGAGCCACAAAGTTTCATACCACGTGCAATTTTTACTTCATTGTAGTCTGCTTCAGAAAGACCGTTTACAACTTGTGCTGCTTCAGCATAGGTCTTGCCGTTATCAAGTAACGAAATTACGGTTGATAAAGTAGCATCGTCGTTAATGGTGGGAAGTCTATCAATAATGGTTGACATTATAGGAGTTCTCATCATTCTGAACTTAGAACCGTCAAAGATACCGTCGTTCTTCTTCATTTCTGCGCCAAGCCAGTTACCGTTAACCATCATCATTGCTTGACCGTCTAAGAAAGCGGTTTGTTGAGTGGTGAAGTCTGCAGAGTTAGATGCAGATTGAACCTTGTTTTGGTTAATCATCTTAGCCATTTCAAGGAACATATAGTATCTACCATCTTTTTCCTTAAATCTTGAATATGCACCGCTTTCACCGATATCAGGATGTTTTTCAAGATAAAAAAGTTCATCGTGCTTTTCTACACCGTTGTGATGAGCTGCCCATAATTCCATAACGTACGGATAGTAACCGTTCCAACCGTCAGCAAAGTGAATCCACGCTTTGTGTTCATTACTGTTGAATTTTGGGTTATTGGTAAGTTTAATTAATTCGCCTGTAGTTCTCGGAATATGATCATACTCAGTATAAGTATCATCAGCTTGTTTTTCACGACCTAAGATTTGTGCAACGTTTACTTGTTCAAACAAGTAGTGGTTGTAAGTAATACTAGAGAATTGTGATGCTTGAGTGGGAACCCATAAAATATCACCGTTTTCAAAAGTATTCTTTTGCAAAACCGCTGCCGGGAATTTATCAATAATCTTGGTAGATTCGCCGTTTACAGTTTCTTGAAGTAAATCTTTAAGATTGTAGCAATATACCCAACTTCCGGTACCACGGAAAGGTACGGTAAAAATATCATAAGTTGAAACACTGTTACCAAATTCTTGAGAAAGAGCAGTTTGTGATGCAGATTGTTCGATTTCTACGGTAAAGCCGTGTTGTGCTGCATACTTAGTGTTCCAAACTTCTACAATTTCAGTTTGTACGTCTATACCCCAACCGGAGTTCCATATTGCCCAAGTAACAACCGTCGGGTCGTCTTTTTCACCGCAACCTACGGATGAAAAAGCAAGACTAAACATTAGCATACTTGCAATAATTACGCAAAATAATTTTGCTAATTTTTTCATTATTCTTTTATACCTCCTAGTGAAACGTTAGATAATAATAATTTTGAACATAATGTATAAATTAAAATCGGCGGAATGCAAGCAATAAAGCAAGATGCATAAAGTATATCTGCACGAGCGCCATATTTCATATCTTCTTGGAACAAGTAAATACCACCAGCAAAGGTAGGAATTTTGGGCATGTAAAGTAAAACACCCGAATAGTCGTTCCAAACGGTAACCCAACCCATAATAAACAATGCACTTATTAAGGACATTGATAGCGGAATACCAAGCATTAACATTTTTTGAATGTCGTTAGCGCCGTCGATATCTGCCGCTTCAAAATAGGTTTTAGACATATTTTGATAGAAAGAGTCGTAATACATGTAACCTAAACCAACAACACCTACGTTTAAGAACAAACGTGCGTATGAGTTGATAAGACCAAGTCTATAGTTAAGCATATAAGACGAACCACCTGCACCGTATAGCGGAATAATCATGGTAAAGAATGATACGAAATATATAACTCTGTTACCAAAGAATTTATATCTTACGCAAACGTATGCAGTAGTAGCCATAAAGTATTGTGAAATTACTTGACCACCGATTGCAAAGTACAATGAGTTACCAAGCATTTGCCAAATACTTACTTTACCTGCTTTTAGGAAGGTAAATACGTCTATGTAGTTTCTAAGTCTTAATTTGTCCCAATGGATAATCATTGGTTCTAATAATGCGTCTCTTGAAGATTTTAGTCCAGAAGTGAAACACCACCAAACCATATATACGTAAGAGAATGCAACGAGGGCAAAAAGTACGAATACTATACTGTAAAGTACACATGCGCTTGTAGTCTTTTTACCATAAATGGCATTTTTTAATCTTTTTGCGAAATTAGGCTCTATATAAAGGCCTGGAACGTGAACTTTTGCCATTAGTATTCTACCCCCTGGTTAAATTTATTTGCTATGTGTCTAACCGATAGCGATACAGTAGCAGCAACAACTGAAAGCATCATACCAAACGCTGCAAGATACGTATAAGCGTTGTTATAAGCACTTTTAACGCTATAAACTTTCATATATTGCCAGTTAGGTAACGTTTGAGTACCATATCCACCGCCACCGGTCAAAAGGAATACTGCACCACCTGCATTGAAGAAACCTGCCCACGTAGTTATAAACAATAATACGAAGGTCGGCCATACCAAAGGTATAATAATTTGCCAAATTTCCCTCATTGCGCCAATACCTTCAAGTTGACCAGATTCAATAACAGAGTCCGGTATACGTGCAAAGGTACCTGCCCACAATATCATGTTACCGGGAATACCACCCCAAATAAGGTGTAGGTTTACGAATAAGTTTGCAAAGGTCGAATCGGTAAAGATTGACGACGGTGCCATTTCCAAATTCCATAACTTTGTTACAATCGGAACCATAGGACCGTATGAACCACAAAGTGCTAATATGAACGATGAAGTTACAACGCCTGAAAGGATTGAGGGAATATAGAAGAATATTCTAAATAATTGATATCCCCTAATCTTCTTGTACAAGAAGTATGATAGTGCGATTGAGAAAGGCCAGTAAGCAAAGCTAACGAAGAAGGTTATAGCAGTGTTCCTGAACGCCAATAACAATTCACTGTCCGCAGCCGACAATTCCTTAAGAACTTCTTTAAAGTTTTCAAAACCTACCCAATATATTTGACCAGCATTTTCACCTGTCATGTGATACTTACAAAATGCAATATAGAAAGAGTCAAAGTGTAAGTACACGTAGAATACCAAGAAGTGAATAATAGGAAGTATTAAAACGGCAACGATAAACAAGTATGTGTACCATTCATAGCGAACAGGTCTGTTTTCACAAGCAACCTCTTCACCCCTATTATTCCTAATCGTAAATTCCCTTGGCATTACGATTGGTTTTTCTTTTTTAATTTTACTCATTTTCTGCCTCGTTTTCTTCTACAACGTTGTCAGTTGCAGGTTTTTTCTTTAAGTTTAAAACTACGTATGCGCCACCAGCAACAAGAACTACGCCTGCTACGATGATGAGAATAACTGCTAAAGTAGAGATACCGGTTTTTGCTTCTATCGGTTCAATAGTTCCGTCAGATTCCCAAATAGCATAAAGAGTTAAAGCGCCAGTTACGATAGTGTTCATATCATAAACGCTGTCGTCGCCAAGTTTGTAACCCTTAAAGGTATAACCGGTCTTAGTAGGTACTGCATCACCTAAGTCAAGAAGATATCCGGTACTTGCGTTTGCAGTATAAACCTTATCTTCGGTACCGTTATCAAGAATAACTAAAACACTGTAACCATCAGGGTTTAATTTGTTATAAACTTTGTCTGCCTTTAATGAAACGTTGTCTAAGAAAACAGGATTGTTTGCTTTGTTAACGTCTTCGTCAAATATAGCGTAAGTCGAAGTTCCTTCGTAAACTAATTTATAGATACCAGAAGTTTCTTCACCATCTTTATTAGATTCATACGTCTTATTAGAGTTGAAGATATAAATTTCGTTTGCAACTTTATTATAGTAAGAATAGTTTACGGTTTCATAAACGTCTTCTTCTACGTAGTTAATAGTAATGTCTGCTACAAGATTTATATCGTTTACGATGGGGGTATTAAAGTTAAAGTAACCCTTTGCACCCGTTTCAAACAACTTCCAACCGTGGAAAGTTTTTGCAAGAATTTGAATCTTCTTGTCAGGAGCAGCCATTCCTGAAGGAATTGCAAGTTCAAATTCAATTTTACCTTCAACGTAATATTTTACGGTCTTTACGTCGGTAGTTTTGGTATATGCAACACCGTCAATATTAATAACGTCACCGTTAACAAAACCAATTGCACCAGCAAGGTTAACGTATTTTGAAGCACCCTTTACAAATACTTGTAAATTACCGTTAGGAATTACGTTATTATAGCTTATTACTTCACCTTCTTCAGTAATTTCGAAGTAGTTTCTATCAGAAACGTATAAGCCCTTATAGCCTGCAAGTTCAGTTTCAATAGAATCTGCGTACTTTGCATATAATTTGGTAGGAACTTGATTATTTTCAGCATCAACAACAACACTCGGAACAGGTGTAGTTGAATTTGCAAAATTTTCGCCATCAGGAGTTAACGTCCAACCTACAAAGTTTTCCTTCGCTGGGGCAGTTAAATCTTCAAATTGCTTATAATTTCTACCAGGTTGCGCATTGGTATATTCTTTATATAATGTTTCACCATCCATAAATTGTACGGTCTTAGGAGTATACTTACCGTTAAACAACTTAATACCAAAGGCTTCACCATATTCGTTATAAGCCTTTACGTTATAAAGATTATATTTTCCTTCAGTAGTACAGTTGTACCACATAGAGAACTTATATTCGCCGGTATGCGCACCATCAATATCTTCAAATTCAGAACTTGAATATAGTATCGAAAGTAATTCGAATTCAGTTGCACCGTCAGCCTTTGAATAAATCATCGGTTGACCACCGTTCTTCATATCAACAACAACCTTAATAGTCGCTTCAGGTTCATAGAATTTACGGTTTGCAAGTACAAGGTCCAAATTATATAAAGCAGAAAGATATTCTTCATTAGTTGCCGGGTCAGGACTAGTTAACGAAGATTCGTTATTCTTGTCTGCAACAATGAACGTAGTTCTGTAACCACCTGCAAATCCGTCGAACCTAGGAGTAACATTAGCACCGTTGGTCCATTCGAGAATGAATTTTTCACCATAAATAAACTCATCAGTGTACAATGCAAAGTTACCAAAAGGGAATTCTATGTCAACACCCTCTGCTTTTACATTATCAACTACCGGAGCTTCAACGTGTGAAGTAAGACCTGATAATATTAAAAGGTTTTTTCCGGTTGAATCGTAAATCTTTAAGTTTTGAAGTATGGGGCTTGAACCACCACCTTCAGCATGGTGCATACAGAAACATGCATAAAGCGGTAATTCATCAGGATTTTCAATCATTAAATTACCTGCCTTAGTTTGATTTCCGTCAACAACCTTGTAGACGTCACCAGTCTTCGTATTGAAGTAAAGCTTTACGTTTTCACCAAATGCAGCACTGTAGATAGTCCAAAGATGTGGCGCACCCAACGGATTTCCGTGTTGGATACCCTTCTTTGTACCAATATAGCAATAACCTGAGTTAGAACCATTGTCTAACGCATGCTGAGCCCCGTTAGTCCACTCGAATATAATCCATTCGTCAGTGGTGGACTTCTTACTTGCTATATATGCACAACCACTAGTTCCATCGTAAAGAGCGCCTTCAATCGACGAAGCGTCAACAACCGGTAAAACGTCATCTGCTTTTGCAGTTTTATTGGTGAGAGTAAAACCGAAAACGCAAGCAACGAACAACACCGCCATGACTACAATCGATAAAAGTTTGTTCTTTCTTGTCATAAATTCCTCCTATAGAAACTATAAAATTTTCTCGCCTATTTAGTAGGCGTCACCTTATCAAGATTAAAAAGTTTTTTTACCGTAAACTACCACTCACCAATGGTATTAAACTATAGTTTAACGCACGGTCATAAAGCAGAAAACACCCAAAAATGGGCAGACTTCCCCTTTATTACACTTTTCACCTTATATATTTTGTCATATTTAAGCAATTTTGTCAACATCTTTTACAATAAAATAATTACTTTTTTTATATAATTTGAACAATTTTTAAAATCAAATTATACATAAATTTAAGCCGTTTTTTATGGAAAAACAATGGTTTTTTGCTTTTATCTTATAAAACGTATT
>JAZSKQ010000023.1:0-128659 GCA_045534905.1 Christensenellaceae bacterium | reverse complement strand
TAAAAAGCCCTATATTATTAAATTTTTAGAAAGTAAAATTGATTTAGAACAAGAAAAAAGTATTTTTTTTATAAAAATAAATATAGTTTTCAATTTTTTATTAATTTTGCTAAGTTTATTTAAAACAATTATGGAGAAAATAAAAAATGTCGTCAATAGAAAAAAACAAAATAAATACGGTATTTCAAACAGCATTTGAAAATATAAACTGTATGACGGATGCGAACACCGTTATAGGTAAACCTATAAAACTAGACGAAACGACCGTTATATTGCCTATTTCTAAGATTACGATTGGAATTTTATCTGGTGGTGGAGAATATGGAAAAGTCGGTTTATTTAAGTCAAATGAAGATTTGCCCTTTTCTGTGGGGAATGGGACGGTTGTTTCAGTTAAACCATATGGATTTTTAATTAAAGAGGGTAATGCAAACGTTAAGTTTGTCACAACGGAAAAGGAATCGTTTGAAAAAATACTTGATATTGCAAACAACGTTATTAGTAAGATAAAGTTATGAATATAAAAAATATTACAAACAAAAGGATAATTAGTATTTTATTGGTGATTTTATGTGTAATTATGTTAGACATAAATAAAACCATAAACGTTTCTGCAGTCTCTAATAGTACATCGGAAATTGTAATGGAAGTTAATTCTAATAGAGTTTTATATGAAAAAAACTCAAAAGATAAAAAATTTATGGCAAGTACGACAAAAATTTTAACTGCAATTGTCGTTATTGAAAATATTGACGTAAATACCGAAATTACTGTTAAAAAAGATACTATTGGAATTGAAGGTTCAAGCATATATCTTGAAGAAGGTGAAAAATTAAAAGTAATTGATTTGCTTTATGGTTTAATGTTGCGTTCTGGTAACGATTGCGCCGAAACGTTGGCTGTTTCTGTTTTTGGTAGTATAGAAAAGTGTGCTAACGTTATGAACAGTTTAGCAAAAAAAATTGGTGCAAAAGATAGCAATTTTGTAAATCCACACGGTCTTCACGATGATAATCATTATACAACTGCTTATGATTTGGGGTTAATATCATGTTACGCAATGAAAAATAGTATTTTTAGAGAAATTGTTGGGACAAAAACTAAAAAAATACCTTTTTCTACAAGAGATTATGATCGAATTTTAATTAATAAAAATAAAATGTTAAAAGAGTTTGAGGGGTCTAATGGTATAAAAACTGGATATACAAAAAAGGCAGGTAGATGTCTTGTTAGTTCTTGTGTTAGAAATGGTTTAGAATTAGTTTGTGTTGTTTTAAATTGTCCTCCGATGTTTGAACGTTCTAAAACTTTATTAAACCAATGTTTTTCGGAATATAAATTATATAAAATTATTTCAAAACAAGAAATAATTGGTTTTATTCCTATAGGTAATTCTGATAAAAAATGTCCGGTAATTATAAATGAAGACGTAAATCTACCTTTAACTGAATCAGAATATAATTCATTAAATGTTGAGGTTGATTTACCTAAAATGATAAATAAACCTTTTGATTCAGGTAAAGAAATTGGTTCTATTAAAATTTTTAGTCAAAATAACTTGATTTTTACACAAAAAATCTTTACTATAGTTAGTATAAAATAATAATGGAAGAGATAAAATGAGAATAAACAAGTTTCTTGCAGAAAGCGGAATTGCGTCCAGACGAAAAGCCGACGAATTGATTAAAGAAGGCGTGGTAACCATCAATGGAAAAACTGCAAATTTAGGTGACGAAGTTACGAATTCTGATTGTATTAAAGTAAATGGTAGAATTGTTAAAACTGTCAATAAGTTTGACTATTATATAATGAATAAACCTAAAGGTTACGTTACAACGGTAAGTGATGATAAAGGTAGAAAAACCGTGATGGATTTATTGCCTAATAATCAAAAAAGATTATTTCCTGTAGGAAGACTTGATTATGATTCTGAAGGGTTATTGATTTTAACTAACGACGGTGATTTGACCTTTAAGCTGACTCACCCAAAAAATGAAATTCCAAAAACATATTTAGTTAAAACAGAAAAACCCGTTACGGAGGCTGATTTATCTAAACTTCGTGCAGGTGTCGTTATTGACGGTGTTAAGACGAAAAAACCAAAAATTAACCTTTTGGAATCTAATGCAAACGGTGCAAGGTTAAACGTTACAATTACCGAAGGAAGAAACCGTGAAATTAGAAAAATGTTTGAATATGTAAACAACCACGTAGATTTTCTTAAAAGAATTTCTATAGGTGATTTAACCGTTTCAGGACTTAATCGTGGTGAAGTTAGAAAACTTTCTGAAAGAGAAGTTTATTATTTAATAAATTTATAAAAAAAAGACCGATTTCGGTCTTTTTTTATTGATGTTTTCTAAATGATTTTAATTTAGAGAATACGTATTTAAGTATAGAGTAAATAAATAAGTTTATATAAATTATTACAGGAATAATAAAATAAATAACTAAGTTCGATTTAATTGTAAAATCAGTTTCAAATAATAAGTTTATAACAAACGTAAACAATATTAGATTGAACAAAATGATTCCATACGATAATATTGAATCTTTTCTGATTATTGACCCAAGTTTTGATTGATTTTTAAAGTAAAGTATCGTGCATATTAATGGAAAAATTAAAAATATTCCTATTGGTAACAAAATATATAACGTTTTGTAGTCAATATAATTTTTTGTCAAATTTACAACAAATAATGTTTCAATCAACGATAGTAAAAATACAGTAAGCGATGTAAATAGTCTTAACTTATTAACGTAAATAGAACCTATTTTAATGTTTTTATCTGTAGTTGAAACGCTTACTTTATAGCCTTCTTTTTCACCTTTTTCGATTATATCGCTAAAATCAATTTTATTAGAATTAAATTTATTTGTCGAAATATCTTCACGAATTTTTTCATTAAATTTTACGACGTTTTCATTAGGATTTTCTTGAATTTTAGCAACGTTTTCACTTTTATCAATGGTTACAATTTCTTCCTTAACGTCTTTTTTTACAGTTTGAGTTGATTTAATAAGGTCTGATAAAACCGTTCTAAAATTTTTGTCAGATATATTTTGTGCCTCGATTGGTTTTATAGTATTGTCATCGTTTATAGTTTCGTTTTGCAGTGTATTTAATGATGAATTATCACTTTTTAACGAGTTTTGAACAAGAGGTGTAATAGAATCAACGGGGGTAGGTTGGTTTACGGTTTTATAAACAACAACAGGTTTTTCAATTATTTTGGTGATTATTTCTGGTTTAACGTTAGTAGGAGTTGGTTCACAATCAATCAGTTTATCAATAATACTTCTTGAATATGCCCAATTTTCAGTATTTTCCTTAATAACGTTTTTCCCCAAATCAGTAATCTTAAAATATCTACGTCTTCCGGTTTCGGCACTATGCCAGTAGGCTGAAACGTATTTTAATGATTCTAAACGTTTTAACGAACTATATAAAGTTGCTTGATTAAGCTGATATTCGTTATTACTTTTTTCGTCAACATAATCACTAATTTGTTGAGCATGCTTGTCCGAATCGGTTAGCGAATAAAGTATAATTGTATCAATATGACCACGAATCAAATCACTGCTTATAGGTTTATTTTCCATTTTTTACACCAAAAGAAGATTTTTTCTTAATTATAGCATTATTTTTAGTGTCAGTCAAGCATATTTTTAAATTTATGTTTGACAAAAATAATGCAAAAATCATTAGATAAAAACTAACGATTTGATTAATTTTAATTATATAATAAACACAAATTTAAATACAAAATATGTAGATAATATTTTATATTAAATTATAATTAATAAAATAAAATTTTTATATAAATCGTATTGACAAACGTATCTTTTTGTTTTATAATCAATTTAGACGTTAACTATGCGTAAAAGCCGTGTTTTGCGCATAGTTGTATTTGTGTGTTTGTGGTAGTAATAATTAAAATAAATAGATATACCCTAGCGATTTTTTGTTTGTTAAGTTGTTAATAAAAAAGTTAATTTATTATTTTAGGTTGAATTATGAAAGTTAAGAGTTATTTTGAAAGTCGTGAAATTGCATGTATTGAAAGATTGAATAATATTCTATGCGATTTGCCCTATTACGTTGAAGATTTTTTCATTGGAGTTGAATCTAGAACTTCACCTTTGACAAGATTAAATTATGGATATGATTTAAGAGTATTTTTTAATTTCTTAGTTAAGAAAATTTTTAGAGATAAAAAGGTATCTGAAATTGAATTAGGTGATATTGACGCACTATCTTCTACTGATATAGAATATTTTTTGAATTATTTATCTTACTATGAAATAAATGGAAAAAAAGAAAGATGTACTGAAACGGGAAAAGCAAGAAAATTATCTACCTTACGAGCTTTTTATAAGTATTTTTTTAATAAAAATATGCTTTCTGCTAATACGGCCACAAAAGTTTTAATGCCGAAACTTCACGAAAAAGAAATTATTAGATTAGAAAGTGATGGTCGTGTTAATGAAATTGACGATATGTTATACACGGTTGAATCAGGACAAGGACTTACAAAAAAACAGCTTTTCTTTCATCAAGCAACAAAATGTCGTGATACGGCAATTGTTACCCTATTTTTAGGAACCGGAATTCGTATTAGTGAATTAGTTGGCTTAAATATAGACGACGTGGATTTGGCGACTAATAGTTTTACCGTAACAAGAAAAGGCGGTAACAGAACTGTGCTCTATTTTAATCATGACGTTGCTATTGCCCTATCTGAATATTTGTCTGAAAGATTAGCTAATAAAATGGTACAAGATAATGAAAAGGGTTTATTTTTGTCATTGCAAAATAAACGTATTTCTACAAGACAAGTACAAGAATTGGTTAAAAAATACGCCAAAATAGCCTCTCCCCTAAAAAAAATTACACCACATAAATTAAGAAGTACATTTGGTACCAATTTATATCGTCAAACTGGCGATATTTACGCAGTTGCAGACTGTCTTGGCCATAAAGACGTTAATACTACTAAACGTCACTATGCGGCTATTTCTGAGGATATTCGTAAAAAAGCAGCGTTAAGTTTAAATATTACTAATAAAAATACTGAAGATTGATTATTAAGGATAAGTTTTATGAAATTTCTTGAATTAGATAATACTTTAGCAGGTGTTAATAAATTAAAAAATGATTTAAATAAGTTTTTACAAATTTTTAATGTAATAAGCATGATTTTATTTTCATTTTATTACGTTTATCTAATACTAAAAAATTTAAATAATGTTCTTTATCTTGTCGTATACTCTATTTTGTTTGTAGTGTTAATTTCAACGTTTTTTATAGAAGTTTTTATAAACGAAAATAAAAAAGATGATAGAAAATCTAAAAGATTGACTTTAGAAAACAAAAGAAAGCTAAAAAGATTACTAAAGGTACCAAAATACTTAGCAAAAGCAGTTATTGTTGGTATAGCTATATATCAAACTTTTTCTAACTACGAATTAGATATATCAAACTTATTTAATATTGCCCTACTCGTTCTGCTTATAATTCAAATTTGCTTTGATTTAATTGTTTATTACTCTACGTTTTACGTTGATTTTCTAACGAGATGTGTTGAGAAAGATATTGAACAAAGTAAATTGATAAAATTTGTAAGTGCGTTCAACGTAAAGAAAAATATTGGTGAAAAATTAGAAAATTTGTCCTATAAAATTACAAATGAAGAAAAATTCACCGAACAAGAAAAAGAAATTTATGACCTTATTGAAGAAAACACGAAGCAATTTAAGGAAGAAAAAGAATTAGAAACTGATAATTCAATTAAACGAAGTTTAGATAAAATAGTTTCTACAGGAAAAGACAAAATCAAGAATTTTTTATCAAAAAAATAATAAAAAGGGCACTGTTTTGTGCCCTTTTTACTCATTTTCTTTAATTATATTTGTAATTTTAATCGTTTTATAATTTTCAGTTGTTTCTAAACATTTAAAACAATTATCGCAGATTTTATTTACGTCAAGTTCGCATCTTTCATCACACTCAAAGCAGTTAATACATTCCCTATCATATAATACACATTTTGCCATATTTCACCTCTTTTAAAACATTATACACCTTATAATTATAATAATCAAATAATTTACAAAATAAAATGCAAACAAACGTTTGACAAACAAATGTTTGCATGTTAATATAAACGTATGAGAAAAATTGAAGAAAATATTGAAAAAGTGTATAAGTTTACAATTGATTTTTTAGAAGAGTACGGTTACCCACCTTCAGTTAGGGAAATTTGTACTTCTTTAGGTATAAAATCAACAGCAACAGCTTATTCTTATTTGGAAAGATTAAAAAAACGTGGTTTATTACAAAATTCACCACTAAAAAAGCGTTCCATTACGGTAACCAAAAAAAATAACTTTAAAAGTGTGCCAATAATTGGTGTTGTTCGTGCTGGTACACCAATTTTTGCCGTTGAAAATTTAGAGGGTTATTGTCCCCTACCAGAAAATTTTTCTAATTTAACTGATTCTTTTGCTTTAACTGTACAAGGCGACAGTATGATTAAAGCCGGAATAAATGAAAATGATTTAATTATTGTAAATAAACAAGATACTGCGAATAACGGCGACATAGTTGTTGCTTTAACTGACGAAGAAAATGCAACGGTAAAAAGATTTTATAAATTAGATGATAAAATTATTCTTCACCCCGAAAATGATAATTTATCTGATATGATCTTTGAAAACGTAACAATACTTGGTGTCGTAAAAGGACTAATTAGAAAGTTATAATTAAATCGACCTATAAGGTCGATTTTTTGTTTATTATATAATTTAATAAATTATAAAGTAAAAAAATTGGTATTGTTAGGATACAGTGTTATAATAAAAACAATTTGGAGGCAGTTTATGATTCAAACCTTTTTGGCAACACTAAATCCTATGCTCACATTATTTATTTGTATACTGTTGTATTCCCCGAGGCTTATGGTGGTGACCCTTCAACGGGTGCGTCTATGGCAATGATATCACATACTTTATGTGTTATAACAATCCCATTAATGTACGCATTATTGACAGTTTTTCTTGGCACTCCGCCAGTTTTTGCTTAAAAAAAAAGACCTGAAAAATCGAGCTTCTACAAGGAATTTTTTCAAAGCACGATAAAAGAGTAGCAAAATTCTGCTACTCTTTACTTTTTTGCATTTTAAAACACAGGACTTTCATTTGAAAGTATAGTGTGCTACACTTTTAAAGTAAGTTTAGATTTTTCAATGCTAAAACACAATGTTCATAAGTTATTCCACCTTGCAAATAAGCAATATAAGGTGGTTTTACAGGTGCGTCAGCAGATAACTCGATAGATGCGCCTTCAACAAAGCAACCTGCAGCCATAATAACCTCATCATCATATCCCGGCATGTCCCAAGGAAGAACTTGAACGTAACTGTCGATCGGTGAATTTGCCTGAATATTTTGTATGAAAGATATAAGTTTTTCTCTATCGTTAAACTTAATTGATCTTGTTATGTCGTATGGGATTTTATCAGTTTCAGGTGAAGTTTCATATCCTAACGACTTTAATACTTCGCCAAACAATAGCGATCCTTTTAGCGCCTCTTTTACAACGTGCGGTGCAACAAATAAGCCTTGATAAAAAAGTCTATAACCGTAAGCGTAAGAACCTACTTCACCACCAATCGAGGGAGCAGTTAACCTACCCGCTATCAAATCAACGTATTTTTTTTCACCTGCGATATAACCACCTGTTGGGGCAATTCCACCACCAGGATTTTTTATCATAGAACCGGCAATTATTGATGCGCCAACGTCGGTAGGTTCTATTTTTTCAACAAATTCTCCATAACAATTATCAACCATTACGCATCCGTCGAAACCTAAATTTCTAATAAACTTAATTATTTCCCCTATTTTATTGACGGAAATTGCATCTCTCCACTCATATCCTCTTGAACGTTGAATATAAACCATTTTAGTTTGGGTATTTGTTAAAAATTTAGCAATTTTATCAGTATCAAATTCGCTGTTATTAAGAGGTAAATTATTCCAAATCACCCCAAAATCTTTTAAAGAGCCTATATTTTCACCGTTGATTACGTCGTTTAAGGTGTCGTAAGGTTTACCAGAAATTGATAAAACAACATCATTTGGTCTTAAGATTCCAAAAAGAGAAAGGCTTAAGGCGTGTGTGCCCGAAACTATATTTGGTGAACAAATAGCCGTTTCTGCATTAAAAATATCAGCGACTAAAGAATTTAGAGTATCTCTTCCCTCGTCACCGTATCCGTAGCCGGTAGTCCCATTAAAATGTCTTAAAGAAATCTTATTCTTTTTGAATGCGTTTAAAACTTTTTCTTGATTGAAAAGAGAAACGTCTTCTAAATATTCAAATTTTGATTTTAAGTTCTTTTCGCATTCTTTTATTAATTCTATATTCATAGTAGGTTTGTTATCCTTTGTGCTAAAATTTTTGGTGAATTAGGTTCTAAATATTGTAAACCTTTTAATTTTTTAAAAAATGTAATTTGACGTTTTGCATAATGTCTTGTATTTAGTTTTATAAGTTCGATGCATTCATCTAAAGAAATTTCGTTGTTTATATAAGAATATACTTCTTTGTACCCAATTCCTTGCATACATTGATTTTTAATTGTTATTCCACTGTTTATTAGTGAATTAACTTCGTCAACTAATCCAAGCTTAAACATTTGGTCAACCCTATCATTTATTCTTTTGTATAAAAGTTCTCTGTCAAAATTTATAGAGTAAGCACTATAATTATATTTTGGCGTTAAGTCGTCTTGTATATCCGATTTTTTTATGCCCGTTTCTGCAATTTCTAACGCCCTTATTACTCTTTTTACATCGTTTTCGTGAATTTTTTCAGCAGATAATGGATCGATTTGTTTTAGAAGATTATAAACGTAGTTATTTCCAAATTCTTCGGCTAATTTTTTATATTTTTCACGAACGTTAAGATCGCCTTTACCATTTCCGTAAGAAAAATCATATAATATAGAATTTATATAAAAACCTGTTCCACCACAAATTATTGGAACTTTACCCTTATATATAAGATCATTAATAATAGGTAGTGCTAATTGTTTATATTGACTGACGGAAAAATCTTCGTTGGGATTAGCAACGTCGATTAAATGATGTTTAACAATACTTTGTTCAGATAAAGTGGGTTTTGCAGTTCCAATATTTAAATTTTTATAAATATCCATTGAATCTGCATATATAATCTCACTGTCTAATAATTTTGCACACTCTAAAGCAACTGCACTCTTTCCACTTGCAGTTGGTCCACATATAATTATTATTTTATTTTCTATACTATTCTTTTGAACCATTTATCAATTTCCGTTCTTGTAATTTTTACTGCAACTGGTCTGCCGTGTGGGCATTTTAATCCGATGTTGGTATTTAATTTTTCAGTTATGACGTCAATATCTTCTTTTGTGACTTTATCTCCCGATTTAATTGCCGATTTACAAGCTTTTTGTGCTAATTTTTCAAACAAGACAAAATTCACCTCTAAAACTTTTAATTCATTTAAATCAGATAAAACGTTATCAAAAAACTTGCTAACTTCTAATGAGTTTAAATAAGCCGGAATAGTCGATACTTTAAATGAATTTCTTCCAAATTCTTCAATATCAAATCCAAAATCAGAAAAAAAGGTGAGTTTTGAAGAAATAAACTTACTTTCTTCAGCACTTAAATTTAATATATAGGGAATAATTAACGGCTGTTTAATCATTGTCTTATTAGAATAATCAGAACATAATTTATCATAAATTATTCTTTCGTGAAAGGCGTGCTGGTCAACTAAATAAACGTTTATTCCATCATCGAATATCAAAAAAGTATTAAGAGTTTGCCCAACGTAAGTTAAAGAAACAACGTTGGTAATTTCTTGTTGAACGGGTTGTAAGATAGTTGATTGTTCAATTTTCTTTTTTTCTAATTCGTCTAAGTATTTTTTATTCTCTGCAAAAACGTCTATAACGTTTTTTTGATTATTTTTAATTTCGTCAGAAAATATATCAGAAAATTCAATTTTTAATGAATTAGCACCACTTGAAGTGTTATTATGTGTGACATAATTAGATTTGATTTCGTTTGTTGTTTCCTTACGATATTCTATTTTTGAATAATTGTCAGTTTCAGTTATTATATTCAGTGCCTCGTTAGTTCCGTCAAGCACTTTTGATAATACTGAATATATTGCGCCGTATATAACTTGATTATTTAAAAACCTTACCTCTATTTTGCTTGGGTGAACGTTTACGTCAACTGCACTATTAGGAACCACTACATTAAGAAAATAAAACGGATATTGGCGCTTCATTAAATATGACGAATAAGCATTAGAAATCGCAGAGGAAATCGTAACGTTATTAACGTATCTTCCATTTACAAATATAGTTTGAAAAGTTCTATTAGGTTTTGTGAAATTATGTTTTGAAACGTATCCGTTAATTTTTATTCCATTTTTTTCAGTATCAATATAAAAACAGTTATTTAACGTTTCAACGCCATAAACCGAGCAAAAAGCAGATTCTATTCCATCACCAAAAGATTGAAGAACGCACTTACCGTCTTCTATAAGCTTAAATGATACGTTAGGATTGCCTAAAATAAATCTTGAAACAGTAGAAAAAACGTCGTTTGATTCGGATTTTTGACTTCTTAAAAATTTTGCTCTTACAGGTGCGTTGTAAAATAAATTATTTACACAAATTTCCGTTCCGTTTGTAATAGGAAACTCAATTGGATCACTACATTCACCATTTTCAGAATAAATTTGATAACCGAAATCACTAGAATTAGTTTTGGAAGTAATTGTTAGTTTACTAACGGAAGCAATACTTGGCAAAGCTTCACCTCTAAAACCAAGCGTTGTTACTTCATCAAGGTCTGAAATTGTTGAAATTTTGCTTGTTGCGTGTGGCAAAAGCGCAGTTTTAAGGTCGTCTTTTGCTATTCCTATACCATTGTCTGATATTTTTATTAAGGAAAGTCCTCCATCACGAATTTCAATTTCTATTGAAGATGCTTTTGCGTCAAGGGAATTTTCAACAAGTTCTTTTACAACGGAATAAACCCTATCGACAACCTCACCTGCGGCTATACGATTAAAAACTTTACTATCTAAAACGTTAATTATACCCATAAAAATTTACCTTATTTTTCCTTTTAAATCAATTAATAAATTTAACGCTTGTATAGGTGAAACGTTATTTACGTCTACATCTAATAATATCCTTTCAACTTCACTTTGTTTTTTAGTTGTAGTATCAAAGTTTTTAACTGTAGAAACTTTATTATTAGATGCTTTTCTTTCTAATTCAGTTAAAATTTCCCTTGCACGATTTGTTATATTTTTATCAACACCGGCAAGTTCAGATACTTCTATACCAAAACTTCTATTTGCACCTCCACGTATTATCTTACGTAGAAATACTATTCCAGTTGGTAACTCTTTAACTGTTACTTTGTAATTTTTCACGCCACTTAACTTGCCTTCTAATTCAGTTAATTCATGATAATGCGTTGCAAACATGGTTTTGGCTTTTATATTAAGCGCAATATGTTCTAAAATAGCCCATGCTATAGAAAGTCCGTCGTAAGTACTTGTCCCTCTACCTATTTCATCAAGAATAATCAAACTATTCTTTGTTGCATTATTCAAAATTTCTGCGACCTCAGACATTTCTACCATAAAGGTACTTTGGTCAAGTATTAGATTATCGCTTGCACCTACCCTTGTAAAAATTCTATCAGTTAAAGGAATTTCGGCGCTCGAAGCAGGAACAAATGAACCAATGTGAGCCATTAAAACTATCAACGCTGTTTGGCGCATATACGTGCTTTTTCCTGCCATATTTGGACCAGTTAAAATACTTACACGGTTTTCATCACAGTCTAAAACTACGTCGTTTGGTATAAATCTTTGTCTTGATATTGCTTCAACAACTGGGTGACGACCTTCAACTATATTAAGTCTTTTGTTTGACGGCAAAATAACCGGTCTTACGTATCCGTTTTCTTTTGCAACTTTAGCTAATGAAATTATAAAATCAAGTTCTGCAAGAGCATTAGAAACAATTTTTAATTCAGATATTTTATTAGATAAAATAGACTTTATTTCGGCAAATAACGTTGACTCAATCTCTAAAGATTTTTCGTCGCTTGATAGAATATCCGATTCTAATTTTACGAGTTCTTCAGTAGTGTAACGTTCAGCGTTTGCAATTGTTTGCCTTCTCTTGTATTCTAAAGGAACGAACTCCTTAAAAGAATTCGTGATTTCTATAAAATAGCCAAATAAACGATTGTATTTTATTTTTAGTGTTTTAATTCCAGTTTTTTCACGCTCTTTTGATTCAAGTTCGTTAATGAGTGATTGACCGTTTTTGCTTATCTTTCTAAGCCTATCAAGCTCGTCATTGTAACCTTCTTTTATGTATCCACCGTCTTTAGTATTATTTGGACAATCAACGTCTATTGCGCTTTTTAACAAGGTTACAAGGTCTGTAAAATCTAAAAGATTTTCACTTAAATTATAAATAAGATTTGATTTTAGACCTGATAATTGAAATTTAAGGACAGGAATGTTTTCCAATGAGTTTGCTAAACTTAAACAATCCTTAGGAACTAAATTGCCATTACTAATTTTTCCTGCGATTCTTCCTACGTCTTTTACGGAAGATAAAATATCAGAAATACTTTGTCTAATCGGTGTATTGTTATAAAAGGCTTCTACTGCATCAAGTCTTTCATTAATTTTATTTGCATCGTATAGCGGTGTTAAAAGATTATTTTGAAGTTTTCTTGCCCCCATATTGGTTTTAGTTTTATCTAAAAGCCATAAAAGTGAGCCGTACTTTTTACCATCACGCAAAGTTTTAACAATCTCTAAATTTCGTAAAACGTTAGCGTCTAACGTCATAAAGTCACCGTCTTTTTCAGTTTTAATTGCATTTAGGTTGTTAAGGGCGTGTTTTTGTGTCTCTTTTAGGTACGCAATAAGAGCACCGGAAGAAGAAACGGCTAAATCATTTTGTAAATTAAAACAAGAAAGTGATGCAAGGTTAAAATGTTTTTTTAACGTGTTTTCAGCATTGTAAAAATCAAATTCACTTTCGGTATAAAGATTAAATTTTGGTAGTACACCGTGTTCGACAAGTGGGATTTTGTTAAATAAACTTTCAGATGCTATATCTGAAATAATTTCCGCAGGATTTATTCTAACTAATAAATCAATTACTTTAGAAAGCGTATTTTCGCCTGTAATTGATTTTACCATAAATTCACCCGTAGTAATATCTGCCCAAGAAATCGAATAACTTTCTTTATCAGAGCAAACACAAGCAATAAAATTATTTGATTTTTCATCTATCATTTCACTGTTTATAACAGTACCAGCGGTTACAATTCTTACAACGTCACGTTTAACAAGTTCACGTGCTTTAGGTTGTGATAGTTGTTCGCATATAGCAACCTTTTCACCAAGTGAAACAAGTTTTGCAATATATACTTCAGCAGCATGGAAAGGAATACCGCACATTGGAGCACGTTTATCCTCCCCACAATCTTTACCTGTTAAGGTAAGGTCAAGCATAGCCGAAACTTTTACCGCATCGTCGTCGAACATTTCATAAAAATCACCAAGCCTATAAAAAACAACACAATCGCTGTATTGTTTCTTTAAAGCTCTATAATGTTCCATCATTCCAGTTGTTCCCATAATTTCACCTATTATTAAACAATTTCACCAATCAAGGAAATTCCGCCCGTTTTTGTAATTTTTACTTGAACAAATTCACCTATTAAACTTTTTTCCCCATTAAAGTAAGCCATACGACCATATTCGTCACGACCTAAAAGTTTTTTACGTTTTTCATCGTAATCTTCTACCAATATTTCAATGGTTTTACCTTTATACTCGTTAGAAAATTTTCTATTTATTGAGTTTTGCAAATCAATAAGTTTCATTATTCTTTTTTGACTTACTTCATAAGGAATTTGCTCTGGCATTTTTTCAGCAACAGTACCTTTTCTTATGGAATATACAAAGGTAAAAGCACCAGAATATTCAACATTTTCCATAAGTGAATACGTGTCTAAAAAGTCTTGTTCGTCCTCAGAAGGAAATCCTACCATAATATCGGTTGTAATAGCAATATCAGGAATTTCTTTCTTAAGATATTCAATTTTTTCTAAGTATTCTTCCCTTGTGTATTTGCGATTCATTAGCCCTAAAATTTTAGTTGAACCCGATTGAATAGGCAAATGTATCAAATGACAAATATTTGCGTTGTTTTTAATGACTTTCGTAAGTTCCGGGGATAAATCTTTAGGGTGATTCGTCATAAAACGTAATCTAAATTTTCCAGGAATTTTTGCAATCTTATCTAAAAGTTTTGGAAAAGTTGTGTTTATATCCTTTCCATATGAATTAACGTTTTGTCCAAGCAAAGTAATTTCTTTATAACCTTCTTCAATAAGGTTTTTGCATTCGTAATAAATTTCTAAAGGATTCCTGCTTCTTTCCCTTCCACGAACGTATGGTACTATGCAGTAGGTGCAAAAATTATTGCAACCATACATTATGTTTACCCAAGCATTAGGATAACTTGTTCTAAATTTAGGCGTACCTTCAATAATTTCCTTTTCTTTTTCCCAAACGTCTGTAATTCTTTTTTTATTTTCTAATCTACGTTTTAATAATTCACCAAATTTTTCCAAGTTATGAGTGCCGAAAATTATATCTATAAATGGAAATGTTTCAGAAAGTTTTTTTGCATAATCTTTTTGCTGAGTTAAACAACCACCAACAGCTATTATTAAATCTTTGTTAATTTTTTTTAATTTTTTTAAAGCACCAATATTACCTTCTGCTCGTTTTTCAGCATTTTCACGAATACAACAAGTATTAAAAACAATAACGTCGGCTTCTTCTTCTTTCGTTGTTGGCTCGTAGCCGAATTGAGACAAAATACCAGCAAGTTTTTCAGATTCGTGAATATTCATTTGGCATCCGTAAGTGTTAATTAAATATTTTCTCATAAAATCACCTATTATATATAATATAATAAAATATAATAATTGTCAATTGAGATTAAAAAACAAAACCGTACTTTGAATATAATTTATTCTTGTTATTCATACTAAAAACGTATGAAACTTTTCTTTAAGATTTTTTTGTTGGCTTTAGGTGTTCTTTTTGCTATATCTATTGGTTTTACGTGTTACTACTTAATTGCAACGTATAATGTAAAACTCGATGAAAATAAACTTGTAAGTCCTAAAAATGCAATATCCTTTTTCGACAAAAATAATCAAGTCGTTTTTAATGAAGATAAAAATTTAATCACAACTTCTATAGATGAAATTCCAATAGATTTAATTAACGCCTTTATATCTATAGAGGACAAGCGATTTTATAAACATGACGGCGTTGATTTTAAAGCGATTATAAGAGCAAGTGTTAAAAATCTTTTTAATTTATCTTTTAAGGAAGGTGGTTCTACAATATCTCAACAACTAATTAAAAACACTCATTTTACAAGTGACAAAACTATAAAAAGAAAACTTAGCGAAATTAAACTTGCAAAACAATTGGAAAAGCGTTACACGAAAAATGAGATTCTTGAAAAATATTTAAACACGATTTATTTTGGGAACAATGCCTTTGGAATAACAAAAGCAACAAAAATTTATTTCAATAAAGACGTGAAAAATTTAACTTTGTCAGAATGTGCAATGCTTGCCGGAATAGTTAAATCACCTGCTAATTTTTCACCATTAAAAAACTTTGAAAATTGCAAAACAAGACGTAATTTGGTTCTCGAACAGATGTTCAAGCAAGGCTATATATCAAAAGAAAAAAAGGATTTAGCAAAAAAAGAAAGTATAAATTTAGTAATGGAAACTGAAAGAGAAAAAAATAGTTATTTTGAACAAGTTAAATTCGAATTAGATTATATTTTAGATAATAAAATATTAAATTCTGATGGAATAAACGTCTATACTAATTTCGATTGTAATTTACAAAAGATTTTAGATGAGAATACGTGTAAAAATGACAGCCTTGACTACTGTGCAGTTCTTACCGACAAACAATCTAACGTTATGGCGATAAATTCAAACGTCGGTATTCTTAAAAGACAACTTGGTTCCACTATTAAACCATTACTTGTTTATGCTCCCGCTATCGAACTTGATGAAATTGATGAATGCTCTTTTATTTTAGATGAAAAAACTGATTTTGGTGGATATCTTCCAAGTAATTACAACGACGTTTATTATGGGGAAGTTACCGCAAAATTTGCCCTATCTAAAAGCTTAAACGTTCCAACGTTAAAAATATTAAATTCAATAGGAATTGATAAGGCTAAAATTTTTATAAATAAAACAAACTTAATATTGTCTAACGAAGATTCAAATCTAAACGTTGGACTTGGGATAACTAAAAATGGGTATAAATTAACCGATTTAACTGCCGTTTACGCAAGTTTTATAAATAAAGGGGTTTACAATCCTCCAACTTTTATAAGAAAAATCACTGATAAAAACGGAAAAATACTATATCAAAATAATTATAAAAACGTTAAACTTTTTGGTGAAGATACCGCGTTTATTATAAACGATATGTTATCAGAAACTGCACAAAATGGTACAGCAAAAAAATTAAGCGCACTAAAATATAAAGTTTGTTCTAAGACGGGAACTGTTGGCAATGAAAAAGGAAATACAGACGTTTATAATATCACGTATAATGGCGACTATTGCTTGGGTGTATGGTATGGAAAAGACGATAGTTCTTATTTTAGCAATAATATAACTGGTGGAAATTTACCAACCAATACTGCATACAACGTTTTTAATGAGATTTTAAGCACAAATAAATCTACGCCGTTATTTACTACCGATAAAGTTATTAAGGTTGATTTAGATAAAATAAGTTTTGAAAATAATATTATAGAGACTGCTGAAAAAATTGCCCCGAAAAGATACGTTATATCGTCTTATTTTAAAACTAACAGAGTGCCTAACAAGGTTTCTGATAGATTTACATTTCCAAAAATAGAAAATTATAATTTATCAGTAAATCAAAAAGGAATTTTAATATCATTATGTCACGCAGAATATATAGAATGCTTAATTTATAGGATAAATAATAGTAAGAAAGAGCTTGTTTTTGATACAAAAAAATTAAACGATAAAAAAAATATTTACGATACTAATATAGAACAAAACACTTTATACGCTTATACTGTATTACCCTACTTTGATTTCGAAAACGAACGATATTTTGGACATGAAATTAATTTAGGGCAAATAAAATCACCTACTAAAATTGTAGGTGATAATAATTGGTGGAATGATTATTTTTAGAGTTCGATAACTTCAATATTTGCTAATGCTTCTTCTATTAAAGATTCTACGTCTAACTTTTGTTCTGATGCAATAACCTTATTAAGGTCGGGTTTAATTGCGGGATATTTTGGCAAAAACACAGTGCAACAATCTTCATAAGGTAAAATAGAAGTTTCGTAGGTGCCAATTTTATTAGCAATATCAATAATTTCTAATTTATCTAAAGCGATTAAAGGTCTTAAGACGGGCATTGATACAACGGAGTTCGACGACGTTATGCTTTCTATAGTTTGGCTTGCCACTTGACCTAAACTTTCACCAGTAATAATTGCTTGCAACTTATTTTTTTTCGCAAACTTTTCTGCAATGCGCATCATAAAACGGCGCATCATCGTAATCATAAATTCTGGTGGGCATTTTTTGTGAATTTCTTCTTGAATTTTTGTAAAAGACACAACGTTTAGATTAATATTGCCACCATTATATTCGGAAAGTAATGAAGTTAGTTGTTCTACCTTATTTTTTGCAGCTTCACCCGTATATGGGAATGAATGAAAATGTAAACAATTAATTTTCATACCTCTTTTTGCCATCAAATATCCTGCAACAGGACTATCAATTCCGCCCGAAATAAGTAAAAGTCCATTTCCAGAAGATCCAACAGGCATTCCAGACATACAATTAATAGTGTCAAGATAAATTAAGGTCTTTCCGTCTTCTCTAATATCAACGTAAACAGTATAATCGGGATTTTTAACTTTAACTGATAACTCCTTAGGGAATTTTGAAAGTACGCTTCCACCTAACAACTTAGAAACCTCCATAGAGTTTGGAGTAAAGTTTTTATCAGCCCTATTAGTTTCTATCTTAAAAGTACCCTTTTTGCCATCTAAAATAGTTAAAACTGTTTGCTCAATTTGAGAATAATTATTTTCAACAACGTAAGACAAACTATAATTATGAATACCTGCTATTTTTTTAAGTTTAGTTTCTATAATAGGCAGTTCAGATTCATCAAAATTTTCAATCAGATATCTATTGTGCATTTCAATAAAATCAAAATTTAAACCATTTAGCGAATTTTTTATATTTTTAACAAGCATTTTTTCAAAATAGCTTCTATTTTTGCCTTTTAAATGTATTTCACAATATCTAATTATAATGGCTTTTTTCATTTGATTTACCCCATAATTTTACGTAATTCTTTAACAGTTTCGTTTATAATTTTCATAGATTCAAAAACTTCTTCCTCAGTAGTCTCATGTGAGAAACTAATTCTAATAACACCATTTAGTAGTTTTTTATCAATTCCACACGCTTCTATTACTCTACTGTAAGGTGATTTTGAAGAACAAGCTGAACCGTTACCAACTATAACACCTTTTTGCTCTAAACAATGCATAATAGTTTCCCCTCGCAACTTTTCAACTGCGACGGATAAAACGTATGGTGATGAGTTTTCTCCGGAAATAATATTAAAAATATTTTTATCTAATCCCTGAATAAAAACGTTTTTAAAATTACTTACTTTTTTATAAATTTCTTTTAAATTATCAAATTTTTCTTTGGAAGCATATTCAAAGACTTTAATTCCAAAAACGTTTTCAGTTCCACTTCTAAGACCATTTTCTTGTCCACCACCAATTAAATAAGGTGGTAAAACCAATTTCTTTTTCTTAAATAAAGCACCAACACCTTTTAGTCCGTTGATTTTGTGAGCACTTACTGAATAAAGGTCAATATCGTTAGATATTACATAAGGAATTTTACCGTAAGCTTGTACACCATCAGAATGAAAAATAGTGTTCTTATTTATTTGTTTTACTTTTTTTGCAATCGAATTTATATCGTTAATAGCACCCGTTTCATTATTAACGTGCATAATGGAAACAAAGTTAACGTTATTGTTTTCCAAAAAGTTGAAAAGTGCATTTTGATTAACGGAACCGTCTTTGTTAAGGGGAATTATTTCAGTTGCGATTCCCCTATTTTTTAATTCCAAAAAACTTTTATAAATTGCAGAATGTTCGCCCGCATCGGTAACAGCTATACCACGTTTACAAAATCCAAAGACTGCAGTATTATCGCTTTCAGTTCCACATGACGTAAAAATCACGTCGTGATCAACGGCGTAAATGGTTTTAAGCAAATACTCTTTAGCGATTTTAATTTCACGAGCAATTTTAACCCCTTCTACATACAATGCCGACGGGTTAAAGAAATACTCATCGTTAAATATTTTAGCCTTTTCAAGGGCAGTTTTTGACGGCTTAGTGGTTGCCGCATTGTCTAAATAAATCATAATACCTTAAATCCGTCTGCTTTTACTGTTGGTTTTGTAAGTCTTAATAAATTATTCATAAAGGTTGCAGTACATTCAATTACTACAATTCTTTTTTTAAAGTTTAAATCCGGAACGTACAAATAATAAAAATGTTTACCAAAATCAGGTGACCTATTTTGCGTTAAATAATCAATAACAACGTCTGGCGTTTTGGTCCTTTTAATATAACTTTGACTATTAAAATTACCAATTTCAGCAACTTTTTCTATATCAAACATATATACACCTGTTCTAAAAGAGTCGTTTATAACTTTAGAAAATCTTAAAGTAGTTGATACAATTGCATAATCGTAATCAACGACAGATGATTTTTTTAATCTTGAAAACAAAAAAGAAATCGCAAAAAATATACCCGAAGGAAGAAAAAAAGCAAGCAAAACTGGAACAACGCCAACCGTTATATCAAAATTAAAGTAAGCAATAACAAGCCATGCAATACATAAAATTAAAAATATTATTTGCAGAGCTTTAAATATGTTAAATTTGATTTTTTTTGCCGACTTGTTTTTGCAACTTGCACTTTCTTCGTATATAAATTCTTTCATATTATTTTAACGTAACAATAGTCACGCCGTTTTCTCCTTCACCGTATTTGCCACGTCTAAATTCTTTCACTCTTTTATCGTTTTTTAGGTACTCTCTTACAGTTTTAATCAAAACCCCCGTACCAACACCGTGAATTATTTTAATTTCTTCTAAACCGTGCATTACAGAAGTTGATACAAATTCTTCTAAAATATCTAATGCTTCTAAAGATGTTTTTCCTAAAATATTTATTTCTTTAACAGCTATACCACTTATGTTTTTTCTTGAAACTTGAACTTTTACTTCATTAGTGATAGTTTCGTTATTAAATACGTCAATAGTTTTTATGCTTGTTCTAATGCTTCCTATTAAAACTTCAACTTCGTTTTTTTCTTTTTTAATTCTATCAACAATAGCGTATCCACCTAAACTTTTCACGTAAACCCTATCGCCTTTTTTAAGTTTATTTATATCAACGGAATTTAACTCAGTTGGGTGGTCGATTGTATTTTCAAGATATTTACTATTTTTTAGCCTATTTTTTAGTTCAGATGCCTTAAAAAACTCTTTAGATTCTAATTCAGTACGCCTTAAAATATCTTTTAATTGGTCAATAATTTCTTCGGCTTCATCTAATTTATCAGAAACTATTCTTTTAGTTTCTAATTTTGCCGTTTGATAAATTTTTTCCCTTTCTTTAATAATCTTTTCTTTTTCAATAGATATTAAATTTAGTTCTTCTTTTTTCTTTAGTAACGTTTCATTTACTTCATTAGATAAATCTAAATATTTTCTTCTTTCTTCTTCAGCTTGTTTCAAAACACTTTCAAAACCGATTTTTTCTTCAGATAATTCACTTAACGCTAAAGATATAATTTCTTCATCCACCCCTAATGTTTTAGCAATATCTATAGCGTTTGAACTTCCCGGGATTCCAACGTTAAGTCTATAGAGTGGTTTAAGTGTTTTATTATCAAATTCCATAGAAGCATTTGCAATTTTATCGTTTATAGATGCAAATTCTTTCATTTTTGAATAGTGCGTTGTAATAATACCACACAAATTGCGATCTATCATTTTTTTTGTAATTGCAAGTGCTAACGCAGAACCTTCTTCGGGATCGGTACCTGCACCTAATTCGTCAAGTAAAATCAAACTATTTTTGCTAGCATTGTCTAATATACTTTTAACGTTTACAATATGAGAAGAAAACGTAGAAAGGCTTTGTTCTATACTTTGCTCATCTCCAATATCGCAGTAAACACCGTCAAAAACAGATAAAACACTTTCTTCTTCTGCCGGAACGTAAATTCCACTCATTGCCATTAACGTAAGAAGCCCTACCAATTTTAAGCAAACTGTTTTACCACCCGTGTTTGGGCCAGTAACGAGTAAAAATCTATAATCTTTACCAAGTTTTACGTCAACGGGAACTACTTTTTCTTTTGAAATTAAAGGGTGTTTTCCCTTTTTGATATCTATAATACCTTTATCGTTTAATATTGGTTTGGTACATTTATTACTAAATGCATAAGAAGCCTTTGCATAAGCCTCGTCAACTTGGCAAATTAAATCATAATTAGAACGAAGTGCATTGACAATTTGTCTTACTCTATCGGTAAGCTCACACAAAATTCTATAAATTTCGTTTTGTTCATCAAAATAAGCGCGCTTTAATTCGTTATTAAGTTCCATAACCATTTCAGGTTCAATAAAAACGGTTGAACCCGAGGCAGACTGGTCGTGTATAAACCCTTTAACGAAACTTCTATACTCACTTTTAACAGGAATTACGTATCTATCTTGACGAAGCGTAATTACGTTTTCTTGCAAATACTTTCCGTAACTACCACGCATATAAGAATTTAATTGATCTCTTATTTTAACATTAAGCGACTTAATTTCTCGCCTAATAGATGCAAGTTTACTACTTGCCCTATCACTGACCTCGTTTTCGGATATTATTTTAGAATATATTTCTTTTTCAAACTCTCCGTCAACGTAAATTCCAGCTATAATGCTTGGTAAAATAGTTAATGAACTATCTGAAACTGATGAAATAGAAGTTCTTAAAATTCTTGCAGTTTTTAGGTTGTCGGCAACTTTTAATAGTTCAGAATTATTAAAGGTTGCACCGAGTTCTGCACGTCTTAAACTATCCCTAACGTCGTCAGAGTAAAAAATTCCACCAACAAAATAGGTGTATAAAAGTTTATAGGCTTCGGATGTTTTTTCAAGCAAAAACTCCGCATCCGAAAGATCGGATACGGGATTGAATTCTAAAATTTCTTTTTTAGTTTGCTCCATTACGGCAAAATTTGATAATGCCAAAAGAATTTTATCGTATTCAATTGTTTTAATAGTTTTTGCTAAAATCATTTATAAACTACCTTAATTCTGCGCCAAGACCTTCTCTTAATGCAAGAAGTATTTTCTTTATAATTTCATCAATTTCCTCTACGTTAAGCGTTCTTTCCTTGGAAACGAAGGATAAACTAAACGCCATACTCTTTTTACCCTTTTCAATTTGCTCACCAACGTAAACGTCAAATAATTTTAAGTCGGATAAAAGTTCGCCGGCAGAGTTTTTGATTACGTTCATTATATCGGCACAAGGAACGTCTAAATTTACTGAAATAGCAAGGTCACGGTCAACTTGTGGGAATTTAGAAATACTATTAAATACAATTTTTGAATTTAAATGCTTATATAATATTTCAGTGAAAAATTCTGCACAATAAACGGGCTTGTCAATATCTAATTTATTGCCAACAATTGGATTTAATTGTCCCAAATAACCAGCGTAATCGCCGTTAATATAAATATTTGCAGAACGAGTCGGGTGCATTCTTTTTAATTCACACGGCAAATATTCAACATTAGCGTTAAAGTTAAAGTTATCAAAAATACCTTCTACAACACCTTTTAACGTAAAGAAATCTTCATCGTTACCAAACACTGATAAGCAAAGTACCTCTTTTTCGTCAGGAAGTTCTTTAACTGGTAGAGTCTTGGGTTTATAAATTTTTGCAAGTTCAAAAAGTCTGCCATCGTGGTTCTTTCTATTTAGGTTTCTTGCAACGGCCCTAATAACTGACGGCAACAACGTCGTACGCATTACTGCTAAATCTTCGCCAAGGGGATTTAATATTTTTACAAATTTGCGTAAATCGGAATCTTGAGCAACTTCGAAAGTGTCAAGTTCTTTTTCGGACACGAAAGAATAACTTAACATTTCGTTAAAGCCGTAACCTACAAGTAAATTTTTTAAGCTTTCGGATTTATTTTGTTCAAAATTTCTTCCACCTTGAGTAATTGCTGAAGTCTTTAATAACGTAGGAATAATTTTATCATAACCATATTCACGAATTACTTCTTCAGCCACGTCTTGATATCCTTCCATATCTTCACGGTAAAGTGGAACTGTTATTGAAAGATTATCTCCGTCTAAATTTACGCCAAAGTTTAGTCTTTTTAATATATTTTCAATATCCGTCTTAGGAACGTCTATACCCAATACGGAGTTTACCCTCGAAACAGTTGTATTTATAACTTTTTCAGTTAAATTTTCAAAACACAAGTCGTATTCGTCACACGCAATTTTACCAATCTTTAAGGTGTCGATTAAGTTCAAAGCTCTTTTTAAACCAATATCAACTGAATACAAATCAACACCCTTTTCAAATCTTGAAGAAGAGTCTGACCTTTGCCCTAATTTTCTTGAGGTTTTTCTTACGTTATCTCTTGCAAATTTAGCAGATTCAAGTAGTACGTCTTTAGTAGTTTCTTTGATTTCACTATTTAATCCACCCATAATACCAGCAAGTGCTACGGGTTTGACTTTATCTGCAATAACTAAATCGTTTTGGCTTAAAACAAATTCTTTTTCGTCTAAGGTGACTATTTTTTCGTCGTTATTAGCACGCCTTACGTTTATCTCATTACCTTCTAAATCATTAAGGTCGAAAGCATGCATAGGTTGACCAATTTCCATTAAAACATAGTTAGTAACGTCAACGATATTGCTAATTGAACGAATACCCATCTTAAACAATCTTCTTTTAATGAATAACGGTGATTCACCAATTATAATATCCTTAACCAAATGTGCCTTATATCTTGGGCATATTTCCCTTGCGTTATTTTGAACTTTTACCGTATTAATTGTGGAAATATTTTCGCAAGTTTTATAAGATAAATCGGGCATTTTTAAAGGCTTATCAAGAACTGCGGAAACTTCCCTTGCAATACCTAATATAGATTGACAATCAGGGCGATTTGCCGTTACGTTAATATCAAAAATTACGTCTTCTAATTCTAAAAGTTTTTTCACTTCTACGCCAAGTGGGAAGTCTTTATCAAGAATTAAGATGCCATTGACAGATGCGCCTTTGTACCAGTCGTCGTTAATACCTAATTCTTCACCACTACAAAACATACCGTCTGAAGGAACACCACGAAGTTCACCCTTAAAAATCCTTTCACCGTTATTTAACGTTGCTCCGTCTAATGCAACGGGAACTACGTCACCAACGGCAATGTTTTTTGCAGAGGTAATAATTTGCAATATACCAAATTCACCCGCATCGATTTTCGTA
Organism: Christensenellaceae bacterium; assembly: GCA_045534905.1. GTDB lineage: Bacteria > Bacillota > Clostridia > Christensenellales > Borkfalkiaceae > UBA1259. The sequence continues at coordinate 103,804 of JAZSKQ010000023.1, read as the reverse complement.
AGTGAAAGTTTATCGGCGTTGGGGTGTTTTTCTATTTCTAAGATTTTACAAGTTACAATTTTATCAATATTTTTTGCAACGTAAATCATTTCTTCCACTTCAAAACCACATGAAAAAAGTTTACTTTGCAATTCTTCCGGAGCGCAAGTTATATCTACGTATTCTTTAAGCCAAGATAATGGTGCTTTCATTTTTATTATCTCCTATTAAACTGTTTTAAAAATCTAACGTCGTTTTCAAACAACGTTCTAATGTCTGAAATACTGTATTTTATCATAGTAATTCTCTCTAAACCCAAGCCAAAAGCAAGACCAGAATATACGTTAGAATCAATACCACTCATTTCTAAAACGTTCTTATTAACAACACCTGCACCCAATATTTCTATCCAGCCGGTACCCTTACACAAACTACAGCCTTTTCCATGGCACTTGCAACAAGTTACGTCAACTTCTACACTTGGCTCGGTAAACGGAAAGTATGATGGACGGAAACGTGTTTTTGTTTGTTCGTCGAATATAGTTTTTACAAACTGATCTAAAAGACCTTGTAAGTCACAAAGAGAAACTCCCTTGTCTATAACTAAGCCTTCGCATTGATGAAACATTGGTGAGTGCGAAGCGTCATCGTCAGAACGATAGACCCTACCCGGACTTAAAATTTTAATAGGAGGTTGTTTTTTCTCCATAACTCTTACTTGACCGGTAGAAGTTTGCGACCTTAAAACGATATCTTCGTTTACGTAAAAGGTATCTTGCATATCTCTTGCAGGGTGGTCTTTAGGTATGTTTAAAGCTTGGAAACAATAATAGTCGGTATCAAGTTCCGGGCCTTCAAAAATTTCAAAACCCATGCCTAAAAAAGCGTCTAAAATTTCATTTTTAACAATGTTTATTGGGTGAAGACTTCCACTTGCAGGTTTTTTACCCGGCAAAGTTATATCTATAGCCTCTTTTTGATATTTAGCTTGTAATTCTTTCTCTTTCAATTCAGTTTCAATTTGATTAAAAATTAAATCAATTTCATTTTTTAAATCGTTAATCATTTTGCCGTAAGCTGAACGATTCTCAGGTGCAATATCTTTCATGCCACGCATAAGTGCGGTAACTTCGCCACTTTTACCGGTAAACTTTGCCCTTAAATCATTAAGTTCTTTTACGGTTAGAATTGACTTTACTTCTGCTTTCGCTTTAAGTTTGATTTGTTCAAAATTCTCTTGCATAAAACTCTCCTATAAATAAAAAAACAACACCCTAAACATTAGGGCGTCGTTTAACGCTGTACCACCTAAATTCGGTTGAAATTCAACCCTTATTTACTCCATTACGGGGAACCCGCCGTAGCCTACTATAAATTTCGGTACGGAACTCCAAAGTGAATAACACTAAAATTTACTAAAAATCTTTCAGCCAATGGATTTTCTCTCTGAAAATAAAAAACATAGTGTCTGTCTTTATCATAGTCTTTAATTTTTTTACAATTATACTTTAAAATAAAGTATTTGTCAACAAATTAAGACTTTATTGCACCTAATTAAACAATTTTCCGTTTATATACACCTCAGGAACTTTGCCAACTAATATAGATTCTGATATTAAGACTCTAGTTTCTATAATTTCCCTCTTTTCCTTTCCTGCCGTATGTAAATTTATTTCGCATTGAACTTTTACGTATATAGAGTGCAAAGTTTGGTTTATTCCAACCGACTCAAATTTAGATTCGAACTCTGAAGTAACCGAATCTACTGTTAAAGCTTTAAAATTTACAATTTTTCCATAACCCGAAAATAATTTTAAACCGGTAAATGCCATAAAAGGAATTTCTACACCCTCTTTTAGTTTATTTTCCAAATTGGTTTTAGTCACGGAAACGATTTGTTTATTTACGGTATTGATTTTATAGGAATTTGCTTTAATTAAAACTATTTCGCCTAATTGATTTTTTTCTACGTCTATAAAGTCATCGTAATATATTTCTTGGTCAAAAACAGTTAATATTGCTTTATTAACACAATCGTTAGAACTTTCAAAAACTTTATTTTTACAAATGTTAAATATATTTTCAACCACCACAGTTCTGTAATAAAAAAAACCGCCGATTATTATAAACACAAACAAAAAAACCGATAAAATTTTTTTATTTTTCGGTCTTTTTTTAAAATAGATGTTTTCGTTAGAACATTCAATCATATTTAATTTTATTTATCATCAATTTATTTTAGACCTTGGCTTAAATATTAGTGAGCACAAATATCCAAAAACAATTGCAGAAGCAATTCCCATAGCACCAGCCGTAATTCCCCCAGTTAAAGCATCAAACAATCCTTTTTTTGCCCCCTCCATAGCTCCTTTTGCTAATAAATATCCAAAACCCGAGATAGGAACGGTAGCTCCTGCACCACCAAAATCAACTATATATTCGTAAACTCCTACTGCTTGAAGCAGTACGCCGGCAAGCAAAAAACTAACTAAAATTTTACCAGACGTAATTTTAGTGTAATTTAAGATTAGTTGTCCTATCGTACAAATTAAACCACCAACCAAAAATGCCTTAAAATAAGTAAAAACTATTTCGCTAATATTGACCATTATAACACCTCTATAGATACTGCGTGAGATACACCCGGAATACTTTCCCCTTGTTGCGAGGATACTGAAGATAACAATGCTCCGGTTGACATCAATAAAACTTTTTTAATTTTATTTTTTCTTAATTTATCAAAAATATACGAAGAAAAAACCAATGAACTACAACCTGCCCCACTACCGCCTTGATACTCCGTTTCGTTAAGATTATATATAAGTTCACCACAATCAACGTGTTGGTCTTCTATATTGTAACCCTTATCCCAAGTTAAATCTTTTAATATCCTTGAGCCTAAAGTTCCCAAATCTCCACTTATAATAAGGTCGTAATAACTTGGATTTCTACCAGTTTCATTAAAATGAGTGATTAAAGTATCACATGCTGAAGGTGCCATCGCTGCACCCATATTATTTACGTCTATTACACCATAATCAACTATTTTGCCGATTGTAGCCGAAGTCAAAACAATTTCTCCACTATTACCATTTCCTCCTTTCAAGTGACAAACTCCAGCCCCCGTTACCGTCCACTGTGATAATGGCGGTCTAATTGAACCCAATTCTAATGGAAAACGATATTGTCTTTCTGCCGAAGAGAAGTGACTACTTGTTCCGCAAATTACGTTCTGAAAAAAACCACCGCCTATTAACGAACCACCAAGTATTAGCGACTCGGTAAAAGTTGCACAAGCATTATAAACTCCAAGGTAACCACAGTTAAAATTTCTTGCTGAAAACGTTGAAGAAATTATTTGATTGAGTAGATCTCCGGATATTATTGCATTTATTTCTTCTTGGGATATCTTTGATTTTTCCATTAGTTTTTTAATCACTTCAAACATCATCTTTGCCTCGGCTTTTTCAAATGAAGTTTCACCAAATTTATCATCGTTCATTTTTATATCGAAGTATCCACCTATTCCGCCATTTACTTCTTTTGGCCCACCTATAGACGCTGTTTCATATATTACCGGTTTATTGTTAAAATAAAAAGTCCTCATTACACGATTAACTTGTGCAAAAAGGACTTTTCTATTCAATTTACTCTATAATTTCTACGTCGTATATATCGTCGAAAAATATTTTTCCATCTTCTATTTTTAGATATTTATAAATTACGTTTCTTTCTTTCACAACACCTTCTAAAGATAAATATTTTCCATCATTATAAAAAATTACGCATACTTTACTGCCTTTTTCTATCCTTAAAAATTTTTGCGATATTTCTTTCAATTTCTCGTCAGATGGCGTTCTTTTTTCTACTCTATATACTTTTTCGGCTCGGCGTTTTAATTCGGCCGTTAGTCCGTTTAAGGCGTCAAACGGCAAGAACTGTTTGGCTCTATCTTCTCTATTCACCGTTATGACCTCCCACCTGATTATTACGCATTATAGCAGTTGCGTCTTTAGTTAAATCTACAGCCCTTAAAACGGTATTTTTGCCAAATTTTTGTTTTAGTTGTATAACCGTTTTGGATAAATCTTTTTCTTTTTTTACAGCGAAAAAATCTGTAAAAAGATCGTATTCTTCTTCATTCTCGGATACTAAACTGTTAAAACAAAAGGTTAATTTTCTTATAGGTAAATTTTTATTGGTAGTTTGATCGTAAATCCTTTCTACGTATTTTTTTATTATCGAATAAAGATTTGTTCTTTCTATCATTTTAATCGTACCCGAAGTAGGTTCTATTACATTTTTAGAATATCCTACGATAATGGTTATTGACTTTGTTACAAGTTTTTGCTTTATCATATTGTAACAACCACCAAGTACCATTTCAAGCAATACCGTCTTTGCATTTTCAAAATCATAGTCCTTAAACAAAATTTGTGACGACGATATTGACTTAGTTTTGCCTTTGTAGGCTTTAATGTCTGCTATGGTACACGGCTCTATTCCATAAGCGTGGTCTATTAAAAGTTCTGCGTTTACACCAAATTCTTTATACAAAATTTTTTCGTCAATTTCGGTAACTCCTTTCATATCGAAAATACCGTAATGTGCAAGTCTATTTGCCGTTCCCTTGGCTATTTGCCAAAAATCAGTAATAGGCCTATGCGTCCATAATGTTTTTTTGTATTCTTCCTGGTCTAAAAAAGCCATTCTATCAGCAGTTTTTTTAGCACTAATATCCAGCGCAATTTTGGCTAAATACATATTAGTTCCTATACCTACCGTAGAAGGAATACCTGTTTCAGTTTCTATTTTTTGCATTAAAAATTTTGCAAATTCCTTAGGATTTTTCTTATAAATCTTAAGATAATCCGTAACGTCTAAAAAAGCCTCGTCTATAGAGTAAACGTGAATGTCTTCGCTTGACACGTACCTTAAATAAATTTCATAAATATCAGCTGCGTACTCTATATACTTTTTCATACGAGGTTTTGCTATTATATAGTCAATATTTTTTGGCACTTGAAACAATCTGCATCTATTTTTAACACCAAGTTCTTTCATATGAGGTGACACAGCCAAACAAATAGTGCCATTTCCACGTTCAGAGTCGGCAACTATTAAATTTTCAGTAAACGGATTAAGCCCCCTTTCGGCACACTCTACCGAGGCAAAAAAACACTTCATATCTATACAAAAATATATTTTTTCTTGATTTTTCTCCATATTTACTCACCGAAAAACAAAACGAACAAATGTTTGTATTTATTATAAAATAATAAAAAAAGTTTGTCAAGCAATAATTGATTTAAAATAAAAAACGCACCGTTTATAGTGCGTTTTTAGTAAGGTTAGATTATAATCTAATCATATTAGAGCTCCAAACCGAGCCGTCTTTAAGTTTTTCATTTACAAATATTGCCGTAGTACCTTGCAAAATCTTAAACGGTTTACCCTTTTTAATTTCAACTAGCTCCCAATTTTGTTTGTCGGTAGCATCTAAATCGTCCTTAGTATAACAAAGGTAAAGTTTAGATTTTTTATCAAATGGTTTTACAGTTAAAATATTTTCGGTAATATTTACGGTTGGTTGTGGAATAGGTTTATTTTTTATTATACAATTAAAAAATTCTACAGCTTCCAACTGTTCAAAGCCATAAAAATTACCATGTGGGAAATTTTTTCTTAAAGCAAAATATTTAGGTGCTTTAATATCGTTAGCAGTTAATCTTCTGCATTCCATTTTAAATGCAATATCATCTGTCCCGGCAGTGAAAAACATGGGCGTTTTTATTGAAGATAAATAATTTTTAGGGTCAATATGTTCATTCCAACAAGTTTTTTCTTGCTCGGACAATGGTTTTAAAACGTTTTTTCCCCAGTCTGAATCATAAATATACGCCGAAGAATAAATAACGCCACAAGCCTTAATTCTATTTTCAACAGACGCCAACAATAATTGAATAAAACCACCCCAAGATAATCCACAAGAAAAAACGTTGTCTTTATCAACCATTTTATCTGAAATAAGCACGTCTATAGCACGCATTGCAGATAAAACTGAGAAATACGCCCAGGGGTGTTCTTCATTAAGGTCTTTTACGGAGCCATAACCGGCATTCCCACCGTCAACGTTAATAAGTTGACGTTGGTTAATATCTTTAGCGTAACAACCGTTAAAATCGGGTGCTATTGTAACAAAGCCCCTATCCGCCCAAAGCCTACTCAATTCATAAAACGCTTGTCCGTTCCCACCATGAATAAGCAATATTGCGGGATAGCCGTTTTTCGGCTTAGGTGTAGTTGGATATGAAATAAAACAAAAAACCTTTTTTTCACCATTTTCTATTGGAACGTTATAAAAACACGGACTTGTTCCACAAACCATTTCACCATACCAACTTGGAGTAAGTTCAATAGGTTTCTCTATTCTATTTTTTTTAATATATTGGTCAAGTTTTAACAAAATTAGCCTCTCCAGTTACAATCAAACTCAGATAAATCCCTACCGTTTACAACGGTAAGTCTAAAGTTGTTGGAAACAACTTTGCAATCGCCTTTTAAAACATTTTCCTTATCGCCACAAGCTTTTACACCTTGAAGTTTAGAGCCGTATTTTGCAATATGGTTTGCATTCCAAGAAATAAGTTTTTCAACACCTAAGTTATAAATATCTTTAGCTAAATCAAGTTGATATTGATAATCTTTGTTTTCCCAACCTAATGCGCCGTAATATTCGCCACCATACTTTTTAACGATTTCAAGGAATTGTTTAGAACCTTCACAAACGGTTTCATTATCATCGCCAAAATATCTTCTTTGAACAAACTTTCTCTTTTTCTTTTCTTTATATTTTTCTAAATCAACATAACCGTTTTGGTCTAAACAATCGTCAATTTCTTCATAGTGAGTCATTAAACCTTGCGATACGCTTGCAATCAAACCTTCTTTTAACAAAGCTTCAACGTCGCAACCATAATTTTTAGTATCCTCATGAGAAAATAAAGTAACAACGTTAATTTTATATTCCGCATGATTTGCTTTATCTGCTTTTTCTTTCAATGCAACCTTTAAATCTCTAATAAAGTCAGTAATAAATTCACACATTACGCTATTAAGTCTTGGATCTGAACGTTTTAAAATTCTTGCATCAATTCCATAACGCTTTTTAACTTCATCTATAACAGGTTGCTCAAACGCAATAAATAGTCCTCTATGGAAAAATAAACTTACGCCATCCCAATTATCGGGAAGTGTTGAAACGATTTTATCAATAGAAAGCTTTTGCACCTCTTTATATGCGTAGGATAAAGTTTGAATTTCTCGACCATCTCTGGTTTTACAATAATACTGTGGATATTTATCGACCAAACCATCGTTATACATCGAGGGGTGGAAGGGATATTTAAAGTCTGCCATAGTAATACGATATCCAGCATAAATTTCCATACCTAGTTCATGCGCTCTATCACGTATTACTTGGCGTACTTTTGAAGACATTTTTCTATATTTTTCTTTATTGTTCCATCTAGTATGCCCATCCTTCCAAGATAATACGTTTTTATTATATTCGGGGTCGCTATGAGAGTCTATAAACAATTCTTGAACAAGAACGTCACCATAACCATGCTCCAACGTATTAATTCTGCCTAAATAATCTTCAGGTTTATCATAATCACACTCTGCCAAATAATCAACGTCAAAATGGTACATTATACGTTTATCTTCACCACTGTTTTTATAGGCTTCAACGTCTTTATCTGACATTTCTTCTACACGAATATATAAAATAACTTGTGTATAATCTAATTCCATATTTTGAGGCTTAGAAATTATAAATTTAACGTCAGTTAAATCTAATGCCCTAAAAAAACTTTCTTCACAATAATCATAACCAGTCCAACGGAAAACACCCTCAACCATGTCAATATTTGTGGGATGTAAAAGAGTTTTACCGGGTTGATTTGATATTTCTACTTGGATACCAGTAGGGCCACCCATAGTGCCTAAAGCAAAATAAACTTTATGCCAACCCTTAACTTTTAAATCTATTTCAATAGCACCGGGATTATTACAAGTACCACACACCAAACCTGCACCCATTTCCCCTTTTGCCTCGTAAACGAATCTTTGCCATTTACCATTTTCTTGAAAATCAGTTGATAAAGGTTTATTAACGTAATCAGCTAAATTATAAAACGTTTTATTCATAAAATTCCCTCTTATATTTTTTATAATAAAATTATACAATAAAATAAAATATTGTCAATATATAAATGCAGACATTTTTTAATAAATGTGTCCGTTTTGTAATGTTTAAAAAAAAGCGCTATTTATCGCGCCTTTTTGATAATTCAGCAAAATGCTTAATAATTTCAATTTCTTTTGGAATATACGGATAACCGTTAAATCTATATAAGTCGTGCATCCAACGACTAAGGTCTAAAGTAGGATCGTTTTTTTGCCAAGTAAAATGCCCACCATGTGGTTCAAACGTTTGAGAAAAACCTTGTACAAGCCCCCAGTTATAAGAACCTATTTTTCCAAAATAGAAAAGCGGAAGTATTACTTCTATATCATTTTTTTCAATTCTATTTAACCACTCGTTACAAATAATAGGACGACCGTAATCTCTTTTAAGTTTATCTAAAATTTCAACCATTCTTATTAAATCACCATAAAAATGGAACGTAATTACGTCTGACAATTCTATTGCCGTTCTTTCGTAATCGGAAAGTTCTCGATTAAAATTCCAAACGTCAGCAGTTAAAGGTTGCTTAACGTTATTAGCTCTTAAAATTTTAAATGTATTTTTCATGAATTCTACACTTAATTCTTTTCGATTACTATTGCCAATTTCGTTCCAAACGTCCCAAATTTGAAGCCTATCGTCATTACCATATTTTTTAGCAAGTTCATCTACCATTTCATAGAACTTTTCTTCGTATTCCGGTTCATCTAAAAGTTGATATCCCGCATCCTTAAAGTCACCTGCGTGTTGTCCACCCTTAATACCACTATGATACCCCCAGTCAATTTTCTGTTCACCAAAACAAACTGGTTTCCATCTACTTTTGGCAACACAACAGTCGTTACCTAAAACAAGCATTATTTTTAATCCATACTTGTCAGCCAAAACAAAATATTCATCTAAATATTTCATAAAGGAATCATGTTGATAAAGCCAAACTTCAAACTTAAAAATAGTTCTAACGGCATTATATCCGGTTTCTTTTGCCATTGAAAATTTAGACCCGAAGCAATTAACTGAAATATCTGCCGTATTAAACTTAATTTGTGATAAAATATTAAAATCTTCAAAACTTATTGATAATACCGAACAAAGAAAAACTATGTGTTTCGACGCAATAGAATATATTGCAAAAAATTTTAAAGAAGATATTACACTAAACTTTTTTGCAAAAAAGTTAGGTTATCACGAAAAATACTTATCCTCTTCACTACACGAGCTAACCGGAATGAATTTTAGAAGTTTATTACATACTTATAGAATTAACTTTGCCATTGATTTATTACATGAAAATATAGGAAATAAAATAAGAATATCAGATATATGCATGGCCTCAGGATTTTCTTCAATAAACACGTTTAATCGTGCATTTTTAGCATTCACAGGTAAAACGCCAAGTGAATATCAAAAATTAATAAATAAAGAATAAAAAAACGCTATAGATAGCGTTTTTTTGTATCTTTAAATAAAAATTTATTTAAGTTATTTTTTTAACACACCATATTTTATAGGGGTGGAAAGTAACATTTGTCCCTGCCCACAAAATTGCCAAAACACAAAAAAGAACAGCCTTTTGACCAAAAAACAGGCTCAAAAGGCTGAAAAATGCCTATTTTAGGGTCAAAATTGCTTATTTTCGTGTCAGACACACGACGGACTCGACGTGCTTGGTTTGTGGAAACATATCAAAAGGTTTAACGTATTCTACGTTAAATCTCAAGTTAGACGTATTCGATTTAACTATATTACCATTATCATATATAAGCGAGCCGGTAATTAAACCAATATCTCTCGCAAGAGAAGACGGTAAGCAAGAAACATAAATTATTTTATCTATATCGCAAGAATTTATAGCTTCTATAACCTTTAAATCAACACCTTTTCTTGGTGGATCTAAAATTAAAGTAATTGAATTACCCTCTTTCTTTTCTTCTTCTAAAATTTTTGGTAATAATTCTTCACACTTGCCACAATAATTTTTAATTTTATTTTCTAAACCGTTAATTTTAACAAGCTGGTCTGCGCAATCTACAGCCTCTTTAATAATTTCTACGCCTATGGTTTTCTTTGCGTTTTCAGAAACTAAAGCCGTCATCAACCCTGCGCCACTGTACGCATCAATAACGGTTGAATTTTTACTTAAATTAACTTCATTTTTAACTGAAGAATATAACTTTTCACAAATGTTTTTATTAACTTGCATAAAACTTAATACACCGGTTTTATACTTTATGCCAAACATGGTAGAATCATATTCAGATTCACCATATATTTTAATAAATTTTTCACCATAAATAACGTTCGTGTCTTTATCGTTAACGTTAAAAAACAACGAAAACTCTTGGGATAATTCTTCTTTTAGAATATTTATAAGCTCTTTTTTTCCACGCAAATTTTCATTTAAAACAACAGCCGTAATAATAAGTTTATTATCAATCTCTTTAACCGTAATTTCTCTAAGTTCACCCGACTTTGTTTCTAAATTATATCCCTTTATATTAAATTGTTTAATATATTTATAGAAAGCTTTTATGATTTTGGAAGTCCAATCTGGATTTATAGGACAATTATCTATAGGAATAATTCTATGTGAATTTTCAGCATAAAAACCTATAACCGTCCCAAAGGAGGTTTCACCTACCGGAAGTTGCAATTTATTTCTATAGTTAAACTCCAAAGATGACGGAACAACGTTATCTACTGATAAATTTAGGCCAGATATTTTATCAAAACAATTTTGAACGATATTTCTTTTAATAAAAAGTTGAGTATTATAGTTAACGTGTTGCAATTGACAACCACCACATTTTTTAAAAACTGGACATTTTGGGGTTGTCCTATACTCGGACGGTGTAATGACTTCTAAAACCTTTCCATACGCAACGTTTTTTTGAACTTTTAATATTTGATACTTTACAGTTTCTCCTAAAAGAGCAAAAGGCGTAAATATAACGTGATTTTCACGCTTAATTACACCTTCACCATTAGAACCTATATCAATTACAACGTCAACGTAAATATCGTTCTTTTTTAACATGCTATTTAATAAATCTTCCTAAATTTCTCTGTATTAGTATTCTTGCAACTCTTACAAATCTATCAAAAACAAAATAGAACAAAATTGCAACAAGTATTACGAATAAAATTGCATAATCTACAATAAATTGTGGCAAACCAACAAATAATTCTTCGCCAATTATTAAAATATAATAGTAATACGAACCTACTGCCGCTATAATACACCAAACAAGTGTAAGAACGGTAAATAAAGTTTTATTAAAATTTTTATCATATGCAATATATTTTATAGGCGGATATAATCCAAAAAACAAAAAATATATTGGAAATACAATAGAAAATATATTAAAACCACTAAAAATAAAGGCGATTACACCACCTGAAAGGTAGGACAAAAAACAACCTTTATAAGAATTAAAATATATTGGTAAAACCGCAAATATAGATGCAAAAACAACACCTACTAAGTCAAAAAACTCAAAATAAGCACCAAAAGTCAAAAATATCGCACTAAACCCAGCAGAAACTGCTGATACGGCTATAAGCTTACTTTTCATTATCTGCAACAACCATTACAAAGCATTTCCATACAACACCAAGTAGCACAACAATCGGCCATTGAACCACAGGAATCACCACCCATTTGCCTATCGTTAACGTTGTTATAATTTGCATTACCCGATTGAAATTGTTGCTGATATCCTGATTTTAAGTTAAATTTAACGTATGCATCTTTATACTTTGCATTAGAAGGGTCCATCTCCATTGCAATTTCAAGTTGTTTTTTACTTTCGTTAATCCAATTTTTCTTATAAAAAATAACTGATTGCAAATAATGCCATTCTGCATTCCTTTCTGAAAAAGAATCAAGCTTGTCTTGTGCTAAATTTAATTGACCGGATTTTATATACCCTACAACGTCACTGAAATTAGTGTTATTATCATATTTTTCAAAATTACGACTTTCCATAATTTCAGCGTACGCAGTTTCCAAACGTGTTAAATTTTTTGCGGCAAGATTTCCTTCTTCACCTTCCAAAAAACGGTCTTTTTGATATTTTTCTTTTAAGGTTTTATAAGCTAATTTAACTTCTTCATCGGTTGCATCAGGTGAAATACCTAAAATTTTATAATACTCGTTCATTTTTTATTCTCCATAATTTTTTTTGTTTGAACAAATAAACCTCTCGTTAATACGTTATCTATTAAATCGTGGTTAAATTTATAATTAATTTCAGTAGAAAGTTGCTTTATGTCTGACAAAATAGAGCCAAAAATAAACTGTAAATCACTTGCTTTTTCTTTTAACAGCATATCCTTGGAATTTATTTGTTTATAGGCATTAATAAAAACGTTATATTCCCCTTTTTTCAAGTCTTTATCAAAGTCGTCTAAAGCATCAATTAAGTAAATCCACTTACCTAAATTATAACAAAGAGCCCCAATTTTCTCAGTGTATAATTTATTAAATATTTCTTTAGACAAATCCTTCATCATTACACCAAAGGAATCTGAAGCAATATCTATACTATCCCCATTCTTTGACTCATAATCTAAAAGAATCTTAAAATTATCTTTTACTATTTCATCAAATCTCGGATATTTATTTTTAGCTTTCTTATAACCTTTAACAAAAAACTTTTGTTTAAGTTTACCCTTTCCACTATCTAAGATATCGTCACTTAATTTATAATGTGCAAGTATAACGTTAAGCGCACCAATCTTACAAGACAATTCATCAATTTTTGCCATTGGCCTTTTCCTAAACCAATGAACTATACAACGCTGTTTAGTAATTTCAATGTCTATATCTAATACGTTATGTGCAAAAACAGATAAAAACGTAAGATCGTAATTTAATAAAAACCTACATTTGCTACCGCAAGTTTTGCCAATACTTTTACAAAGACCACAATAAACCGACTTGTATAAAACGGTATCTTTCACGTACATATTCGGAATATCCGTTTTTACGTAACCAAACATAAACTAAACTCTTTTTTTCGGCAATAAACCGACTTTTTTATATACTTTATTAAGTGTTTTATATGCAATATAACTTGCCTTTTCGGCACCTTTTGCTAAAACAGTGTCTAAATAATCTTTATCTTGTAATAGTTTATTCTTTTCAAGTCTAATCGGGTCAACTTTTTCAGCAACGGCTTCGCCTACCTTTACCTTAAAATCACCATAGCCTTTACCTTCAAATTCCTTTTCAGCAGTTTCAATAGAAACATCAGTAAAAGCCGAATAAATTGTAAGCAAATTACTAATACCGGGCTTATCTTTAGAAAATACGATTTTATTATCACTATCCGTTACTGCCCTTTTAAACTTCCTAATTATAGTGTCCTTATCATCGTCCATAGAAATAAATGCATTTTGATTAGCATCTGATTTACTCATCTTTCTTTCGGGCTCTGCAAGGCTCATTACTCTTGCACCGGTCTTTCCAAAATAACCTTCAGGAATTTTGAAAGTATCACCAAAACGATTATTAAACCTTATTGCTAAATCACGTGATAATTCTAAATGTTGTTTTTGGTCGGCACCAATTGGAACAAGTTCAGATTGGTACAATAAAATATCGGCAGCCATTAAAACAGGATAATCCATAAGACCCATATTTATATTATCTTCATGCTTACGACTTTTATCCTTAAATTGCGTCATTCTTGAAAGTTCGCCTGGATAAGCAATGGTATTTAAAACCCATGCAAGTTCGGTATGTGCCGGAACGTGTGATTGTGCAAATAAAATAGATTTATCAGGATCTATTCCACACGCTAAATAAAGCGCACAGAGTTCGTAAGAGTTCTTTCTTAAAACGGAAGCTTCTTGCTTAACAGTTAAAGTATGCAAATCGGCAAGTGCAAAAATCCCATTATAATCGTCTTGTAATTTTCTAAAATTTCTTAAAGCACCCAAATAGTTTCCAATTGTTAAGATACCACTTGGTTGAATAGCAGAAAACAATATTTTTTTATCTTCCATTATATCACCCTTATTTTTCTATAAATTCTAATACAGCACTATACGCTTGGTCTTTATCTACGATTTTATCAAACCTTATCTTCTTTTGTTTCAACTCAGATAATTGCTTTGGCATTGGGAAAGCCGTTAAACTCTCTAATTTTTCAGCTGATAAAAATGCATCTGCAACATATTTACCATTTAATGCATTATATACACTTTGTGGAAATTTATAAGGACTTGCAGTAGATAAAACAACGATAGGTTTATCCGACTCGGTAAAATTCCTATATGAATTTGCAACTTTTACGGCAACTGAGGTATGCGGATCTAAAACGTAACCATACTCTTCAAAAGTATCGTTTATAGTTTCAAAACATTCTTCCTCGTCGCAAAAATCAGCGTAAAATTCATCATTTAAAGTGTCTAATTCCTTTTCTGAAACACTATAAACGCCCGTCTTTTTCAAGTCTTCCATACGAGATTTTGTAATTTCAAAATTTCTATCAGACAATTCAAAAATAAGTCTTTCAAGATTACTTGAAACCAATATATCCATTGATGGAGAAGTCGTTTTAAAAAACTCTCTATTAGCGTTATATTCACCGTTGCAAATAAATTCAGTTAAAACGTTATTATCATTAGAAGCACATATAAGTTTATTTATAGGCAATCCCATTCTTTTTGCGTAATATCCTGCCAAAATATTACCAAAATTACCCGTAGGAACAACAAAATCTACTTTATCACCCATCTTAATTTCTTCTGCATTAACCATATCCATATAAGCCGAAAAATAATAGGTAATTTGTGGGCACAATCTACCAAAATTCATGGAATTAGCACTTGACAAAATAACGCCTTTTTCCTTAAAATTCTTTTTCACTTCGGGGTCGGAGAATATAGTTTTAACAGAAGTTTGGCAATCGTCAAAATTGCCTTTAACAGCAACAACGTTTACGTTTGCCCCCTCCTGCGTACACATTTGAAGTTTTTGCATATCGGAAACGCCGTCACATGGATAAAATACCATGATTTTAACGCCAGATTCGTCCTTAAAGCCTTCCAATGCTGCCTTACCCGTATCTCCACTTGTGGCAGTAAGAATTAAAATTTCTTCCTTGATTCCACAAATTTCCGAACCCTTACGAAGTAGATATGGAAGCATAGTTAAAGCCACGTCTTTAAAAGCCAAGGTTGGTCCGTGAAAAAGTTCCATAATGTAAAATTTATCGTCTAACTTTAAAACCGGAACAGGGTCGTCTTCTGAAAACTTAGAATACGCTCTTTCACAAGCAGATAACAATTCTGCCTCATCATATTCTTCTAAAAACTGTTTTAAAACAAAACACGCTCTTTCGGGATACGACATATCTAACATATCACAAAGTTTAGCGGTAACGTCCGGAAAATATTCTGGAACAAATAAACCACCATCATCAGCCAAACCATTTACAATTGCCCTTGCAGAGCAATCAACAACACTGTTTCCTCTAGTGCTAATAAATTTCATACAATCCTCTATAATACAAATAAAAGTCGGATAAAGTTTCCGACTTCTATTTTACACAATTTTTAATAAAAAGACAACTAATCGACGTACTTAATTAAGATTTCAGGCAATTCTTCTTTAGAAGCACTACAAGTAAGTATAAATTTAACACCAAAATCTTTTTCAAGAGCTTCCATATCAGCGAATAAGTTTTCAAGTTCACTAAGAGGTTTATTTGCAATTCTTGCAATACCGTCAATGTAGATAAATTCATTATCACTGTTTGCGGCAACCAAACCCTTAACGAAACCGTTAAAACTATCCGAGCCAGAGATACCGAATCTCTTTACGTCTAAAAGTCTAATTTGGTATTTTATGTCATGCGTATATCTGTTAGTATCAGTAACAAATACTATATGACCTTTTGCCGTATCAATTGCGGCATTTGCGCTATCTATAATAGCTTTAGTCTTGCCCGTTCCTTTAGGTCCATAAAAAATTTTCATAGTAAAAATGTTCCTCCTGTTTTTACTTAATTCTATTTTATAACATTTTTACCAAAATTACAATAGGGTTTTTAAATTATTTTACGCCAATTAGTAATTTTTTTCTAAATTCTTTATCAATAGAACGAATCATTTCGTCAAGTTCTATATCACCCATAACTGTACATCTACCATTTTCGTATTCTTTATCAACTAATTCTTTAACTTTTACAACAACGGGGTGGTTCTTATCTATCTTCTTATCTGCAGGAACTTCATAATATTCATTAAGCCAATATGCAATACCTGCTAAACCACACGTGTTATTAATAGAAACGTGCATTGGTCTATTAAGTAATTTCTTGGTATCAAAGATATTATAAATTTCTTCGTCCTTAAGCATACCGTCTGCGTGAATACCCGCTCTCGTAGAGTTAAAACTTTTGCCAACAAAAGGCGTTCTTGACGGAATCATGTATCCCATTTCCTTTTCAAAGTAGTTTGCGATATCGGTAATTGCAGTGTAATCCATGCCGTCATTAGTACCCTTAAATGAAGCATATTCGATAGCCATTGCTTCAAGCGGACAGTTACCTGTTCTTTCACCAATACCTAAAAGTGAACAGTTAACTGAAGAACAGCCATAAAGCCATGCGGTTGAAGCATTAGTAACAACCTTATAAAAGTCGTTATGACCGTGCCATTCAAGCATTTCAGACGGAACGTCTGCGTAATGACGTAAGCCGTAAATAATGCCGGGAACACTTCTTGGAAGCGCAGCACCTGGGAAGTTTACGCCAAAGCCCATAGTATCACATGCACGAATCTTAATTGGAATACCACTTTGTTCTGAAAGTTTCATAAGTTCGCCCGCAAAAGGAATTACGAAGCCATAAAAGTCAGCCCTAGTAATATCTTCAAAGTGACATCTCGGACGAATGCCTGCATCTAAAGCGTCTTTAACTGAGCCCAAGTATTTATCTAATGCTTGAGAACGAGTTAAATTCATTTTCTTAAAAATATGATAGTCAGAACAACTTACTAAAATACCAGTTTCTTTCATACCCATTTCTTTAACGAGTTGAAAGTCTTTTTTGTTAGCTCTAATCCAACTGGTAACTTCAGGGAATTCTAAGCCTAAATCCATACAAGCTCTTGCGGCTTTTTTATCCTTTTCAGAATAAAGGAAAAATTCAGATTGTCTTATCAAACCTTTCTTACCGCCAAGTCTTGACATTAACTTAAACAAATCAACTATTTGTCCAACAGTAAACGGAGAGGTCGATTGTTGACCATCACGGAAAGTGGTATCAGTAATCCAAATATTTTCGGGCATGTTCATTGGAACTACACGATTATTAAAAATAATCTTTGGAACTTCTTCATAGTTAAAAACCTCACGGAAAAGTTGAGGATTTTCAACGTCTTGTAGATTATAGTGATAATATTTTTCTTGTAATAAATTTGTTTTTTTATTTAATTCAACAGTTTTATGCATATTAAATAATCTCCTTAATAAATTCTTCCAATCTATTCAAACCTTCTTCAATATCTTCTTTTGAAATAGCATAAGAAAGTCTAATAGAATTATCGTCACCAAAAGCAACGCCAGGTATTAAAGCCACACCTTTTTTAAGAGCACAATTAGCAAAAGTAAGAGAACCGTCGATTTTAACTCCGTTATAACTTTTTCCAATAAAATTAGTGATGTCTATAAATACGTAAAAAGCACCTTTGGGCTCAACACAAATTATGCCTTCTATTTGATTTAATTTATTTAGCATAAACTTACGACGGTCATCAAAAAGTTGTTGCATGTTAGCAATAAAGTTTTCACCTTCGCTATCAGTTAACGCAACGGTTGAAGCATACTGAGAAATCGAACAAGGGTTACTTGAAGTATGGCTTTGCATACTTGACATAGCCTTTGCAATTTTTAAAGGTGCACCAACGTAACCAATTCTCCATCCGGTCATCGAATAAGATTTACTCATACCGTTTACAACAATAGTGTGTTCTTTCATATAGTCTGACAAAGTCGCAATAGAGTAATGTTTTTCGCCTGCATAAATTAATTTTTCATAAATTTCGTCAGAAATAACGTAGATACCCTTTTCTTCACATACCTTTGCAATAGCTTTAAGTTCATCTAAGCTATAAACGGCACCCGTAGGATTGTTTGGTGAATTAAGAATCAAACATTTAGTTCTATCAGTAATTGCATTTTCTAATTGTTTGGCAGTAATTTTATAGCTATATTCTTTACCTGCATTAACGTAAACACAAACACCACCTGCAAGCTTAACAAGTTCAGGATAAGTCAACCAAAATGGTGACGGAATAATAACTTCTTCACCCTCGTCAACAATTGCACAAATTGCATGATAAAGTGAAGCTTTAGCACCACCAGAAACAACAATTTGATCAGTAGTGTAAGTTAAACCGTTTTCTTTTTGAAATTTTTCACAAATTGCTTTTTTTAGTTCAATAGTACCTGAAGCAGGTGTATATTTAGTAAAACCAATATCTAACGCCTTTTTTGCTCCGTTAATTATGTACTCTGGAGTATTAAAATCCGGTTCACCCGCTCCAAAACCAATAACGGAAATACCTTCTGCTTTCATTTTCTTTGCTTTTGCAGTAATTTCAAGCGTCAACGACGGAGCAATTTCGCTAACCTTTTTAGACAACATTTTCTCTCTCATAATTATTCTTCGTCAGAACCCATTGCCAATTTTTTCTCTCTATCGTATATAGCAAGGGCCTCTACCATTTCTTCTATATCACCCATCATAAAATTATCTATATTATGAAGTGTAAGTCCTATTCTATGGTCAGTAACTCTACCTTGTGGAAAATTATACGTTCTAATACGCTCCGACCTATCACCCGTACCAACTTGACTACGTCTATTATCCGCATATTCTTTTTCATATTGCGACTGATAATAATCATAAAGCCTACTTTTTAATACTTTCATAGCCTTTTCACGGTTTTTAGTCTGCGAACGTTCGTCTTGACACAAAACAACTATACCCGTAGGAATATGAGTAAGTCTTATACAAGACTCCGTTTTATTAACGTGTTGTCCACCGGCGCCACTACTTCTTAAAGTATCTACTCTTAAATCTTTTTCGTCGATATTGACTTCAACGTCAGTAACTTCAGGAAGAACGGCAACGGTTGCAGTTGACGTATGAACCCTACCCTGAGATTCAGTTTCAGGAACACGTTGCACTCTATGAACGCCACTTTCATATTTTAATTTTGAATAAGCCGATTTACCCGATATAGAAAAAATAACCTCTTTTACACCACCAAGTTCGGTAGAGTTATTATCAATTTCTTCAGTTCTCCATCTGTTTTTTTCAGAATAGCGAACGTAAAGTCTATATAATTCATAAGCAAACAAGCTTGCTTCTTCTCCACCGGCACCTGCACGAATTTCCATAATAACGTTTTTATCATCATTTGGGTCCTTAGGTAGAAGAAGTATCCTCAATTCTTCTTCAATTTTAGGTAATTTAGCCTTGCAAGACTGAACTTCTTCTTCCATTAACGCCTTCATTTCGGGGTCAGTCTCTAAAGGAATTTGAGCTTTTAGTTCTTCTAATTCACCAGCAACCTTTTTATATTCGGTATATTTTTCAACTGTTTCGGTAATGTCTGAAAGTTCTTTTGTGTAGCTTTTCCACTCGTCAATTCTTGCAATAACTTCTGAATCTGAAACGAGAGCATTAAGTTTATCAAATCTTTCAAGCATCTTATCGAGTTTTTTAAACATTAATAAACCGCCTTAATAATTCTGTCTATATTTTCGTAATCTTTAATAATTTCTACTTGTGAAAAATCAACAAGTAAACTTTTAATATCTTCTGCTTGATCAAAACCACATTCCAAGAATAAAACGCCACCGTCATTTAATTTAGACTTCGCTGTTTTACAAATTTCACGGTAAAAATCAAGACCGTCAACACCACCGTCTAATGCCAAAACAGGTTCAAAATTTTTAACTTCTTTTTGAAGCAATAAAATATCATCTGATTTTATATATGGTGGATTAGATATAATAACGTCAAACTTATCGTCAATGCTATTAAACAAGTCACTTTCTATAAAAGTGATTTCGGCATTATTTATCGTAGCGTTTTCTTTAGCAAGTTCTAACGCATTAACACTTATATCGGAAGCATAAACTTGGGCATTAGTTTTTTTCTTTATAGCAATAGCAATTGCACCACTACCCGTACATAAGTCTAAAACTTTTTTATTATCTTTGCAGTATGCAAGTGCCTTTTCTACTAAAATTTCAGTTTCCGGTCTAGGAATCAACACACGCTCGTCAACTTTTATAGTATAACCGTAAAAATCAGTATCGCCAATACAATACCAAAGTGGCCTACCAGTGATTCGTTCGTCAACGATTTTATTGATTTTTTCAATCAAAATCGGTCTAACGTATTTTTCAGTATTTAATTGGTCACGCTTAAAATCTGTTATTAGTGAGACTATCCATTCAGCCTCGGCACGTTCTTCTACACCGTTTTCTTTTAAGGTTTTATAAACCCTTTCTACTAATTTATTGGTTTTTTCTGCAACTATAAATTTAACCTCAGGAACGGATAAGTCGTTATCCATTTCAATTACTTTATTAAAAGCGGTAATTGCAACTTCTACCATATCATCGTCTGGTTCTTTAGTAGTAATTTTTTGAAGCAAAATACCAGGCAACTTCAATGGTAAAAATATAGGGCTTTTGGTTTTAGACAATCCTTTCAATAACTCATACGAAAGCCCCGCAACCAAAGGAAGCATTGCAATTTTTAGCAAAACTCTAATAAACTTTTCAAGTTCTACTTCATAAGAGGCAAAAATCGACTCTAAAATAGCAAAGGCAATTATGCTAATAATCAAAACAAAAACTATAAAGGTAGTTCCGCATCTATCGTGAATACGGCTACATTTCCTTGCGTTATTAACGGTTAAGTCTAAACCTGATTCGTAACAAGTTATTGTTTTATGTTCCGCACCGTGATACATAAACGTACGTTTTACGTCTTTAATTAAAGAGCATAACGTTATATAGGCAACAAAAATTAAAAGCTTCATTCCACCTTCAATAAAATTTTTTGCCCAAACACCAAACTTAACTGAAAATAAATTTTCTAACAGTTTACGTGCTTCTATAGGTAAGTAAATAAACAAAAAAACCGCTAAAAATAAGCCTAATAAAAGCGAAAGGGTTAAAATTATACCCATAACGTCAATTTTAAGTTTTTTTGCAAGCCATTTTTCAAAACGTGATGGTTCACTTTCACCATAAACTTCAGCAGAGCGCATTAATACTTTCATACCACCAAAAAGCGACTGAACAAAAGCAATAACGCCTCTAATTATTGGAAGACGAGAAAACAAACTTCTTTTTTTACTTTTAAAACGTTTTGTTTCAAGCCTAATAATGCCGTCTTCATCACGAACTGCAGTAGCCATAGAAGTTTTGCCACGCATCATTACGCCTTCAATAACTGCTTGACCACCTATAGAAGTTCTTTTTTTAGATTCTTTCATTGTAAAATTTAAAAAAAAGGCTTTAAGCAATAAAATACTTAAAGCCGTAAAATACAACCTGACTACTTAGCCTTACCGTATCTCTTGTTGAACTTGTCAACACGGCCACCAGTATCAACCAATTTTTGCTTACCTGTAAAGAAGGGGTGACATTTACTGCAAATATCAACCTTAATAGTGTCGCCTTTTTTGGTAGAGCCGGTTTTAAAAGTTTCGCCACAAGCACAAACAACCGTTACTTCATGGTAATCGGGATGAATACTTTCTCTCATGATATACCTCTCTAATCTTTTTTTCCAAAGTATTATATTATATTTTTTTATATTCGTCAACTATAATACACGATTTTTTCAAATTTTATCCAAAATTTTACAATGATTAAAACACTTGATTTTTTTTGACGAATATAATATAATATATCCAATTTAATTTTTTGACGGACAAGATTATACGGAGAATTTATGAAAGGTTATAAAATAGTCAAACCACAAACATTAAAGGAAGTTGAAATTCCCGAACAAGAAATTTCAACCGGAAAAGCTAAAGTAAAAATCACTAAAACTTTAGTTACTTTTTCAGATTATCTAAAATACATGGAAGGCGATAAAGAAGAAAGCCCCATTTTAGGTAGATATGGAATAGGTATTGTGAGTGAAACTGATACTAATTTTTTCGGATTGGAAAAGGGGTCCCACGTATATATAGACCCTTTTACACCTTGTGGAGAATGCTACAACTGCAAAAATAATGAAAGAAAAAAATGCTCCGAACTTTTAATAGCGGGTGAAGATTCCGATGGTTTTTTATCAGACTTCTACTCTGTTTCGCCAGAAAAACTACACATATTACCAGACGTTATAAATGATTTTGATGCATTATTTATTGGACAAATTTCTTTAGCAGTCTCTATTATAGACACTCTTAAAATTCAAAAGGGTGACTACGTATCTATAGTTGGTGGCAACAACTTGGCAAATATTATTGCTCAACTTCTAATATATTATCAAGCAGTTCCAATCGTTGCAACTACCGACCACGAAGACTTTGAAACCCTTAAAAACGCTGGAATTTACTATGTTTTAGGCCCAGAAGATAACTGGCAAAAGGAAGTTATGTCTATAACTGGTGGAAGAATGACTAATAGTGTAGTTTATATTGCCGACTGTGATATTCCAGTCGTTAAAGCATTTTCGCTTGCATCTTACAACGCTTCAGTTGTTTTTACTGGAAATTCTTATAAAAACAATCCAATTTCATTTAATCAAGCAGTAAGAAAACAATTAGATATTCACTTCTTAAACGTTGGATTAGAAAATACTGCTTCAAGTATAAACTTAATCGCAAATAAAGCCATAGACCTTTCAAAATTAAAATACGAAACGGCAAACTATTCAGACGTTCCAAAAGTTTTCAAGAATATGGCAACTAAATTTGAAAACGAAAATAAAACTTACGAAACGGTTATTGATGTTTAATTTATAAAAAAAAGGAGTCGAATTCGACTCCTTTTTTTGTTGTTAAATTCACTTTTCAACCTTGTGTGAAAATATAACTTTTAAAATAGCACTGATAATCTTAGGTGGTTTAAAACAAAAAATTTTCATATTCACCTCTTTTATCAATATATTAAAAAAGCAAATAAAAGTTTACAAAAATTAAATTTCACGTAATTCCCTAATAATTTTTGCCCTATCAATTTCGTTAAAGACAGTACTACCCGCAACAATAACGTTTGCGCCCATATCTTTAACTGCTTTAACGTTTTCTTTAGTAATACCACCATCAATTTCTATATCAACGTCTTTTCCACAAGCCTTAACCAAATCATAAGCCTCTTTAACCTTAGGAAGCACAGACTCAATAAACTTTTGTCCTCCAAAACCGGGGAAAACACTCATTAAAAGAATCATATCACAATCTTCAATAACGTCGTTAAGTACAGAAACGGGCGTATCAGGGTTAATAACTGCTCCACATTTCACACCAAGAGATTTGATTGCCTTTAAGGTATCTTTTAAGCGTTCTTTACATGCTTCATAATGAACGGTTATAATATCAGAACCTGCATCTGCAAAGCGTTCAATATAATTCCAAGGATTTACAATCATTAAGTGAGTATCAAACGTGATATCAGAATATTTACGTAGTTCTTTTATAAATTTAGGGCCGAATGATATGTTTTTAACAAAAGAACCATCCATTACGTCAAGGTGAATTAGATCAGCTCCGTCACGAGCAATATTAGTCATTTCTTGTCCTGCAATTGAAAAATCAGCCGATAAAAATGACGGTGCAATTTTAATTTGTTTCATAATAACTCCTCTTTATTTTATTTCATCTATATATTTTTTTCTAAGTTGTCCACAAGCGCCGTCTATATCGGCACCAATTCTACGTCTTAAAGTTGCAGACAAACCGCCTTTTTCTAAAAGACCTAAAAAGCTGTATGCACGTTTATCGGTAGTGCTTTTAAGCGCCTTTTCCTTTACCTCGTTAAGTCTTATTAAATTAACGTGACAAGGTCTTCCTTTAAGCAACCTAATAAGTTCGTCCGCATGTGATTTTCTATCGTTTTCATCACTTATTAAAACGTATTCGAATATATATCTTCTACCCGTTTTATTAAAATAAAATTCACAAGCGTCTAAAATTTCTTTTACCTTATACTTCTTCGCAACGGGCATTATTTTTTGTCTTTCAAAATCAAACGGATTATGAAGCGAAATAGTTAAATTTAAGGGCATATTTTCTTTTGCAAGGTCGTATATCTTTGGAACAAGTCCCGAAGTTGATAAACTTACGTTTCTTAAACTTATATTTATACCATTTTCTGCTGATAAAAGCTTTAAAAACTTTATAGTTTGGTCGTAATTATCAAGTGGTTCACCACTACCCATTAAAACGACGTTTGTAATTTTTCGTTCATCCTTAAGCCCACCGTTTAAATATTTATTTACACAAATTATTTCGCCTAAAATTTCTTCGGCAGACAAATTTCTTACTAAACCATCTAATCCAGACGCACAAAATGCACAGTTCATTCTGCAACCAATTTGCGTAGAAACACAAAGAGTATTTCCGTATTTATAACGCATCAAAACACCCTCGATAACGTTACCGTCTTTAAGCAAAAACAAAAACTTTTCAGTCTCATCTTCTTTAGACTTATAAGTTCTAATAATTTCAGTAGGTTGATCTATAAAATTTTCTTTTAATTTATCCCTTAAAGTAAGCGAAAATTCGGTAATTTCGTTAAATTTTAGACCTAAATAAAGGGCTTTATTAAGTTGATTTGCACGGAAAGATTTTTCACCTAAATTAATAAAAAGTTCTTTCAAATCTTCTATGCTTTTTCCAAGTAAAACTTCTCTCATAACACCCTTTTAAGTTTAGCCACAAAAAAACCGTTACCAAATGAAACATCAGGCAAATATTGAACGACAAACCCGTCGGTTTCACACGGCAATTTAGAATTGATTTTTTGCAATTCAAACTGAACGTTTTCAGTCAAAAAACGCCTGACAATATCAATATTTTCCGACTTTAAAACAGAACAAGTTGAATAATATAAAAAGCCACCTTTTTTAACGTATTTGCTACAAGTAGAAAGTATAGAATATTGTTCTGATAATAATTCGTTTATACTATCTACACTTCTATTTAATTTAATATCAGGATTATCGTTTATAACGCCCGTACCCGAACACGGAACGTCACATAAAACTGCATCAAATTTATCAATGAACTCGTCTTTTAATACTTTGGAATCATGAACGCAAGTCGTAATATTATCAACTTTCATTCTCGACTTATATTCCTCAATTAAATTAACACGATGTTCGTGAATATCTAAGGAGGTTACGGTGTTAAATTTTCTCGATAAATTTATACTCTTTCCACCAGGTGCAGAACATACGTCTATTAAATTCTCACCAAATTCAACAGCATCACAAATAGCGACCGAACCTAAAGACTGATATGTGTAAATTCCTTTATCGTAGTCTGAATTTCTTGAAAAATTATCTAATAGAAAAACGTTATCATAAGGTGTTTTATCAAATGGAATACTGCGTGATTTTAAGTATTCTTCGCCATTTTCGTTATAAAAAGATAAACAAGTCTTTTTATTTTCGGACGCCATAATTTTTTCAGCACGATGTGTGCCGTAATCATTAATTAAGAGCTCAACTAAAAATTCAGGATAAGAATATTTTATAGATAAATTTTTTATATTATTTGTTGGTAGTGGAATATCTGCCGAAATAAATTTTCTTAAAAAAGCATTTACAAAACCACTAGCGCCACCCTTACCCAATTTTTTTGTAAGTTCAACAGCGTTTTTAGTTACTGCATAATCGTGTTTTTTTAGATACTTTATAAAGTACATTGCAATCTTAAGAATAGTTCTTATAACCAATTTTGGCGACTTAGGAGCCAAATAAGAAATATAATAACTAAGCTCAACGTCTTTATCTAAAACACCATAACACGTTTTAACTGTTAAAGAACGATTTTTTTCTTCAATTTGGGTAGAATTTATGGCTTGCTTTAAATACGACTTATCCGCATAAACCTTATTTAATATTACGTAACAATCGTAAAAACAATTTATCATTATTCTAAAACACTACCTTTTTTTAGTTTATTGCCACGCAAAAAATCGGCAATCAACATAGGTTTGCCACCCGCTTTTTGCAATTCTTCTATTAAAATAGACCCTTTGCCACAAGCAACTTCTAAACGATTTTCTACACTTATAATTTCACCGGGTTTGCCACAACCTTCACCTTTTTTTGCCTTAAAAATTTTCAAAGGTTCTCCAAGAAAAAAACAAAAAGCTTTTGGTGACGGATTAAACGCCCTTACTTGATTATAAATGTATTCCGAGGTATTATTCCAATCAATTTTGGCGTGTTCTTTTTTTATCATTTTTGTATAGGTTGCATGTGATTCATCTTGTTTAATGAACGATGCTTCACCTTTTTCTATCAACTGTATAGCGTCAACAATTAAATTTGCACCTACTACGGACAATTTATCAAAAAGTTCACCCATTGTTTCTTCTTCACCAATTTGAACCACGCTTTTTATAAGCATATCGCCAGTATCTATGCCAACGTCAGTTCTCATTATAGTAACACCGGTTTCTTTTTCACCATTTAATATCGCATAGTGTATTGGTGAAGCCCCACGATATTTTGGTAAAAGTGATGCGTGTATATTTAAAACACCTAATTTAGGAATATCTAAAATTTCTTTAGACAAAATTTGACCAAATGCACAAGTAATCATAAGGTCAGGTGCAAGATTTATCAAATCATTAACACCTTCTAAACGAATTTTATCGTAAGAATAAACAGGTAAACCTTTTTGTTTTGCAAATAACTTTACCGGACATTCGGTTAAAATTTGTTTCCTACCTACAGGTTTATCATTATTAGTAACAACAGCAACAACGTTGTAACCATTATTTATTAAATTTTCAAGAGGTTTTACCGCAAAATCAGGCGTACCAAGGTAAACTATTCTCATTTCTCTTCCTGCAAATCAATCGCTTTATCAATATATAACACACCGTCTAAATGGTCGTTTTCATGACAAAATGCTCTTGCTAAAAAACCCGTTGCTTTAACCTTAAATTCTTTACCAAATCTATCAAGTGCCTTAACCGTTACGTTCATTGGTCTAACAACGTTACCAAACTTTCCTTTAACGGACAAACAACCTTCAGCCCCGTTTTGAGTACCGCTTGACGAAATAATTTTAGGGTTAATGCACTCATAATACTTATTCTCTGCACTAACTATAAAAATGCGCCTTAAAACACCAACTTGTGGCGCAGCAAGACCTGCACCGTCTGCTTTAATCAACGTTTCTTTCATATCGTCTAAAAGAGTGATTATTTTTTCGTCAATTTTATCAACTTCAAAACATTTTTTTCTTAAAACTTCATCGCCCTCTTGAACAATGTTTCTTATTGCCATAATCTTCTCCTCTTTTACGTTAGATTTGTAGGATTTAATTCAAAATAACAAAACACGTCTTTTTTATTGTATTTTGCTTGAGTAAAATAAAGCGAATCTAAAAGCGTTTTATCGCCTTTTTCAATACGCATTAATATTTGAAACCTAAATTTATTTTGTAAACGTTTTAAAGGTGCTTTCATACACCCAAAAAAACGGAATTTTTCTTTGTTGTTATTATATATTTCTAAAATTTCGTTATAACAAGATTTAACAGCCATTAACGTTAAATCTTGATCTTCGCCTGTAAATAAAATTCTTACAATATCCGAAAATGGTGGAAAACCAGTAGCACTACGGATAGAAATTTCATTTTCATAAAAACTTTTATAATCGTAATTTATTGCTTGTTTTAGTACGATGTTTTCGGGAGAATAGGTTTGCAAAACAACTTTACCAGGCTTGTCAGCCCTACCGCTTCTACCAGCAACTTGTGTTAAAAGTTGGAAAGTTCTTTCGGCAGAACGATAATCCGAAAAATGCAAACTTTGGTCGGCATCTAAAATTCCTACCAAAGTAACGGACGGAAAATCGTGACCTTTTGCAATCATTTGCGTCCCAACTAAAATATCGGCTTTTCTTTCGGAAAACTCATTTAAAATCCTAAAATGACCTTCTTTTGTTGCAGTCGTATCTCTATCCATACGAAGTATTTTAGCATTAGGGAACTCTTTTTTTAGTTCATAAACTACTCTTTCGGTACCAATGCCACCATATCTTATAAATTTACTACCACACTCAGTACAAGCAGAAATCATCTTGTACTTTGCCCCACAATAATGGCAAAGAAGAGATTCGTCTTCTTTGTGGTAGGTTAAAGAAACGTCGCACGATTCACATTTTTGAACGTGTCCACATTCAGTGCAAATAACCGATTTAGAAAAACCACGCTGATTCAAAAAAATAATCGCCTGATTACCGTTTTTTAAACATTGTTCCAAATCCGAAAGTAACGCCCTTGAAAATTGAGAAGAATTGCCCCTTCTAACTTCCTTGCGCATGTCTACAATTTCAACTTCGGGAAGTGGCTTTTTATTTATACGTTCAGGTAAAGTTATTAAATTGTAATTACCATTTTGGGCGTTTAAAAAACTATCTATTGACGGAGTTGCACTACCTATAATTATTTTCGCACCGTAAAAATCCGCACGAAATTTTGCAACGTCAAGAGTGTTATATCTCGGGTTAGATTCACTTGAATAACTTGCATCGTGCTCTTCGTCAATAATAATTAATCCGATATTTTCTAACGGGGCAAAAATAGCACTTCTTACACCAACTACAATTTTTGCCTCGCCAGTTTTAATTCTCCACCACTCGTCAAAACGTTCACCTGCGGATAAACCACTGTGAATAATTGCAGCGTTAGTACCAAATCTTGCACGAAGTTGCTTTAACATTTGTGGGGTAAGTGCTATTTCTGGAACTAACATAACGGCAGTTTTACCTAAATTTACCGTTTGACTAATTAAACTAAGATAAACCTCTGTTTTGCCACTACCCGTTACCCCGTATAATAAACTTATCGTTTTATCCGTAGAATTTACACTATCAATAGCATTTTTTTGTGCTTCTGTTAAATTAACCGTTTTGCTTACAGGGTCAAGTGAGTTATAAGGTGAACGAAAATTTTTTTCAACAGTGATTTGAATATAACCTTTTTCAAGTACAGCTTTTACTGCAGATGCACCAAATTTATTGTTCATTTCGGAAAGCTTATACTTTTCACCATCAGAAATAAACTCTAAAAATTGTTTTTGCTTTATAGCACGTTTAAAGTTTATTTCAAGTTCTTCCGACGAGATTTTTTTTATAAGAGAACAATAATTTACAAACTGTTCTCTAACCTTACCTTTACGCATTTCGCTTGGTAAAAACAATCTTAACGCCGACGCCCCCGTACAGTAGCAAGTTTTTTTCACGTGATCCATTAAAGCTAAAGTTTCAACGTTAAGAACTGGAATTTCGTCTAAAACACGCAAAATCGGTCTAATTTTATTTGGGTCAAAATTGCTGAATTCTTTCACGCCGATAACAATGCCGTTAATTACTGAATTTCCAAACGGCACAACAACACGGCTACCAAGCTTACACTCTTCGCCCGAAAATGAATACTCGAAAATCTTATCTACTTCCGAATGATTTATATCGACAATAACGTCAGCAAACATTTATCACCTAAAATAAAGTCCACAGTAAAACCATGGACGTTAAAAAATTAGTCGTTAGTTGCAACGAGTTTTCCGTCGCAAATTTCTTGTGCAGCAATAGACAACGGTTTATCGGAAACTTCCGTTACACCTTGGTTTTGTTGAACTTCCATAATTTGTCTTGCTCTTTTACTTGCGATTACGCATAAAGAGTATTTAGAGCCTATTTTTTCTACTAATTCGTCAATTGGTGGTTTATGTATCATAACTAACTCCTTTATAAGTTTTATTTATTATTTTCTTTTGCGATTATATCTTCTATTTCCTTAACGGCAGTTGATAAATCGTCGTTTGTTACAACGTAATCGTATAAAGAACTTTTGGAAAGTTCATAATCTATACGTTGCATTCTCAACTTTATCTTTTCTTCAGATTCCGTTTTTCTTTTTCTTAAACGTTTTTCAATTTCTTCTACCGAAGAAGTTATCATAATCAATACTGCATCAGAAAAATTCTTCTTAACGTTAAGACCGCCGTTAACGTCTATTTCGAGTAAAACGTTAGAATTTTTCATTTTTTCAAAAACAAAGTCTTTTGGCGTACCATAATAATTTTCAAAATGTTCGGAATATTCTAAAAAACCGTCGTTATTAATTTTATTAATAAACTCTTCTTTTGAAATAAAAAAATATTCCTTCCCATCTTTTTCTCCATTACGAGGTTTTCTTGTAGTACAAGAAATACTTAATGCAACGTTGTCCTTCTCAGATAAAATTTTAGCAATCGTCCCCTTCCCAACCCCGGAAGGTCCCGATAAAACAATAAGTACGTTCCTCATTAACTATTCAAGGTTTTGAACCTGCTCCCTAATCTTTTCTATTTCATTTTTAAGTGACAAGGCATAACTCGTTACGTCTATGTCGTTAGACTTTGAACAAATCGTGTTAGTTTCACGATTAAATTCTTGCATTAAAAAATCCAATCTTTTTCCTGCAGACGGAGTTTTAATTATATCGCAAAACTGATTTACGTGGGAATTAAGTCTAGTTAACTCCTCGTCAATATTTACTTTATCAGTGTAAAAAGCAACCTCGTTAAGAAGCCTTACTTCGTCGTATTTAACGTCTAAAAGAGCTTCTTCAATTCGTGCTTTAAGCCTATTTTTATATTCAATGGCAACAAGAGGTGCCCTTGTAGAAATTTTTTCACGAAGAGACTTTATCGTTTCTATACGATTAAGCATGTCGGTGACCAACTTTTCACCTTCAATCTTTCTCATTTCATTAAGCGACTCACATGCTTTTTTTACGGTTGACAAGATAACGTCCTTAAACTCAGTCACGTCGTTTTTAACAGCATCTTCTAAAACGTCGTTCAATCGCATAATTGAAGAAACAGTAACGTCGTTAGATATGTTTAACTTTTGCGAAATTTTTACCGATGCGTTATAATATTCCACTGCCTTTTCAAGATTAACCTCTATTGAAGATGCAGTTTCTCTTTTATCTGAAAAAGTTAAAAACAAATCAACCCTACCACGTGAAACGTAAGAGTTTACCGTCTTTCTAATTTCGTCTTCAAACATAATGAAAGAACGTGGCATTTTACTATTAAAATCAAAATTACGATTGTTCACCGTTTTAATTTCAACTAAAACGTCAAGTCCATTTTCAAAATATTCGGCCCTACCGTAACCTGTCATACTATACATTTTCGTTCACCATTTAATATATTTTTAATATATTATCACATAAATCGTCTATTTACAACAATTTTGACTAAAATTATTAAAAAATTCAGTTATTTATTAAATTTTTAAAGGTTTCTTCATCAATAATTTTAATACCAAGTTTTTTTGCTTTTTCAAGTTTGCT
The DNA here is from genome assembly GCA_045534905.1 of Christensenellaceae bacterium. Lineage (GTDB taxonomy): Bacteria > Bacillota > Clostridia > Christensenellales > Borkfalkiaceae > UBA1259. The sequence continues at coordinate 71,991 of JAZSKQ010000023.1, read as the reverse complement.
ACCTGCACTTTCACCCGCCAACACCATAGTTGTAGATTTTGTTACGGCACTTAAAACCTCACCACCTAAACTTTCTATAATTTTACCAGCCTCGTCACGCTTATAAGAAGAAAGAGTCCCCGTCAACACAACCTTTTCACCCATAAAAACGCCTTCTCTTGCAGTATTCTCGTAATATGGCGAAACACCTAAAGAAATAAGTTTTTCAATTTCTTCAACGTTTTCTTTGTCATTAAAATATGAATATATTGAGTTTGCAACAATCTCACCAATATCTTGTATTAAAGACAATTCTTCAATACTTGCATTTTTCAAATTTTCAATAGATTGATATTTATCTGCAAGGTCTTTTGCTGTTTTTTTGCCAACGTTTTCTATCCCCAATGCGTAAATAAAGTTAGCAAGCGGAACTTTTTTTGAATTTTCTATAGCAGAAAATAAATTGTTTGTTTTTTGCTCCTTAAAACCTTGTAAATCTAAAATTTCTGAAGAGTTTAAAGAATACAAATCGGAAAATTCAGTAACGTTAAAACTTTCATATAATAAATTCGCAGTTTTTTCGGAAAAACCATCAATATCAACGCCATTCTTACTCGCAAAATTAGTAAGTTTTGCTATAACCCTTGGCTTACAACTTTTATTTGGACAAAACAAATTTGCACCAATTTCGTTAAGAACACTATCACAATATGGGCAAGTTTTCGGCTTATCAACATCAACGGAATCTGGATAAATTTCCGTTGTTCCAAGAATTTCAGGAATAACCTCGTTACTTCTTCTAATTAAAACCCTTGCATTCTTTTTAACGCCCTTTCTAATTAAATCACCATAGTTGTTAAGCGTTGCTTTTTTCACCGTTGCACCGGCAAGTTCAATAGGTTCTACAAGTCCCAAAGGCGTAAGTTTACCAGTTCTCCCAACCTGCCAAACAACATCTCTTAAAATGGTCGTAACTTCTTCAGCTTCAAACTTATACGCCATTGCCCATCTTGGAAATTTATCGGTATTTCCAAGTTCTAAACGTATATCATATTCGTTTACTTTAATTACAGCACCGTCAGTTAAAATATCAAGTATTTTCCTACTGTTTTCAATCTCTTTTATAGCAGACATAACCGAAGAAATGTCATCACATACACGTAAAAATGGATGAACTTTAAATCCATTAGAAGTTAAAAATTCAAAACAGTCAGTTTGTGATTTTATTTGGTCAGACTCAATAAAATTTACATTGTAAAATAATATCTCTACCTTTCTTCTTTCAGTTTCTTTTGGGTCTAAATTTCTAATTGCACCAGCTACTGCATTTCTTGCATTCTTCAATGGAACTTCTGCCGTCTTATTATATTCCTCTAAAGAAGATAATTTAATAATTGCCTCCCCTTGCACCTCGATTAAACCCTTATAAGGAATTACAAGCGGAAAGCTTTTTACCGTTAAGATTTGTGCAGTTACGTCTTCCCCAACGCTACCGTTACCTCTTGTTGCACCACCAAGGAATTTACCGTCTTTATATGTCAAACAAACTGTAAGACCGTCAAACTTATATTCCACGGTATATTTTGCATTTTCATTTTGTTTTTTTGTTTTATTTATAAAAGAAATAATCTCTTCTTCGGTAGTTGATTTATCTAAACTAAAAAGCTTATTTATATGCTGATGCTTTTTAAATGAAGAAACTGGTTCACCACCAACTCTTTTTGTTGGTGAATCAAACAACACTTCGCCCGTTTCATTTTCAAGTTTTCTTAACTCGTCATATAATTTATCATACTCAGAGTCAGATACAGTAGGAGCGTCTAAAACGTAATATTCGTGTGAATATTTATTTAATATATCCACTAATTCTCTCATTCTACTCATTTATAATCTCCATAGGGGCATACTTTACGGATAATTTTTTTATTCCGATACCTAAAAAAGCTACGCTTACCGTTACGTTCTCACCCACACCACTCACTTCTATAATAGTTCCTGTACCAAATTTTACGTGTTTTACTTTAGAACCAAGCTTATACTCACTTAAATTATTTTTTTGTTGGACTATCGGTTTTGAATCTTTTAACATGCTTTTAGCATACGACGACGAATATCCATAGTTTTTAGACGGTAAACTTTCATCTTTTCCGTAAATATTTCTTTCAAATCGTTCTTCAATACCGTAAGTTGGACGATTTTTATCGGGGTCAAAGTTAGGATTAAGCACCTTTCTTCCCTCCCTTAAAAACCTTGATTCTATCATATATTCACGTTTTCCATACATAAAACGACTTGACGCCCTTGTAAGATACAATCGCTCTTTCGCCCTTGTAACGGCAACGTACATAAGCCTACGTTCTTCTTCAAGTTCATCTTCGTCGTTCAAAGTCCTTGCTGAAGGCAAAACTTTTTCGTCAAGCCCTGCAACAAAAACTATTGGATATTCAAGTCCTTTTACAGCGTGAATTGTTGCAACGGTTACTGCATCACCTTCATTAATTTGGTCAGTATCAGAACTAAGCGTCGTATTATTTAAAAATTCAGATAAACTTGCACTTTCACCATTATCTTTTTCATAAAGTTCTGCAGAGTTCACAAGTTCGCTTATATTCATAACTCTTTCTTGATTTTCGTCATTCTTTTCGGCAAACATATCTAAAAAACAAGTAGTATCTAAAACGTGCTTTATTAAATCACTAATACTATTAGTCTTAGAAAATTCTAAGAAAGACAATATCAAATCCTTGAAATTTTTAAGTTTTAATTTCGCACCCGAAGATATTGTAGTCTCGTCCAAACGATTTATAGCATCCATTATACAATATCCGTTTGCAGAAGCAAATTCCTTTACTTCCGTTAAAGTTTTTTCACCTATTCCACGTTTAGGTACACTAACCGCCCTTAAAAAAGACTCGTCGTCAAAGCGATTGTTTACCACTTTTAAATATGACATTACGTCCTTAATTTCTTTACGTTCGTAAAACCTAAAACCACCAAAAACTTTATATGGAATTGCATATTTACTAAACTCTTGTTCAAAAGCACGAGAAATTGCATTTAGACGCATAAATACGGCAAAATCACCATAAGAAAGATTACTATTTCTATCCATCAATGCCTTTATTTGCATTGCAACGTAAGACGCCTCAGAATTTTCATCATCACCAATAAAGGACTCTATTCTAACACCTTCTGAATTATTTGTCCAAAGTTCCTTTTCACGCCTACCTTGATTATTTTTTATAATACAGTTTGCAAGCTCTATTATCTTTTTTGTAGAACGATAATTTCTTTCTAACTTATAGATTTTTGCACCAGGATATATCTTATCAAAATGTAAAATATTTTCGATTTTAGCACCACGCCAGCCATAAATACTTTGGTCATCATCACCAACGACAAAAATGTTTTTATGAACGCTTGCTAATCTATTTATTATCCAAAATTGAACCTTATTGGTATCTTGAAACTCATCAACGTGAATATATTTAAAGTTATTCGCATACTTATCTGCAACTTCGGGAAATTTTAAGAAAAGTTGAAAGGTTTTAAATAGTAAATCGTCAAAATCAAGAGCATTATTTCTTGAAAGTTGAGCATCATAAGCCGAATAAATATTACAAATTTCATCAATAAAACGCAAATCCGAGCGTTCTGTCCTATATTCTTCTGGTGACAAGCACTCGTTTTTAGCTGTAGAAATATGAGACAAAGCAAGCTTAAAATATTTATCACGTTCATAATTAAGCTCATCAATTACACGTTTTAATACTTTTTCTTTATCAGTTTCGTCGTATATAGTGAAGTTTTTATCAAACCCTAAATATTCAATATCACTTCTTAAAATACGAACACACATACTATGAATTGTAGAAACCCAAAGGCCACTAATGTTACCAACCATTTTGGCTAAACGGCTTTTCATCTCGTTTGCAGCCTTATTAGTAAATGTTATTGCCATAACGTTATAAGGCGAAACATTTTTTTCGCCTAATAAGTATGCTATTCTACTAGTTAAAACTCTGGTTTTTCCACTGCCAGCACCAGCAATAACTAAAACTGCGCCATCAATATCAACAACGGGTTTATATTGTTCTTCATTTAATTGTGATAAAATTTCTCGAATATTTTCCATAATAATATTATAACATAAAAAGCATACTATTTCAAGAAGTTACGTAATTTACATTAACTTTTTTAGGCTTAAATATTGAAAAAATTTATATAAAATGATAAAATATTTTTAGGAGATTATTATGAGCAAAAAATGGTTAAAAAACAAAACTGTAGTCATATCGGGTGCGTCTGGTGGAATAGGCTTTAACGTAGCAAAACTTTTAATTGAAAAATTTGACTGCAAAATTATAGGCATTGCAAGAAATGAAGATAAAATAAAAAAAGCAATAGAAACTTTAGGTGAAAAAAAATCTAATTTCACTTATAAAATATTTGACGTTTCTATCAAAGAAAATTGGCTAAACTTTAAAAAAGAATTAGAAAATGATAGTGTTATACCTGACGTTTTAATAAACAACGCAGGTTTTATGTTGCCTTTTACTAAGTTTGAAAAAATTTCCGACCAAGAAATTGAAGAAATTATAAATACAAACTTTATTTCTTACATAAATTCTATTAAAATAATGCTTCCATTGATAAAAAAATCTAAAACCCCTACCATTGCTAACGTATCAAGTGCAGCAGGACTTTGCGCCGTGGTTGGCGAAAGTATGTACTGCGCAACCAAATTCGCCGTGCGTGGATTAACAGAGTCTTTGCAACAAGATTATAAAGGCCAAATATATTTTGCCGGAATTTACCCCGGTTTTATTAGAACTAATATTTTACATAGAATGTCTGTTACGGATAAAAATAATAAACTAATTTCAAAACTCATGATGCCAGTAGAAAAAGCGAGCAAAAAAATTGTTAAAGGAATATCCAAGAAAAAAAGACGTATCGTTATGGGTTTTGATGGTAGATCCATGTCACTCTTAACACGAATATTACCTAAAAGAGGTGCTGGAATTATCCGAAGTGTGCTAAAAATATCTAAATTGGAACTTTTTAACGAGGTTTTTGATTAAATTTAAAATAAAAAAACGGCTAATCAGCCGTTTTTTATTTTAATCATTCTTCTTCATTTGTAGTTTCAGGTAAACGGAAAGGTAATTTTCTAATATAGTAAAATACGGTAAGAATAATGCCTAATGCAATAAACACTATAGATTGCCATTGTGATGGTTCTAAACCTAAAACCGTAGCACCTCTTGGGTCGTCACGGAAAATTTCTATGATGAATCTCCAAATCGCATATGCAACTAAATATAAATGCATTATAAAATTATATCTTTTAAAGTATAATACAGACAATATTGCAAAAAGTGCAAACAAAAAGATAGCTTCATATAATTGTGCAGGAATTCTATACGCACCAGCATTATAAATTCTAAAACCAGAATCAACCTCTCTTCCGTAACAACAGCCTGCCATCAAACAACCAATTCTGCCAAATGCATGTGCTATCGTAATACAAATAGGTGCAACTGAAAATATAGTATTAAAATGCTTTATGTGAAGATTCTTTTTCTTTCCTTTATTAAATACGTAATGACCTATGCCAAAATAAATCAATAAAAATGTTAGAGCACCACCAATAAGACCACCCATAACGGTAATTCCCGCATTCATAAAATCAAAAGAACCGTCTTCTATCCAGTTATAAATCGCTTGATAAAGCTTAGCAAATAAAAAGCCGATTGCTATTGCAAATATCGCTGTAAAGAAAATGAATTCTAAAACCTCATAAGGCATTTTTCTCTTTTTTGTATAAGTAAATAAAACTATAAAGCACGCAAGTAAACCTACTGCAATACAAAGACCATACATGTAAACTTGAAAATTTTTTCCAAACAAAGTAAATGAAAGTATTGGATTTGGTAACATAATATTCCTCTATTTATTGTTTTGTACATTATACATTATTTAACAACAACTTGTCAATAACAATATTTTCTTTATTAAAAAAACATATTGTTTTTGTTTGCTAAATATAATTTTTTTGTGTATAATACTATTGTTTTGATTATTTAATATCTATGGAGACGTATCGAAGTGGTCAAAAACGCTTCGCACTCGGCTTTGCCATCGTAGCGTTAGCGGAGATGTGTTTGCGGGCACCGCATTTCGATAGTTTCTATTCATTTTTTATTTAATATCTATGGAGACGTATCGAAGTGGTCATAACGAGCCGCACTCGAAATGCGGTTGTCTGGTAACAGGCACAAGAGTTCGAATCTCTTCGTCTCCGCCAAAAAAAGAAAGTGATTTTTGTCGCTTTCTTTTTTTGTAGTGATAACACAGATTAAACTATAGTTCGGACGTCACATGACGGACAAATATAACGGACAAGTCCTCCGTAGCATTTATTGCGGAGGAGTATCTCTTCGTCTCCGCCAAAAAAAGAAGTGGTTTTTACCGCTTCTTTTTTTGGTTGAAATAACACAGATTAAACTTAAGTTCGGACGTCTTTTATATATAGAACAAAAATTTACGAATGCACGTATTGACTTTACTAAATATATTTAGTAAAATTATTTAAAAGGAAAATAAAATGCAAATACACGACTTTACTAAATACAATTTAAAAACGTACACTATTCCTTTTTGGAAAACTGACGTCGTCTATAACGAAACGGTTATGTTTATATCCAAAACGGACTCTACGCCACTTTTATATAAACCAAAACAAATAATTTCAGTACGTTCTTATGATTTAGAAATCGAATACATTGAAGGAAAAGATTATATAATTAAAAATGGTAAAATTAGTCTAACAAAAAATACTACTATCCCCTATTTTAAAAAGTCTGAATTTTATCTAAAAAAAGAAATTCCGGGATATAGTTTTGTATGTACAAAAGAAAACGTACCATACATATTTTTTGGTGAAGGCGATACTTTTACAAAAAAACAAATTGCTATAACTTATATAGCAGAAAAAAATCCATTAAAAACAACTATTATTGATTTTAGTAAAAATTTTTCTAAATCTATAACAAAATTTAAGGAAAAACAAAAAATCAACGTTCTTTTTTATGGCGACAGTATAACTGTTGGTGCTAATTCAAGTAATTTTATACGTGTAAAACCATTTGCCGAAACCTATCCCGAAATGATTACTTCCTACATTAAACAAAGATTTGACTGTGATATAAATTACATCAATACTGCTGTTGGTGGAGTTTCTACCGAATGGGGAATTAACAACGTAAATGAACGTGCTATTGCTTATAAACCCGACCTTGTATTTATTGCTTTTGGCATGAATAATGCTAACCTAACCGAAAGAGAATACGCTGATAAAATTCATCAAATAGTTAGTCCTTTACAAAAGGATAATCCTGATATAGAAATTATGCTTATTGCTCCAATGTTACCCAATAAATTAGTTAAAGCAGTTTATGGAAATCAATATTTATACGAAAAAGGACTAAAAGCGCTTAGCGATAAATATGGTTTAGCATACGCACCTATCACAAGCGTACACGAAGAAATATTAAGAACAAAAAGATACTGCGACATGACTGGAAACAACGTAAATCACCCTAACGATTTTTTAGCACGTGTTTACGTTCACGTAATTTTAACCGCCCTATTTGGTGAAAAGTACATTAACCTTTATGAAAGAGAAGATAATTAAACCAATCGCATATATTTCTAACGGGTTTAAAGAAAAGTTTGGAATACCAAGGCAAAGCGGTCGTGTGCAAGAATTAAAATCTAAAATAATATTTTATCCGGAATATAGAAATAGTGACGCATTAAGAGAAATTAAAAATTTTTCATATTTGTGGTTGATTTTTGATTTTTCTAAAAACGAATACAAATCATTTACCCCAACTGTTAGACCACCAAGACTTGGAGGAAATAAAAAAGTTGGCGTGTTTGCAAGTAGGTCCCCTTTTAGACCTAACGGATTAGGTCTTTCTTCAGTAAAACTTATCGACGTAATTTACGATGAAAAATTTGGAGACACGCTAATGGTTGGAGGTGCAGACTTATTAGACGGCACCCCCATATACGATATAAAACCTTATATTCCGTCTTCAGATTGCCATGAGAACGCTATAGGTGGTTATTCGGAAGAATTTACAGATTATAAACTAAACGTAAACTTCCCTGAAGAATTAAAAAAAGACCTAAATAATGAAGATTTGTTAGTTATAATAGGTTGTTTAAGCGAAGACCCACGTCCAGGCTATAAAGACGATGATAGTGAATATGGTATGGCTTATAAAAATATAAACGTAAAATTTAAGGTAAACAAAAAAGATTTATACGTCACAAAAATCGAAATCACTCAATAAAAAAACCTTCTATGTAAATTCATAGAAGGTTTTTTATTGCTATATTTTTACTCTACGGTAGTTTCATTTGAAGAGTTTGACTCTACAGTTGTATCATTCTCTTCAGTTTCATCTTGCTTAGGCGTAATAGCAATACTACTTACGGTAGAATCATTTATCCTCATAATTCTTACACCTTGTGTATTTCTACCAATTTCACTAATATCAGAGGCTTTAACTCTGATTATAGTGCCACTTACACTAATTATCATTATATCCTCGTCGGAAGAAACCAACTTAAGACTTACAAGTTTACCTGTTTTTTCGTTAAACACACCGGCTTTTACACCTTTACCAGCACGATTTTGCAACCTATAATCTTCAAGTGAAGAACGTTTACCATATCCATTTTCAGTCATAGTAATAACTTCACAATTAGGTTTAACTACAGACATATCGACAAGATAATCATCTTTAGAAACGTCCATACTCTTAACACCTTGAGTATCACGACCCATAGGTCTAACGTCTTTTTCAGAGAATCTTATACACTTACCTTCGTGTGTAGCCATAATAATTTCGTCATTACCATTGGTAATACCTACTGAAATAAGTTCGTCGTTTTCTAAAAGTTTGATAGCAATTTTACCAACTTTTCTAATACTGTCAAATTCAGAAAGAGCCGTCTTTTTAATAAGACCAGATTTGGTAGCCATTACAATATAACCTTCAGCGTCTTTCTTTAAAGGCATCATTGCGCAAACTTTTTCACCCTTTTCTATTTGAATTACGTTAATAAACGCCGAACCTCTTGCAATTCTACTACCCTCAGGAATTCTATAACCCCTTTCACTATAAACTTTACCTTTGTTTGTAAAGAACAATATATCGTCGTGCGTTGAAGCAACGAACATATCGGTTACAAAGTCTTCTTCTTTAGGTCTATGACCTATTACACCCTTTCCACCACGATGTTGTGATTTATATTCAGAAAGAGATATACGCTTTACGTAACCTGCGTGAGTCATACTAATAACTAAATCTTCAACTGGAATTAAATCCTCGTCCTCAATATTACCAAAATCATAAGAAATTTCAGTCTTTCTTTCGGATGAATATTTTTCTTTAATAACAGTCATGTCAGACTTAATAATATCTTTAACACGTTGTTCGTTAGCAAGAATATCATTAAGGTCGGCAATATATCTTTCAAGCGCTAAAAGTTCGTCTTTTATCTTTTCAACTTCCATTGCAGTAAGACGTTGTAATCTCATTTCCAAAATAGCATTGGCTTGTTTATCGGAAAGTTCAAACTCGGTCATTAAACCGTTCATTGCGGTTTCTTTATTAGACGAAGCTTTGATTATTTCTATAACCCTATCGATATTATTAAGTGCAATAACCAAACCTTCTAAAAGATGCTCTCTTTCCTTCGCTTTAGAAAGTTCATATCTCGTTCTTCTAATAATAACTTCCTTTTGATGAGCAATGTAGTGTTCTAAAATTTCTTTAATATTAAGAACTTTTGGTTCACCATCAACAAGTGCTAGTAAAATAATACCGTCTTTAACTTGCAAATTAGTGTGTTTAAATAAAGTATTTAATACAACTTGTGCGTTTGCATCACGTTTAAGTTCTATAACAACACGCATACCATGACGGTCAGATTCGTCACGAAGGTTAGAAATACCCTCAATACGCTTATCGTTTACCATTGATGCAATAGTTTTTACAAGTTCTTCTTTATTAACTTGGTATGGAAGTTCGGTTACAACTATTCTTTCCCTATCACCCGAATATTGTTCTATTTCAGTTTTAGCACGTAATACGAAGCCACCCTTACCTGTCAAATAAGCTTGCTTAATACCACCACGGCCCATTAAAACACCACCGGTTGGATAATCAGGCGCAGGAATGAATTCCATAAGTTCTTCAACCGAAATATCGGGATTATCAATTAAAGCAATACAGCCGTCTAAACATTCGCCAAGATTATGTGGTGGAATATTAGTTGCCATACCAACAGCAATACCGTCTGAACCATTAACCAAAATATTTGGTATTCTTGAAGGAAGAACTGCCGGTTGCATTTCAGTATCGTCGAAGTTAGGATAGAAATCAACGGTATCTTTATCAATTTCACGAAGCATTTCGTCTGCAAGTTTAGAAAGTCTTGCTTCAGTGTATCTATACGCAGCAGCCTTATCTCCGTCAACCGAGCCAAAGTTACCGTGACCGTCAACTAAAGGACAGTTAATTGAAAAGTCTTGTGCTAAACGAACTAACGCATCGTAAACCGAACTATCGCCGTGTGGGTGATATTTACCTAAAACTTCACCGACGATTTTAGCGCATTTCTTAAATGGTTTTTCGTGAGTTAAACCCATATCGTGCATTGCATATAAAATTCTACGATGAACAGGCTTTAATCCATCACGCACGTCTGGAATCGCACGGGAAACGTTAACAGCCATAGCATAAGCTATAAACGATTTTTTTACTTCGTTATTAACTTCTATATTTATAAGTTTGGTTTTATCAAGTATTTCCTTAAACGCCGTTGTAAGTTCGGCAGGATTTTCTCTTTTAGCCATAATCTTCTCCTAAAAGTAACTATATATCAAGATTAGTTACAAGTTTTGCATTTTCTTCAATAAACTGTCTTCTTAAATCTGGTTGGTCACCCATAAGTTTATTAAAGGTTTCATCTGCTTCAACAGCGTCTTGCATGGTAACTTTAAGCATGGTTCTCGTCTCGGGATTCATAGTAGTATCCCAAAGTTGGTCAGGGTCCATTTCACCAAGACCTTTGTAACGTTGAATTTCACACTTACCAGCTACTGCAAGATAATCACTTAACTCTTGGTCAGAATAGAAATAATGCTCTTCTTTACCCTTAGTTGCTTTATATAACGGTGGTTGAGCAATATATACGTGACCTTGTTCAATAAGCGGTCTCATAAACCTAAAGAAGAAGGTTAATAAAAGAATTCTAATATGGCTACCGTCAACGTCTGCGTCGGTCATACAAATAATTCTATCATAACGAAGCTTTGATACGTCAAAATCATCTTGCATGCCACCACCGAATGCGGTAATCATTGCTTTTATTTCTTCATTTTCTAATATTCTGTTAATTCTTGCCTTTTCAACGTTTAAGATTTTACCACGAAGTGGCAAAATTGCTTGGAAACGCCTATCTCTTGCCGTCTTTGCACTACCACCTGCAGAATCACCTTCTACAAGGAATATTTCACAAAAAGCCGGATTTTTATCAGAACAGTCGGCAAGTTTACCCGGAAGCGTAGTAGATTCAAGAGCACCCTTTCTTCTTGTATTTTCTCTTGCAAGTCTTGCTGCCTCTCTAGCCTTTTGTGCAGTCAAGCATTTAAGAAGAATTTCTTTTGCTTTGTCAGGGTTCTCTTCAAAAAAAGTGCCTAAATATTCACTCATTGCCTTTGTGACGAAACCACGCATTTCGGAGTTACCTAACTTGGTTTTGGTTTGACCTTCAAACTGTGGTTCGGACAACTTAACAGATAATACTGCAACAACACCTTCTCTTACGTCTTCTGGGGATAATTTATCGTCACCTTTAAGTACGTTAAGCTTTTTGCCAAAATCATTTACTATTTTAGTTAGCGACGCCTTAAAACCGTCTAAATGAGTACCACCTTCAGTCGTGTGAATATTGTTTGCAAACGGATGAATATCTTCAGTATAAGTATCGGTATATTGAAGAGCAACTTCTACTTCAGTATCACCATAAAAAACGTCAAAATAAACAGGCTCCTCAAATATAGGAGTTTTATTTTTTGTTAAATCTTTTACAAAACTTGCTATACCACCTTCATAAAAGAAGTTATCTTTCTTTTCACGACCAGCACGTCTATCTTCAATTGTAATAGAAAGACCTTTATTAAGATAAGCAAGTTCACGAAGCCTTGACTTAACTTTATCGTAATCAAAGTCAGTGGTTTCAAAAATTTCGTCATCAGGCATAAAGGTTACCCAAGTACCAGTGAAATCAGCTTCGCCAATTATCTTTAACGGTGCTTGTGGAATTCCACGGTTATAAGTTTGCTTAAAATGGCTACCTTTTTGGAACACTTCTACTTCTAACCACTCCGATAAAGCATTAACAACTGAAATACCTACACCGTGTAGTCCACCTGAAATCTTATAACCACCACCGCCAAATTTACCGCCGGCGTGAAGTTTGGTTAAAACAACTTGAACTGCCGAAACACCTTCGGTTGCATGGATACCAGTAGGAATACCACGACCATCGTCTTTAACCGTACAAGAACCATCGGAATTTATAATAACGCTTATATTTTTACAAAAGCCGTTATTCGCTTCGTCTATAGAGTTATCAACGATTTCTTGTATAAGGTGATGAAGCCCTCTTTCATCGGTTGAACCGATATACATACCCGGTCTTTTTCTAACAGGGTCAAGACCTTCAAGCACTTGAATTTGGTCTTCGCCGTAAGATTGAATCTTGCTATTTTCTTCCATTTGACTCACCATAAATTTTTTTATTTTCGTGTATAAAAATTATACCACAAATTAAAAAATTTTACAAGTATTTTTTTATATTTAAAACTATAAATAGTTTTAAGGCAATAAACAAACAGTCATAACTAAATGTTAATAAAAATTGACTAAAAAATTATTACTTTACACATAATATTTTCATGAAAGACGTAATCAATAAATGTACAAATTGCAATTCAAGAATTAAAATGGGCAAACTAAAGGGTTGCAGAAATTGTGGTTATAAAACTTGCGAAGAGTGCGCTACCAAAACAAAAAATATTTGTCCTAACTGCTATTCCGATTTAGAATTTTTAGGTTAAAAAAACCACGACTGAAATCGTGGTTTTTGTTTTTTATAAATTATTAGATATCTGAACTCATTCTTTCTAAAAGTTTTAATTCAAAATTAGCAAGTCCTGAAATGTTAAACTTTTTACAAACTGAAATACATTTGTTATAAAAATCTTTAGCCAAGGCAACGTCTTTAGAAACATATAAAACGTAAGCAAGTTTTACTCTTAAAAAAGTTGGCGACATACTTGAATTTAATATACTTTCAACCTCATACATATAATCGTCAGCCTTTTCTTCGTCAAAATTATAGGTACAAGCCTCGTAAAGGCTGTTTATTTTGCAATAACACGCAGTCTCGTTAGGTAAATCGTCTGCAAGACCTACAAGCCTTTCATTGACCTTTTTAGCGTTTTCAAAATCCTCTATTTCAACAAAATAATTATATCTTGCAAATAAAAGAGAAATAAAATATGGCGAATCCTCGGGAAGTTGTGGCAAATCAAAATATAAATCTTTATCTATTTCCGCATAGGTTTTGCAAGAATATAGCTCGGCATTGATTTTAAGTAAAGACAACATAACCTTTACGTCGTCATCACCTTTATTAATACCCATTATCATAGCACCGTCATTTCTAACGCCTTCCGAAATGGTAGGAATAACGTTACCAAAAAAGTAAAAACCCGAAATTGGAAGAGCAATTGCTAAAATGGAATACAACCAATAAGGAACAAATCCACAAAGAAATAAAGGAACAAAACTTAAAAGAGTTAATATGCCGGAAGCCAATATACCACCAAAAGCCATCTTTTTAACACGCTTATCTAAGTTGTCAGTAGACATCGGAACACTTTCAGTGAAACCTGCTTGTTCTTTCATTGTGGTAAAATGAAACCTAAATTTTTTCCCAAGTTTAACCCATTTAAAAAACCACACTGTAACGCAAGTAATTAAAAAATTATTCTTATTACCAGCAATAACGTGGCCTAATTCATGAATCAACGCATTTATAAGACCCCAAACTATAGCCCCAATAAAGTAAAAAAGAATAGTCATATAAATCTTTGAAGTTCCATGATACGTATCATTTACAAACGCAACGAAAAAAACCAAGGTCGCAACAATCGCTATGACTATTATATTATTTCTTATAGTCTTTTTTCTATCCATTTTTTTCTCCCTTTAATCGCAAAGTAACCTTCTATATTATCTTTTTCACTAACAGTAAAACTTTTCGCATTAAGTTTTATAAGAAGTTCGGTTAAAATTAAAACACCACACGGTATTATGTCTGCCCTTGCAGGTTGCAATCCAACGATATTTTTTCTTTCTTCTAAGGACATTGAATACAATTTATTAACTAAATCGTTCAAATAATCCACACTAATCTTTAACCCATGGGTTTTTGTAGGGTCGTAAGGATTAAGTTCTAAAAAAATACCTGCAATTGACGTTGCAGTGCCACCTATACCCCTAAAATCTTTTCCCTCAACGTCATCAAAAGCTAAAAAAATAGTTTTAAGATATTCTTTTGCACCATCTATATCTGAGCCAAAAGTATCAGTCAAGGTAACGGCACCAACGTTTACGCTTTTAGAAAAAACTATTTTACCATTTCTAAAAACCGTAAGTTCCGTACTTGCGCCACCAACGTCTATAACAGCACCGTCGTTTCCTTCCAAAGCACCAATTGCACCATAATAAGCCTCTTCCTCTCCAGAGATAATTTCTACGTTTAGGTCGCAAAGTTCACTTAAGCAAAGCATAAAATCGTCCGAGTTTTTTGCCAATCTAAGCCCAGCCGTACCAAACGCTAAAACTTCATACCCATCATCAATAGCTAAATTGTAAAATGAACTTACAGCATTTACAGTACGAATTATAGAATCCTTGTCAAGCATTTTATCGGAAGACATATTTTTAGTAAGTTTGGTAGTTTCCACACGTTTTGATATGGTTACACCATTATCAATAAAAGCAAGCCTTACGGAATTGGAGCCAATATCAATAACAGCCGTTTTACTTGTAAAGTTTTTCACCATCAAACCCGTATCCCAATTCACGTGCACGTTGAACTATCCACCAATAAGAGTCATACGCTTCAAGCTCTTTATCGGCATCTTCTTTCATTTGATTATATTCTATTATTTTAGCATCAAGTTCCCTTTGTTTTTTTCTTTCACTACTAATAGAGATTAGTTGATAAAATAATACGGAAACAAGAATAAATACTAAAAGCACAGCACCTACCGTTAGGGCTATAACTTTTCTTTTAAAACTTTCTTCGTTCATACCTTTTTCCTTGGTTTTACTTTCATTTTATTATACAACTTTTTACATATTTTTGCAAGTATTAAATTAAAACTTTTTATGGAACAAAACACACCCAAAAGTACCGACGTTGGCATATAAACTCTAATTGAAGGAAATTTTAAATTATATGATATTACAAAGTAAAAAATCACTAATAAAACAAAGAAAAAAACGTCGATTAAAATTTTAATTATAGAATCGGTAAAACGTTGTTTTATTGCTATGACTATTAAATAAATCAAGCCGAATATTACCCCTAAAGAAAAACACGTTAAAGTAACGTAAATTTGATTAGAACTTTCAAACACTACTTAAACACCTTTTTTAATAAATTTTCTTTTTTATTTAGATACTTGATTTCGTTAAAAGTGCCATCAGCAGACAAGTTTCCGTTAGCCTTATTAAACGCTGTAATTTTAATATTACTTCCTAAAATTATAACTCTACCCTCTAAAACTGAAAGCTTTAAGCATTGTTCAGAAAACCCATCAACCGAACTGACACCCGTAACGTTTAATTTTTTTCTTGATTCTAAATTTATTACATGGCTATTATTTTC
Source organism: Christensenellaceae bacterium (assembly GCA_045534905.1). GTDB lineage: Bacteria > Bacillota > Clostridia > Christensenellales > Borkfalkiaceae > UBA1259. The sequence continues at coordinate 55,959 of JAZSKQ010000023.1, read as the reverse complement.
AACGTTTTGCATAGATTATTCCTCCTTTTTTTATAATCTATGCTATTTAAAAGCAAAATAGTATAAAAAAGGACGACTATATAGTCGTCCTTTCAAAAAAATTAAAACTAATCGGGTAATTTCATATCACCAAATTTTATCAAACCCTTCTTTCTCATAAATTCTGAAATTAAAATATTAAGAATTGCAGGAAGAACAATCATTAGTAATAAAATACCTAAAACACTTGCAAAAGTAATTTCGGTATAAGCAAACAAATCAAACACGCCAACAAGACCGCTTGTTCCCATACCGCCACCACTCGCACCACATTTCAACTTAAATACACAAGTTGAAATAGGTCCTAATATAGCACTTGAAATTATCATAGGTAGCATAATTGAAAACTTTTTCATAATGTTTGGAATTTGCAACATACTCGTTCCAAGCCCTTGTGCAATTAAACCACCAAAACCATTTTCACGATAGGACGCAACTGCAAAACCAACCATGTGACAAGCGCAACCAACGGTTGCTGCACCACCTGCCAATAGTATTGCATTATAATTATCAGCAGTTATGGTTCCATTTGCAAAACCTGTAATAACGGGCGAAGCAACAGCAATCCAAATAGCAGCCGATGAAGTTGGCATTGTTAAAACTATACCCATAATAACTGCAATAATTATACCCATAAAGAAAGGAGTAATTTTAGTTGCAATCGCAATTAAAACACCCAATTGATTTACAAGCCATATAAACGGGAAGGATACAAAAATACCAGCAAATGCTATAAACATAGTACCTAAAGGTACTAAAATAATATCTAACTTGGTTTTACCTACGTATAACGAAACCAATTCAACAACAAGCATGGTTACAACGTAAGCACCAATAGGATTACCTGGTGCACCAAAAGTAATTGATACAAAACCACTTGCACCAGGCATAAGTTTATCTGCAAAAGCACCTATCATACCAGCAACTGCCGCAGAAAAAACTAATAACTTATTTTTACATAAAGCATGGGCAATACCCACACCAATTCCTGCACCCATGAGTGATTTTGCAATATTTGCAATAGCAAGTAAGGTATTCCCAATATAATTATCGCCTATCCACCCTGCGATTTGCGCTAAAATAGTACCAGCAATAAGGGTTACAAACAAGCCTTGCGCCATACCAGAAAAGGCAGTTATAAAAAACCTTTTAGGTAGGGTTTTAAGGTAAGTTTTGAATTTGCTTGGACATAAATTTTCATTTTGCACGTTTGACATATAAAAAACTCCTTAAAAAACTTATTGAAAATATTTTATCACAAACGATTTTTCATATCAAGCAAATAAAACCAAAAAGTAAAAAAGCGCAGAAATTTTCTGCGCTTTATACCACGTCGTTATTCTTTTATTCGGGATACATCGGTAGTTCAAAAAACCCTGCACATACTTCTTGCGTGTATTCTTGACAAGGCGGTATGCATGCGTATCCGTAAGACGGAATAAGCAATTCTACTTCCATAACTATTTTCAAGACAATAGAAACACAAGCATCTATGGTAAATTGATTTTCACCCGTGTACGAACCTTGTGTCGATACAAGCGAAACTAAAGCCTCGACGTCGTAAGGCATTATCGATGCATTGGGTGTGTTTAATATTACGTCTTTAGTTACGGTAATAGACGAAGTGGCAACACCCTCTACTCCGTTAAAGTCGGTATATGCAACAGAAACGGGTATAGTTATATCAGCCTTAACCCTTGATGCGTGTGGACGTTCTGCAAGCGGTTCTATCAATAAATTTGATATAACCCCCTTAGACACCGTACTTTTTGCACTTATAAAGGTTAGCGGATATGTAGGATTACTCGGCGTGAGATTTGTTATAGGCAAAATAATATTTGTTAGTTGGCTTTGTTGCATACATGCGTCGAAAACTTTTTTCGCCTCTATACAAACTTTTTCACATAAACCATTTATTGGGTTTCCGTTAATGCTTCCGGGGCATTTGTCAGATTGAAAATTACAAAAAAACGACATTTAATCCTCCTTTCGGCTTTCTATTTCAATATATGCAATAATTGGAAATAAATGACACAAAAAAACCGCCGTAAAAGGCGGTTGATTAAAATTTTATTTCAATTAATTGATTTTTTACTTGGTCGCAAGAAGTTAAATAATAAGTTATTCCATTCTTTTTGACTATTAAGTCTGCCCTAACAGATTTACCGTGTAAATGGCCATAAACTACGGTATTAACACCATATTCTTCAAAAAGTTTAGTATAATCGTTATCCTCCCTATGAACGTTAAAAGGTGGGAAATGAATGAGTGCAATAAGTTTATCACCCTCACGCATGATTTTTTTTGCATTTTTAAGTGATAAAATCAAACGTTCTCTTTCCCTGTTATATAGTTTTTGGTCTTGTTCTGAAAAATTTGGGGAGCCTGGCACAGCCCAAAGTCTTGAACCACAAACAACAACGCCATCAAATCTAATACTGTCATTTTGGAGAGCAAAGCAATCATTAGGCAAAATATCCCTAACTTTATTTATTCCACTCCACCAATAATCGTGATTGCCTTTTATAAAAATTTTTTTACCCTTTAAGTGAGAAAGCGTTTGAATATCTTTTTCAGCATCTTTAATATCCATAGCCCAACTTATATCACCACCAATCAAAACAAGGTCGTCGTCACCAACTTTAGCTTCCCAATCGGCAAATATTTTAGGAATATAATCTACCCAATCCCCACCAAAAACGTCCATTGGCTTATTGGTATTAGTAGATATATGTAAATCGCTTATTGCAAAAATTTTCATACGTTTATATTAACACTTTTTACTAATTTTTGCAAGCAAAATATTTTAAATGGGCACTCTTACTCCATCAATACCAATAACTCTTAAAAAATCAAAATTATAAGAAAACAAACTTCTATTAAAAGAGTCGAAACTATGTGAAGCAGTTTTAATTCCTTCATTAGAAGTATCTACTACAACTAACGTATGATAATATCCCTTATTATTTTTACCAAGTTGAATAAAATCACCTACTCTTGCTCGTTCTAAATCAATCTCACCACCAAATGGACCTATTCCACTGCCAATTTTATCTTTTCCGTTTTGAATTAAAAAATTATAAAAATAATTAACACTTGTAAAAGACGGCGAACGATTATCCACATTAATATAGTACCACCCGTAAGTTTTTACGTAATTCATTTGATTACACCCCGCATACAAACATTGCGAAGCAAAATTAGTACAATCACCACCAATCGCACTAAAATCATAATAATTAGGGTTCCTTTTATACGCCCAAACTTTGGCGTATTCTAAAACTTTGACTCTATTATACTCAATTATACGCATACTAAAAAATACGTAAAATTTGGCTTAAAAGTGCAAAAAAAGAAGCCCGCTGTCTGTCTTGCTGTTTGCAGTAGCAAACTGCTGACGTAATGCGGTGCTTCGACGTGGTGGACTTGGGCGTGAAATACGCACCGAGGACACCATGTATTATTTAGGGTCTCCCGAAAATATTTTGTAAAACAAAAGATTTTTGGGAAAAAGGAGAAGCCCGCCATCTGTCGTGTAGTTTGTGTTAGCAAACTATTGACGTAAGGCGGTGCTTCGACGTGGTGGAGATAAGGGGAGTCGAACCCCTGGCCTCCTCGTTGCGAACGAGGCGCTCTACCAACTGAGCCATACCCCCACAAACGGACTATTTTTCAAGTCCGTTATTTTTGCTAATATAATAACACAGTAATTTAATATTTGCAACAAATTTGATGTTTTACTTTGTAATTTTATTCTTTACGTTATTGTAACAAACGTCTTTAGCAAGGCTTACTGCTGAAATAAAATCAAATTCGCCATTATCGACCAAATTACCCAAATAGCCACACAAAATACGTCTAAAAAAATCAAATCTTACGTAAGACGAAAAACTTCTGGAATCGGTAAGCATACCTAAATTAGTACCAAGTACAGAATATTCCGCAATGGTTGATAAATTTTTTCTAATACCTTCTGATGTTTACTACCACCCGTTCAAGTCCCCTACTGTTTTCACGTAATACTAAAAAACACGAGCACTTAATTGCACTCGTGTTTTTTTGGTGTGAAGGATGGGACTTGCTCCGCTTCGCTAAAATTGTTTGCACAATTTTCTAAAATATAATTTTACAAGCCTAACGGCTTTTTGCTCGCTATCACGCCGGGGTGGCAAACAGTAGGTGGCTACTGTTTGGCTTTCGCTTCCCACCCGTTCAAGTCCCCTCCTGTTTTCACGTAATACTAAAAAACACGAGCACTTAATTGCACTCGTGTTTTTTTGGTGTGAAGGATGGGACTTGAACCCACACGGATAACCATACGCCCCTCAAACGTACGCGTCTGCCAATTCCGCCACCCTCACATAGCCTTTATATATTAACCAAATTATTAAGATTTGTCAACGAAATCACCGTAAAATTTTTTATAAATTTTAAAATTTTTATTCACCTTTATAAGGTATTCCCTCGTTTCTTTATAAGGAATATTATTTATCGTTATGCCGTTATAAGAATAACTATTGTCCTTAAGCCAGTTTTTTACCTTCCCCTCCCCTGCATTATAAGCGCAAAGCGCAGTTGAAACGTCGTTAAATTTATCTATTAAATATCTTAGATAATAGCAACCAAACATTATATTTGTCTCAGGATTGAATATATTAAAGCCATTTACACCCAAATTATTTGCAATATAATAAGACGTCGAATCTATAATTTGCATTAAACCTTTTGCACCCTTAGAACTTTTAGCATTACTATCAAAATGACTTTCAACCCTAATCACAGAAAAAACTAAAAAAGGGTCAAGATCATATTCTTTTGAATACTTTAACACTTCTTCCTTGTATTTTATCGGATAAGCCATTCTTAGTATAAAAAACGACAAAAAGATGCCGAATAATATAAATAATAAAGATAACAAAAGTATTAAAAATAATTTAAATTTTACCTTCATAATAAAAAACGGGTTATTAGTTAACCCGTTCTTATTATATGTAAATTATTATATTTTTAAGCTTTATAAACAATCTTGCCCGACCTAATAGTCATATAAACGTTAAAATCTTTATCAAGTACAGTAAAATCTGCGTCTTTTCCCTCTCTTATGCTTCCCTTTTTATCATAAATATTTAAGGACTGTGCCGGATTTTTAGAAGCCATATCTATAGCATCTTCAACACTTAAACCAAGTAGATTAACGGCGTTTTTAACTGCAACGTTAAGTTTAAGCACGCTACCTGCAAGAGTACCGTCGATAAGCCTTGTCTCACCGTTTTTAATTATAACTTTTTGCCCACCAAGTTCACTCTCCCCGTCTTTAAGTCCGCATGCACGCATAGAGTCGCTAATCAAAATTACCTTGTCTTTACTTTTACATTTTAACAATAATTTAATTGCAGGTACCGAAAGATGTATATTATCAACTATAATTTCGGTGTAAATATCTGAAATAAGTGACGCCCCAACAACACCAATATCTCTATGATGAATAGGACTTTGCGCATTGTAGGTATGAGTTGATGAAGAAACACCTAATTCAATTGCCTTAAATACTTGTTCTGCAGTTGCTGAAGAATGCCCAACCGAGGCAACTACTCCCTTTTCTTTTAGATATTTTATAAATTCAAAAGCCCCGTCAACCTCAGGTGCAAGAGTTACAATTTTAATTAAACCGTTTGAAATATCGTTTAATTTATTAAAAACGTCAATATTTGGTGGCAAAATACACTCTTCTAATTGAGCACCCTTAAATTTACTTGAAATAAAGGGCCCTTCTAAATGAACACCAACAACCTCTGCACCAGTTAGTGTATCTTCTTCAACGAATTTTCTTATCGAAATAAGCGACCTTTCTATTTGTTCCAACGAACAAGTCATCGTGGTTGGTAAAAATGCAGTAACGCCGTTTTTTACCATAGAATTAGAAATGTTATTTATAGCGTCAAATGTTCCGTCCATAGTATCAAAACCACCAATTCCGTGGGTATGCATATCAATAAACCCAGGAAAAACGGTACAATTCTCGGGCAAACAAATAATATCACCCAAAACTTTATTAGTGGAAACTATTTTATCGTTAAAAGACAAATCGGTTTTTACAATTCCCTTATCTTCAACGTAAACGAACGAATTTTTAAAACTTAACATTTAATTGAACACCCTAATACAACGTCTAAATTTCATTATAGTACTTAATATATCTTTCAATCTTTAGCGATTTTTTTGGCTCAACTTTTCTAAAGCCGTATTTACTTGAAACCTCCGTCATATCGACATAACCGTCAGGAAGATTGGTCCATGGTTCAATACAAATCATTTTTGCCTTTCTAGAGCGCCAAAATAAAACGTTGTCAAAACCATCAAATCCAACTTCTGCCAAAACTTGTCCCTTAACGTTTTTAAACCAAAGCTTATTTGATTTAATATTACCAAAAATCAAGCTAGGCTCACCCGAAATGTATCTATGTGGAAAACGCAACCATTTACCTTCTTTTAACTTGTACGGTTTTTTTGCCGGTGAAACGTAAATACCTTTCTCTTTATACCAAATAGGTTGCTCCTCAACCTCAAATTCTACACCATAATTTTGGAGTTTGTTTTTGAAAGCAAAAGTTTCATGACCACCGGTAGCAAAGTAAATATCATCGTCGGTAGGATTTTCAACTTCATGAATAATCGTTAATTTTTCTTCTTCAATTTTATAAGTCATTACGTACTTAAAATCAAACGGATAAATTTCTTTCGTAGATTCGTCCGAAGTTATAAAAAACGAGATAGAATTTTCAGTTTGATTTAGAAAGTTAAACTCTTTATTAAGTGCAAAACCGTGTGCGGGAGTATTATAGTTTTTACCATTTAGCACTATATTACAGTGTCCACATACAGGAAAAAGCAATGGAGCATGTCCTTCCCAACTGCCGTTATCATTTTGCCATAGTTTTTCTATTCCGTCCAATTTAACAGAGGTGATTTGAGCACCAAAAGAATCAATTACAAGCTCTAACCTATTGTTTTTTAAATAATAATTCATCGTACGCATTTCCTTTTATTTTATATGTTTCATTTTAACATTAGCACATAAAACTGTCAATAGTTTAATTATTTTAATAATTAAAAATAAAAAGGAAGGTGAAAAATCACCTCCCTAATATTATAATAAAATACAAATAAGTCCACCACGGTTTTCATTGACTATTCTTGTCATAGTCCTTCTAACCTTCCCCTGCGTTGTCTTAGGTACAGAATTTATCTTTGTTGAAAGTCCTTCGTTAAGCAATAAACTTAAAGGCTTCCCAAATATGTTTGCTTCTAATATGCCGGACGGATTATCTTTAACCTGGTCTAATAAATATTCAACTAAATCTTTACTTTGTTTTTCAGTACCAACGATAGGTGCAACTTCAGTTGAAACGTCAACTTTCATAATATGTAAACTTGGCGCCAAAGCTTTTAATTTCACACCATATCTGCCGTTCTTTTTGAAAATTTCGGGCTCAGATAAATTCATTTCTTCAAGAGTTGGAACAACCACACCGTATCCGCTATTTTCAGCTTCTTCTAAAGCCGATTTAATTTTAAAGTATTCCTTCCTGTTTTGAGAAAAGGAACGAATATAACTTAAAAGTTCACGCTGATCACTAATCTCATCACCACATTCTTCAGATAGTATCTTAAAATACAAATCATCTTTAGGTGACACGTCATACCCAGCAAAGCCCGTTCCCGCATCTATATCCGTAGTCAAAACATTTGCAAGATTTTCGTCTTGTTCAAGTACCTTATTAAGTTCAGCAAAATCCTTCATTTTTTTAATATTAATTGAAGCTTGTTTTATTTCGGAAATCAACCCGTTTATTATGGAATTTTCTTGAGGAAGAACACGCATCCAATCGGGCAAATTAACGTTAAAGCCGTTCATAGGAAATTCCATTAAAACACGTTCCATTATTTCGCTAATGCATTCAAAATCCATTTTTGAAATATCTTTACAAAGCGTGGTTACACCATGTTTTTCTTCAATCTCTTCTGCTATTTTTAACGTTTTATCATTATTTGGCGTAGCCGAATTTAAAACGACAATAAAAGGTTTATTTATAGATTTTAATTCATTTATAACTCTTTCTTCGGCTTCCAAATAATTCTTTCTTTCAATTTCTCCAAAACTTCCGTCAGTAGTAATAACTATACCTATAGTTGAACATTCTTCAATAACCTTTTTAGTGCCAATTTCAGCTGATTTTTCAAAAGGTATTGGTTCGTCGTTCCAAGGCGTATTAACAAGCCTTGGTTTACCGTCTTCCATATGACCGGTTGCACCTTCTACCATATAACCTACACAATCAACAAGTCGTACGTTTGCAGACGTTTTATTCTTAAATTGAACTTTTACACCCTCGCTTGGAATAAATTTAGGTTGCGTCGTCATTACGGTTTTACCATCAGCAGATTGTGGCATTTCTAACGTAGCAATTTTTTTATCTAATTTATTACTTATATTCGGTAACACCATATTATTCATAAAATTAGTTATAAAGGTAGATTTACCCGTTCTAACAGGTCCAACTACACCTATAAAAATATCACCGCCTGTACGTGACGCAACGTCTTTATATATGTCGTATTTTTCCATAAAAAAACCTCCCGTTTATTACATAAGTAATATATGAGAGGGTTATTTTTATTATGAAATATTTTGTTGATTTTTTTCTTCCAAGCGTTTTTGCTCGGCTTTTTTCAATTTATGTTTTATAACCATTTGTTTGATTGAGGTTGGATGTTCTTCACCGGCAAGCATTCTTTTGATATTCTTTTTGTGAGCATACCAAGTTAAAAAGCATATTAAGAATATCGCTAAATTAGCAAACATATAAATAAGCATTGTTGTGAGATTTCCGTTAGCATAATCTATATAAAGACGCATGCTTCCACTAACTGCAGGAGGGGTTATTGCTATAAACGAACCCATTGCACCAAATTCCGTAAAATAAATAAAAGCTAAAGCAGCAACAATCGCCATAACTGCAACAACAAACCAAGCACCTCCGTGAACCGACTCCGTAACAACGAAAACGCCTATAGTTGATGCAATACCTTTTCCACCCTTAAATTTTAAAAATACAGGGTAAATATGTCCTAAAATCACACCAAGTCCACATAGATAAATGGCAATATCATAAACAGCAAAAGTGGTTTTTAAAAATACACCTCTATTATAAAAAACAATAAAAGCAACCAAAGTTGGAACAGCGCCTTTTAGAACGTCAAGTAAAAAGGTAATAATACCCCATTTAAGCCCTAAATTTCTACTCATATTAAGAGTACCGGGATTCCCACTTCCCATGGTTCTAATGTCTTTTTTTTGAAATTTAGAAATGATTATCGCCCAATTTATGCTACCAACCAAATAGCTAAGAAGAACGAATATCCCTATTAAAATCCAATTATTCATCTTCTTCCTTTTCTCTCGTAACAATTTTTATAGGCGTGCCTGAAAAATCATAAGCACGTCTTATACTGTTTTCTATATATCTTTTATACGAAAAATGCATAAGTCTTGATTCGTTTACAAAAATTGCAAACGTTGGTGGGTTTTCGGAAACTTGCGTTGCAAACGTAATTTTGAGTTTTTTACCATTGACGGACGGAGGTTCGTTCATAGTTACGCAATCAAAAATTAAATCGTTAAGTTGACCTGTAGGAATACGCTTACAAGCATTTTGATGAACTTCCATGGCTATATCTAAAATTTTATCCGTACGTTGTCCGGTTTTAGCCGATACGTAAACGGTTTTTAGATAGTCCATAAATTTAAGGTCCTCTTTTACCTTTGCATCAAACTTGTTAACGGTATTAGTATCCTTTTCGATAAGGTCCCACTTGTTCATAACCACAACAGAAGGTTTGCCTTGCTCGTGAACGTATCCGCAAATTTTAACGTCTTGCTCGGTAATGCCCTCTTCGGCATCTATCATAATAACCGAAACGTCGGCACGTCTAATAGCGCCGAGTGCACGAAGTACACTGTAGTATTCAATATCTTCTTCTACAGCTTTTTTCTTTCTTATACCTGCAGTATCAATAAGTAAAAAATCTTTATTTTTATATCTAAAAGGTGTATCTATAGCGTCCCTTGTTGTACCAGCAACGTCCGACACGATAGTTCTATCAAAACCTAAAAGTTTATTACACAAACTTGATTTACCCGCATTAGGTTTACCTACAACCGCTATTTTTAAGAAGTTTTTATCATCGTCTTTTTGAGTCTCGTCAAAATGAGAAACAACTTCGTCTAAAAGGTCCCCTACACCCGTGCCGTGTTCAGCTGAAATTCCAAAAGGTTCACCCAAACCCAAATTATAATATTCATATAACTTTTCAGGGTCGAAATTATCGAGTTTGTTTACGGCTAAAATAACAGGTTTCCCAGATTTTCTTAACTTCATTGCAACGTCGTCATCTGAAGAGGTTAAGCCTGTTTTTACGTCGGTAAAAAATATAATAACGTCAGCAGTTTCTATAGCAATTTCAGCTTGCTTTTTAATATGACGCCACATAGAATCTTCTGACTTTAATTCAAGTCCACCCGTATCAACCAAAGTAAAATAATGCCCACACCATTCGGTGTCAGCATAAAGTCTATCCCTAGTTACGCCAGGAACGTTTTCTACTATAGAAATCTTTTTACCGACTACTTTATTAAAAAAAGTAGATTTACCTACGTTTGGTCTTCCGACGATTGCAACTAAAGGTTTTGCCACTTGTTACCTCTTATTAAATCCACATAAATACGGTAGCAACGATGTAAACTGCAAGTGCTACAAAATAAATAATTTTCCAAGTCTTTGTTTTATTTTCAACAAAACGATATGCGTTAATACCTATAACGAATATTATACAAACGTTCTTTACGGTGTTTAGTAAATTCATAATAGTCGCACCGAAAATATCAACACCTAATGCTCTTAAACCTGAAATAATTTCTAATACTGCGATAATTATAAATGCCACGAAAGACATAATAACTAATGCACCGCTCTTTGATTCTCTACTTTTCATAATTTGCTCCTTTTAATTAATTTCTTTTAATTTATTTAATAAGTTTTCAAAATAATTGGGTAAATCGCACGTGAAAGACATTTTTTCTTGCGTCGTTGGATGAACAAACTCTAATCTATAAGCGTGCAACAACTGACCGTCTAATTTGAATTTTTGCGTTTTATATCCATACTCGGGGTCCCCAACGACAGGGTGCCCGATATGTTTTGCGTGTACCCTAATTTGATGGGTCCTACCGGTTTGTAATGAAAATTTACAAAGCGTATATCCTTGATATCTTTTTAATACTTTATAATCGGTTACCGCTTCCCTGCCAAAATCTACGACTGCCATTTTAGTTCTATCTTTTTTATCTCTGTCAATAAAAGTTCTAATAGTGCCCGAATCGGATTTAAGATTTCCTTCGAGTAAAGCGATATAAATTCTTTTACAAGTCTTTTTCTCAATTTGACGTGCAAGTGAAACGTGTGCCGAATCATTTTTAGCAACAACCAGTAGTCCAGACGTGTTCTTATCTATTCTATGAACAATCCCCGGTCTAATTACACCGTTTATTCCCGAAAGATTATCTAAATGATACATTAAAGCGTTAACCAAAGTATCCCCTTTAGTTCCGCTCCCTGCGTGAACAACCATTCCTTGAGGCTTATTTATAACAGCAACGTCTTGGTCTTGATAGACAATATCAAGTGGAATATCTTTGGGAACTATATCTAAAACTTCTTCCTCTTCCAGGTGTATTTCTATCACGTCGCCCTCTTTAATCGTTTTACTACTTTTTACTGCAGTTCCATTTAACAAAATACAGTCTGAGTCTGCAAGTTTTTTTATTCTTGAACGTGAAAGTTCTAATTGGTTATTTGACGTTAAATATTGGTCTATTCTAACGCCAATACAATCACTTTTTGCTTGTATCTTTACTATCTTCATTTTTTCTAAACAGTGCGTTTTTATCTAAAAACAAACAATGAATAATAAACATTGCCACGCCTACGCATAAAAATACGTCGGCAAGATTAAAAACACCAAAAATATCCTTACCAAAAACCCTAATGTTCAAAAAGTCCGAAACGGCTGAAAACATTATTCTATCTATAAAATTACCAACAGTTCCGCCAATAACCATAGCAATACCAACTGATAAAAAATTATAGCCTTTTTTTAACGAGTAAATAAATACAATTATAAAAAGAATAAGCGCAACGACGGTAAGCCCCTTAAAAAATTGTTGTGCCCACGGTTTACCACTTAAAAACCCATACGCAGCGCCACGATTTTCTAAATAAGTCAAGTAAAAAAAGTCATTTATTACAGTTTTTACACCTAAATTACCTTCTTCACTAAGCATCTTAAAATAAAACTTAGTAAATTGGTCAACTGCAATAAATAATAAAGTTAAAAGCACAAAAATTATGCCGTTTATTACTCTTCTGTTAGACCCAACTCTTTGCATAAGTCCTCCAAACGCAACTCTCCTGGATTTAATACTTCATCTAAATTAAATCCGTTATCGCCAGTTGCTGCAATATATTCGTTAATTTTTGCTTTAGGGTCAAAAGTATTTCCATCAGCAGTAGTAACCGTATTTCCCTTACCAAAAAGACGTTGTGCTTTTTTAATTTTTTCAGCATCTGTCATTCCGTCATTTTGAGCAATAGCTAAAAGTTTATCATAAGTTTCTTTGGCCTTTTTTGTTTCTGGATAATATGGGTATTTTTTTATAAGATAGTCAAAATAAGCCTCAAACCGGGCGCAAAAAAGCTTAATATTCTCTATTTCTAGTGAATATTTTGCAACTGCAACCTTCTCTATTTCACGTGATTTTTCTTCAGCACTTGTAATAGAAGAATTTATTAAAGCCTCTTTATTTTTATAGTCTTCAACTTGTGCTGTAAGAACTTTATTATCTTCTTTAAGTTCCAAAATTTTTTGTTTTAGCAACTCGTTTTCATTAATAAGTTCTTCTTTTACAGCACGAATCAAGTCTTCGACTTGGCTTTTTTTGTACTTTCTTTTTTTAAGTTCCAAAATAATATCCTATAAATTTAGTCGTTTTCGCCCCTCAATTCCACAAGCATTCTTCTCTTTAATTCAAAAAGTTCATCGGAAAGGTCAACCTTATATAAATGGGGGCTATCAAGACGTTTATATTCGTCCCAAAAACTTTCTATTTCCTTTTTTGCATATTCTTTTATTTGTTTTAGTTTAGGTAATTCATAAACTAATTTACCATTTTTAATTATGTCAATTTGCAAAGTTTTAACGGTATAATCGGTAAAGATAATCTTTTTCCACCTTTCGGTTGGGTGTGTCAATATCAACGGTTTAGAAGTATCTACGGGCTTTTCACTTCTTAAGCAAATAAAGTCAGCCTCTGCTTTACCGGTTTTATTATCGTAAACACGACAAATATTTTTAAATCCGGGATTAGTTATTTTTGACGTATTATTTGAAACCTTAATTTTAGGCGTAATCTTGCCATTTTTGTCTATGATAGCTGAAAGTTTATAAACACCACCAAGCGCAGGCATATCTTCACTTGTTATAAGCCTCGTACCAACACCCCACGAGTTTATTTTTGCACCTTGATGCTTTAATGAATATATTGACTTTTCGTCTAAGTCACCAGACGCACAAATTATTGCATTAGGATAACCCGCATCATCTAACATTTGCCTTGCTTTTTTTGATAAATATGCAAGGTCACCAGAATCAAGTCTTATACCTCTTGGTTCGTGACCGTTAGCACGTAAATAATCAAAAACCTTAATTGCATTTGGAATACCACTTTTTATAGTGTCATAAGTATCAACTAAAAGCAAGGTATTATCTGGATAAACCTTAGCGTATTCCATAAACGCCGTGTATTCGTCCTTAAAATTCATAACCCAACTATGGGCGTGTGTTCCAGATACAGGGATATCAAACATTTTACCAGCTAAAACGTTAGAAGTTGATGCGCAACCACCAATTATTGCAGCCCTTGCCCCGTAAATACCTGCATCTGGTGCTTGAGCACGTCTTAAACCAAATTCCATAATAACGTCGCCTTCTGCTGCATAATTTATCTTTGCAGATTTAGATGCAATCAACGTTTGGAAATTCATCATGTTAAGTATTGCTGTTTCAATTAGTTGCGCTTGCAAGATAGGCGCTTTTACGGTTAATATAGGCTCACCCGGAAAAACAACCGTCCCCTCAGGAACTGCATAAATATCACCGGTAAACTTAAAGGTTTTAAGATATTCTAAAAAGGATTCAGAAAATATATTTAAACTTCTTAAATACGCTATTTCCTCTTCACCAAAATTTAAGTTTAGCACGTAATCTACAACCTGTTCTAACCCACAAGCAAGTGAATACGTGATTATTCCGTTTTGTCTAAAAAAAACGTCAAAAACAGCAATTTCTTCTTCTCTTTCGTGCTTAAGATAGCCATTCATCATAGTAAGTTGATAAAGGTCAGTAAGTAAAGTTAAATTTCTTCCGTCCATAATGTTCACCTATTTAAAAGATTTTATTTGGGGAACTTCTTCCTCTGTTTCTTCTTCCTTTTCACGTTGTTTATAATTTTTATAATCAGTTGATTTATTTAAAGAAATTTCTTCAGTTTTACAACCACAAAATAAATAACTAATAATAACGAATATTGCAATAAGAGATATAACCACAATCAAGCTTATCCACCAAGGCTTTACTAAACTTAAAATTAAATATAAGGCGGATAGACAAATTAAACCTGCAGATAAGAAAAAATGCCATGGCGACTTTTTTAACAATGCACAAACTAATAGTAAAACGCCAAAGCATACTGCGTTAAACAACAAAAAATTAAGAATTGGGTGCACTAAAAAATCTTTAAATGCAATTTGATTAACTATTGCAAAAGCAAGGGCACAAACAACAATAATAAGTGAAATTATTGCAAAAATTTTAGACTGTTTTTTCAATTATTTTCCCTCCACTCCTATTTTTTAATATTATATCACACGTCAAAAAAAAAGTAAATAAATAAACAATTAAAAAAACGCCGTTTTACGGCGTTTTTAGTCAGTTATTATTTTCTTTAGGGTTTATTTCTTCTGATTTAATTTGTTTAGGTCTATTTAGTACTCTCATTACAAAATAAAAAATCAAAACGCCAACAAGCATAGAAGCCAAATCAAAATAATTTATTCTTGGAATTAAAAAGTAATCTTGTAAAGCATCTTGAATATATGGTATAAAAGTATCGTAAATTATAAATTCCCCTAACCACAAAATCATATAAAAATAAAAGGTTTTTGCATATTTTTTTCTTTTAATTAGACAATACATATTGACTATAGCTGTAAAAAATATTGCTAAAAATATGGTATTAAAATTATTTACAATATAGTTAGAAAAAAAGTTTTTATTTACCCTAACCACGGGTGATATCCATAAAATATTTGCAATAACAATAAATAAGGATAACACACCCATTAGAATAGTTACCAAAATTAACAATTTTCTATTAAATTTTTCAGCATTTCTGTTAAGCATGAATCTATCTGCAGAGACTATTAGCATGGTAACAAAAGCACCTAAAACAATAATAAACATATTTTCTCCTATAAAAAACCCCGAAAATCGGGGTTTGGTGGAGGTAGTGGGAATCGAACCCATGACCTCTTGAATGCCATTCAAGCGCTCTACCAACTGAGCTATACCCCCATAACTTCAATTACTTTTATATAATATTAAATAATTGAAGTTTTGTCAACAATTTTAATAAATATAGATTATCCTTTTATAGACTTATTTCTTTTTTTAAAGATGAAAGACCTAAATAATATTACGTTCATAACAATAAAGAATGCAAATAAAATTCCAAGCGTAAGTAATGGGGCCTCAGGTGCAAATTTTGCAAGTAACATTATTGGGAACCCAAATGCTATTGCGGGAATTTGTTGATAAACCAAGTTATCAGATGCCGGAGTTGAAAAATCTTTATCAATTTCTCTTAATAAAATTATACCTGTGCTTGCAGTACCAGTTAGCATGCCGTACATTACTAAAAACTGTTCTTGAGAATAATTTTTAAACAACTTTTTAGAAATAAATAAATTATAAAAATAAGTAGCAAAAGTTCCAAAAAGAGCAAGAATAACTATTATTAGCCAATAATCCTTAATCACGTTAATTCTAATAGCACCAATACCTGCAATAACCATCAAATCGAAACAAAAACCACTAATTCTATTCATCATAAAATTATTGACGTATTGTTTTTTCATTACCTTTTTCTTTTTTAAGAAATTCATAACTACTCTAACTACCGTGGCAATTAAAACACCAAATAAAAAGTTGAAGCCAAAAAGTGTTGTTTCAAAAGACGGTATTAGCATAGAAAGTAACGCCATTACACCGTAAGTTAAAAAATAAACCAAAAAAATCAATGCAATTTGAATGGTAAATTTATCTATACTGCCATTAATTGAAATTTCTTCAGCAGTTTGAATATCTTGAATAGAAATTTTTTCTGATACGTCTGTGTCAAAAGTTTTTACCAGTCCCTTTCTTTTCAAGATATTCATATGTATAACGCCGCCGATACTTGCAGCTAAAAAACCAATCGCTGCAATGGTTAGGCCAAAGCTTCTACCACCAACAAAACCATTTTCCGATTCATACAAAATACCGTAGTTTAACGCTTGCCCAGTTCCTTGTCCAAAACCAAACGGTAAAAGAATACCTGCCACTGGAAATAACGACGAAACTATAAGGGCGGCAACAATAGTAATACCCATACCTAAAACGGCTTGCAATAAATAAGTAGCAACTGTAGTTACACCTGAATTGAATATCTCCACACTTCTTTCCTTGGTAAATTTACGAGAAGAATTCTTCAATGCGGAAGCAATAAAACCTAAAGCTAAGCAATGATATGTCAACATTTCCATTATCATAACACCGTTACTACCAAAAAAGTCGGTATCAAAAACGTTTTTGCCAACTATAGCTTCAAATATAATTGAAAACACAAGTAAAATAAGACCACCTAATACTGAGGTTGGAATTAGTGAGTTTTTCAAAAATTTAACCGACTTTTTTATCAAGTTAGCAACAAGCATTGCAATTAGCAATACCGAAAGAATTGATATTAAGCTCCAAACACTATAATCCGAGAAAGAGTCCATCTTTTTCCCCCCTATTATGTCTATAATAAAAATTTATATACTTTACTGCATTAAAACTCTTATTACCCTTAAGTTGATATATTTTTCCATTATATTTTACGTTTAACTTATTTCTCCCAAGGACGGCAACACCTTCAACTTCATTAAAGGGTAAAGTTAAGATATTGTCTTCATAAGAAAACGTAATTTTATCTTCAAACAAAAAAATCTTTGAATTTTGAGATATTAGTTTCTTACCTTTTTTTAAAATAACGTTAAATAATTTAGCATTATCAATAAAAATAGGTGAATTATTATATTTAGAATAATCGGCAGTTATAACGTATTTATTTTGATAAACGCTCCACTCGTAAATATTTTTAAATGGAAAATCATTTTTTTCACATTTTAACGTTTTATCTTCACAATACTCTACGGTTGTCAAACATTTTTTACACTTAAATAAATTTCCACTGCTTTCCCATTCAGTAAAACCACAATATGGGCAAGTATAAATCAATCTTTCTAAACATTCCGCCTTTTTTTGAGATTTGTATAAATTTTGATTTACAAAATCATTTACGTGCAAACCTTCTTTTATAATTTCAAAAAGTTCTTGGTCGGAGTATTTTGAATATTCTTCAAATTCTATAACCTTATAGACCTTTGCAGACATTTCACCCTTTCTTGCTTTGTCCGTCCACCTTGGCTGAACACCATATCCACCCTCTATTTTAATAATCATAAGAGGAAGTTTTAAGACCCTTACAAGTTTAACAATTGCCGGCTTAATATATCCCGTGACGCCATTAAACGTTCTATTGCCTTCGGGTGCAATGCATATATTCCCACCCTCCTTAGCAACCTTAATACACGTCTTTATTGAAGAAAGGTCCATATCCGTTTTATTAATAGGGATTGGTGCAAAACAAAATCGCAAAAACTTAGACAAATACTTTGTAGAAAAAATATCTTCCGTAGCTACAAAGTATATTGGTTTTTTTAGAATATTGGTAACAAAAAATTGATCTGCCGAAGTCTGATGATTGTAAAAAATAAAATAATTACGTTTTTTGTCACCACAAAACTTTTGTATTTTAACACCAAAAATTATTTTACTATACAGTTTTACAACAGGTCTAAGTAACCAAAATATAAATCCGTGCCTTTTTTTGACCCATTTTTTAGTCTTATTTTTTTTCATATCTATTTAGTATATACTGCAGAAATTAACGATTTTTCCTTTTCTTTGTATTCTTTATATAAATTTTTATACTCAACCATTGTTCCAACGTAAGATTTATTTGTTTCTACAAGTTTATCGGTTGCTTCAACAGTATCTTTAAATATACCAATACCGATACCTGCAAAAATAGCGGAACCTAAACATGCAGTTTCATTTTCCTTTAAGGTAACTACTTTTTTACCAGTAACTGAACTTTTAATTTCACACCAAATCTTACTATTTGCGCCACCACCCATTGAACGAATTTCATTTAAAGAAATACCCATAAAATCAACGTACTCTTTAATCATATAGGCAATTGATTCCATAATCGACCTTAAAAAGTGTCCTCTCTTATGCTTTAATTCAATACCAATAAACCCACCTTTAACTTGTGGATTATTCTCAGGCATGGCCGTTCCACATAAATGTGGAATGGTTATAAGACCTTCTGCCCCGGCTGAAACTTCTTCTGCCAACTTATTAATTTGAGCATAGTTAATATCTTCACAAAAGGTATTTTTAAACCATTCTAAAGTTGCGCCGGCAGTTGGTGCCCACATAAGTAAACAATATAATCCTTTTTTTACGTAGTAAGCTGAAACTTTAAGACCTTCATAATATGGTGGAAATTTTTCCGTAACAGCACATACGGCTAATGCGGTACCCGTTGTTTCACTCATTAAGCCCTCTTTAACTATACCTGCGCCACAAATACCTGCAATTTGATCTAATGCAGAAGTTGTAACAACAGCCCCGTTAAATTCGCCAACCGGCGTACCACTTTCATATAATGTTGAAAGATTATTTTCGGTTATTCCTAAATATTCTAATATTTCGGGAATATATTCACCGGTATGTACGTTCATCAACATTGACGAGGAATAAAGTGAGCGTGAAGCAGAATATTTACCAGTTAAACGATAGATAATATAGTCTTCTAAAAGTAAAAATTTATCTGCTTTAGCAAAAATTTCGGGCATGTTCTTTTTTATCCACATAATTTTGGGTGCTGGATAACCAGCTGGAACTTCAGCCTCACCCGTTAAATTATATAAATTTTCCAAACCAAAATGATTTACAAATTCTTCAGCTTCCTTATCTGCCCTATTATCAAGCCAAATAATAGCATTCATTAAAGGAGAGCCATTCTTATCTAAAATTATAAGCGTTTCACCTTGAGTATCTATTGAAAGTGCATCGATTTTAAATTTAGATGCAATTTTATTATAAACACTCATAAAAACGTTAAAAAATTCGTCTGCGGGAAACTCAATAAAATCTCCTTTTGTAATTAAATCGTACTTAACGGATTCAGTTGCTAAACGCTTACCATTCTCGTCAAAAAGACAAGCTTTTAATGCAGTTGTACCAAAATCAACACCAAGCAAATGTTTCATTTTATCTCCTAAAATTAAATTCTTTCTTTTATATTCGGCTCAGTCAATGTTTGTCTTTTTAGTTTTTTATACGTTGGAATTAAAACACACATAAACATAAGTGACCCTATAGCCCACGTTACTGAATAACACAAAAATACTGCACCTAAATTATTTGGGAACAAGACTTCTACTAATTTAAACCAAATAATTCTTAACACGCACCCACAAAACAAACTTATAAACATTGACGTAGTACTTTTACCCATCGCACGTAAACAATGCGCCAAATTATTTTGTATAGAACCTAAAAAGAAAAATACTGCAACGTATTGCATGCGTAATCTTGCATAAGGCAAAATCAGTTGGTCGTTTCTAATAAGCAAGCAAAGTGGCTTATAAAAAATACACATTGCAAGTCCCAAAACAAAGGAAACAACTGCACTAGTAGAAATTGTAACAATGATAGACCTTTTAATTCTTTTAAAATTTTTCGCCCCTAAATTTTGACCTATAAACGACATTACCGTAACAGAGAAAGCTGCCAAAATTTCAGAAATATATAAATCTAAACTATGTGCAACTGCATTACCCGAAGTAACTAAATCACCAAAAGAATTTATGGTTGACTGCATTATAACGTTGGAAATTGAAAAGAAAACCCTTTGCAAACCCGAAGGAATGCCAATGAGTAAAATTTCTTTTGCTTCAACTTTATTTATTTTCAATTCCCTGCCTGAAACTTTAGCAAATCCGTCACTTCTAATTAAAGTAATTAAGCAACAAATCGAGCAAAATCCGTTAGAAATAACAGTCGCAATAGCAACCCCATCAACGTCCATATTAAAAACAGTGATGGCTATAATGTTAAAAATAACGTTAAGAGCACCACCAATCATTAGATATAAAAATGGTCTAAAAGTTTCCCCAACGGCCCTTAGAATTGAAGCGCAAAAGTTATATAACAGTATAAACGGGGTACCAAGTAAATAAATAAAAAGATATTTATCAGCAAGGTCTAAAAGTTGATTTTCACAATTCATCCAAACAAGAAATTTGCGTCTAAACGTAAGACCTATTGCAAGAAGTATTATACTTGCAAAAAAACAAAGTACTATAGACGTTGAAACGGCTTTTCTTGACTTAATAACGTCCTTCTGTCCCACACACTTCGCAACGACTACGTTAGATCCGAGCGATATACCTACGAAAAGACCTAAAATTAGGTTTATTAAAGGAGTCGTAGTACCAACAGCTCCAACTGCAATAGTCGCAAAATCCTCATTTACAAAGTTACCTAAAACTATTGTATCGGCAGTATTAAAAAGATTTTGTAAAATATTTAAACCTATAATCGGCAAAGAAAATAAAAGTATTTGCTTAAATAAATTGCCTTTTGTTAAATCCTTATCTATAGTTCTCATTTTTAATATTCCCTATACAATAATATGCCATCGGGCATAAATATCCCGATGGCATAAGGTATCTAAACTATCTTTGTTGTTGCAAATCGTAGTGAATGTCGTATGCTTTTTCTTCTTCGGTAAATTTACGTTTTGTGTCGATAACTTTACCGTCGTTCCACTTTCTATCGCCTACGTCTTCGGTAGTACCAATAACGGTTACGTTAACTTGTCTGCGACGTGCAATAACGTGATCCCAGTCAATAAAATAAATATGAGCAAATAAACCAAGGTCAAGTTTGCCATCTTTAATAGTTAAAGTTTCGCTTCTGCCAAAGAATACACTACGTAAGTGACCGTCGGTATTCATTGAAGAATAGTCACCCGGTTCGTTAACGTGTCTGCCATATTGTGCATGAATAGGACCAGGGTGGCGATATTGATGTTCTTCAGCGAAGTCAGGTATCATCTTTCTCATGATATCTAAAAGGTCATGTTGAAGATATTCGAGGTCGAAAGAATCGATATCGTGTGAGCATTCTTGAACCATTACTGAACAAGTAGTGTGGTGTGAAACGATAGCAACAGTACCATTCTTAACGCCAGATGCTTCTACGATTTCGAGAATTTCTTTTCTGATATCGTGGAAAGTAGGTATCCAACCTCTTGATTGAAGTTCGATTTCGAAATGACATATTTTGAAATCCATAGTTTTTCTCTTTTATTTTATATAAATTTTATTATTTACCTATTCTTTCGTCGTATGCGCGACGTACTGCACTAATCATTTCTTCTGCAAGTGCCAAAGGATTTTTAGCCTTAGCAATAGCCGAAGAACAACCTGATGCAGATGCACCGGCTTTAATTATGTTATAGCAGTCTTGACCTTTAGTAATACCAGCAGACGGGAAAGGTTTAATATCAGGGTTTATTTCTTTAATAACCTTGATAACTTCATCTACGTATTCCTTATCAGCCGGCTTACCAGTTCCAATAAGTTCAGAAGGCTCAGCAAC
Source organism: Christensenellaceae bacterium (assembly GCA_045534905.1). Classification (GTDB taxonomy): domain Bacteria; phylum Bacillota; class Clostridia; order Christensenellales; family Borkfalkiaceae; genus UBA1259. The sequence goes on along the minus strand of JAZSKQ010000023.1, from coordinate 33,705 downwards.
TAAAATATTTGGGCCAAGTTTTGCAACTGCCTTAACTTCTTCAATAGAGTCTGCACAAACCATAGTTGCAAGACCAACTTCGTCTGCACGTTTAATAGCTTCTTCTATTTCAGCGAGAGTAAGTTTTCTTTCTGCGTGATTAAGCATTACGCCAACAGCACCTGCTTCTTTTAATGCTTCAGGAAGAGACCTACCCATACCTCTACCAACAGGAATACTATCCATATGTTGTGAATAAACGTGCACCCTTTTAACGTGCTTTGCAACGTTGTAAATTTCTGTATCCGGAATATCTAAAACAACGTCAACGTCATATTTTTTAGCAAGCTTATCTAACCCCTTAGCCATTTTAAGCAACGTTTTACCATACATATAACATTTAGGTCCGTATTCGAAAAAAGGTTCGCTAATTTTGTAGTTTTTAATCATTATTTCATCTCCTTTTTATTAAGTCTTTCTCCAACTGCCCCACCGGGGTGAATTACTGCAAATTGCTCGTTCAAAAATCCAGTTTCTTCTATAAGAGCAGTTTGTAGAGTATGGAAAATTACACATAAAGCCGTAGTTGACGTAGTGCCTTGTGCATTGTACTTGTCCGTTTCACGGTTGACGTATTGCTTTAATACAACGTCTGCAGAAAGTGCCAAAGGCGACTCTAAATTTTCGGTTACGGTTATTATTTTTACACCTTTACTTTTGCAGATATCAACAATAGGTAAAAGTTCTTTGGTTTTACCACCACGTGATGCAAAAACCATAACGTCACCTTCTTGTAAAAATCCAGTTGCGCCGTGAACAGCTTCCGCTGGAGAAATAAACCTTGAAGGTCTTTCTATACAGCATAATAAATGTGAAAAATGTTGACATATTATCCCAGAATGCCCACAACCACAAGTACCTATTCTATTTGCATTTTTAAGTAGTTCCACAGCAGAAGCAAAACTTTTCTCGTCAAAATAATTTAGCATTTCTAAAATACATTCGCTTTCTATTTTATAAGCTTGTTTTGCTTGTTCTAAACTTTCAAATTTCATCACGTTACTCCATCAAATAAAAAATACGATTATATTATATTATAATATAATTTTATTGTCAATAAAAAAATAAATTTAAAAAATAAAAAGCGTTGAAAAACGCCTTTAATTTTCTAAAGAATCACATTCTTTCTATCTACTATGGAAGAGAACACTATTTGAGTTTTTGTTCTACCATAATGTTGTAATTTATTGATAAATTTATCCATTTCTAAAGTGTTTTTAAAAAATACTTTCATAAGTAAAGAATATTCACCGGTAACCCTTGAACACTCGCAAACTTCAGGGGAATTTTTTAAAAGCTCGTAAAGTTCTTCTTTTGCTGAAGGCGATACTTCCATATCAATGTAAGCTGAAATTACGTTACTAAAAGCATTCACGTCAATATCGGTGTAATAGCCTTTAATAACGCCAGATTCTACCATAGCGTTGATTCTTGAAGCTACAGTTGGGGCAGAACAAAAAACCTTTTCTGCTATTGCTTTAACAGAAAGCCTTGCATCATTTTGTAAGAGTTTTAAAATTTTTAAATCTATTTGGTCTATCTCTTTCATAGTTTTATTATATCTTATTTTTATAAATTTTTCAAGCAAATTTTTGCATTAAATAAAATATTTTACCAGTTTTTTTATATTATAACAAAACTTTTTTTATTTTTATTATTCAATTGACTTTTTTAAATATATAAACTAAAATATAATTACTTTAATAAGTTCACACTTCTCTCTATATATAATTTTTACCATTATAAAGTGAGCCACGCTAAAAATGCGTGGCTCACTTTATCATTTTAAGTTGTCAAAATTTTATCTATTGTTAAATCCCAAAAAACGGAACAACCTTGATTCCAATCACTTTCCCAAGTATCAGGCTTTTCTTTCGCCTCGCAATAAATAACAACATCTTTATTTCCTTCAAAAGCATAATTCACTATACGATCAACTGTGTCGGGAATATAAATTAATAAAATGAAAGATTAACCAAAAAAATGAATACCAAGCAATTTCTTTAACGTTATCAGGAAGTACAAATATTTTTTTTAGAAGAAATAAAAATATAGCAAATACTCTTTGCAAAACCTCTATAAATTTATTTAAAAAACAAGAACACATCACGATAGATTTTTCTAAAATGATGTGTCCAATTTGTTTTTTTATTAATTTTTATTTTATAAGATTTTTACAATAGAAAAATTAGTTTCTAAAGATTATCAAATCCTTAAAATAATCAGTAAAAACCTAATTATTTCTTTAAGCATTCTTCAACTGCAACTGCGCAAGCAACAGTAGCACCTACCATCGGGTTGTTACCCATACCGATAAGTCCCATCATTTCTACGTGTGCAGGAACTGAAGATGAACCTGCAAATTGTGCGTCAGAGTGCATTCTACCCATAGTATCAGTCATACCATAAGAAGAAGGACCAGCAGCCATATTGTCAGGGTGTAAAGTTCTACCAGTACCACCACCAGAAGCAACTGAGAAATAACCTACGCCGTTTTCTACGCACCATTTCTTATAGGTGCCTGCAACGGGGTGTTGGAATCTGGTCGGGTTGGTAGAGTTTCCAGTAATAGATACACCAACGTTTTCAAGCTTCATAATAGCAACGCCTTCCGGAACGTTATCTGCGCCGTAGCACTTTACGTTTGCTCTTGCGCCCTTACTGAACGGAATTTCTTTAACAACCTTTACTTCTTCAGTAGCAGGGTTAAATTCAGTTTCTACGTAAGTAAAGCCGTTAATTCTTGAAATAATGAATGCTGCATCTTTACCTAAACCGTTTAAGATAACTCTTAAAGGTTTAACTCTAACCTTATTAGCGTTAAGAGCGATTTTAATAGCGCCTTCTGCAGCAGCAAATGATTCGTGACCAGCTAAGAAACAGAAGCATTCGGTTTCTTCAGATAAAAGCATTTTACCTAAGTTACCGTGACCCAAACCAACAAGTCTATTTTCTGCAACAGAGCCCGGAATACAGAAAGATTGTAAACCAATACCAATGTTAGCAGCTGCGGTTGCAGCAGTCTTATCACCGGTTTTTTCTGCAGCTTTAATAGCAATTGCAGAACCTACGGTGTATGCCCACTTTGCATTTTCAAAACATATGGGTTGAGTTTCCCCAGTAATAGTGTAAGGAGAAATACCTTTCTCTTCACAAATTTTTTGACATTCGTCTATAGAAGAAATACCAAATTCCTTTAAGGTCTTTAAAATTTTAGCTTCTCTTCTTTCATATCCTTCGAAATGTGCCATAACGATTTATCCCTCCTATTATTCCTTACGTGGGTCGATGTACTTTACAGCACCGTCTTCTTCTTTAAAGCGACCATAAGTACCTTTAGCCTTTTCGTACGCTTCGTTGGGTTCCATACCTTTCTTGATAAAATCGGTCATCTTGCCTAGTGAAACGAATTCATAACCAATAACTTGGTCGTTTTCGTCAAGAGCCATTCTCGTACAGTATCCTTCAGTCATTTCAAGATATCTTACGCCCTTTGCTTTAGTACCATACATCGTACCAACCATTGAACGTGCGCCCTTACCTAAGTCTTCCATACCTGCGCCGATTACCAAACCACCTTCAGAGAATGCAGATTGTGAACGACCGTAAACAATTTGTAAGAAAAGTTCACGCATTGCAGTGTTAATAGCATCGCAAACAAGGTCAGTGTTAAGTGCTTCTAACAAAGTCTTTCCAGGAAGAATTTCAGCAGCCATAGCAGCCGAGTGAGTCATACCCGAACAACCGATAGTTTCAACAAGAGCTTCTTCGATAATACCGTTTTTAACGTTTAACGAAAGTTTACAAGCACCTTGTTGAGGTGCGCACCAACCAACACCGTGCGTATAAGCAGAAATGTCAGTTATTTCTTTTGCCTGAACCCACTTTCCTTCTTCAGGAATAGGTGCAGGACCGTGATGCGGGCCCTTTGCAACGCAACACATTTCTTTAACTTCAGTAGAATACTGCATAAATTATATGTCCTCCAAAATATTATACAAATTTTTTTTATGATTATATCATAATTTCTTATTATTTTCAATAATTTAGACCTAATTTTTCTTTACTTCTTTTAAAGTAAAATAAATATTGTTGAAAATATCCTGCATTTTCACCAAACTCCGAAGAAAAATACGCTGAAATCTTCTTTCTATCTTTTAGTTGTCCTTTAAAATCTTGAACGTAAACTTTTTCTATCCAGGTATCCACCGGAAATGATTTTGTATAATGCAAACCAAAAAGCAAAACGCAATCACACACCTTTTCCCCAACACCCTTAATTTTTAACAACTTCTCTTTAACAATTTCAATATCGAGTAGTTTATAAGAATTCAAGTCTAAACCGTTAGAAATATTATCAGCAAGCTCTTTTATATATTCAGCACGATAACCAAGCCCCGCCTTCTTAAAAAACTCTATAGGCATTTTACTTAATTTTTCCGCAGTTGGAAACCCATAATAGATAAAGTCGTCAAAAATTAGTTTATCACCTAAATGAACGCATAAGTATTCTATACTTTTTTTAATTCGTGGTATGTTATTATTTTGTGAAATCATAAAAGAAAATAAAGTTTCCTCTAAATTTTGATTAAGAATTCTTATACCCCTACCAACTTTTGCCGAAGTCACTATAATTTCTTCCTTTCTACTTAATGCAAAATTATAAATTTTAGAATAATCCCTATCTAAATCAAAAAAGTTTATAAAATATTCCTCGTCGCATTCATTTACCGTTATATACGCATTATTCCCCTCGTTGTAAACGTAGGCGCACTTATTTAAGGACAACACTAAATACCCCTTTTTATAAGGGGTAAACCTGAAAATTTGACCACAGTTAAGGGTATCTTCTACGTTAAAAAATTGTGAAGGATAAATTAAAGTTTTCATAATGATACAAAAAAAGGGCTGAAATTTCAGCCCGATTTTTTAACAATTACTTTGCATATACGCTAACTTTCTTACCGTCTCTGCCCATTCTTTCGAATTTAACAACACCGTCGATAAGTGCGTATAAAGTGTAGTCGTTACCAACGCCTACGTTTTCACCTGCGTGAATCTTAGTACCACGTTGACGAACGATAATGCCACCGGCTAAAATATCTTGTCCGTCTGCTCTTTTAATACCAAGTCTTTTTGCATTGGAATCTCTTCCGTTCTTCGTGCTACCGCCACCTTTGTGGTGTGCAAATAATCTAAATAAAAACATCATAATTATTTAGCCTCCTTAGCCGAAGCGATTTCAGTAATTTTTACCATAGTATAAGGTTGTCTATGACCTTGCTTCTTTCTTTCGTTCTTCTTTGCCTTATACTTGTAAACAACAACCTTTTTGTCTTTACCTTGTTCGGTAATTTCGCCAACTGCCTTAAAGCCGTTTGCGGTTTTACCTGCCGATACCTTCTTTCCGTCAACTACGAGAACTACTTTGAGTTCTACAACGTCGCCAACGTTTCCGCAGAGTTTTTCTACTTTAATAGTTGAACCAACTTCTGCCTTGTACTGCTTTCCACCGTTATCAACGATTGCGTACATGTTTTTTACCTCCGTCTAACCAGTCTCGCCGAATTTAATTTTGGGGTGGCTTTGCAACACTTAAAAAACCCCATTCGAGCGGCTCATTGTGTATTCTACAAAAAATTTATACTTTTGTCAAACGTTTTTGTATAAAAAAACCAATATTCCTCAAACTATTTTTAAAATTTATAGGAGAAATTATGAATAAAATAGATTACAACAAAAAAGCGCTTAACGACGTATATAAAAACGCACATATTGCTCTTCAAAGTATAAAAGACGTTTTACCGGCAGTTAAAAATAAAGAATTAAAAAACGAAATTAAATCCCAATATCAAGGGTATAACGACGTAATTAATGAGTTAAAACTTTTAATGAGCGCAAAAGGTATAAAACCCAAGGATATAGGTTTTATGAAAAAAGCATTTATGTATATGGCAATTAAAAGTAAACTTATATTCAACAACAGCAAAAACAAAATTGCCAGCATGATGATTAACGGTTCGGTTATGGGAATTAACGAACTTACCGCTATGAAAAACGAAAATTCTAATTTAACCGAAGACGTATCAGAAGCTGTAAACAAACTTCTTAATTTAGAAGAAGAATATATGGAACGTCTTAAGAAATTTTTATAGTATTAAAGTTAAAAGTCCACCATTGGTGGACTTTTTTTTATTATTTCTTTTCAACTAAAACTTTGTTAAGTTTTGCAAATCTGGGAAGTCCGTCTTCCTTTTCCATATCAACTTCACCTTGAATAAGAGGAAGTGCGTACTTAACGAATTCGTCAGAAATGAATGTATTGTCGTTTATAATCCATTCAAGTGGAACAGTTTTTTCGGTATTTGCAGCAAGAGCTAAATCTACAAGTTCGTATTCACAAGCGTATTTATCCCCTTCTACTCTCTTATAACAAACCATTTTGTCGGTTATACCACTAACTGCAGCTTTAACTGCTTGTCTTCCTGCACCAAAGGTTTCTTCTACGTCGGTCTTAGAAGCACAGTGAGAAGCACATCTTTGCATTAAAGAAAGTTCAACAGCTCTGGTCTTGAAGCCGGTTTCTTTCTTAATAAGGTTAGCAAGACCAGCAGCAACACCACCCAATTGAGCGTGACCAAAGCTATCTCTTGCACCCGTCTCACCAAGTTTTTCACAAATCAAAGTGCCGTCCTTATCGTGAATACCTTCTGAAACAACTGCAATACACTTATTATTATTTTTAGCACAAACGTTTTTAACGTCACTAACAAACTTTTCAATATCAAAGTCAGTTTCAGGAAGATATATTAAATCTACGCCGTGACCCTTGTAGTTAGCAAGAACTGCAGAAGCAGTAAGCCAACCTGCGTTTCTACCCATTGCTTCAATAACGCATACCATAGGAGTATCGTAAACTTTTGCGTCCAAGCTAATTTCCATAATACTCGTTGCGATATATTTCGCTGCAGAAGCAAATCCCGGGCAGTGGTCGGTACCAAATAAGTCGTTATCAATAGTCTTTGGAACACCTATAACGTTCATTTCATAGCCAGATTTTGCCATGTATTTACTGATCTTATTACACGTATCCATACTGTCGTTACCACCGTTATAAAAGAAGTAACGTACGTCGTACTTTTTGAACACTTCTAAAAGTCTTTTATAGTCGGTATCGTCAACGCTTGCGTCTTTTAATTTATATCTTACCGAACCCAAAGCTGAAGACGGAGTGTTCTTTAATAATAAAAGTTCTTTTTTGTCTTCTTTGCTAATATCGTAAAATTCTTCGTTAAGAATACCTCTAATACCATGTGCAGCACCGTAAACTTCGGTAATCATATCGTTTTCAAGACCTTCGATAAATACACCTGCGGCACTTGCGTTAATAACTGAAGTCGGTCCGCCCGACTGTGCAAACATAAGCGCCCCTTTTAATCCTTTCATTGTTTTTCTCCTTTATGTTAAACTATATTTTTTACAAACTTAAAATGTGTTCAATTTCGTATAATTCGGAATCAAACGTCTTTTTCTTTTCAAAAGCTTCAGCGTAAGGCAAAGCAATAATCTTGTTATCTTTTATACCAATCGCCATACTGTCAGACTCGTTCTTTAACAACTCTACGGCTTTATGCCCAAATTTAGCAGCTAAAACCCTGTCTTGCATGTTTGGAGAGCCACCACGTTGAATATAACCGAAATTGTTTACTTTTACAGAAATTCCACTTTTTTCCTTTATATATTCAGCGATTTTATCACGGTCACCTGCACCTTCTGCCAAAATTATCATGTTAGACGTTTTGCCACGCAAATAACTTCTTTTAATACTACTTGCTATCTCGTCAAGATTATAAGGAATTTCGGGAACTAAAACGTATTCTGCACCACCGGCCGCACCTGCGTATAACGCAATATCGCCACAATGCCTACCCATAACTTCTAAAAGCGAAACTCTATCGTGTGAGTGCATAGTGTCTCTTAAATTATTTATTGCCCATAAAACGGTATTAACAGCAGTATCAAAACCCACGGTGTAATCGGTATAAGCAAGGTCGTTATCTATAGTACCGGGGATACCCATAACTTTAACGCCAAAATTATCGCTTAAATCCTTTGCTCCACGAAGCGTGCCGTCACCACCGATTACAACTAAACCGTCGATACCAAAAGCCGATAAAGCCTCAAATGCCCTTCGTTGTGCTTCAATTTCCTTAAATTCGGGACATCTTGCCGTTCTTAAAAAAGTACCACCTTTATGAATAAGGTCGGATACCGAACGTGTATTTAATCTAGTAATTTTACCTTCAACTAAACCTTGATAGCCCTTTTCTACACCGTAAACGTCTATATTATAATAAAGCGCAGACCTAACAACAGCCCTTACGCAAGCATTCATTCCGGGCGCATCACCACCACTTGTTAAAACTGCAATCCTTTTCATTTTTTCTCCTAAAATCAAATCTAATAAATTCTATCACATTTCAAAATAATTTTACAATTATTTTAAGGGTGTTTTACACGTTTTTTTGAAAAAAACAACCCCTTTTTCGCCAACCAAGTTTTTAAGTTCGCTTTTTAAACCGTCACATTTTCTAACGAAGGTTTTCGTGTCGTATTTTTTGCCATCTTTTGCAATTATGGCACGAATATCCCCAGGGTAAGATTCTAAAACGTCCATTACGTCATCAGTGGTAAAAGGTGAACCGTCAGGGATAATAATACCAAGCATTTCAACAGATTTTTGTTCAACGATTTCTTCCTCAATTGAAAGTGGTTTAATATCTTCGGCAAGAATTTGAGCCACACCTTCTTTTAACTGCACTCTACCCGTAACTACTACCGTTTCTTCGTCGTTTAGAACAGCCCTACATTTATCAAATGCATTAGGGAAAACTATAACTTCTATTGCCCCGTAAACGTCCTCAACTTTAACAAACGCCATGGTTGCGCCTTTTTTAGTTGACAACCTTTTTACTTCGGTAATAATACCACCCATAGAAACTCTATCACCGTCTTTAAATTCAGTGTATAGTTTATTTCCATTTTCGTCTTCTTCAAAATAATTTAGTGCATCGGTGTTAAAGGAAAATCCCTTTAGTTTATCGGCAAAATCTGCAAGGGGATGACCTGATAAATAAATTCCTAAAACAGTCTTTTCAAACATAAGTTTTTCTTTGGAAGAAAATTCCGAAACTACGGGGTATTCAAGTTTTAAACCTTCATCTTCGGGAAGTAAAGTGCCAAATAGACTTATTTGAACGTCACTCTTCTTTTTATTAGCCGCAGAAACCCTATCCATAAATTCAGCGTGAACTTGCATCAAGGTGCGCCTATTTACGTTAAACGAATCAAAGGCGCCAGCTAAGATCAAACTTTCTACTAAACGCTTATTTATGTTAAGCGGTGTTGCACGTTCGATAAAATCTTCAAAAGACTTAAACTCACCGTGAGCATCTCTTTCTCTAATAATATCGTTTACAACTGCTATCCCTACGTTTTTAAGTCCTGCAAGACCAAATCTTAAGCCACCGTTCTCACAACTAAAGAACGACTTACTTTTATTAACGTCTGGTGGATAAACGGCAATTTCCTTACTTTTTAGGTATGTTAAATATTTAGAAAGTTCTTCTATTTTATCTATTCTATTGTTCAAAATTGAACAGAAAAATTCAGGTTCGTAATATCTTTTAAGATACGCAGTTTGATACGCCAAAACAGCATACGCCGCCGCATGTGACTTATTAAACGCATACTTCGCAAAACCTGCCATTTCATCAAAAAGTTTAGTTGCAATTGCTTCTGAAACTCCGTTACTTATAGCCCCTGGAATCTTAACGTTTTTATCGCCCGTTCCACCATAAATAAATAGCTTTTTTTGTCTTGCCATTTCATCAACGTTTTTCTTACCCATAGCACGTCTTACTATGTCAGATTGACCGAGAGAAAAACCACCGATTTTTTGGCAAATTTGCATAACTTGTTCTTGATAAATTAAAACACCGTACGTTGCCTTAAGTAACGGCTCAAGTAAAGGCGTATCATAAATAATATGTTCTGGGTGATGCTTAAAATCAACGTATTTTGGTATAGAATCCATAGGACCTGGTCTATACATCGAAATACCTGCGATAATATCTTCAAAAGTAGAAGGTTTTAGATCTTTCATAAAACGCTTCATACCCGGACTTTCAAGTTGGAAAACAGCATCTGTTTCGCCATCACCAATAAGTTTATAAACGTTTTGGTCTTCGTAACCTAATTTATGAAAATCAAACTCTACTCCGTGATTTTCTTTAATATACTCTTTAGCCTTTGCAATATCGGTAAGCGTTCTTAAACCAAGGAAGTCCATTTTAAGCATACCTAATTGCTCAACTTCTTTCATATCAAACTGTGTAGTTACGTCGTCACCACTTCTTTGTAAAGGAACGTTATCTGCTATAGGTTTTGCACATATAACAACGCCTGCAGCGTGCATTCCGGTTTGACGGGGCATATCTTCAACTTTGATAGCCATATCTACGACCTTTCTAACAGTTTCGTCTTGCTCGTACATTTCTTTAAGTTCTTTTACGGAAACGTCTTCACCGTCTTTGTTAGTTTTAAAGCCAAAACTTTCAGAAATACTGCTTTTACCATCCATAAGTTTGGTAAGTTTATCAGTTTCAGCATAAGGAACACGATAAACTCTGCCAACGTCTTTTATAGCGACTCTACCCGCCAAAGTACCAAAAGTAATAATTTGTGCTACTTGTGGCGCACCATATTTATTTCTAACGTATTCTACAACTTCACCACGTCTATCGTCTTGAAAGTCTATATCAAAGTCAGGCATAGAAACACGTTCTATATTTAAAAATCTTTCGAAAACAAGGTCGTATTTTAGAGGGTCAACGTCGGTAATACCAACAGAATATGCAATAATACTTGAAACACCCGAGCCACGCCCTGCACCAACCGATATACCTTGGCTTTTTGCCCAGTTGATAAAATCCCAAACTATCAAATAGTATTCTATGTATCCCATAGAGTGAATTGTGTTAAGTTCATAATTAAACCTATCCATAATTACGTCGTCAATTACGGGATAACGTTCCTTTAATCCTTTAAGCGCCAAATCTTTTAAGAATTCGTAAGGAGTCTGTCCGTTATCTGGAACGTAACCTGGAATAAGCGAATTATCTCTTATAGGTTCACATTTTTCATTTAGGTCAAAAATAGGTTCTTCGGAACATTTATTTGCAATAATAACGGTATTTTCTATAGCCTCTGGAAGATAATGGAAAAGTTTAGACATCTCTTCAGGAGTTTTAAGATATGCTTCGCTACCCTCCATTTTAAATCTCGTAGGGTCGTCTATAGTAGATTTTGTTGAAATACAAGCAACAACGTCTTGAACTTCGCTATCTTCTTTTTCTATATAGTGAACGTCGTTTGTAGCAACAAGCCCAACACCCACTTCTTTTGCAAGTTTTATCAAAAGAGGATTTATCTTTTTTTGATCAGCAAGACCGTGATCTTGAATCTCTATATAAAAATCTTCACCGAACATTTCTTTAAGTTCAAGCGCAGTTTTCTTTGCCCCTTCGTAGTCGCCTATTAAAAGCCTTTTAGGAATTCTACCCTGCAAACAACCGGAAAGGCAAACTAACCCCTCGGTATGTTCACGTAAAAGTTTATAGTCGATTCTCGGTTTATAATAAAACCCGTCAACAAACGCAATAGAATCTAATTTAATAATATTTTTATAGCCTTTTTTGTTTTTACACAAAAGAACTAAGTGATCGTAATCCCTTGCGTCTTCTTTATAATTTTCTGCAACGTACATTTCGCAACCTATTATCGGTTGCATTTTTGCTTCCTCTTCGCTTTTGCCCTCTTTTATTGCTTTTAGGTATGCCTTTTTTGCACACTCGGCAAAATAAAGCGTACCAAACATGTTACCATGATCGGTAATCGCTAAAGCATGCATTCCCTTTTTATGACACGCCTTAAAAACGTTGTCTATTCTTGTAGCACCGTCTAAAAGACTATATTCAGTATGAAGATGTAAGTGTACGAAATCTGACATAATTCTTCCCTAAGTAAAATTATAATTGTTCAGCTATAGAAACAATTTTTCTAAGCCTATGATTCAAACAACTTTTTGTAACGCCTAACCTATCTGCAAGTTCGCCCATGGTATCAGACGGATATTGGCGACGCAAAACAGCTGTATCTAATAAATCTTTCTTTAATGATGATAATCCCACCGTTTTATCTATTTTATCAATACAAATCAAATGTTTTTCTACGGCAACTAATTGCCTATTTACGTTTGCAACGTCACAGTTGGTTCTTCTGTTACTTACGTTTGCAATTTCGCCGTTAATCATCATATCGGTTAAAGTTAAAACCGAAACGTTTGCACCTATATATGCTAAAAAGTTTTTAATTTCTTCAGCACTTTTAATATAAATAACGTATTTTTCTTTTCTCTTTAGTATTTTAGTTTCTACGCCGTTTTGCCTTAATACTTGAGCAGTATCCATAGAAGTTTGAGGGTGCGAAAAAGTCATTTCCAAATGATACCTTGTGTTAGAATTATACGAATCATACGGCGTAGTTAAACTCCCAGACGATACGAAAAGTCCCCTAATAAACGCTCTTAAGCAACACTCTTTATTTTTAATTTCTCTATAAAAATCAAGATTTACAACAAGTTCTTCACCCTCGTCGGTCAAAACACCAATTTCGGTTAAAATCTTCTCGGCTTCTTCACCGGTTACGGTAAGCGCAAACTTGTCCTTTTTATTCAGCCTATCTTCAAAGACCGAAACTTCACGTATATCAAACCCAAAAAGAATTTTAAATAAATGTGAAATTTGCCCCACACTTTCTTCGGTAGGCAAAATAAAATCGAATCCTAAACCGTTCGCAGTAGAAAAAATTTCACCACTACCACGCACAAGCCCCGTAACAAAAGCTTTTCTACAACATCTATCTTTAATATTTTTATTCAAGATTTCATCTTTTACTTTTTGTAAAAAACTCATTTTCTACCTTCTTTAAATTTCTTAAACCTAAAATCAGGTATTCTTCCATCTATATTATCAATTCTGTCAAGTGGGAAATCTAATCTTTTTAACATTTTTTCTATTAAGGAAATTTCCCCAACACGTTCTGTGCTATGAGCATCAGAACTTATTATAAATCTAACGTCGGTTTTTAAAACTTGTTCTATTTCATAATCGCTAAGATGCGTTTTTTTCGCATTTAGTTCCAAATAGGTGCCGTACTCAGCGCAAACCTCAGCAACGCTTTTAGCGTCCGCATAACAGAAAAAATTTAAGTGTGTTATAGCATCAATCGGATTATTTTTTATTACGTTTATAAAAGTTTTTGTATTTCTATCCACTAATCTTTTTGAAACTTTTTCCTTCTTTAGATAGGTTGCAGTAATATCGGGAATAGATAGTCCAAAAAAAGTTTTTATATCAAACAAAACGAATTTATGAAGCCCAGCTAAAAAAATATCAAAATAATCGTAATATTTTTCTTTTAGGTCAACTTTACCATCTATACTAATTATATTTGATTCTATTCCAAGTAAAGTTTTAACACCTGTTTTAGACGTAACCTCATCACATTCCACACGCATTTTTTCAATTTTTCTTCTACTTAGTCCAAAGGCCGGGTGAGCAAAACCATGGTCGGATATTCCAATCTCTTTTAGCCCCTTTTCCTTTGCTGATAGCGCATTTTCGAGTATAGTACCCTTACCATGACTGTATATTGTATGTGTATGATAATCTGCTGTTAAAATCATAAAAATTCTCCTACGAATTCCACTTCGGTACAAAGTTTAACACCGAATTTATCGTAAACACAAGTTTGTATCTTGTTGGTTAGCTTATAAAAATCTAAAGCAGTTGCAGTACCGTCATTAATTATAAAATTAGCGTGTTTGTTAGAAACGTAAGCACCGCCTACTCTTTCACCTTTAAGCATAGAACGTTCTATAAGCCTACCTGCGTAATCATTTTTTGGATTCTTAAACACTGAACCACAAGAATACCCGTTTGGTTGATTATGCAATCTTTGTTTAAGACAATATCTTTTTATATTCTCCGCACTTTTCACGTCACAATTCGTAAAATCAAAATCAACGAATAGTACGACTTCACTACTACTTAGAAATTTACTTTTTCTATATCCGAATTTACAATCTTTTTTATTGTAAAATTTTAGCTTTCCATTATTTATAGTGCAAACCGAATAAATATCGTTAGAAATCATGTAATTAAACGCCGAAGCGTTCATAACCGTCATACCGCCAATAGTTGCAGGAATCCCTATAAGTTTTTCTAAAGAGGCATAGCCAATAGAATTTGCAAAGTTTATAACCTTGTTAACACTTGCCCCTGCATAAGCCCTAATTTTTCCGTCAATAAAATCAACTGAAGTCAATCCTTTTAATGATACTATCGCACCGTTGTATCCATTATCAGAAAAAACAATATTAGAGCCATTGCCTATAAACTTTACCTTTAGATTATCTGATTTGCAAAAATCAATAATTGATATTAAATCTTTAACGTAATAAGGTTTAAAATAATAACTTGCAACACCACCACATTTAACCGTTGTTAGGTCTTTTAAAAGCTTATTTTTTACACATTCAGTTGTTATAAGAGATTGCTCTAAATTAAAAAGCACGTAATTTTCTCCTTATATAATATAACATAAATACTTTAAATTATCAACATTAAACGATTAATTTATTTATTTTAAAATCGAGCATTTCATTAGCACCTTCATTACGTGACAAAATATATTGAATTTCTAAAATATCTTGCCTATTTACAAATGGTGAAATAGTTGAAAAATTATTTTGTTTTTCTAGTTCTGAAAGATTTCCTTCATAACCTATTTTTTTAAATGCAGAAAACATTTTTAATTCTTTTAACTTGTTTTGCCATTTATCGGATAAAAGTAAATTTATAAAAGTATTAGCATATTCTATTTTATCATTCGAACTTGAACAAATCGAAACGTACTGATATAGGTCGTTAAACAAGGTCAATGGTTTTATTTCAACTTCCATATCTCTTTTAGATAACCTATCCAAATCTCTTTGAGTTCCTATCATATACTCGGCATTACCCGAAACAAAATTAACGTAAGCATCAAGTGGTTTATAAATACATAAACTTTCAGCATTTATACCCTCTTTAAATAGTGCAAGAGTTGGAAGCGTAAATGGGCTTTGCGAAACTATTATCTTGTTTTGATTTTTCGATTTTTTTAAATTTTTTATCAATACGTAATTACCCCTACACCAAGGAATAGCAAAAGGTTTTTCACCAATATTCCCCGCCTTAAATTTAAAAGAACTTTCTATTTTAGAAATATTTTTTAATTCTAACCCATTACCGTAAGAAATTACGTCCGGAAAAACGTTATTACTAAAACTTTCTTCAGCACTATCTACTGTATGTGTAGATACTAAAATCTTTAGGTTTTTATTACTATTTTCAAGGTCTTTTGCAACGCTTAATAAAAATTTAGTTCTCGAACCTGTTCCACCCTCAAACGTATCAATTTGCCACACGGTTAAAATTATTTTTTCTTGTTCATCAACTTTAAAATAACCATTTCCATTTATATTTTTCGCACCAAAAAAGACGGTAAAAAATATAGAAAAAACACAAAAGCCACCAATACATATCTTAAAAATTTTCATAATAAAATATATGGTTTAAGCACAAAAAAAAGGACTTATTTTCATAAGTCCTTTTTTATTTTTTTATTAAATTTTTATTGGAACAGGGTTTGTCCCAACACTCGCAACCGTCATTTTATCAAAATCTAAAACAGATTTAATAACGTCGTTTACTTGTTCTAAGGTAACAGCCTCAATTTCTTTAATTTTTTGTGTAAAATCAAACTCTTTATCAGCGTAAATTGCGTATTTTCCATAAAGCAACATTTGCGAAGCAGTACTTTCCCTACTCATTATAAGAGAAGATTTTATTTGTTCTTTTCCACGAATAAATTCTTTTTCGGTAACTCCGTTTTCTTTTACTGTTTTTAATACGTTAATAATTTCTTCGTAAGCTTTATCTCTAAGAGAAGCATTAACACCACCATACACTTCGAAAACACCACAATCCTTATACGCAGACGCATAAGAGTAAACACTGTAGCACAAGCCTAATTCCTCTCTGATTTTTTGGAAAAGCCTACTGCTCATACCACCGCCAATTATAGTATTTGCAATATTCAATGCGTCCGAACGTTCGTCAAAAAGTTTAAGTGCTGGAAAACAAATTGCAATATGCGCTTGCTCTATTTTCTTTTCTTTTACAACGCTTTTACTAAAAGTTTCACCTTGTATTTTTTGTTGAGCCGAAGATTTAGTGCTTACGTTATTTAAGAAGTACTTTTCAACAATTTCTTGAGCCTTTTTCGGGTCAATATTACCTGCAAATGACAAAACGATATTATCGGCATTGTAATATTTTTGCATATAAGAAATCACGTCTTTTCTATCAAAACTTTTTACCGTTTTTTCAGTTCCTAAAATGGTTCTTCCTAAACCGTCAAAACCATAATATCCTTCAGCAATTAGGTCTAAACATAAATCTTCAGGCGAATCCTCACTCATGTTTATTTCTTCTATTACAACACCCTTTTCTTTTTCAAGTTCAGTCTTATCAAAAACGGAATTAAAGAAAATATCAGATAAAATTTCACTCGTTTTTTCAACGTGTTCTGCAGTAGATTTTGTGTAATAGCAAGTTAATTCCTTAGAAGTAAAAGCGTTAATTTGCGCACCCAAACTATCTATATCATCAGAAATTTGAAAAGCCGAACGCTTTTTCGTCCCCTTAAACATAACGTGTTCAATAAAGTGAGATATTCCGTTTTCCTCTTCCGACTCGTTCCTACTTCCAGTTTTAACCAAGATACCGGAAGAAACGGACATTAACCCTTCTATTTGATGAACTATAAGTCTTAATCCGTTGTCATATTTTTTGTAAAAAGTCATTTTATTCTCCGTAAATTATATAATATTTTCGCTAACCGTAACAATATTAAAACCATCGTGTAATATATACGATAAAATGCTTGGTAGAGCTGTAAAAGTATGCATTTTAGGATGCATTAAAATAAGGTCGCCATTTTTTAGATTTTTAGTAGCTCTATCAATAATTACTTTAGTATCGTTGTCACGCCAGTCAATGGTATCTTTAGACCACATAATCACTTTATACCCTAAATCATCAGATGCGTCAAGAGTTTTTTGTGAAAAACTGCCTGATGGTGGAGCAAAAAGTTTCATTTCAACACCACACACACCCTTAATCAGTTCAGTATTAACGTTAATTTCGTTAAGATTTTCTTCATAAGACATTTTTTTATGGTCCTTATGAAAATAGCCGTGATTACCAATTTCGCTACCACTATTTATTATTCTTTTTAAGGTTTCTACGTTATCGTCCGCCCAACAACCACCGACGAAAAACGTTGCATTTACACCGTATTCTTCCAACACGTCTATAATAGAATTAACAACCTCAGTATTTTCATACACGTTAAACATTATAGATACTTGTCTTTTTTCAACGTTGCCCCTATAAATAGGTTGAACACTTTTTTTCATATTAACAACGTTTGACGAGTTATAAGCAAATCCAAGTGTAAAAACAAGTGTTATAACGCCCATTAAAGCAAAGTTGGTAACTAACGAAAAAACCTTTCCCTTATTTATTTTCTTCATTTTACATCACCTCTATTCAATTTATGACGTACAGTTTTGTAAAATGCGTTAATAGATATAACAAAATATGCAAGGCGTAAACCTTGCATATTTTTTAGCCGTTATAAATTTTTAAGCTTTAACCTTTTCAAGAAGTTTAAGGTCTATACCTTTTTCACTAATCTTAATAATTTCAACCTTAACCTTGTCGCCAATATTAAGAACTTCTTCAACAGTATTTATACGCTTCTTGCTCATTTTAGAAATGTGAATCATTCCACTCTTTCCAGGCGCAATGTCGCAGAAAGCACCGGTTTTAGAAATAATTCTTGCAACTTCGGTTATAAACATATCACCAACTTCAGGTTCACGAACAATTGACATTATAATTGCCCTTGCCTTTTCAGCATTTTCAACAGGACCAACGCAAGCGATATAACCTCTGCCACTGTTGTCTTCATTAAAGTCAATTTGAGTGCCGGTTTCTTCCATAATCTTCTTAATTACGCAACCTTGCTTACCAATAACGTCGCCAATCTTGTCAGGGTCAATTTGGAATGCAAGAATTTTTGGTGCATAGTCTGATAATCTTTCGTTAACAGAAGGTACGCATTCAAGCATTTTCTTAAGAATAAATTGTCTGCCTTCGTTAGCTTGGTTAATTGCAGTGTGCATAATTTCTTCGGATATACCTTTAATTTTAATATCCATTTGAATTGCCGTAATACCCTTTTCGGTACCTGCAACCTTAAAGTCCATATCGCCAAGGAAGTCTTCTAAACCTTGAATATCGGTTAAAACTCTAAATTCTCCAGTTTCTTGATTCTTTATAAGACCCATAGCAACGCCCGCAACAGGAGCTTTAATCGGAACACCTGCATCCATAAGCGCCATTGTTGAACCACAAACGGAAGCCATAGATGATGAACCGTTAGAAGATAAAATATCGTTTACAACACGAATTGCATAAGGGAAATCGTCTTCACTTGGAATAACCGGAACCAAAGCTCTTTCAGCAAGTGCACCGTGACCAATTTCACGTCTACCAGGTGATTTAATTGACTTAGCTTCACCAGTACTGTAACCGGGGAAGTTGTAGTGATGCATATATCTCTTAGTGGTTTCTTCATCAAGACCTTCTAATTTTTGTGCTTCAGAAAGCATTCCAATTGTACAAGTAGTCATGGTTTGAGTTTGACCTCTAGTAAAGATTGCAGAGCCGTGTACTCTTGGAAGAATACTTCTTTCACACCAAATAGGACGAATATCTTTTAAGCCTCTACCATCTGGACGAATGCCCTTGTCGAAGATTTTAGCACGTACCTTTTCTTTGGTTAAATAGTAGATACTATCCTTAATTTCTCTAATGTTTTCAGGATATATTTCAGCAAAATGTTCTAAGATTTCAGCTTCTACCTTATCTTGACGTTCTTGTCTTTCTTGTCTATCAAAAGTATCAATTGCCCAGTCAATTTTTTCACTTGCAAATTCACGAACTGCTGAATCTAATTCTTCTGGAACGTGATAAAGTTCAATTTCAAGCTTAGGTTTACCAACAACGGGTACGATTTCTTCTTCAATAAAGGTACAAATCTTTTTAATTTCTTCATGACCAAAGATAATAGCGTTTACCATTTCTTCGTTGGTAACTTCATTTGCGCCAGCTTCAATCATTAAAATAGCGTCTTTAGTACCTGCAAGGTTTAAGTGAATTGCAGAAGTTTCTCTTTGCTTTAAGTCAGGGTTGATAACGTATTTACCATCAACCATACCTACAACTACGGAACCAGTAGGACCTGCCCACGGAATATCAGAAATTGCAAGCGCAATAGACGAACCAATCATTGCTAAAGGTTCTGGTTGAACGTCTGGTTCAACAGAGATTGCTTGTGCAATAACCACTACGTCGTTAAAAAGTCCTTTAGGGAAAAGAGGTCTAAGCGGTCTATCAATAAGTCTTGAAGTTAATATTGCCTTATCAGACGCTCTTCCTTCTCTTCTCTTGAATCCACCGGGGATTTTACCGATAGAATACATTTTTTCTTCGTAATCTACTTGGAGAGGGAAAAAGTCCATTCCGTCTCTCGGCTTAGCTGACATACAAACGCTAACGAGTACTGCCGTATCACCACAACGTACTACACAAGCGCCGTTAGCTTGTTCTGCGTACTTGCCCGTTTCAACGATAACTTCTCTACCGCCAACGGTCATTTTAAATTCTTTGTAATTAATCATTTTTTCTCCTTTTTCTAACTCTGAATATTTTGCGACACCCACTTTCCGTGAGTGATTATTTACCATTTTGTTAAAAAAAGGGACAGCAAAATAATGCCGCCCCCTCTTTTTAGTTTTACTTTCTTAAATTTAAGTCTGCAATAATCTTTCTATATCTTTCGATATCGATGTTTTGAAGATATTGTAAAAGACCACGACGTTCACCAACCATCTTCATAAGTCCTCTTCTTGAGTGGTTGTCGTTATGATTAACTGACAAGTGTGCGTTTAAGTGGTTAATTCTTTCGGTTAAAAGTGCGATTTGTACTTCTGCCGAACCCGTGTCACCTTCGTGACGTGCAAACTTTGCTATAATTTCGTTCTTCTTTGCTTTATCCATATTCTTTTACCTCCTATTATTTATGGAATAATTCACTGTGAACAAAGTTAAGGGCGGAGACCCGCAAAACCTTGCCCAAGCATTTAGCCTATAAAGTATAACAAATATTTTTTTATTTGTAAAACGTTTTTACCTAAAAAAACTATTTTTTTCTTCAATTATAGTGTCAATTTTATCAATATACGACCTTAAATCTTTAGGAGCGGGAAGTCTTTCTATCTTTTCAGCTTCTAAATCAACCTCTTTAGAGATTGCACCTGCGCCACAAGATAAATTTCTACTAATCTCTTCCATTACGCCTACGTTATATGCGCAAATGGTGTCACCTTTAAAATAACCGGTATTTTCAAGTGAACCTGCCATATACTTTTGACGATATACGTAATATGGCGAATAACCGTTCTCATCTAAAGTTTTATGAGCATAATCTACCATATCGTTTATCTCTTTCACTGATAATATTTTACCTTCTTCTGCTAAGTAAGAACCTTTTTTTACAGATAAGGTATGTACCGTGATATTGTCTGGTGAAAGGGATACTGCTTTGTCAATAGAATATTTAAAATCCTCATAACTTTCACCGTCAAGACCGGCAATTAAATCCATATTTATAATAAATCTACCCTTTGCAAGATTAAACTTATCAATAATATCTTGCGAAGTATGATTCCTACCTATTTTAACCAACGTCTTATCATTAAAAGTTTGTGGATTTATACAAATTCTATTTACTCTATATTTTTCTAAAAGTTTAAGATTAGATTCGGTAATTTTATCGGGTCGCCCAGCTTCTACCGTATATTCAACGCCTGTATTTATCTCGTCTATTGCTTTTAATATCCTTTCTAATCTATCGTCTGAAAGTGATACGGGCGTACCACCACCAACGTAAATGCTTCTTAAATTTTTCACATATTTTTTTGCATCGTTAATTTCTTTTATTAAAGCATCTATATATTCATCAACTAAATTTTTAGCAGATTTTAAATCATGGCTTATAAAAGAGCAATATCTACACCTTGTGGGACAAAACGGGATTGATATATAAAGGTCAGTATAAATTTTATCTACAGGATAAAAATTACGCTGATTTTCAATAATTTTTTGTATTAACGTGGTTTTTTTAGGGTCAACCTTCATTGTGTCCGTAAAAAACTCTACGAACTCACCACGTTCTAATATGCTTTGATAAGCCATTTTTGTAGGTCTTACACCCGATAACGCTCCCCAAGGTAAACTTTGCCCTGTGTACGTCGAAAGAGCTTTATATAAAGAAAGTTTGGCATATCTTTTTATAAGTCTTTTATATTCTATTTCGTCATCTATTTTCTTAAACAGATTACCGTATGCATAACTTTTTTTACCATCTATAACGATAGTATTAACAATTTTGTTTTCTTTTTCAGCAAAAAGATGGCGAATTTTAATATTTTCGCCACCTTCAAAAAACAAAAGCATTTCATTAAGATCGTGTTCACAAAATTTTAAGTCGCTTATAACCATATAATTTATCCGTTACTCAAATTCAGAAAAAATATTGTGTTCTTTTTCAAAAAACAAAGTGGTAAATTGTTCGTGACCGGGATAGACGTTAAAATCATCGTCAAGGGCAAATAATTTTTTTACAGATTTTATCATATCCTCTCTATTCCCCGTGGGAAAGTCCGTTCTACCAACCGTACCCTTAAACAAAGTATCACCGGTAAACAAATAATTTCCACACGCAAAGCATGCCGAACCATCTGTATGCCCGGGGGTTAAAATAATCTTAAACTCTAAACCCTCGATATTAAGCGTTTCACCATCTTCAAAAGTAAAATCAGGAACTAAACTTTGAAATTTTCTTCCGAAAGTAGAACCTAAATTTAAATCGTTAGAAAGTTTATCGGCGTCTAACTTGCTAATATAAATTTTCACACCATCGTCTTGCAACTTTTTGGCATTACCAGCGTGGTCAAAATGTGCGTGTGTTAAAAGTTCAGCCGTTATCTTAAAGCCGTACTTTTCCTCTACGTTTTTAATAAGTTTATAATTTTCCGCACCGTCAATAAGCACTGCTTTATTGGTATTTTCATTTACCACAAAATAAGAGTTTACTTTCAACGGACCCGAAGTTAAATAATATAATTTCATGCCTGATTTGTAGTTCTAAACACGTCAATTACGTTTTTATTTTGTTTTATTTTCGCAATTAACGTTTCTAAGTTATTTTTATCGTTTAATCTAATATTAAAATCTACCGTAACAAGGTTTGTTTTTAAGTCTGTTCTACCATTTGTAGAAACTATACCTAAATTAAGTTGAGACACGATTGAGGCAACTATGGTTAAAATTTCTGTTTGGTCTTTTCCTATTACTTTTATAGCCGAATTAAAACCACTACCTGTATCGTCAGCCCAAACAACCTCTATAAGCCTATCCTTATCAGCGTTTTTAAAATTAGGGCAGTCCTTTCTATGAACCGTTACACCGTAACCACGTGAAATAAATCCAAGTATTTCGTCACCGGGAACAGGGTTACAACACCCTGCAAATCGAACTAAAATACCACTCATTCCCTTTACAATAACACCACTTTTAGAAGTTTTATTGGTAGTATATAATTTATCAATATTAACACTTGGCTGTGCCTTTCTGTAAAAGTCAATAAGCTTTACTAAAACTTGGTTAACTCCAACGGCACCAAATCCAATAGAAGCAAACATTTCTTCTTGGCTTGAAAAGGACATTTTCGACGCAAGCTTAAGGAAGGAATCCTCAGTTAAAATCTGACTCAAATCAAAACCTTTTCTTTTTGCCTCAGCTTCCAACATGCTTTTACCGGTCTTAGTATTTTCGTCCTTCATTTCGTGCTTGAAGAACTGTTTAATTTTAACCCTTGCACTAGAACTTTTTACAATTTTAAGCCAATCCCAAGATGGTCCTTTAGAGTTTTGAGAAGTAATAACTTCAACAACGTCACCAACCTTTAACTTAGTATTTAACGGCACCATTTTGGAGTTAACTTTTGCACCGACACATTTATTTCCAACGTGAGAGTGAATACTATACGCAAAGTCAAGTGGAGTAGCATCAAGCGGTAGTCTTTTTACGTCACCCTTAGGTGTAAAAACCAAAACCTCGTTACTATAAAGGTCGCCTTTTAAGGAGTCTAAAAACTCTTTACTATCTTTTAGTCCACCTTGCCATTCCATAACTTCCCTAATCCAATTAAGTCTGGTATCAAGGTCGTCTCCTTCCTTTTTTTCTTTATATTTCCAGTGCGCCGCTATACCGTATTCGGCAGCATGATTCATTTCGTACGTTCTAATTTGAATTTCAAAAACCCTGCCAAAGTTAGTAACAACCGTTGTATGGAGCGAGCGATACATATTGGGCTTAGGAGTTGCAATATAGTCTTTAATTCTTCCGGGAACAGGCTTCCATTTATTATGAATTTTACCTAAAATTTCATAGCATTCGTCAATAGATTTAACAATAACACGAACGGCAACCAAATCGTAAATTTGGTCTAACGTTTTGCCACGTTCTTTCATCTTTTTGTAAATACTATAAAGGTGTTTTTGCCTTCCAAAAACTTCCCCTTTTATATTAGATTCAGCTAAAATTTCATTAAGAGAACCTACAACTTGCGCAACAAATTCGTCGCCCTCTTTAACTCTTAATTCGATATTAGTTATAAGATATTCGTAAAAATCAGGTTCTAAATATTTTAAGCAAAGGTCTTCTAATTCACATTTAATTTGTGAAATAGCAAGTCTATCGGCAAGTGGAACAAAAATATCTAAAGTTTCTTTAGCCATTCTGAGTTGGCGTTCTTTAGATAAAAAATTTAACGAACGCATATTGTGAAGACGGTCGGATAATTTTATAATTATAACCCTTATATCCTTAGCCATCGCAACAAAAATTTTACGGAAATTTTCAGCTTGTTCTTGTTCTTGAGACGTAAACTCTAAACTTTCCAACTTGGTAACACCTTTAACAAGCTCTAAAACCTCTTCGCCAAATTCTTTTTTAATATCACCTTCAGAAACGGATGTATCTTCTATTACGTCGTGCAAAAAAGCAGCTGCGACGGTTGCCGCATCAAGACCTAAATCCAGCAATATTTTAGCAACGGCACAAGGGTGAGTAAAATATTCCTCGCCCGAAGCCCTTTTTTGATTTTCGTGTGCTTTTTTTGCGTAATAATACGCTTTTTCCGTCAATTCTAAGTCTGCACCACTATAAATTTTTTGTAAAATATCTCTCATAATTCGCTCTTAATTTTGCAAATTTTATTATATATTTTAGAATTTTCAAGTTTATTTTTTACGCTAATATCAACCTTAAATAAATCGCCAATAATTTTAACAAAACCAAGCTCTTTAAATACCTCTAACGCAAACACAAAAGTATATACGTCGGTTTGAATCTTAGTTGCTTTATAAAAGGAATAAAAATCATCAAACGTTTTAGAATTAAATTTTAATAAATCAGAATAAAGTTTAAGCAAATATTCTCTATCAGTTTTTATATTTTTAACGTAACTCAATCCGGATAATTCAAAATTACACCAACAAGTAGCGTTCGTATGTAAGAAATTTGTTGGAGTGTCTAAATAAAAAACGTTGTTATATGATTCCGGAAGTATAGTTGGTGATACAACAATAGTATCCAACCCATTTGCGATTTCAGGAACAAACATACTTACCGGTAAATTTTTAAGTTCGGGATAATGCTCTAAATTTTTGTAATCGTTTATAGCAAAAAGAGTACCCTTGCCCCTAACAACGTTAGTATTTTTCAAAGGCAAAACTTCTTCCTTAGAAGAAGACAAAACGTTATTTAACTGAGCCTCGAAACAATAAGGCTTAAGCGAGTTAAAATCATAATCAGGCACAATTTTTTTAACAAAACCTTTAATAGATTCTTTATTCTTAAATACTGAAACGTTGGTTTCAAAGAGTATTGTTTTTTTAGTAGGCATTAAAAGTAAAGAAACGTCGTTGCCACCATTAAAATTAAGCATTTCTAAACAATCCGTACTAATATTATAGTGTGGTGAACCATACTTTAACGGAATACTTTTAATAGATTCTACGTCATAACCAAAAAGTGGCTTTCTATTGCTTAAACCAAACGGACCTAAAAGTTCAATTTCCTTAGCAAATTTCTTAGAAAATTTACCCTCTATTTTCCAATCTGCATAAATCTTTTTTGTAAAATCAAAGTCGCCGTAAAGTGATAAAAACGACTGATTTAATTCTTTTCTTAAAAGTTCAAAATTTTCTTTTTTTACGGTAATGCCAGATGCTTGAGAGTGCCCACCATAAGCCTCTAACAATTCTTTTTTAGAAGAGATAATTTCAAATATATTTATACCGTCAATACTTCTTGCAGAACCTTTAAGGGTATCGTTGTTCTCAGCAAAAACAATTACTGGACGAGAATATTCGTCAACTAATTTTGAAGCCGCAATACCAATAAATCCTGTCTTCCAACCCTCTTTATAAATAAGTATTACAGAATCCTTATTTGCACCGGTTTTTTCAATTTCAGCTTTTGCCTCACGATATATTTGGTCGCAAATTACTTGTCTATTTACGTTGTAAGCTTTAAGTTTTTCAGTCAGTTCGCTTATTTGCGCATTACTTTTTGATAAAAATAAATCAAGCGAAGTTTTTGCGTCACCCATTCTTCCGCCAGCATTTATTTTAGGCGCTATGGAAAAAGCAATAGTTTGTGCCGTGACAACTTTATCGTTTTCACCAAGTAAATATTTAATAGCAGGTCTAATTTTGTTCGTATTAAAAAGTTTTAGACCCTCAGTAACGATATTACGGTTTTCGCCAACTAATTCCATACTATCTGAAACAGTAGCAACGGCAACTAAGTCCAAACACTCGTCTGCAAGTTCCCCAATCAAAGCATAACCTAATTTATAAGCAACACCGGCACCACATAGTTCGGTAAAACCATATTCTTGCCCTTCTATTTTAGGATTTATTACAATAGTATTAGGTAATATTTCGGGTGGTTCATGGTGATCGGTAACGATAACGTCTATACCCATCTTTTTAATTTCTTCAACCTTATCGTAATCGCTTACACCACAGTCAACGGTAATAATTAAACTTATATTCTCTTTTTCTTTAATATTTTTTACTATATCTAAATTTAGCCCATAACCATCGTCACGTTCAGGTATAGTGCAAATTGCATCTATGCCGTAATGTTTTAAGCAAAAATACAAGGTGGAAGTTGCCATTACTCCATCAGCGTCATAGTCGCCAAAAATAAGAACTTTTTCGTTAAACTTTAACGCTTTTGCTATTCTATTTACCGCCTCAGCTACACCGTTTAGCTTGTAAGGATCTAAAAAACCCGACTTACTTGGATTTAGAAAGGCATTTACCTTTTCTACAGTATCAATTTTACGACAATACAAAAGTCGTGCCATATCAAACGACACGTTGCAACTGACAGCCAAGGAATTTATATATTTTCCCTGTTCGGTTGTAATATTCCCTTCGTAAATAATCTTCATAACTGATACTCTAATTTTATAAAATAAGGCGGGTTTTAACCCGCCTTTATTCTTGACTATTACTTATCTTCTTTAATAGGTTCGGATGCTATAATTCTTTTTTTTGAATACGGCTTTAATATTGCCCATAAATATCCACTTAGGAAAAGCGAGATAATTGCTGATAAAACAGTAATTATTGCCATCTGGATTCCAAGGAAGATAGTTGAACCCAGCACGATTATTGCCACAGCAAATGCGAGTAAAGAAACACTTGCTATTATAATACCTATCAATACCGACTTTGTACTCTTATCAGCAATAACTGAATAAGGAGTTTTATCGTTTACTGACTTACTTGCATTTAATTCGCATTTAGTAACAATGCTTAGTGCATAAACTGCTGAAAGAACTGCAGTCGCAAACATGCCTGGTAAGAAATATGCATTTATTGAAATTCTTGATATCGCTAATACAGATGCAAATACCATTGCTGAAAGAATCGAAACAGCAAATACTGCTACTGCACTTGAAAGCTTATGAACTAAAGCAACGTATATAAAACCAACAACCAACGCACTTGCCAAAGCTATAGTTACCCACAAAGTTGAATTAGAAGAATAATCTTTTCTTTCATAAAGTTTAGCCGTTACTTCTATACCTTTTAAAATCTCACTTGATTGCATTGCACTTTCTACTGCGGTTTCTAATTCGGTTAAAGAAATTTTTGAAGAAATATCTTTAGCAAAACGAATAATCAAGACACCGCCTTCGTCTAAAGTTTCAACGTCCTTATCACTAAAAGTCACGCCTTTAGAATTAAGGTAAGAATACGTTGCAGATTCAATAACTTCTGACGCAGTACCTATGTTTGCATCAACTTTTACGTTAAGTTCGTAACCGTCTTTATAATTAGGAGCAGTGTTAAATCCAAAAACACCAAGCATAACTGCACCTGCCAATAAAATAACAATTACAGTTATAAAAAACACCTTAATTTTATTCACGAAATTCATAATTACTTATCCTCCGTTTTAACGTTTAAGAAGGATTCTTTATTCTTCATTAAAGGTAAGAATAATGCAGTGTACATTCTAGTAATTAAAACGTTAACTAAGAAAGAAACAACGGCACCAACACCTAAAGTTATACCAAAGCATTGAATTGCACCCGAGGTAAAGGCAAACACCATTAAGCCAACAACGCCAGCAACTACGCTAACACTCAAAGTAGATATAAACGAACGCTTAAAGCCTGCCTTTATAGACGCCTTAACCGTTTTGCCGTTTTTAGCTTCTTCGGTAATCTTCTTAGCAGTAGAAACGATACCTTCAACACAAATAGCAGTAGCAATTATTGCACCGATTACACCCGCAATAGAAAGCTTAATACCAGGAATAGCAACCATCATTGCAAGTTCGGTCAATCCAAATGCAATTAATGATAACGCACCAACTATACCGTACATTCGGAAAATTGCTATTAAAGCAGCAATTGCAACCACAAAAGCGATACCAACTGCTAAACCCAAATAAAGAGCCGTGTTTTCACCGTATAACGGGTCTGCCACGAACGAATCTTCAATATCGTACTTATATTCTAAACCACCCGTTCTAATTTGCATTGCAGTTTGTCTTGCGCCTGCTTCAGAACCAGTATTGATATAAATCGTTTTTTCAGTGATGTCGTTAGCAGTAATTTTTCCACTTAAAATGGTTTTTTCACCGATGGCTAATTTCAAATAATAGGTTTCATGTGCTTTGATTTCATCAATTAAAGTGTTGAAACCATAATCGGTAAATTCAACTGAAACCAAATAAGAACCGTCACCATTTGAACCTGCGAACTTAGCATCTTTAACAGCTACATCGTCCTTCAAAACTTCCGTAGTTGGGTCTTCTGCTTCACCGCCAAAGAACTTTAGAGAACCAAACGCAATAATAGCTTCAATATCCGTGCTATTGCTCATTCTTTCTTCAACGTTAAGTCTAATTGAATAATCTTCAATGCCGTCGTCAAGTTCTTTTATAGTAGATATAGAAAAAGCCTTATATCCCAATTCGTTAAGTCTTGCAGATAAAACGTCAACAACCTTTTCTACGTCTTCTACTTCTTCATCGTTTTCTTTGTTGAGTGTAAGAGTGTAACTTACGCCACCCTCAATGTCATAATCCAAATCAATAGCACCTAAAACAGAATTGTAGTCGTAAATTCCAACTGAAAAACGAAGGAACGAAAATACGAGTACAAAAGCCATTAAAAAGCTTACTATCGACAATAAGACTATTGCTGTACTTTTCTTCATTTTTGCCTCCCGATACCGGTATGTGGGTTTTCACCCATAATATTACTAATAAATTATATATTAAGATAATGCTTCCGTCAATAGAAAATCACAAAAAATATTAAAAATCAACACCTTTTCAGGTCAATTTTCATACTTTATTCGCCTTTATTCTCAGAATAAATATGCAAAGCACATTCAAAACGAGCCTTCATCATATCACAAGTCATTTCATAAGGCTTATTTATATCGCCAGAACTGTGAATGTTGTTTGCAGCACAACCACCACTACAATGATATTTTGCAAAACAATCTTTGCATTTTTCCTTAGTGTAAAGGTTTGCGTTTTTAAATATAGAACGAATACTTTCATTTAACTCGCCATCAAAGACGTTACCCATCTTATATTCCGGGTTAGACGCAAATTGATGACAAGGGAAAATATCGCCAGATGGAACTACCGAAAAATATTCGTTACCAGCACCACAAGCAGAAATACGTTTCTTTAAGCAGACACCACCCTCTAAATCGACGTTAAAATGGAAGAAATTAAATAAACCTTTTCCATTTTTCTTTCTATCTAAATAGATTTTTGCCAATCTACGATATTCTTCTCTTATTTTGGGCAATTTTGACTTGTCTATATATAACGGGTCGTTTTCTTCTAAGACAACCGGTTCTAATGAAATTTCGGTAAGACCTGCATCAGCAAGTGCCAAAACGTCTTCCCCAAAATCTAAATTTTTGTTAGTAAAAGTCCCTCTAACGTAATAGTGCTTATCGCCACGCATTTTAACAAAACGTTTAATATTCTCAATAATAACGTCGTAACTACCCTTTCCGTTAGGCGATTTTCTCACACCGTCGTGAACTTCTTTTCTTCCGTCTAAGGAAAGAACTACGTTTTCCATTTCTTCGTTTAACCAACGTGCGTTTTCCTCGTTTAACAACACGCCGTTTGTCGTCAACGTAAAAAGAAAAGTTTTACCAAGAATCTTACCTTGCTCTTTCGCATACTCCACGGTTTTTTTAACGACGTCTAAATTAAGTAAAGGTTCGCCACCGAAGAAGTCCATTTCCAAAATTTTACGGTTGCCACTGTTCTTTATTAAAAAGTCAACGGCAGATTTTGCAGTTTCAAAAGACATATATTCGGCTTTGCCTTTATATTTACCCTTTCCCGCAAAACAGTATTCGCAACAAAGGTTGCAATCGTGACATATATGCAAACAAAGTGCTTTAACAAGGTCACTTTTAATAGGAACGTCAGTTTTTTGTTCTGCAAAAAGAAGACCAGTTTTAGAAATTTCTTTTATTTCTTCTTCAATTTCTTTAACGACCTCACTATCTACGCCATCAAGACAATATTGTTCGCCCTTTAATTTTTTAACCACTTCAATGGTTAAAGCATCACTAACGTAAAGTGAACCGCTTTCGGAATCAAAAAGGTAGTATTTATCATCAAAATTAAAAGTATGTACCATTTTTTCTCACATAAAAATCAAGGAACGGTTAAAAAGCCGTTCCTTGAAAAACGTTTTAAGTTTTATTACTTAGAAATTTTATTGATTTTAATTTCTTTCTCAAGTTTTTCACAATTTTGGTTTCCTACGGTGCAAGAAGTTTTGCATGCCGATTGACAAGTGCTTCTGCATTCGCCACAACCGGTTTCTTTTCTTACGCAAGGAGTTGCTACGAGTTTAATTCTTTTCATTTTAATTCTCCTAAATAATTTATGTATCTATTATCTAATATTTTTCAAATTTTGTCAAGAGGTTAAGCAAATTTTTACAACTTTATCCCAAAGAAATAAGCCAAATTATTAGTGCAATTAACCCTATCGAACAAATAGTCGTAAAAAACACTCTTAAGAAAGACACAGGTGCTTTACCAGAAACTTTACCATTAGTTCCATTCACGTAAAAATTATACAATTTTTTATTGTGAACAAAGTTACCAACGTAAACTGGAAGCATAACGTATTTATACGTAACCTCAGTATGTGTTGTTGAAACGTTAATGTAGCCAAGCACGTCGTAATGATATTGCCCTAATATAAGTGATTCTAACTGTTTATCAATAATTTTTTTAGCATCGTCCCAACAGTCCTTTACGTCCCTATCGTAGTGATATGCCGAAAAACCTAATAAAAAATTTTCTTCGTAACGACTGCTGCTGTTAGTTTCAAACGGTCTAATTTTATCAAGCTTTTTCTGTTCTATTTTATCCCCTGCGGATATTAAAACGTCGTCAAAACCCCACTCGAATTTGCCATTAACGTATCTCCACTCAGTATAAGTTTGAGTGCGACGATTTTTCCCACTACCAACCACCCTTGTCCTCGTTATTCCGATTTTTGCAGAATATTCAGAAAACGTGTGACTATCGAAGGTAAAACAAGGCGTATAAACACCTTTAACGTTTTTAGTGTTTAGATTCTTTTTAAATTTTCGTGGGGAAAACAACCTCTTTTTAGCCCAAGTTTTAGCAAAGGCAATGCCCTTATCTATACCAAAGGAAAAAGGTAAAACACCGTTAGGTTTAACACCGGGAAGTTCTGACGATAAGGTAACGTGACTCGTTCCACAAAACGGACATTCCATAGCCGTTTGGTTTACAGAAACAACCGTTTTTGCGCCACAGTTATCACAAACGAAAGTATTTACCTCGTCTTTTTCATAAGTGTTATTAGACGCAAAACCAGAAACCAAGTCAATTTCGTCCGCAGTAAAAACAGTTTTAAATGACTGTTTAGTTCCACAGTGGGAGCAATAAAGCGACTGCGAATCCGGGTCAAATACCATATTTGCACCACAAGCCATGCATTTCGCATTAGAGGTTTGTACTTGTTTGCTATTTTCGGATAAAACTATATTATCTTCCATTGAAATTAGATATTATTTAAGTCCTCTAACATCTTAGCAAGGTCTGCACCATGAACGTCAGCGGCTTCCCCAACGGTTTCACCGTGAGCAAGTGCACAACCTAAACAATGCATACCGTAAGACATAAGAATTTCGCCTGCCTTAGGATTGATTTCAAGTGCTTCGAAAATAGTAGTATTTTCAGTTATTTTTTTGTCTGCCATTTTTATATTCTCCTTAAAAAAGATTATTTTTTAATTATTATAATATATTCACATTTTCGGGTCAAATATTTTTGTAGTCAACTTATAATTTATTTCCGCATTCGGGACAGAATTTCGCAGTTGCAGAAACTTTTGCGCCACATTCAGTACAAAATTTTGCTTCGGGGAATTTTTCACCGCATTCTAAACAAAACTTTGCCTTCATACTATTTTCAGAACCACACTTAGCACAAACTTTTTTATTGGAAACGGTCTTCTTGTCTTCTTGTGATTTAGAAGATGATTTCATAGCATCAGCAAAAACTTGTCCTAAACCAACTCCAGCACCAAGACCAATACCTGCCCCGGCAAAAGTTCCACCAGTTCCTGGGTTTTTAGCAGCATCTTTTAGCGCTTCTGCAGCAGAAATTTTCATTAAAACGTCAGTCTTGTCACCCAAAATACCAAGTTTACTTCTTTGGTCAATAGCCTTTTCAACTTCTTCGGGAACAGACATGTTTTCAATTATAAAATTTGTTAATTTTAAGCCAATTTCCTTAAATTTACTTTGAATATTAACTTTAATAATTTGATTAAGTTCAAGCGAATTACCCGCCAAGTCTAATGCAGAAACCTTACTTTCACCAAGAGTGTCTGCAAGATAAGATACAAGCATTGACTTTAACCACTCTGTAATTTCGTAAGTTTCAAAAGCGCAGTTAGTTCCAAAAAGTTCTTTTAGGAAAATTTCTGCGTTATCAACCTTAAACGCATAAGAGCCGTATCCCTTAACCCTAACCATACCGAACTCAGGGTCACGTAAAAGTATGGGATTAGAAGTTCCCCACTTAAAACCGGTAAACTGTTTTGTGTTTACAAAATAAATATCAACTGTGATTGGCGTTTGAAAACCATAGCGCCACCCTGCTAACTTTGATAGTATTGGAAATATATCAGTATTAAGGTCATAAGTACCCGCCGGGAATATATCACAAATTTGACCTTTATGAACAAAAATTGCTTGTTGAGACTCTCTTACGATAAGTTTACTTTTTTGATTTATTTCCCTACCACTTTTAGGCAATGGAAGTTTGTAAACCAACGTGTTTTTAGAATCGTCGCTCCATTCTAAAATTCTTGAAAAAATAGCCATATTCTATTCTCCTTATATTTTTTAAATTATAACATATTTTTTTAAGTTTTTCAATAAAATAATTGATTTAAAAAAATATTTTGATATAATAATTACGTAAGCAGGTGTAGTTCATCGGTAGAATGAGAGCTTCCCAAGCTTTAGAGGTGGGTTCGATTCCCATCACCTGCTCCATAAAAAACACGTTACACGTGTTTTTTTATTTTAAAATAAATTGGGAATCGAACGGGTGGGTAGCGCAAGCCAAACAGTAGTCACCTACTGTTTGCCACCCCGGCGTGATAGCGAGCAAAA
>JAZSKQ010000010.1:0-58358 GCA_045534905.1 Christensenellaceae bacterium | reverse complement strand
CAACTAAATAAATCCGTGAACGGATTTGTTATATTTGCTTACGCAAGTTATATTGCCTATCGGCAGTGATATTTGCCTATGGCAAGTTGTGGATTTATTTAATATAACTGCGACTGCAAGTCGCAATCTAACGCAAAACTTGTTTTGCATATCACTTTTAGCCACAAGGCTAAAAATATAACTATATTAACCTAATCTTTTGTGGTAAAGATAAAGCCCACCATATTTCGCTTTTTGCGAAGTATAGTGGGCTACACTTTTGTATTAAAGTAAAAATCCCTAAGAGAAGAGACCCTTGGTTCACTTTTTTAGTTTTTTAAACCCAAAATATAGTTTGCGTCAAAATCAAGTTCTTTACATATTTTTGCAAACGTATCTAATTTTGGAAATTTTTTTGTAGTGCTATATTGCGTTATCATTTCGGGTGAAACACCTATCTTTTTGGCAATTTCCACCGTAGTTAATCCACAACTTTTAAGTTCTTCACTTAATCTTTTTTTAATAACGTTATTATCCATATTTTTATTATATAACTAATGGTTAGATTTTATTTGACAACTAACCAACAGTTAGTATATAATTAAAAAATAACTGCTATGGGGGGGTAAATATGAAGAAAAACAAAAGAATTTATAAAAAATATAGTAGAAAAAATTTTTTAAGAAACGTTTTTAATTATGGTTTAGCTAAGTTAAGGCTTTCAAAGTTATCAGTTCACCCTAAGTATAATGGAAGAAGTTTAGATTTAGAGCAATCGCAAGAAAAAATCAAAGAATATATATTAAGTGGTAAGCCTGCTTTAATTGCGAGATTTGGTTCTAACGAGGCACGCTGTACTGCAGAAGCTATTGGTATAAATTTAGGGGTGAAAAATAATTTTAGAGAAAGAACGTCTTTACTTATTACAAGAAATGCAGGAGTATTTCCGAACACGAAAGAAATGCTTTTAAGATATGGGCAAATTTCTATGCAGTCGGCAAAAGCTGTCGATTTTTTAGGGGAGTGGGATAGTTTTATGCAAGACTATCTTATCAAAGAAGTTTGCAATAAAAACATGCAAGTAACTTGTCTTAGAAATTTAGAGCCATATTATAGTAGTAACCCTTGGACTAGTGCACTTAAAGGAAAAAAGGTATTGGTTATACACCCTTTTAAGCAAAGTATTGAAGAACAGTATAAGAAAAGGGAGTTGTTGTTTGAAAATAAAAATATGCTTCCAGAATTTGAATTGACTGTTATTAAAGCCGTTCAAACTATCGCTGGGGAAAAAGACGATAGATTTAGTGATTGGGAACAAGCGTTAAATTATATGTTTGAACAAGTAAAAAAGGTTGAATTTGACGTTGCTATTATTGGTTGTGGTGCTTACGGTATGCCTTTAGGTGAAAAAATTAAGCAAATGGGAAAGGTTGCTATTCATTTAGGTGGCGCAACTCAAATTCTTTTTGGTATAAAGGGTGCTCGATGGGAAAAACACCCGATTATTTCAAAACTCTTTAATCAATATTGGATACGCCCCGATGAAACTGAAAAGCCGAAATCTGCAGGGAGTATAGAAAATTCTTGTTATTGGTAAAAAAAGTGAACCGTTTGGTTCACTTTTTTTATCTTGGGATAAAGTTTTCAAAAATTATATTGTTAACGTGCGGTTTTATATCGTCATAGGTGAACTGGTCGGTGACCGTCCAAGAAAGTAGTGCTTTATTTTTGCGTTTTCTTTTTCGTAACGGTAGTCCGGTAAATTCGTAAGAGATGAAGTCGGGTTTAATTAAAAAATTAAACGGCATAAATTTTACAACGAATTTTTCTATTATGCTTTTAGTGTCGGGTGTTTTAGAAGCAAGTATTCCCCTTATAAATTCGGGTGCGAGTTTTTTAATTTTGTTTATATAAAAAGGATTGAAGGACTGTATAGCAAACTCACCATTATAATTTTTTAATCTTTCAACAAGTTTTTCTACACATTTGTTTCCACGCTCCTGATTTTTAATTTCTATAAGGAGGGGGCTTTTTCCCTCGCAAAGAGATAGAACTTCGTCAAGCGTGGGTATTTTTTGGTCACTCCCTAAAATAAAAAATTCTTTTAATTCACTAAGCGTTTTATCAGTAGTAATAGCGTCTATTCCCGTTAGCCTTTTTAAATTTTTATCGTGAATAGAAATTAGAACGTCGTCTGCCGTCAAAAAAACGTCGATTTCGATAGGGTAGCCAAGTTCAGTTGCCTTTTTATATGCTAAAAGGCTATTTTCCACCACAGTATCTCCCCAAAGTCCACGGTGAGCAATGGGTTTAGTTAATAGCCAACTGTCTTTTTTTATTCTCATAACACTCCTTTATTAAAATCACTTGCAAATATTTAATATTTATTATATAATGAATAGAAATATTATAATGCGGTATTCTATATTAAATTATAAACGAAAAGGTTTTTATGTCAACGGATAAATCTAAAATAAGAAATTTTTGCATAGTAGCACATATCGACCACGGTAAAAGTACGCTTGCTGATAGACTTATGGAAAAGACTGGGCAAGTGTCTGAGCGTGACAGTAAAGACCAACTTTTAGACTCTATGGATTTAGAGCGTGAAAGGGGTATTACTATTAAGCTTACGCCCGTTAGAATGTTCTACAAGGCAAAGGACGGAAACGAATATACGTTAAACTTAATAGATACTCCCGGTCACGTTGACTTTACTTATGAAGTTAGTCGTTCGCTAAAAGCGTGCGAAGGCGCAATTTTAATCGTTGACGCTACGCAAGGAGTTCAAGCGCAAACGCTTGCTAACGCATATCTTGCTATTGATAACGACTTGGAAATTATGCCCGTTATTAACAAAATGGACTTAGCTTCGGCAAGACCTGATCAAGCTTGTCAAGAATTAGAAGATATATTAGGTGTAGATGCTTCCGATGCTCCAAGAATTTCCGCCAAGTCGGGCTTAAATATAGAAGACGTTTTAGAACAAGTAATTGCTAAAATTCCTGCGCCAAAAGGAAGTGACGAGGCACCGTTAAAAGCGTTAATATTCGATAGTTATTACGATAACTTTAAAGGTGTTATATGCTTCGTTAGGGTTATGGACGGAACTGTTAAAGTCGGTACTAAGATTAAAACCTTTATGTCGAATAAGGAATTTGACGTCACTGAAGTCGGCGTATTTTCACCAAAGATGACGCCTAAAGACGAGCTTACTTCGGGCGAGGTTGGTTATATTGCCGCAAGTATTAAAAGTATTGAAGATACGGCAGTAGGCGATACCATAACCGACGTAAATAATCCTGCAAAAGAACCGTTGCCCGGTTATAAAAAAGCACTTCCCATGGTTTTTTCAGGTGTGTTCCCACTTGACGGAAGTAAGTTTAACGACTTAAAAGACGCACTTCTAAAATTAAAACTTAACGATGCTGCGCTTTCTATAGAACCGGATAATTCGGTCGCATTAGGTTTCGGTTTCCGTTGTGGATTTTTAGGACTTCTTCATATGGACGTTATTCAAGAACGTATTGAAAGGGAGTTTGATTTAGAAATAATAACTACGGCACCGTCCGTATCGTATAAAGTATATAAAACTGACGGACAAGTATTCACGGTAGAAAACCCAACGCACTTACCCCCCGTAACCGAAATAGATTATATGGAAGAGCCTGTAATTAAGGCAAGTATTTTTACTCCGCCCGATTACGTTGGACCTATTATGGAACTCTGTCAAAAGAAGCGTGGTATTTATACGGACATGGTATATCTTGACAAGACCCGTGTTGAGCTTAAATATACCCTTCCATTAAACGAAATCATTTACGATTTTTTCGACCAGCTAAAATCAAGAACCAAAGGTTACGCTTCGTTCGATTATGAAATTTCGGGATATCAAAGAAGCGAACTTGTAAAAATGGATATGCTTCTTAACGGAGACGTTTGCGACGCTTTATCTATTATAGTTCATAAAGACAAAGCGTACGAACGTGGTCGTCAAATAGCCGAAAAGTTAAAGGAAGTTATTCCACGTCAAATGTTTGAAATTCCTATTCAAGCGGCAGTCGGTGGAAAAATTATTGCAAGAGAAACTGTAAAAGCATTTAGAAAAGACGTTCTTGCAAAGTGTTACGGTGGTGACGTAACCAGAAAGAAGAAACTTCTTGAAAAGCAAAAAGAAGGTAAAAAGAAAATGCGTTCTATAGGTACGGTAGAAATTCCGTCCGAAGCATTTATAACTATTCTTAAAACGGATAACGATAATTAGTATGAGTGGAATTTATATTCACGTTCCCTTTTGTAAAAGTAAATGTACTTATTGCGACTTTGCTTCTTATCCAAAGGAAATAAACAAGGTAGAAAGTTATTTTGCTTGCCTTTACCGTGAGATTAAAGGCAGAGGCGAACAGTTAAAAGACAAAATTTTCGATACCGTATATATCGGTGGAGGAACACCGTCTTTTGTTGATTCAAAGTTTATAGTCGGGGCAATTAAACAGGTTAAAAACTGTTTTAACCTAAGCGCTAATCCCGAAATAACTATAGAAGTAAACCCCGGCACTATCGACGAAAATAAGGTTAAAGACTATAAAAGCGTAGGCATAAATAGGTTTTCTATAGGGCTTCAAACGGGTTTCGACGAACAACTAAAAGAACTTAATAGAATTCACACAGCTAAAGACTTTTTGTTTACGTGTAAGTTGTTAAATGGCGAAAACAAAAGTGCAGACGTTATTTTAGGCCTTAAAGGTCAAACGTTAGAACAAGTAAAAAAGACTATCGATTTAGTTTGCGCTTGTGACGTAAATCACGTTTCTATGTATGCATTAACCCCTGAAGTAGGAACGCCAATTTATACCGACTACCTTAACGGCGAACTATTATCCGACGACGAGGTTGCCGATATTTACGACGGGGCAAGGGCGTACTTAAAAGAAAAAGGCTTCAATCGTTACGAAGTTTCTAATTTTTGTAAAGACGGGTTTTATTCTAAGCACAACCTAAATTACTGGAAGCGTGGCGAATACATAGGCGTTGGCGTTGCGGCATCTTCGTTTATAAACGGCAGAAGATTTACTAACACGTTTAAAATCAACGAATATATAAATTCGATTATATATAATAAGTTCCCCGAAATATCTTCGGATGAAATAGTCGGTGACGACGCAAAGTTTGAGTTTATTATGTTAGGTTTAAGAACGGAAGAGGGAATATCTATATCCGAATTTAATAAAACGTTCGACGCCGATTTTGAAAAGGAATATTTTAAAGCCTTGAATAAAAAAGGCAAGTATTTAGAAAAAGATAACGATAAACTAAAAATTAAAGAAGAGTATTTATACGTTCAAAACGATATAATACTCGAATTCATGAAATAACCATTAAGGAGAAATATTATGGCACATTTTTGCAACGAACCGTCAAGAACTTTCAGCGAATATCTTTTAGTACCAGGTTACACAGACGAAAATTGTATTCCTGATAGAGTTAGTCTTAAGACCCCGTTAGTAAAGTATAAAAAGGGTAAAGAAGAACCAGCAATTTCGTTAAATATACCTATGGTGTCGGCTATAATGCAAGCGGTATCTAATCATACAATGGCGATTGCCCTTGCAAAAGAAGGTGGCGTATCGTTTATATACGGTAGCCAAACCATAGCCCAACAAGCCGAAATGGTAAGAAAGGTTAAAAGATATAAATCTGGTTTTGTTGCGTCTGACTCTAACATTAGTCCCGACGCTACGTTAAAAGATATAATCGCACAAAAAGAAATAAAAGGTCACTCTACCTTTGCCGTAACCGACGACGGTACTGCTAACGGTAAATTAGTGGGCATAGTAACAAGTAGAGATTATAGAGTAAGCCGTATGACTGGGGAAGAAAAGGTTTCTACTTTTATGACGCCTTTGTCAAAGTTAATAACTGCAAAAGAGGGCGTAACTTTATCTGAGGCTAACGACATAATTTGGGAACATAAACTAAACTCTTTACCTATTTTAGATAAAGATGGAAGACTTGTTTCTTTCGTATTTAGAAAAGACTATGACGAACATAAATCAAACCCCTTAGAACTTTTAGACGGCAACAAAAGTTACGTTGTTGGTGCAGGTATCAACACCCGTGACTACGCTGAAAGAGTTCCTGCTTTAATAGAAGCCGGTGCAGACGTTCTATGTATAGACTCTTCTGAAGGTTATTCAATTTGGCAAAAGAGAACTATAGAATGGATTAGACAAAATTATGGTGACAAGGTTAAGGTCGGCGCAGGTAACGTTGTTGACGGTGAAGGCTTTAGATTTTTAGCTGAAGCAGGCGCTGACTTTATTAAAGTTGGTATCGGTGGTGGTTCTATTTGTATTACAAGAGAAACTAAAGGTATTGGCAAGGGTCAAGCAACTGCAGTTATAGACGTATGTAAAGAAAGGGACGCTTACTTTAAGGAAACCGGAGTATATATCCCCGTTTGTTCGGACGGCGGTATAGTTCACGATTATCACATTACTTTAGCACTTGCTATGGGTTGTGACTTCTGTATGCTTGGAAGATATTTCTCAAGATTCGACGAATCCCCCACGAACAAAGTTCTTCTTAACGGAACTTACGTTAAGGAATATTGGGGTGAAGGCAGTGAAAGGGCAAGAAACTGGCAAAGATACGACATGGGCGGTAGTAAAAAGTTATCGTTTGCAGAAGGCGTTGACAGTTACGTTCCTTATGCTGGAAGATTGCATGATAACTTGGCAACCACTTTGTCTAAAGTTCGTTCGACCATGTGTAACTGTGGCGCTATATCAATTCCAGAACTTCAAGACAAGGCTAAGTTAGTACTTGTTTCTTCGGTATCTATCGTAGAAGGTGGTGCACACGACGTTATCGTTAAGGATATCGGTAAATAAAAAATTATTGTGGACTTTTATTGAACACGTTTCAATTTTTCGCCACGCAACCAAACTTGGTTGCGTGGTTTTTTATTAGGTAATTTATGCTAAAGAATAAAAAATTAGTAATTCCATCAGAACTTGCTTACGTATTGGCAAACGTTATACTTGCATTTGCCGTGAGTATGGTGACGAGTGCAGATTTCGGGGTATCTATGATAGTTGCACCTGCCTACCTTTTGCATTTAAAGTTAGGTATTACGTTTGGTCAAGCTGAATATTTAGTGGGTGCCGTGTTATTTTTAATATTTTGCTTGGTTGTAAGAAAGATAAAGCCAATTTACTTTTTTGCCTTTATTTCTTGCTTATTTTACGGCGCAGTATTAGATTTGTTTAGACTTATACCTGCGTTTAATCCAAGTATAACTCCACCTGGCAGTATGGAATTATGGCTTAGAATTTTATATTTTATAATTGGTGAAATTTTAACTGCATTTGCCGTAGCACTATCTTTTAAAAGTTATATTTTTCCAC
The DNA here is from genome assembly GCA_045534905.1 of Christensenellaceae bacterium. Lineage (GTDB taxonomy): Bacteria > Bacillota > Clostridia > Christensenellales > Borkfalkiaceae > UBA1259. The sequence continues at coordinate 50,970 of JAZSKQ010000010.1, read as the reverse complement.
AAGTAACGGATTTTGTAGTAAAGGGTGTAACCGAAACTTATTCTATAAATTTATCTAAATTTAAATGGGGTTACGATATTTCAATGCTGATTATAGCCTTAATTTTCACGTTGACTTTTTTCGGTAGATTTGAAGGAATTAAGTTTGGTACCCTAATTTTAACGGCAGTAAACGGACCGTTATTATATTTAATTGGAAAATTTTACGATAGGTTTATAACTTTCCCAACGGCTTTTTCTAAGTTTGAAAAACTATTCACTATAGAAAAAAGGACGAAAAGTGAAAAGCAAAGAAGTATATATTAACTTTAGCTTTCGGCAAAATAGTTTAAAAGGGTTAAAAATATACTCAAAAATTTAATATTTTCCGTGATAGAATTTTTTTCACGGAGGGCTTATGACGGTCTATATCGAATACGTTTTAATAAACAATTTCGTTATAGACTTTCTTATTTTAAAAGCCGTTTTAGAATTAAGGAATAAAACGATAAAAAAGGGTAGGATAATAGTTTGCGCTACGATAGGTGCTATAGCCTCGCTAATTTATCCGTTAATTATGTCCGTAGCGATTATAAACGTTATAGTAAAACTTTTGGTTGCAATTTTAATGGTTGTACTTTTAATGGAATATAAAAGTACAAAAGAGTTTTACGTTACTTTGGTGTTGTTTTTTGCGGTGACTTTTATATTATTAGGTTTTTGCTTAGGGGCTTTAAGCCTATTTAACGTTGACTATTCTAAAGAAATATTTATAGCGATTTCGGCAGTACCTATATACTTTTTATTTAAGGGAGTTATGACCGTAATAAAGTACGTATTGTCGGTAAAAAAGTTAAACAACTATAAATATAAATGTGTTTTAACGTATAAAGACACTACTATAGAATTAGACGGATTTTTAGACACAGGGAACGGACTAAAATATATGGATAAGCCGGTTATTATAATCGACAAAAAAATTTTTTTAAGAACGTGTGGAACGAACATTCCAAAACCCTTTTATATATCGTATAAAACGGTGGGTAAAAACAAGACCATGCCGGCGTTTATTTTAGATAAATTAGAGATATATAATGGCGATAAAAAGAATATAATTTTTAACGTAACGGTAGGGGTAGCTACCGTCGGAATAGAGTACGACGTAATCTTAAACCCCGAACTTTTAGGAGGCGAGTATGCTGAAAAAATTGATTTTAAAGCTAAAGAAGTTGGTTGAAAAGTTTAGTTTAAGTGAAAATATTTTAAGGTACGTAGGTGGAAGTGAAGCATTGCCAACGCCACTTACACCCGATGAAGAAAAGGTGATGCTTGAAAGACTAATTAACGACGAGGACGGTGTAAAAGACCAACTTATAGAACGCAACTTAAGATTAGTAGTTTACATATCTAAACGGTTTGAAAATACCGGTGTTGACCAAGACGACTTAATTTCCATAGGGACTATCGGCTTGATAAAAGCAATAAATTCTTTTAATCCGGAAAAGAATATAAAACTTGCGACCTATGCTTCAAGGTGTATAGAAAATGAAATTTTAATGTACTTAAGAAAGACCGTTAAACTAAAGGCGGAGGTATCTTTTGACGAACCTCTTAACACCGACTACGACGGCAACACGCTACTGCTTTCTGACGTAATGGGAACTGATGGAGACGTTGTTTATAAGGATATAGAAGAAAACGTAGAAACCGACTTACTTAAAAAAGCACTTCTTAAACTTAATCAAAGAGAACGTGAGATTATGGAAATGAGATACGGGCTAAAAGGTGAAGACGAACTTACCCAAAAAGAGGTGGCAGATAAACTTGGGATATCTCAAAGTTACATAAGTAGGTTAGAAAAGAAAATAATAGTTCGCTTAAAAAAAGAGTTCGCAAAAATGGTATAAAAAAGTGTTCGGCTTTAACTAAAGCCGAACACTTTTGCTTTTTTTATTAAAACTTACTAAAGTTAAAGGTGATATTAAAGTCGTGTTTTTCTTGTGGGGCGATTGGGTTCTTCTTGTACTCGTCAAATCTGGTGGTAGAAGGTTCTAACCCTAAAACGTAATCACCCGGAACTAAGTTACGCCACTCTATTAGATAGGGGAAAGCTTTAAGGTCGAATTGCATTTGGCACCCTACGCCGATTTTTTCATTGATAACTTTTACGTCCCCTTTCTCTAAAATTTGATAGTAAAGATCTTCGGTGTCGCCGTCAACGGGGTCGGTAATTACCTTATCTAAATGCAAAGTGTTTTTTGTTTTTGGGTTAGCGGGGATAGTTTCTTTAGCGTTAAAGTCAATTTTTACACCCTTGTCAAGTAGTGGATATCCAAAGTTTACGTGATAAAGCAAAACGTAGTCAGACGTAGTAAAGCCGGCGTTTACTATGCTATCGTGAACTTCTAACTTGTCCGAATAAACTATATAATTTCTATAAACTTTAAGGTTATCGCCAAATAGTACGGAGTTTACTACTAAACCACTAACTTTAACTTTTTCGTCGTCTGTTTCTATACTTACGTTTTCGGCTTTTTTGTGGTGGAAACTACCGTGAATAAGTTTGTCCGCTTCGCAACCACTAACGTTATCTATACCACAAGTGTAAATAAACCCGCCGTCAAATTGTTGTCCGAACACCCCGTCGTTAGAATTTAACCCGTTTTTTGTTAAAAAGGATAGGTTGTATCCGTAGTATTTAACCCAAGCTACGTCTAAGGCGTTGTCTGCATTAAAGGCGACTTCTAAATTGCCGTTATGTACTAAAATAAGCTTTTTTCCTGTGGCAGGGCCGTCCGTCACACGCACTTGATATGCCGATATTAGTTGTTTTACGTTACCTAATTTTGTTTTTTCCATAATAAACGCTCCATTAAAATACGTTATTATAATTTTACTATTAAAAGGTTAAAATGTCTATATTGTTTTTAATTTTATTTTAAAAAAGTGTATAAATCTTAATATTTTTTAAAAATTGTTGATAAAGTAGTTTTTTGAGTGCTATATTCTATTTATAAAATTAATTTACTTGAAAAAGTAAAAGGAGAGAAAAAATGAAAAGATTGACTATGTTAGTTGCGTTAATTTTATGCGTAACTATAGGTGGCGTCTACGCCGCATGGATCTATCCTGGTAATGAAGAAGTTAAGAATCACGTATCTCAAACCATTTCATTACAAGGTGACGATTCAGCTGGTAGATGGGGTTCCTATGCTCTTACACATAACCTAAGTAAAATTGAAATTGCACCTGACAACCAAGACGATAAAAACGTTACTTTAGATTATGCATATACCAATCAAGACGATACTAAGGTAGAATTAACCATTACCTTTACCGCAGAAAGCAACGCTGGTAGCGTTAAAGAATACGGTTTAGAAACTTATATCTATTTTGGTATTGAAAACGACCGTACCTTTACCGATATTCACGGTACTACCAAAAGCATTTTTGCTTTCGCATACGGCAAGGATAATTGTTTAGTAATTAAGCCCACCAATTATGAAACTGCTTTACAAGCCGGCGAATATATTTGGACTGAAGTAAGTGCTCGTGTATTTAGCGTTACTATTGAATTAGATTTTGATGACGTAGTAGCTATTAACGGTGAGTTTGCACTTCCTAACTTAACCGATTATTACAATTTTGTTACTGCACTTGGCAACAAACACGATATCGGTTTACATATGCATGCAACTAGCATTAAACCCGTTGTATAATTAAAAACGTTAATTACTTTATTAGTTTATCCCACGGGGCTACCCGTGGGATAAATTCACTTTTGTAAAAATCAAAGATAAAAATGACGCAATTCGAAATATATCAATTTGTTTTGTGTTTTATCACCTTCGCGTTAATGACAGGGCTTTTTTCGGTGTTGCTTATACACCTTTACAAGTCTAATAATAGATTGACTGAAGCGGGATTAAACGACGAAAAAATTAAAAAAGAATATTTAGATAAACAAGCCAAAAAAACGTCTGTTATTTCAAAAATAATAGACAAAGTTGTGCTTGGCATTTGTTGTGCCGTCATTTTTTCTGCATTTGCTTTTTCCTTGATAGTTACCGTTAACGAAGGTAAGATTATAAAGGGCGTTCCGTCTATTAGCGTAGTTAAAAGTGAAAGTATGTCTTACGTAAATGAAAAAAACAAGTACGTTAAGGCAGACCAAGACCTTTTAAGTATAGATATGTTCGACGTAGTTTTTATAAGTGCTTTGCCCAAAGAAGAAGATTTAAAAGTTAACGATATAGTTATTTACGAAACGGACGGCTACTTGGTTATTCATAGAATAGTTGGTATTGAAGAACCTAATCAAAGCCACTCTGAAAGATATTTTATTCTTCACGGTGACGCAAACGAAGTGCCTGATAAATTCCCCGTTAGATATAATCAAATGAAGGGTATTTATACCGGTAAAAGAATTCCGTTAGTTGGTAGTTTCGTATTATTTTTACAATCGCCCGCCGGATATTTGTGTATTATACTTGTGCTTTTTGCCATAATAGTTACGCCTATTATGGAAAAGAAAATAGAGTATAAAAAAATAGAGCGCCTAGTTGCAATGGGTGAAATATCAAAAGCAAAACAAACAAAATTTAACTTTGGTTTATTAAAAAAACGTAAAGTTAAAACCTTTTACAAAAGGTTGAAGTCGTCAAAGAAGGCAAAAGTAAGGTATAAATTATTAGAAGCCGAACTTAAAACTATAAATGGTATTCGCCGTATAGAAGGTAAAACTCAAGTCACGTATAAATTAAAAAGCAAGCCCATAATAAGGTTTACCGTACGTGGCAAAACTCTTAACGCATATATTGCGCTTAATCCAAATGAATTTACCAATACGAAGTACATTTATATAGACGTATCTGACGTTAGCAAGTATTCTAATTATCCTATGCGCGTTAAGGTATCTTCTGATAGACAGGTTAAGTGGGTAAAAGAACTTATCCATTTGGCTTGTGAAAACGGGGGTGCGCAATTATGATTAGAAGAATTTGCGTGCTTTTGGCATTTTTAACGTTGGTGTCTATTAGTGGCGTTAATATGTTAAACGCTAGTTGGGTTTATCCCAACGAAAGTATACCAATCGAAATTGATACGACCATGGGTGTAGGACTTACCGAGTTCTTTTATAAACCTGAAGAAGTATTGCCGGACGATGACGGTGACGAGGCTGGTGAAAACCACTTAATGTTGATTTACAATATTACCGACCATATAACTTACGGTTTAAACTCTACTAGTAAGCCTATAGTAGGTGATTTATTAAAGGAAGAAAAAGGAATAGTTTATTCGCCACAAAAAGTTTCAGGTGGTAACCTAAAGCATATGCTTATAGATAGTCACGAAGTTGAAGCTTTAGAATTTGCCGTTGAATACAAAACTGATACCTTATATTGTGCTTACACCTTCCAATCAGATTATATGGACTACGATTATCTAAATGATGAGATAGAAGTTTATAAGACGGATATGGTTTACGAAGACGGAGAGTGGAAGGCCGTTTTAAGTTATAAAGGTGTTGCAAAGGTAGTAAACATTGTAAAAAGTAAAAATGAAGATTTCTTATCTATAGACGTACCTTCTTGGAGAAGAACGTAAAAAACGACGCAAAAACAAATGCGTCGTTTTTTTTGTATAAAAATTTTTTATTTGCCTATACTTAACTTACCCCAATTTTTACATAGGGGGTTTTATGAGTAAAGTAATTATTTGCGGTGTTAATACCGCCACCTTACCAAAGCTTACTGACAGTGAATCTATAGAATTATTAGAAAAAATTGCTATGGGAGACGCTAGTAGTCGTGACTTTTTTATAGTCGCTAATATGCGATTGGTGCTTTCTGTAATTAAAAGATTTTGGGCAAAAAAAGTTAATTTAGACGACGTTTTTCAAGCGGGCTGTATAGGTCTTATTAAAGCTATAGATAACTTCGATTTGAAATTTAACGTTAAATTTTCCACCTACGCCGTCCCAATGATTGTTGGCGAAATTAAAAAATTTATTAGAGACGGAAATTCTTTAAGAGTGGCAAGGTCTATAAGAGATACTGCTTACCTTGCCTTAAAAGCAAGAAGCGAACTTGAAAAACGTGACGAAGAACCAACCGTGGAAAATATCGCTAAAGAATTAAGCCTTGCCGTTTGCGACGTGACTTACGCATTAGATGCAATTTCAGATACTATTTCTCTGTTTGAACCCGTCTATAGCAAAAACGGAGACGAATTGCTTTTGATAGACCAACTTGGCGACGAAAAAAATACCGACGAGGTTTGGACGGAAAATTGCGCTATCGCTACCGCTATAGAACGCTTGGACGAGCGTGAACGCAATATTATAAAACTAAGATATTTCGAGGGAAAAACACAAACTGAAATATCTGCTGAAGTGGGTATTTCGCAGGCACAAGTTTCAAGACTTGAAAAAAACGCCCTTAAGGAAATTAAAGAACTTATAAGGGTGTGACAATTAAATAACTTTTTAAGTATTAGGCTTGTAAATTATTTGACAAGCCTTTTATTTTACTGTAAAATATAATTGCAACCAAAAAGGTAGCAATTAAAAAAGGAGCAAGCCGGAAATGAAATTATCTTCTAAAACTCATTATGGTTTAATGGCTTGCCACGTATTAGGTAAAAGTTATCCTGACAAAACGGTATCGGCAAGCACGCTTGAAAGTTACATTTCCGTTTCGGGTAAGTATTTAGAAAAAATTATGCGTACTTTGTCGGGTAGAAACATAGTGTCTGCTACTCGTGGCGCAAGCGGTGGGTACTATTTACAACGCCCACCCGAAGAAATTACTATTGGAGAAATAGTACGTGCTTTAGAAGACGATATTGAAATTATAGAATGCGTAAAGGATAGTGCTACTTGTAAATGCTGTCCAAGTAGTGGTGTTTGGAAACGTCTTTATGCGGGTATAAATAATTTGCTTGACGGTATGACCTTAAAGCAAATGATTGACGGCGAACTTAACTAATTTATCGGAGAAAATTTATGGTAAAAACACCTATCTATTTCGACCATGCTGCAACCACGCCCGTAGATAAAAGGGTGGTGGAAAAAATGTTGCCTTTTTATACCGAAGTTTTCGGCAACCCTAACAGTCAACACATGTTTGGTAGGGAATCTGTAAAAGCCGTTGACGAGGCAAGGGATAGCATTGCTAAAATAATCAACGCTAAACCTACTGAAGTTTATTTTACTTCTGGTGGAACCGAGGCGGATAACTGGGCACTTCGTGGTGTGGCACGTGCTTATAAAAATAAGGGCGATCACATTATAATCAGTCCGTTAGAACACGCTGCCATTTTATCTACTGCAAAGGCACTTACTAAAGAGGGTTTTAAAGTTGACTTTATGAAGGTTGACGAGTTCGGCTTCGTTGACTTAGAACATTTAAAAAGTATTATCACTGACAAAACTATTTTCGTAGGTTGTATGGTTGCTAATAACGAAGTTGGCACTATAGAACCTATCAAGGAAATAGCCGAAATAGCACATGCTAACGGTGCAATTATGTTTGCAGACGCCGTTCAAGCTGCAGGTGTGATTAAACTTGACGTTAAAGAACTTGGCGTTGACCTTATGAGTATGTCTTCGCACAAAATTTATGGACCTAAAGGTGTTGGCGCTTTGTATATAAGAACGGGCGTTAAAGTGGAAAGTATTATCACCGGTGGGCATCAGGAAAGAAGCAAGCGTGGTGGTACTACTAACGTACCGGCAATAGTAGGCTTTGCTGAAGCCTTTAAGATAGCCGATGCTGAAATGGAAAATAACTTTAATTACGTTTCGGCTTTAAGAGATAGATTTATCGATAGAGTTATTAACGAAGTTCCTTTCGTTAAGCTTAACGGACCGTATAAAGAAAATAGACTTCCCGCTAACGCAGACTTCTCTTTTGAGTATATCGAAGGCGAGTCTATATTGTTTTCGTTAGATATTGCAGGGATTGCAGTGTCGTCGGGGTCGGCTTGCTCGTCCGGTTCGTTAGAACCTTCGCACGTTTTGCTTGCGTTGGGTCTGCCCGAAGCTTTGGCACACGGTTCTATTAGGTTCTCGTTCGGCAAACACAATACTATGGAAGAAATTGATTACGCTGTTGACGTATTAAAATCAGCGGTAGAAAGATTGCGCAATATGTCACCGCTATTCAGTGCAAAAGGAGATGTTAAAAATGTATAACGAAAAGGTAATGGAAGCATTTCAAAATCCTAAAAACGTAGGCGAAATTGAAAACGCAGACGGCGTAGGTAAAGTTGGTAACGCAAGCTGTGGGGATATTATGCAAATTTCCCTTAAAATAGAAAACGATATTATAGTTGACGCAAAGTTTAAAACTTTTGGTTGTGCGGCGGCTATTGCAACAAGTTCTACTGCAACCGAAATGGTTAAGGGTATGACGATTGACGAGGCGTTAAAACTCACTAACAAAGCGGTAGTTGAAAAACTAAACGGATTACCGCCCCAAAAAATTCACTGCTCGGTTTTGGCTGAAGAGGCTATAAAAGAGGCAATCGAAGACTACAGAAAAAAGAAAAACGCATAATTCGGCAAAATTCGCACATAATACCTTTTAAAAGGAGGGATTATGGACGATAAGTTTTTAGTCGGCATTGCTTTAGGCATGCTGGGTGGTGGAATTTTGGTTGCTAATTCTAACAAGGTAAGACAAAAAATTAAAGACGGTCAAGACGAAGCCGTTAAAAAAATTAACCAAATGACCGAGAAAAAACCTAAAAAAGAAAATAATTAAGTTTAACGGAGTCTATTTTATAAATGGACTCCATTTATCTTTTATTGAATAAGCCTTGAATTATTAGTTATTTTCGTGCAAAAAATCACAGTTTTTATTACTTTTTTTAGTTTTTCAAATTTTTCACTTGACTTTATTATAGATTTATGATAAAAATTTATTAGTGAATATTATGATATCGTATAGAGGAGAATGATATATGAAGTGCAAAAACTGTGGTGCTGAAAATCTTGAAAATCAAGAAGTTTGTTCAGAATGTGGTAAAGATCCGAAAGTTCTTCCTAAAATGGAAGCAAATCAATGCAAACACTTATTCGGTGTTTTATTCGCTTTCTTAAGCGTTATCGGTTTAGGCATCGGATTATTTATGTTTAAGCGTAACACTTGGGAAAGAAGAACTTTCTTAAGCGCTTGGATTATGACTACCATTTTAATTGTTTTCTTTGGCGGTATTATCTTTGGTTGGAGCTTAGCTTGCAACGGTTGCGTAAACTACTTCAACTTAGATTGCAAGTAATAAAAATACGATAAATTCACCGTTTTTCTACACCGAAAAACGGTGTTTTTTTATTTTCAAAATCGGTTGCAAAAAAACGGCGTTTATGGTAAAATATTCACGTGGAAAGATTTATTTGTTTAGACCTTGGCGATAAGCGTATCGGTATAGCCGTTTCAGACCCGTTTAATACTTACGCTTTGCCTTTAGAAACCTATAATCGTAAAAACTTAAAAACTGACTTGGCAAAAATTTCCACCGTTATGAAGGAACGTTTTGCTACTGCTATCGTATGTGGTCTGCCTGTTAATTTCGACGGGACTCCGTCTATTCAGACCGAACGTGCAAAGTTCTTTATAGATAGGCTTATAGAAAACGGATATAAAGTTTATACTGTAGATGAAAGGTGTACTTCTATCGAAGCTGAAGAAACTTTAAAGTCACAAGGTAAATCAATACAAGAAAGTAAAAAATTCGTTGATGCACTTGCGGCAACGTCGATATTAGAAAGTTTTTTACTTGAATATAATAAAAATAAAAAATAAAAACACAATAAATATTAAGGAGAATTTAAAATGAGCGATAAAGAAAAAAAAGTTTGTGACTGTGGTTGCGAATGTGATGAAACTTGCGATTGCGGTTGTGAAGACGAAGTTGTTGAACTTACTACGGACGACGGAAAGAAGTTAAAGTTCTTTTTCGTAGATACCATAGAATACAAGGGTAAGGCCTATTCAGCATTTGCACCTGCTGAAGAAATTGAAGGTATTGACGAAGACGATTTAGTTATTTTCGAACTAGTTGAAGGTGAAGACGAAACTTGTGACCTTTTACCGGTTGAAGACGATGCACTTTTAGACGAAGTCTTTGAAGAATTTTGCAAAATTCTTGACGAAGAAGAAGGCGAAATTGAAGGCTAAAGTTTAATAAAAACTAATATTTTTTGCGGTTTTTTAGATAAAACCGCTTTATTTTTGTTGCTTTAAATATTAACCTATGCTAAAATATACAAGCAAAAAAATTCACACCCGAATTTTAGGTGGCTTTCGTGTTTCCGAAAATTTAAATTTCAATCGGAAATGTAGCCCTAAAAAAATGAATTCGGGGAGGAAAAACGGAGGAATTTATTATGGCAGTTATCACTATGAAACAACTCCTTGAAACAGGGGTACACTTCGGTCACCAAACTAGACGTTGGAATCCGAAAATGAAGAAGTACATCTTCGGCGAAAGAAACGGTATTCATATTATCAACCTTGAACAAACCGTTGATATTATCGAAAACCAAGTTTATCCTTTCGTTGTAGAACAAGTTAAGAAGGGCAAGACCATTTTGTTCGTTGGTACTAAAAAGCAAGCTCAAGACGCTATTAAAGAAGAAGCTGAAAGATGCGGTCAATTCTATATGAACCAAAGATGGCTTGGTGGTACTTTAACTAACTTCAAAACCATTAGATCAAGAATTGAAAGACTTAATAAGCTTGACAATATGGAAAAGATGGGCGAATTCGACCTTCTTCCTAAAAAAGAAGTTGCAGGCTTAAAAGTTGAAAGAGATAAGTTACAAGCAAACCTTGGCGGTATTAGAGAAATGCGTTCTCTTCCCGGACTTATGTTCGTTGTTGACCCCGACCAAGAAGATATTGCTGTATTAGAAGCAAAGAAATTAAACATTCCGATCATTGCTATTACCGATACTAACTGTGATCCAGAACCTATCGATTACGTAATTCCTGGTAACGACGACGCTATCAGAGCAGTTAAGCTTATTGCAAGCGTAATTGCAGATGCAGTTATCGAAGCAAATCAAGGCGAACAAGTAGAAACTGTTGCCGAAGAAAAAGAAGCTGAAGAAAAGGCTGAATAATTTTATAGGAGAAATAGAAATTATGTTTACAAGTAAAGACGTATTTGAACTCCGCAAAAAGACCGGTGCAGGTGTTGCTGACTGCCAAAAGGCATTAAAGACCACCGACGGTGATATGGAAAAGGCTATTGACTTTTTAAGAGAAAAGGGTATTGCTACCGCTGCTAAAAAGGCATCGAGAATTGCTGCTGAAGGTATCGTTGCATCTAAAGTAGAAGGCAACGTTGGCGCTTTAGTAGAAGTAAACTGCGAAACCGACTTCGTAGCAAAGGGTGACCAATACAAAGCTTTCGTTGATGAAGTTTGTGCTTACGTTGTTGCTAACGACGTTAAGACTGATGAAGAACTCATCGAAGCTAAAAAGGACGAAACTATTGCTGCAACTGCAAAAATTGGTGAAAAGATTGCTATTCGTCGTTTTGCAAAATATACTGCAGACAACGGTATCGTATCTGCTTATATCCACATGGGTGGTAAAGTTGGCGTATTAGTTCAACTTGACGGTTGCACTTGCGACAAGGCAAAAGAACTTGCACACGACGTAGCACTTCAAATTGCTGCTTCTAAGCCTTTATATCTTACTGCAAGTGACGTTGATGCTTCAGTTTTAGAACACGAAAAGGAAATCTTAAAAGCTCAAGCACTTAACGAAGGTAAGCCTGCAGCTATCGTTGACAGAATGGTAGAAGGCAGAGTTAAAAAGTACTATCAAGAAAACTGCTTACTCAACCAAGCATTCGTTAAAGACCCCAACTTAACTATTGAACAATTAGTTAATAACTACAGTAAAGAAATGGGCAAAGAACTTAAGATTGTTAAGTTTACCCGTTTTGAAATGGGCGAAGGCTTAGAAAAGAGAAACGACGACTTCGCTGCTGAAGTTGAAGCTCAAATGAAAAAAGCTTAATTAAATCAAACAAAAAACCGCAGAATTTTCTGCGGTTTTTATTTATAATAAAAAAAGTTATAAAGTTTATTGAAAATATATAAATTTTATGATATAATAAAAAAAATTGTAGATAGGTAAAACCTGTATCATAAAAATGGAGTAAAATATGTCAAAAGCAAAATTCAAAAGGGTAATTATTAAACTTTCAGGTGAAGCTCTTGCGGGTGAAAAGGGCAATGGTATAGACCAAAAAACTTTAGATAAGGTTGTTGACCAAATTATTGCAGTTAAAAACCTTGGCGTAGAAATTGGTATTATAGTTGGTGGTGGTAACTTCTGGCGTGGAAGACAAGGTACCGAAATGGATAGGTCAACTGCCGACCATATGGGTATGCTTGCAACCGTAATTAACGCTTTGGGTATTCAAGATGCTTTGGAAAGAAAGGGTGTACCTACACGTGTTCAAACGGCGCTAACCATTACCCGTGTTGCAGAACCTTATATTTTAAGAAAGGCTATGAGTCATTTGTCTAAAGGTAGAGTAGTTATTTTTGCTTGCGGAACGGGTAACCCTTACTTTACCACCGATACGGCTGCTGCATTAAGGGCTGCTGAAATAGGTGCGGAAATGTTACTTTTGGCAAAGAACGTTGACGGTATTTACGATTCCGACCCCAAACTCAATAAGGATGCTAAAAAGTTGTCAGAAGTTTCTTATAAAGACTTTATTTCGCAAGGTCTTAAGGCAATGGATACTACGGCTATTACAATTTGTATGGAAAACAAAATTCCCGTACTTGCGTTCGGTTTATTTGAGGAAAACGCTCTACTTAGGGCGGTATGCGGTGAACAAATAGGAACCGTTATAAAATAATATTTAAGGAGAAAGTTATGGCTATAGAAAACGAACAATTTGAAGTTATTATGATGGAAACTATGGAAAGGGCTGATAAAACCGTTTCCGTACTTAACGGCGAATATATTACCATTAGGGCGGGTAGAGCTAATCCGCATATTTTAGACAAGGTTTTAGTAGATTATTATGGAAGCCCCACGCCTATAAACCAAGTGGGTAATATATCTGTATCTGAAGGTAGATGTTTGGTTATTGCACCTTGGGACGCATCTATGCTTAAGGTTATAGAAAAACAACTCATTGCCGAAAATTTAGGTATCAACCCTGTAAACGACGGTAAAGTTATCCGTTTAGTATTCCCGGCACTCACCGAAGAAAGAAGAAAGGACCTTGTAAAACAAGTTAAGAAGATGGCTGAAGATAGCAAGGTTGCTGTTAGAAATATCAGACGTGACGCTATGGACGCATTAAAGAAAATGAAGAACAATAAAGAACTTTCCGAAGACGAACACGCAGTTTGTGAAAAGGACGTTGATAAACTTATTGCAGAAAGTATTGAAAAAATTGATAAACTTTCTGCTGATAAAGAAAAGGATATTCTTTCTGTATAATGGAAAAAAATAACGGTATTCCAAATCATATTGGAATTATTATGGACGGAAACGGCAGATGGGCGGAAAAACGTGGAAAAAAACGTTCTTACGGTCATAGGGTTGGTTCCGACTGTGTAGATAAAATTGCAACCCATGCGTTTAATCGTGGCGTAAAGACGGTGTCTCTTTACGCCTTTTCTACCGAAAATTGGCAAAGACCGAAGGAAGAAGTTGACGAACTTATGCGTCTACTTAAAACTTACTTTACTAAATTTATAGGTAAAGTGGTTAAAAAGAAGGTTAAGCTTTCGGTGATGGGCGATATTTCGGTGTTGTCTAAAGACCTTCAAGATGTTATTTTAGAAGGTATTTCAAAAACGGCAGAGTACAACGAAAAAGTGCTTAACATTGGTCTAAACTACGGTGGTAGGCAAGAAATTGTTAAGGCTGTAAATGATTTAATAAAAGATGGCAAAGAAATTACGGTTGAAAATATTTCTTCGGCACTTTACACTGCGCCTTTTGGGGAACCTGATTTGATTATTAGAACGGGTGGGGAGTTTAGGCTTTCTAACTTTATGTTATACCAAGGCGGATACAGTGAACTTTATTTTACAGATGTCCTTTGGCCAGATTTTAACGAGGATGAACTTGACAAAGCACTTGAAGAATATTCTAAACGTCACCGTCGTTTTGGTAAGGTAAAATAATTGGAGTAATTATGTTAAAAAGAACTATATCGGGCGCAGTTTACGTTGCCATTATAGTAGCGTTTTTCTTGCTTAGAAAGGTAAACGTTTATATTTTTGATTTATTTTTATACTTTATGTCCTTTATGGGGGCTTTTGAAGTTGCAAGGGCAGTTAAAAACTACTCTTTTAAGTGTGGATTTACTTTAGCGGTAATATTTGGAGCAACCTTTACCCCCGTATTCTGTGTAGCAGAGTATTTTTTTAACGGAAAGGGTATGTTTTTTGCATTGAGCTACTTACTTTTATATCTTGCCGTTTTAGCAGTTATTTCGTTAATTAAGGGGGACTTAAAAAAGTGGGCGGTATCAATACTTCCCATAGTATATCCGGCAGTGCTTTTGGCGTTTATGTTGGTTGCAAACCACTTTACGTTTGATAAAGGATTTTTAGTTTTATTACTTTCTTTCGTTATATCACCTTGTGCAGACGTTATGGCGTATTTGGTGGGTATGACGTACAGTAAAATCAAAAAGGGTAACGTTAAAAAATTATGCCCTAAGCTATCACCAAAAAAGACGGTCGCAGGTGCAATAGGTGGTGTTGTCGGTGGCGCACTTGGTGGAATAATAGTTTACTTTATTTTTATTAAAAAAGCTTTAACACTTGCTACAAGCGTTCCACTTTTAATATTTGCAATTTGCGGATTAGTGGGTAGTGTATTAACCGAAATCGGCGACCTTTTTGAAAGTGGAATAAAAAGAAAAGTCGGTATAAAAGATATGGGCAAAATCATGCCCGGTCACGGCGGTGTTATGGATAGAATAGACGGCATGGTATTCTGTGCTACGTTTATTACCGCATTGTTTTATTTTATTTAATTAATATGAAGAAAATTGCACTTATCGGAAGTACGGGGTCTATAGGCGTTCAAACGCTTAACGTAGTTCGCCGTCATCCGGACAAATTTAAAATAGTATCGCTTACTTGTGGAAATAATAATCAACTTTTGAAAGCACAGGTTGAAGAATTTAAACCGAGTATTGCTTGTTCAATTAACCCCGTAGAGAATAAACTTGACGGGGTAAAGTATTTTGACGGGGATAATTCTTTTATCAACGCTATTACAAGCGATTGCGACGTAGTTGTAGTTGCTCTTGTTGGATTTAAAGGTATAATTGCCGTATTAGATGCGATAAAAAAGGGTAAGGATATTGCTCTTGCAAATAAAGAAAGTTTGGTTGTCGGCGGGGACTTGGTTATGCAACAAGCCCGAGAAAAAGGTGTAAAAATTTACCCAATAGATAGCGAACATTCTGCAGTTTGGCAAAGTTTATCTTTTGATTATAATCGTCCGTTAAAAAGAATAATTTTAACTTGTAGTGGCGGGGCGTTTAGGGATAAAAGTAAAGAAGAATTAAAAAATCTAACGGCAAAGGAAGCACTTAAACACCCTAACTGGAATATGGGCGCAAAAATAACGGTTGACTGTGCAACCTTGGTTAATAAAGGCTTTGAAGTTATCGAGGCGCATTACCTATATAATATTCCTTATGAAAAGATAGACGTCATAATTCATAAGGAAAGTATCATACACTCTATGGTAGAGTACGTTGACGGTTCTACCATAGCGCAAATGAGTTATCCGTCAATGGAAATACCTATTACGTTAGCGTTGACTGCGCCTGAACGTATAAATACTGACGTTAAAGGTTTAGATTTTGCAGAAATTGGGAAACTTACTTTTGCGTCTCCTGATGGCGAGCGTTTCCCTTGTTTAGATTTGGTAATCAACGCTGGTAAAATAGGCAGAGGTTATCCTGCAGTTGTGAACGGTGCAAACGAGCAAGCTGTTAAATTATTTTTACAAGGTAAAATAAAATACGACGACATATACGCTTGCATTAAGGGTGCTTTCGATGCCTTTAGGGGTATGGATATAACTTGTTTTGACGATTTACTTAAAGCCGATGCTTTCGGTGTCAAGTACGTAATTGATAGATTTGGAGTATAAATGAACTATCTTCTTCTTGTTAGTTTTTCACAAGTGGCGAACTACGTTTTATACGTGTTATTAGCCATTTTAGTGCTACTTATAATGATTACCGTTCACGAATTCGGGCATTACGTTTCGGGTAAGGTTTTAGGGTTTGGCATTAAAGAGTTTGCGATCGGATTTGGACCTAAAATTTATTCAAAGACAAAAAAGAGTGGCGAAGTGTTTTCGGTAAGAGCTTTCCCTATAGGTGGTTTTTGTGCCTTTAGTGGCGAAGACGAAGAAAGTTCTGACCCTAAAGACTTTAACAATCGCCCCGTTTGGCGAAGAATAATAGTTTTAATTGCCGGTTCGTTTATGAACTACCTTTTAGCATTGACGGTAATAATTTTAATGTTTGGCATTTATGGGCAAAGTACGTTAATCAGTGTAAAGACCACGCCAAGCACTACCATTTCGGCAGAAAATTGCCTAAGTGATTACGACGTTATTCTTAAAGCAAACGGTAAAAACGTATATATGATAACCGACCTTATGAAAGCCGTTGAAGATAAAAATGAAGGCGATAAGGTAAAGTTTATCGTAATGAATAAAGGCGAACGAAAGGAAAAAGAAATAGTTCTTAGAACAAACACTAATTTTAAGAATATGGAAGACGTTTACACCCTTTACGACGCTTTGGGTTTTTATTACGAAACGGCAGAAGACGGTAATATGAAAAACAGTGGTTTGTATTCCACTTCGGTTAGACTTGGTGTGTTTGATACGATTGGAAGAAGTTTTGATTACTCGTTTAAGCTTGCCGGAACGATATTTAACGTTTTAGGTGAATTATTAACTGGTAAATTAGGAATAGATTCAGTAGGTGGAACTGTAACCACCGTAAAAGTAACGGCAGACTCTATTAAAATAGGTGGCTTTAGATATTTGCTAAACATTACTGCGCTAATTGGTGTAAACCTTGCAGTGTTTAATATGTTACCCATACCCGCCCTTGACGGTTCAAGAGTAGTGTTTGGGATAATAGAAGGAATTAGAAGAAAGCCGATAAGCCGAAAGGTGGAAGGGGTAATTCACACGGTTGGTTTAATTTTATTACTTTTATTTGCCGTTTTCGTTGACTTAAAACAGTGCTTTTAAAGTTTTTTAAAAATTTGAAAAAAATTTTTAAAAATCGTTATACAAATAACTTATTGTTGTGTTAAAATAGATAAAAATTTGGTAAATTTACGTATAGGAGAAAATTTATGGCTATTAAAAACGCATATCTTTTAGACCTTTTAGCAAGAACTGAAAAACACAATCCAAACGAACCTGAATTTATTCAAGCAGTAACTGAAGTTTTAAGCACGTTAGAACCAGTTATCGACCAACGTCCCGACTTGGTAGAAGCAGGCGTTTTAGAAAGAATAGTTGAACCTGAAAGAACTATTATTTTTAGAGTTCCTTGGGTTGACGATGCTGGTAAATTCCACGTTAACCGTGGCTATCGTATTCAATTTAACTCAGCTATCGGTCCATATAAGGGCGGTATAAGATTGCACCCTTCGGTAAACCTTAGCATTTTGAAGTTCTTAGGTTTTGAACAAACTTTCAAAAACAGTTTAACTACCCTTCCTATGGGTGGTGCAAAGGGTGGTTCTGACTTTGACCCTAAAGGCAAATCTGATAACGAAATTATGAGATTCTGCCAAAGCTTTATGGATGAACTTTTCCGTCACATTGGTGCAGACTGCGATATTCCTGCAGGTGATATCGGTACCGGCGCAAGAGAAGTTGGTTATATGTTCGGTCAATACAAGCGTTTAAGAAACGAATGGGTTGGCGTTCTTACTGGCAAGGGTATCCCTTACGGTGGAAGCTTGGCAAGAAAAGAAGCAACCGGTTTTGGTCTTTGCTACTTTACTAACGAAATGCTTTGTGCTAACGGCACTTCTTTTGACGGAAAGACGGTACTTGTATCTGGTTCTGGTAATGTTGCAATTTACGCTTGCCAAAAGGCAAAGGAATACGGCGCAAACGTTGTTGCAATGTCTGACTCTAACGGTTACATCTACGATAAAAACGGTATTGACTTAGATTTAGTTAAACAAATCAAAGAAGTAAAGCGTGGCAGAATTAAAGAATACGTTGACGTACATAAAGACGCTGAATATCACGAAGGTTGCAAGGGCATTTGGACTATTCCTTGCGATATTGCGCTTCCTTGCGCAACCCAAAACGAAATTGACGGTGAATCTGCAAGGGCATTAGCAAAGAACGGTTGTAAGGTTGTATCAGAGGGCGCAAACATGCCTTCTACCCCAGAAGCTATTGAAGAATACTTTAAGGCAGGTATGCTTTACGGTCCGGCAAAGGCTGCAAACGCAGGTGGCGTTGCAACTAGTGGACTTGAAATGAGCCAAAACTCTTTAAGACTTTCTTGGTCTTTTGAAGAAGTTGACGAAAAACTTCACGGTATTATGAAGAGTATCTTTAAGGCTTGTGACGAAAATGCTAAAAAGTACGGTATGCCCGGTAACTACATGGCAGGTGCTAACATTGCAGGCTTTATCAAGGTTGCAGAAAGTATGAAGGCACAAGGCAACGTTTAATTAAACTAAAACTAAAACCCGACTTTTGACAAAGTCGGGTTTTTTTGTTTTTTAGTGATTTGCTAAAAAGTGATATTTTTAGACCGTCGTCTAAAAGTTAAGGAATGAGTTATAATATTATTCCTTAAATAAGTTTAGTATTTCTTCTTTTGCTTTAGAAAGTATTTCGTCGATTTTCTTTATCTCATAATCAGTAAGATTTCTCTTTTCTGTTTTGTTACAAAAGTTTGTTTTATAAGGCGGTCTTCCTAATCGCGAAAAACACGGCAGTTCTTTTCCTGAACTAATATCTAATATTTTATCTATCAAAATACTTTTCTTTTTGCTCGTAGTGTTTTTTACTCCAAGATTTCTTCCTAAAACTCTTAATTCGTGTATAGACATTAGACTTAATTCTTCTCTGATCATTTTTTACCTTTTTATACATAAAGTGTATATTTTTACAAAACATTATACATAAAGTGTATTGTGTTGTCAAGGGGTAAAAATATGAAAGAAGAAGTAGGTAAAAGACTTTTAGAGTGTAGAAAAGCGTGTGGTCTTACGCAAAAAGAAGTAGCCGACGCGCTTGGCGTGGCTCAACCCGTGTATCAACGTTTTGAAAAGGGTGTATTTGAGTGTAATTACGATCAATTAGTGGCCCTTTCAAATCTGTTTGGCGTTTCGATAGACTATTTACTAGGAAAGGCTGATATATAAAAAAACACCCGAGAGGGTGTTTTTTTGTTTGTGTTTTGCCGTTAGACAATACCAAGCTATTTATACTATTACCATATGATTTTCGTTAGTTTTTTCGTCTGCTATAAGGTTATGCATGTCGTTTGCTAAAACGTCTATTTCAAAACATTCCTTTGCAGTTTTATTTAGTTTTACTGCGTCGCTTTTTCTTGTTAAAATAGGAATATCTGCCGTTTCGTTAAGTAAAGCAATCACGTCTTTACAACTTTCTTTTACACACAATACTTTGGCATATAATTTTTCTTTTAGGCAGTCTTTAACAGTAGAGTCTTTTATACCTAAAAGATTTGCGGTAAGTATTCTACTTATTCTGGTATTAGTATAGCGCTTTGTGCTTACTTTATCGATTAGTTCGGTGACGGTTTTGCTATCTTTAACCAATGCTTTAATGCGATTTTCTAACCCTTCGGTGCAATCGGGGGTTTTAGCTAACGTTTTAGCGTCCGTTCTTATTACTTCGGCAAGAATAAGCTTGTCAAAATTTTTAGGGTAAGTTTTAAGTTCGCTAAAACTAAACTTTGGAAGAACGGTTTTTAGTTTTTTATTCTTGCCAAGTTTTAAAGCTTCCCTAATACTCGTAGCACTCGTAAAGCCTTTTTTTAACGTTTTGTCGTTATGGTTGCCCGTTCTAAGCATAGGCTCTATTTCAAGTTCGGCGTTCATACTTAAAACTGCTTTAACGTACTCTAACCCCAAAATGTTGTTAGGGGAAGAGATTAAATTTTCGTCAAATTCCTTGCCCGTATCTTTAACTGCCATAAACTTGGCTTTTGCTAAAGACACGCCCTTTTCTAAATAATTTTTAAGTGACGACTTAAATTCTTTACTTTCGTCGTTCATGGCTGTCGCAAGCGAAATATAGTCTTCTTTTTTACCACTCTCAACGCCAAAGCAAAGCGTTCCACCAAGACCCAAGTCTTTAATAATTTTTATTGCGCCTTTAGCAAAAGTTTCGGCGTTTGCCGTCGCAAATACGGTGGGGAGTTCAATAACCAAATCTACACCACCAAGCACGGCAGTTTTAGCCCTTGTGAATTTATTTAAAACGGCAGGCTCGCCACGTTGGGTAAAGTTTCCACTGGCAATAACTATAATAACGTCTGCCCCCAAAACGTTGCGCATATAGTCAACGTGTTTTTGGTGACCGTTGTGAAATGGGTTGTATTCTGCTATCGTATAACAAATTTTCATAAAAAAATTTAAAACCTTTGCGCTTTACAATTTACATTTCCGTTTAAATGTTGTAAAATATATACTTGAACGGATAGTGAATTTTATTTTACACTATTTTTTAAAAAAAGTAAATGATTTTTATATTTAGGAGCGTGATAAAAAATGTCTAAACTTTTAGAACAGATTATTAGTCAAGCAAGCGCACTTAATAAGTGCATAGTTTTACCCGAAGGTGAAGATAAAAGGGTAGTTAAGGCTGCGTCTGACGTAGTTAAGCAAAATATTGCAAAAGTTGTTCTTCTTGGCGACCCCAAAGAAATCGCTGAAAACAACCCTGACGTTGACCTTGACGGCGTTACCATCGTTAACCCCGTAAACGACGAAAAAACTGCAACTTATGCAGAAATGCTTTTTAATCTTCGTGCTGGTAAAATCAATAAGAAAACGGGGCTCCCCGAATATCCCGACGTAGAATCTGCTAAAGCATCTATTCTTAAAGATTACACTATGTACGGCGCACTCATGCTTAAAAACGGCGACGTTGACGGTTTAGTTTCTGGTGCTTGCCACTCAACTGCAAACACCCTTAGACCGGGCTTACAAGTAATTAAAACCGCACCTGGCATCAATACCGTATCAAGTTGCTTTATTATGGTCGCACCCGATATGAACAATAAGTACGTTCCGGACGGCGTTGTAGTATTTGCAGATTGCGCTATAAATATTGAACCTTCTGCTCAAGAAATTGCCGACATTGCTATTTCTACTGCTGAAAGTGCTAAAAATATCGCTTGCATAGACCCAAAGATTGCAATGCTTTCTTTCTCAACCAAAGGCTCTGGTAACGACTCTAAGTTCTTTAACACCGTAACCAAAATGCAAGAAGCAACGGCTATTGCAAAGGCTCAAGCACCCGACCTTAAACTTGACGGTGAATTCCAATTCGACGCTGCTATCGCACCCGAAGTTGGCGAACTTAAAGCACCAGGCTCGGCAGTTGCAGGTCACTCTAACGTATTTATTTTCCCCAATATTAACGCTGGCAATATCGGTTACAAAATTGCACAACGTCTTGGTGGATACATGGCGTTAGGTCCAATTTGTCAAGGTTTTGCTAAACCTATTAACGACTTATCAAGAGGTTGTTCTTCTGACGACGTCGTTGCAGTTGTAGCAATTACCGCACTTCAAGCAAAATAATATTAAAAGGAATAAATTTATGAAAATTTTAGTTATCAATGCAGGTAGTTCTTCCTTAAAGTATCAACTTATCAATATGGAAGACGAAAGTGTAGTTTTAAAAGGTCTTTGCGAAAGAATAACCTTTAACGGTGGTCAACTTTCTCAAAAAACTTTCGACGGTAGAGAAATAGTTATTAAACAAGATATGCCCACCCATAAAGAAGCAATGGAATTAGTTCTTAAAGCTATGATGGACGAAGAAAAGGGCGCACTTAAAAGTGCTGACGAAATTAGCGCTGTTGGTCACCGTGTTCTTCACTCTGGCGAGGACTTCCACTCTTCAGTTTTAATTGACGACGAAGTAATTAAAATTTGCGAAAAGAACGCAGAATTAGGACCTTTACATATGCCGGGCAATATTGCGTGCATTAAGAGTTGCCGTGACGTTATGCCAGGCGTACCTATGGTAGCAGTTTTTGATACCACTTTCCACTCAACTATGCCCGCTAAGGCTTATATGTACGGTATCGAATACGACGTTTACGATAAGTATAAGATTAGAAAATACGGCTTCCACGGTACTTCTCATAAGTTCGTTTCGGAAGAGGCTGGTAAGATTTTAGGTAAAGACGCAAAGGTTGTTATTTGTCACTTAGGTAACGGTTCTTCTATATCTGCAGTTAAGGCGGGTAAATGCCAAGATACTTCAATGGGTTTCACCCCGCTTGAAGGTTTGGTTATGGGTACCAGATCTGGTGACATCGACCCCGCAGCAGTTGATTTCTTGCGTGCAAAACTTAACTTAAAGCCCGAAGAAGTAGTTAACTACCTCAACAAAAAATGTGGTATGCTTGGTATAAGTGGTACTTCTTCAGACTGCCGTGACCTTACCGCCGCTATGAACGCAGGCGACGAAAGAGCAAAGCTTGCTTTAGAAATGGTTGCGTACAGAGTTAAAAAGTACGTTGGTAGCTACATTGCAGTTTTAGGCGGTGTTGACGGTATTATCTTTACCGGTGGTATCGGTGAACACAGTCCGCTTATTCGTGGCTGGGTTATGGAAGGTATGGAATTCTGCGGTGCTAAGTTTGACGAAAAGAAAAACCAAGAATACGACGGTGGTATAGGTTATTTAAATACCGACGACTCTAAGGTTAAAATTATGGTTCTTCCAACTAACGAAGAACTTTCTATCGCAAGAGAAACCAAAGAACTTTCTTTTTCTAAATAATTATAAAATAAAATTTTGTTAATAAAAGTTGACAAGTTAAGATATTTGTTATATACTTGTTAAGCGTTTTTGGAAAGAATTATGATTATTGACTTCAGAAAGATTGCAAGGTCTGGTAAATCGGAAGAAAATTTTTATTTTGAATACGTTCCGAAAGAGGGTCTTTTAAGTTTCCCTGATGCTGAAATTATTGCACCGGTAAAAGTAGAAGGAACTGTTACTTTGACCGGGAAACACAGCGCTTATTTTGACGGTGAAATTTGCTTTACCGTAAAGGGCAATTGTACAAGGTGCTTAAGTGAAACGGTTAAAACCTTCGTTGCTGAAATAGTGGAAGAGTTTGATGCTGAAGACGAATATTCATATCCCGTAAAAAACGACACGGTGGATTTGTCAACCGTAGTTGAAGACAAAATTATTATGACGGCGCCCGTCACCTTCCTTTGTAAGGAAGACTGTAAAGGTATTTGCTTCGTTTGTGGCAAAAATCTTAACGAGGGTGATTGTAATCACGAAAAATAAACAGGTAGGTAAAGAAAAATGGCAGTACAAAAAAGTAAAACTTCTAAACAAAGAACTAATACTAGATTCTCTAACAACTCTAAACTTTCTGCTCCAGCGTTAGTAGAATGCCCTCAATGCCACGAACTTAAGTCCGCTCACAGAGCTTGTGCTAAATGCGGTTACTATAAGGGTGTTCAAGTAGTTAACGTAGAAAAGAAAGCAAAAGAAAACTAATTAACAGTTTTTTAGGTACTAAAAGCCGTCTTTTATTTAAGACGGCTTTAAGAATTTTAAACCAATTTTTATGGTTTGTGCAAAAAATAAAGAAAAACACATTGAGACTTGCAATGTGTTCTTATTTTAAAATTTATTTTGTAAAACTATTTTTTTGTACTGTAGTGGAGAGTACCCTGTAAGCCTTTTAAATGCTTTACTAAAATAACTTGGCGTATCAAATTTAAGTAAATCGGAAATTTCGTTTACCGAAAGGTTTGATTCTTTAAGTAGCGCTTTAGCTTTATCTATTTTTAGATGGTTAAAATAAGATATTACAGAGCTTCCCGTGGTCTTTTTAAACGTTCTAAAAATATATGATTTAGAGTAGTTTGTGTTTTCAGAAATTTTTTCCATATTAAGTCTAGAAAAAAGATTATTTTCAAGTATTTCAGTAATTTTTTCAACTAAACCACCCTTCTCGCTGGAGGGGACGAAAATTTTGTTTTTTCCGTCCGTTTCAGTCTCGTCACGAAGAACGTTTATAAGCAAAATTTCCAAATAATTTTTAATCAGTTGAAGTCCACCTAAGGTTGGTGTGTCAGATAAGGGCATCTTTTTTGTGTTGGGGTCGGAAAAAGGGATGTTAAAGGTGCGCTTCATTTCTTTGATAATTGAGTATATTAGCTTTACGTTATGATCTTTTAACCTAAACTTTTTATCTTCAAAAAAGTGTATGGATTCACTTTTGCACTCAAAAGAAATAACGAAAGCTTTTATAGGATTGACACCGTCACCATAACTTCTGTGAACGGAATTGGGTTTAAAAAAGAATAAATCACCCTCGTTAATTTTAATTTCTTTGCCGTCAACTTCGGTATAAAACGAATTTTTATCAGCGTAAAAAAGTTCCCAAAAGTCGTGTGATTCGGGTTGACTTTTAAAATCTTTTTTAAAGTCAAAGTAATGAATGGTTATTATTTTATTGACCTTAATTAAATTTTCTATTTTATAGCGATAATATTTCATATTTGAATTGTAAAACAAAAAAATAAAACTTGTCAAATAATTTTATGTTAAAATTGTGTACTAAATTACATTTTTTTATTGTTTTAAGGTATTGATTAATTTAAAATAATATTGTAAAATATTATATATTAAGATTTTTAGGAGATTTTGTATGAGAGTTTTAGCAATAGGCTGCCATCCTGACGACATTGAAATCGCTTGTGCGGGAACGCTTGCAAAGTGTGTTAAAAGGGGTGATAAGGTTATAGTTGCTCATCTTTGTAAGGGCGACCTTGGTCACGTTATTATTAAACCTGACGAACTCACAAAAATGCGTGCTGAAGAAGCAAGGCGTGCGGGTGCGCTTGCGGGTATAGAAGTTATATCCGGGGGCTTTGGCGATTTAGATATTTTTGACAATAACAAAAAATCAAGGGACGTTGTGGTTGACATTATTAAGTACGCTAATCCCGACTTTATAATCACACATAACCCCGACGACTATATGCCCGACCATACTGCCGTAAGTAGATTAGTATTTGATGCAAGTTTTTCTGCAACTTTACCTAACTACGCAAGTAAATATAAAGACCCTGCAAAGTTAGTTCCAATTTACTATATGGATACTTTAGCGGGCGTAAATTTCGTTCCTACAGAATTTGTTGATATTACTGATGAAATAGATTTGAAACTTCAAATGTTAAACTGTCACGAATCTCAAATTGTGTGGATGAGGGATCACGACCATATTGATTTTCCCGACATGGTAAAAACTTGCAGTCGTTATCGTGGATATCAATGTGGTGCTGAATATGCAGAAGGATTCCGTCAATGTCAAGCATACTTAAAAGGAACTACTAAAAGACTTTTACCGTAAATGATAAGGAGATAATATTTATGAAAAAATTAAGATGGTGTGTTATAGGTGCAGGTGGTATTGCCGATAGACGTACGATACCTGCAATTTTATCCGATGAAAACAGTGAACTTGTTGCCGTTATGGACAAGGTTGCCCCTTTAGCAGAAAAACTTGGTGAAAAGTATGGCGTAAAGTGGTACACTGATGAAGAGCTTATGCTTAAGGAGTGTAAGTGCGATGCAGTTTACATAGGTACTCCCGTATTTTGTCATTATGACCAAGCAATGACGGCTTTAAAATACGGTGTAAACGTTTTTGTTGAAAAACCGATTGGCTTTGATTCTAAACAAGGTCGTGAATTACTCGATGCATTTAAAAAGGCTAACAAGCAACTTTCAGTTGGATATATGATGAAGTTCCATAACCTTCACGAAATGGCTAAAAAGATGGTTGCCGAAGGCAAAATAGGTAAACCCGTAAACGCAAGATTACAATTCTCTTGTTGGTATCCGGACATTGAAGGCGCTTGGAGACAGAAAAAATCTTTAGGTGGCGGTGGTGCTATTATGGACCTTGGCGTTCACTGTATAGAACTTATAGAATACGTGTTAGGTCAAGAAATTGTGGACGTGAAAGCAATATATAATACCCAATCGTTCAAGTACGAAGTAGATGACAGTGCCGTTATAGTATTTAAAACTGCCGACGGTACTTTAGGTCATATAGACGTAAACTTCAACATTCCCGATAACGCAAGTGAAGGCAAAATGGAAATTTACGGCGACAAGGGTTATATTATTTGTAGAAATACTTTGGCTCAAGAAGAAAAGGGAAGTTTATCTTACTTATATTCGCCACAAGGTGACTACGTTGCTCAACAAAATAGGGTTTTAGATAAGTCTAAAAAGTATTACGGCAAAAAAGGTAATTTATACTTAAAGCAAATTCGTGCTTTTGCAAAGATTTTAAGAAGTGGCAAGAACGATTATTATTTTGCTGAACGTGCAGTTCAAGTACAAGAAATCGTAGATAAAATATACGCTGAATAATATAAAGGAGATTTATTATGGATTTTAATTCAACCGTTAAAGGAAGTATGTTAGAAGGCTTTTATCCACAAGGTTGGGATATGGTAAAGATTGATAAGTGCTGTGCAAACGCACCCGAAACTATTACCGAAAGACAATCGTTTTGGAATAAAGATTTTCGTCCGATAGAATGTACTGACGTTAAAGATTTTGACGTTATGATGGGTCATGAAATTGCAAACGAAATTAAAAAGGCAAACGAAAACAATCAAAAATTAGTATTTATTCTTCCCGTAGGTCCTATGGGTATGTATAAATGGGCAGTTTACTTTATTAAAGAGTGGAACGTTTCTTGTAAGAACGTTTGGTGCTTTAATATGGACGAATGGGCTGACGGTGAAGGTAATACCATTACCGGTGAAGCTTCTTTCCAAAGTGCTATGGAAAATGCTTTCTATAATCCGCTTGGTGAATTAACCGTTCCTAAGGACCATAGAAATTTTGCTACCAAAGATAACTTGCCGACCTATCCTGAAAAGATAAACGCATTAAAGGCAGAAGGCGCAAAACTCGTATTGGTTTACGGTATTGGTAGAATGTGCCATATTGCTTTCTGGGAACCTACTATCGGCGCAGAATTTGCTACCGACGAAGAATGGGCAAAACAACCTTATAGAATTGGCGTACAACTTCACCCACTAACCATTGAACAAAACGCACTTACGTCTTTTAAGTCAAGAACTACTTTAGTACCGTGCAGAGCAAATACTATAGGACCTGGTCTTATGTTCAAGGCGGACTACGCTATCGGTGGTGCAGACGGTGCTTTAGGTCGTGGTATGCAATGGCAAGGTATGAGTCTTTGGATGACCTTAAGATACGGTCCTACGAGACATATTACTTCGTCATATATTCCGACTATCCCCGGCAAGCTTTTCTTCTTGAAAGAACTTGCAGGGCCGTTAGTTCCAGAGGCTAACTAATGACCGAAAGAGAAAAAGCTTTATCGGGCTTACTCTATTCGCCAGAAGACCCCGAACTTGTTTCTTTGCATTTGCGTGCTCAAAAATTATATGAAAAATATAATAAAATTCCGGCAAAAAATGCAAAAAAAAGGGATAGGGTTATAAAAACCTTGTTTGGAAAAACGGGTGAAAAGATAAAAGTAGAAACACCTTTTTATTGTGATTACGGTATAAATATAGAAGTTGGCGAAAATTTTTTCGCCAACTACGGCTGTATAATTCTTGACGTAAATAAGGTAAAAATTGGTAAAAACTGTATGTTAGCACCAAACGTAGGCATATATTCAGCGACGCACCCTGTTCGTGCAGAGGAACGTTATAACGGTGTGGAATTAGGTTGTCCCATAACTATTGGTGATAATTGTTGGATAGGTGCTGGGGCAATAATTTGCCCTAACGTTACTATAGGTAATAACGTAGTAGTAGGTGCGGGTGCAGTGGTGACTAAAAATTTTGGAGACAACGTTGTTTTAGCAGGTAATCCTGCAAAGGTAATTAAAGAATTATGAAAAAATTTATAATGTACGGCGCTGGTAATATCGGCCGTGGTTTTATTGGGCAAACTTTTTCGCTTGCCGGTTATAAGGTAGGGTTTATTGACGTAAATATGACCCTTATAGATAGATTAAACGCCGACGGCGAATATCCCGTTGACGTAGTTACTACTGCAAAAACTGAAGAAATTACGGTTAAAAACGTTTACGGTATAGACGGTAAAGACGTTGATTTGGTTTCGGACGAAATTGCTTCTGCCGATATTATGGCAACGGCAATAGGCGTAAACGTATTAAAGTTTATTGCTAAGCCTATTGCACTTGGTATTAAAAAGCGTGCGAAAAAAGGACTTAAAGCGTTTAATATTATTATTTGCGAAAACTTAATTGGCGCAGACGAATACTTAAAGGGTTTAATTTTAAAAGAAATTCCCGAACTTGCAAGTTACGTAGAGGAAAATATCGGATTTGTAGAAGCAAGTATTGGTAGAATGGTACCCGTTCTCGCAGAAGAAAAGAAAAAGGGTAATCCGTTAAGGGTTGCTGTAGAACCGTATAACATTTTACCCGTAGATAAAAATGCGTTTAAGGGTGAGATTCCGGACGTTAAAAATCTTTATCCGTTTGCACCATTTAACTTGTTTATTCAAAGAAAACTTTTCATGCATAACATGAGCCATGCTTTAACTGCTTATATTGGATATACTAGAAATTACGAGTATATTTATCAAGCTATAGACGATTACGATATTAAGTATTGTGCATATAAAGCGCTTGTTGCATCAGCAACTGCCGTTGCTATTGAAAACGGCGTGGAAATTAAACCACTTTTAGACAATGCCGAAGATTTGATTTATCGTTTTAGTAACGTTGCTTTAGGTGACACCGTTGAAAGAGTTGGTAAAGACACTAAAAGAAAACTTTCTTCTAACGATAGACTTATCGGTGCGCTTAAACTTGCCGAAAAGCACAACGTAAACGCAAGTTACTTGGCGCTTGGTATCGCTTACGGTTTAACGTTTAATCCTGTTGCAGACGAAAGTAGTGTGGAATTAAGTTCTTTTGCTAAGGCAAACGGCGTAAAAAAAGCATTGAAAGAATATTCCGATTACGACGGTGAGTACGTAGGTTTAATAGAAGAACTTTACGCTATGATACAAAACGGTAAATCCTTAAAAGATTTAGAAAAAGCAATTGAAAGCCTAAACGGAAAGAGTATAAGGGTATAATGAATAAAGGTATTGCAATAGCAGGCACAGTCTTGCTTGATAAAATTAACGAAATTTCTAAATATCCAACAGCTGGCGAACTTACCAAAATTTTATCATTAAAAAATGCCGTTGGCGGGTGTGTTCCTAACGTTGGTATCGATATTAAAATTATAGATAAAGATATTAACGTTTTTGCCGTTGGTTGTATCGGTCGTGACGGTGACGGTAAGTTTTTATCGGACGCTCTTAAAAGTTATGGCTTAGACGTAACCGGCTTAAAAGAGATTGACGAACATACGAGTTTTACCGACGTTATGAGTGTCACCGGTGGACAAAGAACTTTTTTTACTTACCCCGGTGCGTGCGCAAAATTCGGTGTTGATGACGTTGACTTTAATGCTTTAGACGTAGATATGTTACACCTTGGCTATTTTATGTTACTTGATAAAGTGGACGATGGCGACGGTGAAAAGATTCTTAAAAAAGCAAAGGAAAGAGGTATAAAAACTTCTATAGACTTGGTGAGTGAAAACTCTGATAGATATAAAAAAGTTTTACCTTGCTTAAAGTACACTGATAATTTAATCATTAACGAAGTAGAAGCCGGTAAATTGACTAACTTAGAACCTACCGACGATAATATGCTTAAAATTTTAACCACCTTAAAGGACTTAGGGGTTAAAGAAAGGGTTATTATTCATATGCCGGATAAGGGTGTGTGCTTGTCTAACGACGGTTATACAGAGGTTGCTTCGTTAGAACTGCCTAAGGGTTATATAAAAGGTAGTACGGGTGCAGGCGATGCTTTTTGTGCAGGCGCACTTGTTGGTATTTATAAAGGTTGGTCCGATAAAGAAATTTTGGAATTCGGCTCACTTTCAGCTGCGGCGTCTTTATCGCAACCAGACGCAGTTAGTGGTATGAAAAGCGAATCGGAAATAAAAAAATTAGCAACTTTATACGAAAGAAAAAAGTAAAATTTACATACAAAAAAAGACTTAGGGGAAAATTCCTAAGTCTTTTTTTTGTTGAACTCAATTATATTTTAATTTTAAATATTGCTTTTTTTACGGGTGCGCTTTCATTAACCGCAAGTGAGGGGCGGTGTGCGTCTTGAGGGAAGAATATTGCAAAGTTGCCCTCTTTAACGATTAAAGTGCTAAAGTCTTTTGCGCTAACAAGTTCGTAGTCGCCATTTTTATCGTAAGGGGTGTTTGGAGTGCAATCTATTAGTGGAGCGTAGTCCATACGTTCTACACCCTTTATCATATATTGTAAATCAATATAATCTTTATGTGCTTCAAAAAGTCCGATTTCTACTTTGGAATTGTAATTTGCCATATTAACGTATAAATCGTCACCTAAAATTTTGGTTGCACCGTCTGGCAAGGTGGATAGGTCGGTATTTTTAATAAAATCTAAAACCGCTTTGCCGTTTTTAATTGTTGCTAAATATTGCTCTAAATTTTCAATTTTGTCTAAAGTCATAACTCTCTCCTATAAATTTTTTATAACTGCTTGCGCATTGACGCAAATTGCTTCTTCTCTACCCACGAATCCCATACCCTCTAACGTGGTTGCACCGATACCTATTGCGTCTATATCAACGCCTATTGCGTCGGCTAAATTTTTTGTGATTGCGGGAATATAATTTTTTAGTTTAGGCTTTTCCGCCATTATTACTGCCGAAAGGCTTTTTACTTTATAACCCTTTTCTTTAATAAGTTGTAAAACTTTATCTAAAAGCATCATACTGTCGGCGTTAAGATATGCGTTATCCGTATCTGGGAAGTGATAGCCTATATCCCTTAAAGAACAAGCCGATAAAATCGCATCCATAACGGCGTGGGTTAATACGTCTGCATCAGAATGACCCAAAAGACCTTTATCGTGAGGAATTTCTATTCCACCTAAAATAAGTTTACGGTTTTCTACAAGTCTATGACAGTCAAACCCAACGCCACACCTTATATCGTTATAACTGTTAAGTAATTCAAAATCGTCCTTAAAAGTAATTTTAACGTTTTTGTTATCGCCTTTAGTGATGGTTAGTCCACCGATATATTCGTTATATACTTCGCCGTCGTCGTTAAAAGTTTTGTCGCCCGCAAGTTCGTACGCCTTAATTATTTCTTCCGTTCTAAAGGCTTGTGGGGTTTGAACTTGATAAAGTCCGTTTTTGCCTATATAGTTTGCATTGCCGTCAAAACCCATAACGGTATCTCTTGAAGGAACTGCAGTAACCGTTCCCCCGTGCGTGCGCGCGTTATTTATACAGTCTTTTATAATGCGCTCAGTCACGAAAGGTCTTGCTCCGTCGTGAATTAAAACTATATCACCGGTAGTGACTTTTAATGCGTTCTTAACCGACTCCGTTCGGGTGCTTCCACCAAGAACCACCTTGCCGATATTTTTAACTTTATTAGTTATTTCGTCAAAATCTTTTTCACTTGCCGTAAATATATATTCGTCTATAAGCCCGGTTTTTAAAAATGCGGATAGGGTACGGCTAAAACAATCGCTACCGTTTACGCTAACTAAAAGTTTATTTTTATCAAACCCTGCGCGCTCGCCTTTGCCGGCACAAGTTAATATTAAAGTCGTTTTCATAAGTCGTTACCGTCCGTAATTACCCTATATAAATTACAAGCCTCTTCCTTTTTTACCGTTTCTTTTAAAGATAATATTTCAAACTTGAAAGTTCCTGAATTAAAACCTATTTCAACAATATCACCAACGCTTAGTCTAAAACTTGGTTTAACTTGTCTGCCGTTTACTACAACACGCCCAAGCGTTGCAGCTTCGTTAGCTTGCGTTCTTCTTTTAAGTATTCTTGATACTTTTAGGAATTTATCTACTCTCATATTAAATATGATACATAATTTAAATAAATTTTGCAATAGATAGTCTAAAAAAAGCCGATAAAAATAAAAAAAATAAAAATTTTGATAAAATACTTGACAACTTTACACGGGCAGTGTATTATTGTAAAATGTATTACGATAGG
Organism: Christensenellaceae bacterium; assembly: GCA_045534905.1. Taxonomy (GTDB): domain Bacteria; phylum Bacillota; class Clostridia; order Christensenellales; family Borkfalkiaceae; genus UBA1259. The sequence goes on along the minus strand of JAZSKQ010000010.1, from coordinate 18,571 downwards.
ATAATATCGATTTTTCTCGCCTTTTAGAGAAAAATTGCAAAAAAAACGTTGATTTTTTTGAGCCAAAATCGTCAATAAAATCAACAAAAAAAACCATTTTTTGACACGGCTTGCAAGGTTTGTGGTAAAAACCAAAAAAAAAGCCGTAAAACTTTAATTCGTAAAAAATTTTTTAAGGAGTGTGTATAGATGTCACGTAATCTACCAGAAATCGAATGTGGCAAGATTAAGAGAAAGACTTTTAGCAAAATCAAAGAAGCTATTGAACTTCCTTACCTTGTCCGTATCCAGAAAGACTCCTACGAAACGTTCTTAAAAGAAGGTATTGGTGAGGTTTTTGAAGACTATTCTCCTATTACCGACTATTCCGACCGTTACGAACTTTATTTTCTGGACTACAATTTAGACGGCAAACCCAAATACGACGAAAAGGAATGCAGAGACAGAGACGCAACGTATTCCCGTCCGTTAAAAGTTAGGGTAAGGCTTGATAACAAAATCACGGGTCAACCTATTGAACAAGACGTTTTCATGGGCGATATTCCGCTTATGACTGATAACGGCTCGTTTATTATCAACGGTGCTGAACGTGTAGTTGTTTCTCAACTCGTTCGTTCACCAGGCGTTAACAATAACGTTGAACTCAACAAGTCCGGAAATAAAATTTTCTCTACTACCGTTATCCCGTCAAGGGGTGCGTGGTTAGAATTTGAACAAGATTCTACCGGTATATTATGGGTAAGGGTTGACAGAACTCGTAAGATTACTGCAACCGTTCTTCTCCGTGCATTAGGTTTTGGCACTGACGAAAGTATCAGTGAACTTTTTGCTGGCAATAAAATGATATGCGAAACTGCTGAAAGAGATACCGCAAAAGACGAAAAGGGCGGTCTTTATGAATTGTACCGCAGACTCCGTCCGGGCGAAATTCCTAATGACGAAGCAGTTAAACAACACTTAAACAACGTTTTCTTCGACCCAAGAAGATACGACTTGGCAAGAGTTGGTAGATATAAGTTCAACAAGACTTTAAGACTTGGCGTACGTATCGCAGGCTTAAAGGCTTTTGAAGACGTTATTTCTACCGACGGTGAAGTTTTAGTTTCTAAAGGTCAAATAGTTACTAAAGAAGACGCTGAAAATATTCAAAATGCAGGCATTAACGTATTCTATGCAGACGTAAACGGCAAGGCACACAAAATGATTGGTAACAACACCATTTCCTTTAAGGCTGTTACCGGTGTTGAACCTTCTGTTTTCGGTTTATTAGACTACGTTTACTATCCAACCGTAGAATTTGCTAAAGAACTTGCTGGCGCAGTCGCAGATTCTGACGTTGAAACGGTTGCTGAAAATTATAAAGACAGAATCAACCAACTTTTCTATCTTGAAGAAAGGGTAAAGGTTGAAACTGCAGAAACCAAACCTGAAGATAGAAAGTACGACGAAAAGGCAAGGGAAACCAGAATTAAGTTCGTTACCGCTTGCGTAAAATATGCTGAACTTTTAAATTCGGGTATTGAAAAAGTCGTTGGCGAAGATAAAAAGATTTTACGTCCGCTTATCGACAAGTTAAATCACAAGCACATAACCGTTGACGATATCGTTGCTACGGTATCCGTTAACGTTGACCTTATTGAAGGAATCGGTCACACCGACAATATCGACCACTTAGGCAATCGTAGAGTACGTTCGGTTGGTGAACTTTTACAAAACCAATTCCGTATAGGTATCTCAAGACTTGAAAAAGTTATTAAGGAAAGAATGTCAACTCAAGACCCCAAAGACGTTACTCCACAAGGTCTTATTAACGTTCGTCCAGTATCTTCAGCTATACGTGAATTCTTTGGTTCTTCACAACTTTCACAATTTATGGACCAAACCAACCCGATAGCAGAACTTACCCATAAGAGAAAGCTTTCTGCGTTAGGCCCGGGCGGTCTTAACCGTGATAGAGCCACCTTTGAAGTTCGTGACGTTCACCACTCTCACTATGGTAGAATGTGTCCTATCGAAACTCCTGAAGGTCAAAACATCGGTCTTATCTCTTCACTTGCATCTTTTGCTAAGGTAAACGAATTCGGCTTTATCGAATCACCTTATAGAAAGATTATCCACACTCTAAATGAAGACGGTACTATGACTACCGAAGTTACCGACCACGTAGATTATCTTACTGCAGACGAAGAAGATAACTATATCGTTGCTCAAGCTAACGAACCTCTTATAGACGATAAATATTTCGTTAACGAACGTATTTCTTGCAGACATAGAGAAGAAATTACCGAAGACGTTAAAGAAAAAATGGACTATATGGACGTTTCGCCTAAGCAACTTATTTCGGTTGCAACCGCACTTATTCCGTTCTTAGAAAACGACGATACCAACCGTGCGCTTATGGGTTCTAACATGCAACGTCAAGCAGTTCCGCTACTTTGCCCCGAAAACGCAATTGTTGCAACGGGTATTGAAAGACGTATCGCATACGACTCCGGCGTAATGGTTAACAGTAAAGACGCTGGTTACGTTAAAACCGTAGCAAGTGATAAGATTGTTATCGCTACCGACGAAGGTTCTGACGTAGAATATAAACTTAAGAAATTCGAAAGAAGTAACCAAGGTACTTGCTTAAATCAAAGACCTATCGTAGAAAAGGGCGAAAGAATTGAAGTTGGTCAAACTTTGGCTGACGGTCCTTCAACCAAAAACGGTGAACTTGCACTTGGTAGAAATATTATGGTCGGCTTCATGAGCTGGGAAGGCTATAACTACGAAGACGCAATTTTACTTTCTGAAAAATTAGTACAAGAAGACGTATTTACTACCATTCACATTGAAGAATACGAATCCGAAGCAAGGGATACTAAACTTGGTGAAGAAGAAATTACCAGAGATATTCCTAACGTTGGTGAAGACGCTCTTAAGAACCTCGACGAAGACGGTATCGTAAGAATCGGTGCAGAAGTAGGTAGTGGTGATATATTAGTTGGTAAAGTTACTCCTAAGGGAGAAACCGAACTTACCCCCGAAGAAAAACTTTTACGTGCAATATTTGGTGAAAAGTCAAGAGAAGTTAGAGATACTTCTTTAAGAGTACCTCACGGTGAAGGCGGTGTGGTAGTTGACGTTAAAATATTTACCAGAGCTAATAAAGACGAACTCTCCCCAGGCGTAAATAAATTGGTTAGAGTTTACATCGCTCAAAAACGTAAAATTTCTATCGGTGATAAAATGGCAGGTCGTCACGGTAACAAGGGTGTTGTTTCAAGAATACTCCCTGTGGCAGATATGCCCTTTATGGCAGACGGTACTCCGTTACAAATCGTACTTAACCCATTAGGCGTTCCTTCTCGTATGAACATTGGTCAAGTTTTAGAAGTACACTTGGGCTTAGTATGTAAACAACTCGGCTGGAAGATTGCAACCCCAGTATTTGACGGTGCATCTGAAAGTGAAATTAAAGAATTATTCAAAGAAAACAATATATTAAGTCCTGAAGGACAAGTTGACGGTAAAATTCAACTTTACGATGGAAGAACGGGTGAACCGTTTGAAAACAGAGTTACCGTTGGTCAAATGTATATGATAAAACTTATCCACTTAGTTGACGATAAGATTCACGCACGTTCAACCGGTCCTTACAGCTTAGTAACTCAACAACCTTTGGGTGGTAAAGCCCAATTCGGTGGACAACGTTTCGGTGAAATGGAAATTTGGGCACTTGAAGCGTACGGCGCTGCACATATATTACAAGAAATTCTTACCGTAAAATCGGACGACGTTGTAGGCCGTGTAAAGACTTACGATTCTATAGTAAAGGGTACTAATATCAGTGAACCTGGAATTCCTGAAGCATTTAAGGTATTACTTAAAGAATTGCAATCACTCGCTCTCGATATGAAAGTTCTTACTGAAAATAACGAAGAATTCGCTATTAAAGACCTTATTGAAAGCGATTACGACGACGTACATCCCGTTCGTGAAAAAGCCAACTACGAAGAAGTTGATATCGACGACAATCTCGAAGACGATATTGCTCTTAACAGTGACGTTCTTGACGACGACGACCTTGATGGTTTTGAGTTTAAGTCTAAAGATTATCTTGACGATGACGACGACGAACTCGACACCACTATCCCCGAAGTTGACTTTTTAGACGACGATTTTGACGACGATAACGAATAAGGGAGGATAAATAAACATGTTTGAATTAAACAATTTCGATTCTATACAAATAGGAGTTGCCTCTCCCGAAAAAATTAGGGAATGGTCTTACGGTGAAGTAACCAAACCCGAAACTATCAACTACAGAACTCAAAAACCAGAAATGGGTGGTTTATTCTGCGAAAGAATTTTTGGACCAACCAAAGACTGGGAATGTTTCTGCGGTAAATATAAGCGTATAAGATACAAAGGCGTAGTTTGCGACAAGTGTGGCGTTGAAGTTACCAAAAGCAAAGTTCGTCGTGACCGTATGGGTCATATCGAATTGGCTGCGCCAGTATCACACATTTGGTATTTTAAGGGTGTTCCGTCAAGAATAGGTCTTATGCTTGACATGAGCCCGAAGAACTTAGAACAAGTTTTATACTTTGCTTCACACGTGGTATTAGACGTAGGTATGATTCCCGAATACAGTAAGGAACTTTTACCTATCACTTTTGACGATGCTACCGGTTTTGAAAGAAGAGTTATAATCATCAAAAAAGGTGACGTTGAAATAAAGAGAATGGAATACCTTTTCGACCCCGAAAATAAAGAGGTTGAAGAAAACTATAAAAAGACGGTTGAAAGCCTTGACGTTGTTTTAGCAATCGAGAAAAAGAGTGTTATAAACGACAGAATTTTACAAGACGTTTACACCTACTTGGGTATGGATACCGGTCTTAGAGTCGGTATGGGTGCAGAAGCTGTTAAAGAACTTTTAATGGCTATAGACCTTGATAAAGAAAGCGTAGAAGTAAAGAAAATTATTGACGAAAACTCTTCTGGTCAAAAGAGAATTCGTGCGGTTAAGAGAATAGAAATTATCGAATCTTTCAGAAAGAGCGGAAACCGCCCCGAATGGATGATTTTAGACGTTCTACCCGTAATTCCGCCCGAACTTCGCCCTATGGTACAGTTAGAAGGTGGCAGATTTGCTACTTCCGACCTTAACGACTTATATAGAAGGGTTATTAATAGAAACAATCGTTTGAAAAAGCTTATGGAACTCGGTGCACCCGAAATTATCATAAGAAACGAAAAACGTATGTTGCAAGAAGCCGTTGACGCTTTAATTGACAACGGCAGACGTGGAAAAGCTATCAGTGGTGCAGGAAATAGAGAACTTAAGTCTTTATCTGCATATCTCCGTGGTAAGCAAGGTAGATTCCGTCAAAACCTTTTAGGTAAGCGTGTTGACTACTCTGGTCGTTCGGTTATCGTAGTTGGTCCTGAACTTAAACTTTATCAATGCGGTTTACCTAAGGAAATGGCTATAGAACTTTTCAAACCATTCGTAATGAAGAAGTTGGTTGAAAGAAATATGGCACACAATATTAAGAGTGCAAAACGTAAGGTAGAACGTGCTGAAAACGCAGTATGGGATATCTTAGAAGAAGTAATTAAAGATCACCCTGTATTGCTTAACCGTGCACCTACTCTTCACAGATTCTCTATCCAAGCATTCGAACCTGTACTTGTAGAAGGTAGAGCAATTAAGCTTCACCCGTTAGTTTGTGGCGCATTTAACGCTGACTTCGACGGTGACCAAATGGCAGTTCACGTACCTCTTTCGGTAGAAGCACAAGCAGAAGCAAGATTCTTAATGCTTGCATCTAACAATATATTAAAACTTTCTGACGGTAAGCCGGTTATGTCGCCTACTCAAGATATGGTTATGGGTTGTTATTACCTTACCATTTTACGTAAGAAAATAGGCGAAAAGTATAATGAATTCGGTAAAAAGGACGAAAACGGTGAAATTTACGGTGTTCCGGAATATACCGTTTCTTACGCATCACCCGAAGAAGCACTTATGGCGTACCAAGTAAAGAAAATTGGTCTTCAAGACGAAATTATCGTTAGAAGAACGGTTGAAGTTGACGGTGAAAAGGTTACGGGTAGAGTTCGTACCAGCGTAGGTAAAATTATATTTAACGAAGCTATTCCGCAAACCCTTGGTTTCACCAAGAGAGTTACTAAAGAAGATTATCTTAAGTACGAAATAGATAAACTCGTTGGTAAAAAAGACTTGCAAAAAATAGTAGGTGCTTGCTTTGAACGTCACGGCGCTTCAAGTGCTGCTGAAGTATTGGATAAAGTTAAGGCTTTAGGCTTTAAGTATTCTACTATCGGTGCTATTACTACTTCGGTATTCGATATGCATATGCCAAAAGATAAGGCAAAAATATTAAATACTGCAGAAGAACAAGTATTAAAGGTAGAAAGACTTTATAAGAAAGGCTTTATTACCGACGACGAAAGATATAAAAAGGTCGTTGCATTGTGGAAACAAGCAACTGCAGACGTATCTGATAAGTTGCAACAAGCACTTGACGAGTTCAACCCAATTCTTATGATGGCAAACTCTGGTGCTCGTGGTTCTATCGACCAAATTAAACAACTTGCCGGTATGCGTGGTCTTATGAGTGACCCGAACGGTAAAACTATAGAAATTCCGGTTAAGTCTTGCTTCCGTGAAGGACTTTCCGTTCTCGAATACTTTATTTCTTCACACGGTGGTAGAAAAGGTTTGGCGGATACCGCACTTAAGACGGCTGACTCCGGCTACTTAACCAGAAGACTTGTTGACGTATCTCAAGAAGTTATTGTTAAAGAAGACGACTGTTTTGCAAATCTTGGCGAAGCACCTAAGGGTATTAAAGTCCGTGCAATTATGGGTAGCAAGGGTGAAGTTATTGAAAAACTTTCCAGCCGTATTGCAGGCAGATTCGTTGTTAGTGACGTAATTCATCCACAAACGGGCGAAGTTATGGTAAAAGCGGGCGAAATGATAGGCGAAGAAATGGCTACTATCATTGACAACGCTGGCATTACCGAAGTTGAAATTAGAACTGCGTTTACCTGTAAGTCAAAGACTGGCGTTTGTGCTAAGTGTTACGGTAAAAACATGGCTAACAACCTCCCCGTACAAATCGGTGAAGCAGTTGGTATTATCGCAGCACAATCAATCGGTGAACCTGGTACCCAACTTACCATGCGTACCTTCCACACCGGTGGTATAGCAAGTACGGGCGACATTACGCAAGGTCTTCCCAGAGTTGAAGAACTTTTCGAAGCAAGAAGACCTAAACACGCAGCAATCGTTTGCGAAAATTCTGGTATAGCAAAGATACAAGAAAAAGATAAGTTAATACACGTTATTATCAAGACCGACGAAGGTGAAGAAAAAGACTACACCGTACCGTTCGGCACGGGCGTTATTATCCGTGATAACGAAAGGGTAGAACCAGGTACTATCTTAACCAGTGGTTCGGTATATCCGCAAGACATATTAAAGACCAAAGGTATTAAGGGTGTTCAAGATTACATCTTGAAAGAAGTACAAAGCGTTTACCACTCTGCAGGTGTTGACATTAACGATAAACACATTGAAATTATTGTTCGTCAAATGATGAAGAAAGTTCAAGTTGAAATCCCTGGCGATACCGATATTTTACCGGGTGAAAAACTTGACTTACCGAAGTTTGAAGAAGAAACCATGAAAGCCTTAGAAAGCGGAAAACGTCCGCCGGTTGGTAAGCGTATCTTATTAGGTATTACTAAAGCGGCGCTTGCAAAAGAAAGCTTCTTGTCGGCAGCGTCCTTCCAAGAAACTGCAAAGGTACTTACCGACGCAGCTATTAAAAACAAGGTTGACCCGCTTATCGGCTTAAAAGAAAACGTTATTATTGGTAAACTTATACCTGCGGGTACTGGTATTAAAAATTACAAGAATTTATCTCCGCAAATAGTAACAAAGTCAATTATAGACGAAGAAAATAAAGAAATATTAGACGAGAGTTTATAATTGATACAAAAAGGCGTAATAATGTTTGACTAAACGCCTAAAAAATGATAAAATGATAGTCCGTTGGGCAAGATTTTTGCCCGACGGAACACGAAAAAGATTTCATAGAAGGCGGAAATTCCGAATCCGTTTTCCGAAATAAATCCGATAAATATAAGGAGGTGCTAAATGCCTACAATCCAACAGTTAATCAGACAAGGAAGAAAGAGTGAAGTCGTTAAGTCCAAATCACCTATTTTGGAAAACTGCCCACAAAAGCGTGGCGTATGCTTATCGGTTACCACTACAACTCCAAAAAAGCCTAACTCAGCATTACGTAAAATTGCTCGTGTAAGACTTACCAACAAAATGGAAGGTATCGTTTACATTCCTGGTGAAGGTCATAACTTACAAGAACACAGCTCTGTTCTTATCCGTGGCGGAAGAGTTAAAGACTTACCTGGTGTAAGATATCACATCATTCGTGGCGCTCTTGATACTGCAGGTGTTGCAAAACGCAGACAAGCAAGATCAAGATACGGCGCAAAGCGTCCTAAATAATAGAATAATTTTTATTTCGATTTTTAAGACAAAATACCTACTTATATCGGAAATGTTCGGAAAATTAACCCGATTGGTAGGCAGTATGCTTGAAAATTCAAGCAGAAGGTTCGCTACCACTAATTAGTGGCAAGTGATAGCCGTACGAATAAGGGTTTACCCTTAACGGTTGCACGCAGAGTGCAAAATTATTAAAGGAGGATTAAATTATGCCAAGACGTGGCAATATTGCAAAAAGAGACGTATTACCAGATCCAGTTTACGGCGATAAGGTTGTAGCAAAATTAATCAACCAAGTTATGCTCGACGGAAAGAAAGGTACTGCGCAAACCATCGTTTACGATGCGTTTAAGATTGCATCTGAAAAAGTTGGAAGCAATCCTATTGAAATGTTTACCCAAGCACTTAACAACATTATGCCTATGGTAGAAGTTAAAGCAAGAAGAGTTGGTGGTGCTAACTATCAAGTACCTATCGAAATTAGACCTGAAAGAAGACAAACGTTGGCAATCCGTTGGCTTGTAAACGCTGCAAGAAACAGAAGTGAAAGAGACATGTGCTCAAGACTTGCTGCAGAACTTGCAGACGCATTTAGCGGTACCGGCAACGCAGTTAAGAAGAAAGAAGATACTCATAGAATGGCTGAAGCAAACAAGGCTTTTGCACATTATAGATTTTAATTAGAGGAAAAAACTTATGCCTAAAAATGATTTAAGTATAACCAGAAATATCGGCATAATGGCGCACATTGACGCTGGTAAAACTACTACCACCGAAAGAATTCTTTTCTACACCGGAAAGACCCATAAACTTGCTGAAACCCACGACGGTTCCGCTACTATGGACTGGATGGTTCAAGAACAAGAACGTGGTATTACTATTACCAGTGCAGCGACCACTTGTTACTGGAAAGATCACCGTATCAACATCATCGATACTCCCGGTCACGTTGACTTTACTATCGAAGTAGAACGTGCTCTCCGTGTACTTGACGGTGCTGTTGCAACTTTCTGTGCTAAGGGCGGTGTTGAACCTCAAAGTGAAACCGTTTGGCGCCAAGCTGACAAATACAAAGTTCCGAGAATTGCTTACATCAACAAGATGGATATTAACGGTGCAGACTTCTTCCGTGCAATCGACATGATGCATGAAAGACTCAAGGCAAACGCTATTCCAATTACCCTTCCTATTGGTAAGGAAGATAGCTTTATCGGTATAGTTGATATCATTAAGCAAGAAGCAGACATTTATAAAGACGACCTTGGTAAGGTAGTTGAAACCGCACCCGTTCCTGCAGATATGCAAGCTGACGTAGAAAAATATAGAACCATGATTATGGAACTCGCCGCTGAACAAGACGACGAACTCATGGAAAAATATTTTGCAGAAGGCGAACTTACTGTTGAAGAAATCAAAAAGGGTTTAAGAAAAGCAACTCTTGCTATGAAGGTTATCCCCGTTCTTTGTGGTTCATCATATAAGAACAAGGGCGTACAAAACCTTCTCGATGCAGTTGTTGAATATCTCCCCAGCCCATTAGACGTTGGTGCAGTTAACGGCTTAGATATGTCGGGCAACCCCGACAGCAGAGAACCCAGTGTAGATGCTCCGTTCAGTGGTCTTGCATTCAAGATCATGACCGACCCCTTCGTTGGTAAGCTCGCATTCTTCCGTGCATATTCAGGTACCTTAAAGAGTGGTTCTTACGTATATAACTCTGTAAAGGGTAAGAAAGAAAGAATCGCACGTATCCTTCGTATGCATGCAAACAGTAGAGAAGAAGTTGAAGAAGTACAAGCAGGTGAAATAGTTGCGTTAGTAGGTCTTAAAGATACCACCACCGGTGATACTTTATGTGCTGAAAACTCACAAATCATCTTAGAAAAAATGGAATTCCCAGACCCGGTTATTCAAATTGCTATCGAACCCAAGACCAAAGCCGGTCAGGAAAAAATGGGCTTCGCTCTCGCAAAACTTGCTGAAGAAGACCCGTCGTTTAAGACTTATACCGACGCAGAAACCGCACAAACCATTATTGCAGGTATGGGCGAACTTCACTTGGAAATTATCGTTGATAGATTACTTCGTGAATTCAGAGTAGAAGCTAACGTTGGTAAGCCTCAAGTTGCTTATAAGGAAACTATCCGTCAAGCAGTTGAAGCGGAAGGTATGTTTAAGCGTCAATCAGGTGGTCACGGTCAATACGGTCACTGTAAAATCCGTCTTGAACCACAAGAACCCGGTAAAGGATACGAATTCGTTGACGAAACTGTTGGTGGTTCTATACCTAAGGAATTTATTCAACCTATCAACAAGGGTATTCAAGAAGCATCTAAGAACGGTATCTTAGCTGGCTACGAAGTAGTTGACTTTAAGGTAACCGTATATGACGGTAGCTTCCACGAAGTTGACTCTTCTGAAATGGCGTTTAAGATTGCAGGTAGTATGGCGTTGAAAGACGGCTTACAAAAAGCAAAGAGCGTTCTTTTAGAACCTGTTATGAAAGTTGAAATACTTACCCCAGACAACTACTTTGGTGACGTTATGGGTAACGTAACTGCACGTCGTGGTATCATTCAAGGTACTGAAGATAGAAACGGTATCAAGGTTATCGATGCACATATTCCGCTTGCAGAAATGTTCGGATATGCGACTGACCTCCGTTCAAGAACTCAAGGACGTGGTAACTACACTATGCAATTTGACCATTACGCAGAAGTTCCGAAGAGCGTTTCTGAAAAAGTAATAGGTAAAAAAGCATAAATAACCGTTGACAATTCAACGATTTTATTGTAAAATAATTTAAAAATAATAAAAAAATAAAAAATATTAGAATTTATTGGAGGAAACAATAATGGCAAAGGCTAAATTTGACAGATCAAAGCCCCACATTAACATCGGTACCATCGGTCACGTTGACCACGGTAAGACTACTCTTACTGCTGCTATCACCATGACTCTTTCTGCATTCGGTGAAGCTCAAAAAATGAGATATGACGAAATCGATAAGGCACCGGAAGAAAAAGCAAGAGGTATTACGATTAACACCTCACACGTAGAATATCAAACTGCAAACCGTCACTATGCACACGTTGACTGCCCCGGTCACGCTGACTATGTTAAAAACATGATTACCGGTGCTGCTCAAATGGACGGCGCAATCTTAGTTGTTGCTGCTACCGACGGTCCAATGCCCCAAACTAGAGAACACATCCTTCTTGCTCGTCAAGTAGGTGTTCCTTACATCGTAGTTTTCATGAACAAGTGCGATCAATTAGACGATCCAGAACTTCAAGAACTTGTTGAAATGGAAATCAGAGACCTTCTCTCTGAATACGGCTTCCCTGGCGACGACACCCCAATCATCAAGGGTTCTGCATTAAAGGCTCTTGAATATGCTCAAGGTGATCACTCTGCTGATGAGATTAAGGCTTCTGCAGATTGCAAATGCATTTTCGAACTTATGGATGCTGTTGACAGCTACATTCCTTCTCCTGAAAGAGACGAAGCTAAACCTTTCCTTCTCCCTGTAGAAGACACTATGACTATTTCTGGTCGTGGTACCGTTGCTACTGGTAGAGTAGAACGTGGTATTGCTAAGGTTAACGATCCTGCTGAAATTATCGGTCTTAAAGAAGAAGCAAAGAACACCGTTATTACCGGTCTTGAAATGTTCAGAAAGACTCTTGATGAAGCTCAAGCAGGTGACAACGTTGGTGCACTTTTACGTGGTATTGACAGAAGCGACATCGAACGTGGCCAAGTTATTGCTAAACCGGGTTCAGTAAAACCTTACACTGAATTCGAAGGTCAAGTTTACGTATTGAAGGCAGAAGAAGGTGGACGTCACACTCCGTTCTTCAACAACTATCGTCCTCAATTCTATTTCAGAACTACCGACGTTACCGGTTCTATCGAACTTCCAAAGGACGTAGAAATGGTTATGCCTGGTGACCACATCACTATCACCGTAAAACTTATCACTCCTATCGCTATGGAAGAAGGTTTAAGATTCGCTATCCGTGAAGGTGGCAGAACTGTTGGTTCAGGTGTTGTTTCCAAGATTCTTAAATAATTATTCTTAAACGAATAAAAATACCGCAACTTTTAATAGTTGCGGTATTATTTTTTTAAAAGTAAATAACCACTGCTTACGCAGTGGTTATTTGTCTATTCAAATTATTTATTAAAACTGTCTTTATATGCTTTGCCGAATTTGAACGCCGGGATTTTCGTAGCGCCTATCTTAATTCTCTCACCCGTTTTTGGATTGATTCCTTCTCTTGCTCCCTTTACTTTAAGTTCGAAAGTTCCGAATCCTGAAATTTGTACTTTGTCGCCTGCTTCAAGAGCTTCAGATATTGCATCAATTAACCCATCAAATGCAGCTTCTGCCACTTTTAAGGTAACGTTAGCTTTATCGGCCATAGCTCTTATTAAACAACCCTTATTCATTTATAAAATCCTCCTTAAGATTTATATTCTAATTATATCATATATTGACTATTTTACAAGGGGGTTTTTAAATTTTTTTGTAAAAAAATATAATTTTTTGTTAATTTTTTGCTATTAACACCTCAAAAACAGCGTTTTTTAGAAACTGTTCCAATTCATAGAATATTAAAAATGACAAATTAGACTTTTTTTGCCAAAATTTATTTTCAAACTACAAAAGGCGTAATACGACGACTTGACAAAAAAGCAAATTTAGTATAGTCTATTCGTATGAATATTATAAAGGAAATTTCAAAATTAAACGACCTAATTGGTTCGGTAAGGCGAAAAAAATCTGAACTTAATTTAGTCTGTGGAAATTACAATCAAGAAATTGTTTCAATTTTAAAAAAGGTGTGCCCTTATTCAAAGGTAGGTTTAATTTCTTTTTCAAAGACCTATCAAAATATGGGCAAGGAATTAGTTAAAACTATTTCTTTGGCAGGATGTAAAACCGTTAGTTTAATTATGCCGGAAAAGTATAGTGACTCTATAGACTACGCCGGGTTGCTTTTTAATCTTCCAGAGGACGTGCGTTGCATAATAACGCTTGATAGAGAACTTTGCCACGTTGTAACGTATTTTTCAGGCGTAAGAGAAGTTCCCGTTATATACCTTGCAAGAGAAGGACTTATATATAAAAGTTTAGATGACGTGGTTTTCTTTAAAAACGGTGGTTCTATCGAAAAAATAGATTGTGGTAGTCAAAAATACGTAGTTATCGACCCGAATTTTATTAAAGAAAACGAACTTTCACGTATTTTTGCACATATTGTAAGTAAAACGGTCGCCTTATTTGACTATAGAATATATAAGTCGTTAATTGGTGAAAAGGTTAATAAATCAATATTATCAAACCTACTTGACACTATTAGCGACACTATAAAAATTATGGACGTGCCCATAACCGAAAGATGGCAAAAACTTATGCTTAATTGCATAAAGATAGAAATTTTAAATTACCTATCACGTGGTGAACTCTTTAGCTATTCGGCAGAAGTATATTCAGGCAAGTTGTTATCTGGTAAAAGCGATTTTTATTCTATAGAACTTGCTTCGGCAATAAAAATTCTTGCTTACTATAGCGACTTTTTTGGATGTACGGAGGCATTTCCAGTTTTTCCAAATTATAATTTGAGAGCGGAAACGGTTGCGTCTGTCACTAAGATTTCCGAAAAGAATTTGTTAGATTCTTTTATTATGCATACCGACCGATTCTTTAAGTCAAAAGAAAAGTATTTTAACGTTATAAATTCATTGAAGCAAGACGCAGAAAAAGCGTTTGACGTAGCCGTAAAGCTTAAAAGTACTTATCTAACACTTGGTGGAAAGGAATCTTTTGGCATTAGTGAAGAACTTTTATTTGAAGGTATTAGATTTTCCGGAGACGTTCCATTCTTCTTTAACGGAATGACTATTTTAAGAGAACTTGGAATTTTAGAGTAATAGGTATAAAATAACTTAATATTGTCAAAAACTCTTACCGAACGGTAGGAGTTTTTTTATGCGCAATAAACTTATTTACTTATTTTTAATACTTTGTTTTTTAATGTTGACGTCCTTTTATTTTCGTCCCGAACTTTTGGGATACGACGGGGATTTAACTTTATACTCTAAAAGTTATTCTTCGCTTGCAAAAAGAAGTGGCTTTACATTTTACTACACGGGTGAAACTTTAACGCTTAAAAATCAAAACGACGTAAATAAAATTGTAAACGACCTTAAAGCAAAACCGGTTTTTTGTTATTCAAGCACAAACGGAGAATCAAGGTACTATTATTCGGATAAAATTAGGATTTATAAAATAATTGACGGCAAAAAAGTCAATTTACATATACACGTCGAAAACAATAAAACGACGGTAGGCTCACCGATAATTTACGGAAGTTATTAAAAAATAAAATTTTGGTATAAAAAATAAATTTTTGGAAATAATCGGAGAGAATTTATTTGGAGGATATTATGAAAAATTCAGAAAAACGATTTGCAAACTTTTTAAAAAGAAACGCAGGATACGTAGTACTTAGCATTTGCGTACTTGCAATAGGTTTATCTACGGCGTTAGTTGTTTTGAATAACTCGGCTAAAACGCCTGCACCCGATAATAGTTTAAATAACACTATTATTCAAAAACCTGTAGAAGATAATACCCCGGTAACCGGTGGTGACCAAAACGAGATTCCCGATCAAAACGTGGACGGACCTACAGACCAAATTCCTGACGTACCCGTAGTAACCGTAATAAGCTTTATTGCACCGATAGAAAATGCAAGTTTGATTCAAGACTACAGCGAAACTATGGTGTGGAGTTCTACCTTAAAAAGATTTGAAACTCATAAGGCGGTAGATTATTTTGCGGACGAAGGCACCCCTGTTTTAGCCGTTTACGACGGAGAAATTGAAAGTGTTGAAAAAGACCTTATAAAAGGCGTAACGGTAACTATTAACCACGGCGACGGACTTAAAACAATATATAATTCGCTTGGAGAGGACGTCCCCGTTATGGTAGGTGAAAAGGTTACTAAAGGACAAACTATTGGTTTTGTTTCAGTATCTAATAGACAAGAATATAAGGACGGTGCTCATTTACACTTTGCTGTATCAGAAGACGGTGTTATGATAAATCCACTTAAGTATTTAGACGTTTCAGATAAGTAAGAATAATTAAAATAATTCCCGAATAAGATAAAAAGAAGGCTTATTCGGGAGTTTTTTATGAAAAGAATTTTATGGGTTTTAACTTCGTTTTTACTTTTATCGTCTTGCTTTTTCTACGTTTCTTGTGGGAAAGAAAAAAAACAAATATCTTCTTATCAAATAGAACTTGATATTATAGATGAGCATAATATTAACGGTAAAGAAAAGGTTACCTTTTATAATAATACTGAAAACTCTTTTACAGAGCTTAAATTTAACTTATTTGCAAACGCTTTTAGGGAGGACGCAAAATACCCTGCGATTGCTACTGAGTATGAATATTCGGCATATCCAAACGGTAAAGATTATGGAAATATACATATTTTATCGGCCAAGTGCAACGGTGAAAATTTAACCTTTGAAGTGATGGGTGAAGATAAAAACGTTTTATCGGTTAGTTTGTTAGAGGAAATTTTCCCCGAGGAAAGTGTAGAAATAGAACTTGAATTTAAAATTAGGCTTGCTTCTGTCATTGCAAGGACGGGTAATAACGGAAAAACGCTAAATTTAGCAAACGTCTATCCCGTACTTTGTGGAATCCAAGACGGTGGATTTTATGAATGTGTTTATTATTCTATGGGCGACCCCTATTTCAGTGACGTTGCAGATTATAAAATAGATTTAAGTTGTGATTCAAAATACGTAGTTGCTTCATCCGGCGAACTTATAAATAGCGAAGTAGTTAACGAGAAAACAAAATATCAATATAAAATAGAGTCTGCAAGGTCTTTTGCGTTAGTTCTTTCTAAAGATTTTGAGTGTATGACGGCAAAGCACAAAAACGTAAGCGTAAATTATTATTTTTACGACGATAAAAGTCCAGAAATTTCTATGGAATACGCCTTGAAAAGTCTAAAACTATACGATGAACTTTTTGGTGAATATCCGTACAAGACTTATTCCGTTGTGCAAACCAAATTTTTGCAAGGAGGTATGGAATTCCCTGCACTTGTGATGATTTCAGACGCTTTAGAAAAGAAAGAGTACGGGGAAGTTATAGTTCATGAAACGGCGCATCAATGGTGGCAAACGGTTGTTGGTAATAACGAAATAGAATACGGATTTTTAGACGAAGGACTTACTGAGTATTCGGTCGTGCTGTTCTACGAAAATCATCCAGAATATGGAATGAATAGGGATAGCATGATAAAATCTGCGGAACAAACCTACAAGGCATACTGCACCGTTTACGACAAACTTTTCGGAAAGACTAATACTAAAATGATGCGTAGCTTAAAAGATTTTACAAGTGAATATGAATACGTGAACTTGGCGTACGTAAAAAGTGCAATTATGTACGACACCTTAAGAAAGACGGTTGGTGAGGAAATATTTTTTAACGCATTAAAAAAGTATTATAGCGACTATCGTTTTCTTAACGTTAAACCGTGTGATTTGGTTGGCTGTTTTGAAAGTTTAGGGGTAGAAGTTAACGGATATTTTGAAAGTTTTTTCAATGGGGAAGCCATAATATAATCATAAAAGTTAAACAAACTGGGCTTTTTAGTTAAAAAGCCTTTTTTGTTGCAAAAAAAAATATTTATTTATTGACAAACACGGGGTAAAATGTTAAAATAACAAAGTATAATGTATAGGTATACTCATACTTAAAAAAAGGGGTATTTATGAAAAGAATATTCAGAACTTTAATTATAGCAATGCTATCCGTATTATTCGTTTTAGGCATGACAGCTTGTGGTGGAAATGGTGACGGTGACGGCAAGAAAGGCTTGCTTTACAAAATGTATTCGGGTGACGATTTTTATACCGTTTACGGTTACGTTGACGAAGGTAAAGATATTAAGGCACTTGACATTGCTTCTTACGTAAAAGAAAAGTCGGGTGACGACGTTAAGATTGGTAGAATTAAAGCAGATGCTTTTAAGGATAACGATACTTTAACTGAAATAATCGTTCCGACAACTGTAGAAGTTATGGACAAGGGTGCGTTTGCAGGTATGAAAAAACTTGAAAGCTTAACCATACCTTTCGTTGGTGCAACCAAGGTTGCAGATACCACGTTTAACGGTTCTGCTCCGGCAGAAGATAAGTCTGTTGACGCAGAAAGAACTTTTGCATATCTTTTTGGTGCTACTGAATACGCTGAAGGTGTAAAGGTTACTCAATTTTACGCCGAAGGCGCAACTGACGGTAGCCAAAACGTAGAAGCTTATCTTCCTAAAACCTTAAAGAACGTAACTATCACTCCTGCAGAAAAATACGATATTCCTATGTACGCATTTGCAGGTAACAATATGATTATGAAAGTTACCTTAAACAACGTTGGTGTTATTGGTGACGGTGCGTTTAAGAACGCTATTGGTTTAGAACAAATCAATATTCCCGCAACCACCACTAAGATAAACAAGGAAGCATTCCGTGGTTGTACAAACTTAAAGGACGGCTTTAAATTTGACGCAGATTCTACTTTAGCAGAACTTGGCGAAGGCGTATTTAAGGGTGCAACTAACTTAAAGAGCATAGAACTTCCTTTAAGCTTAGCAACAATTGCAAAAAATACCTTTAGCGGTTGCGTAGATTTAAAAGTTGTAAAACTTGGTGGCGTAAATAAGATTTGTGACTTTGCGTTTGACGGTTGCACTAATCTTTTCTACGTAGGCAAACTTGCAGATATAAGCGCTATTACTGTTAAAACCATTACTCTTGACGGTATTATTGTAGATACATTTGCATTTACAAACGCTTAATCGTAGTATTATTTGACTTATAAAAAATTAACCCCCGAAAGATTAGTGGCGTAGCGATAGGGATTATTGCTACGCCACAACTATATTTGCCTAACGGCAAGTTATATTGCTAAAAGCA
>JAZSKQ010000026.1:0-39009 GCA_045534905.1 Christensenellaceae bacterium | reverse complement strand
ACAAAAAAGAGTGGAAACAATTGTTTGAATATGCAGTTGATACTAATGATACTTCTTTAGCAACAGCAATAGCAAAAAGGAATATTGAAGAAATAGAAAAAAGTCTATTGTCATATTGGAGTGGCACAAAAGCCGATAATTTAAATATCAATAAAAAGCATTTATACATCAATGAAAATGGAAGAAGAAAGGATATACTTCCAAGTTCATATGGTATGTATAATATAAACAGGGTTAAAACTCTAGATGAAGTTATTGAAAAATTAAACGCAGTAAAACAACGTATTATTGACGATTTATCATTAAAACTTGACAAGGAAAAAACAGTTGGCGATTTAACAAAAGAATATTTTGAAAAAGAACTTTCCAAAGGCAATATTGATATGGTAATAATCAAACTTTGTGTTAGATTAGAAGCCATTTTACGTAGCGATTATCATTACGAAGGTGATTTTTCGGAAATGTTAAATAAATATTGTGCTGGTTTTAATACTTATGATGATGAAGATAATAATTACGACCCCTATACCCCTAGAAAGTTAAACAAATTAAGAATTCAAAGAAACGGAATTGTTCACTCGGAAAAGTGTAAAGAAACATTAACTCTTGAAGAATTAAAATGGTGTATAGATTACATTTGTAAAATGGGTTAAGGAGAAAAGTTATGAATAAATATCAAAAATACTTAATGGACTTAAGTCGTAGTTATATAACTTATGTTTTTAAAGGCAAAGACACGGCTTGCTTTAATGACGGAAAAATTACGATTTCGCAAGATGAAGATATAACTATTTCAAAATATGTTCTTAATATATCCAACAAGTCAATACATAACGTCTTTGCACTAGTAAACGGAAAAGAAGAAAGATTGATTGAAAGTATTGACCCTGTATATTCTTCGCCAAAAAGTGGCGAACAAAAAAGATTTAGTATTGAACTTGATTTTGAAAAGCGTGTTGAATCTATAAAGATTGTCTTTATTGATAATCTTGCTGATGATTTAATAATCCCTGTAGTTTATGTGGGAGCGAATAAAGAACAGTATTATGCAAAAAAGGGAAAAGAGCGTAAAGATAAGTTGTTAAAAAAAGCCAATATAAAAGTTTCAACTGGTGCAGATTTAGTAAACATTTATTTTCAACCGTGTTCAGAAGATTATTTATGTACGGAAATTGTTTTATACAAAGACGGTATGATGCTTGCCAAATATAAAGTTGACGAAGAAGTTTTCTTTAAGTCAATAAATGGTTTGGCTTACGGCAAATATGAGTTTGTCTTAAAACAATTTAATGATAAAGGTGAAATTTTATTAGAAACTGTTAAAATTTCTTTTGACATAAAAGGTCCTGTTATGCCACACAGACCTTGCAATGTTATTTCATAAATTAAAAAGCCCGAATTTTTTCGGGCTTTTATTTTTGAGAACAAGACGGAACCCCACGGCACTTTTGGGGACCAAAGGTAATATATAAAACCTTCAATGAAGAAAATCACCTCCGTCTTGTAACAACTTAAAATATAAGTGCCTCAAATTTCAAGTAATATAATTATATCATAAAACAATTAACAAATCAACAAAAAAGGTTCAAACGCAATCACCACTTGCCCGCCAACAAATAAAGACCATCGTTTGATGGTCTTTTTTGTGTTTTCTATTTAACTAAATCTTCGGGGAAGATAAATTCGTAATTGTTTGCGTGCATTATTTCGCCCATTTTGTAAAGTTTTTCGGCATAGTCCGGTTGATACGATAAATAGTCTTTATAAAAATATTGTTCGTGAGTACAAATTCCAACGTACTCGTTACCGATAAACGGTGCGAAAATATTTTCTATATCTTGATATTTCATAAGATTAAGAGTTAAATCGGGTAGGTGGAATTTTTTGAATTTCATACCCGTTTTATTATCGGTTATAAAGGTAAGATTGTTACAAGTTTCACTTAGTTGTTGCGTGCTTAAGTGGTTGTATGCACAAATAGAATTGTTAATTGCAACGTCGGGCCCACCACGAGAATAAACTTTGGTTTCGGGTTGACGATTATTAAGTAAGCGCATTCCGTGACCGTAGGGAAGAGAGTTAATATCACCGTTATATTCTTTAGCGTCACCGACCGAAACGTCTAAAATTCTTACACCGCAGTCGTACAAAGCTTTAACACCTTGCTCGCTTACCGTATTCCAGTGAGGACATAAGCCGTACGTAAAAGATTTTTCCCCGGCAAAACGCAAAACTTCACTTTTAATTAGATTAAACAAGTTTTTAACGTCGTCGTACGTGGCGTTAACAAACGGGTAATCTGGAAACTCCTCTTTACTATGAACGCCAAATTTTAACCAAGACGAACATTCTTCAAATTCTTTTTTATATTTATCGGGCATATCTGCTAAGGTAAACTCGTTAAATCCGTAAAAATAAGAGGTTCTGTAAAATAGGTTAAGTTGCGTTTTAACGCCGTACCTTTCATATGCCGTTTTAAGCATTTTTATAAACGGGTTATCGAATATTGATTTAGGGTTGGTATTTGCAACGTCACGAAGAACCCAAATAACGTCGTCAATTAAAAAATGTGTTTTATTTGACATTGGTATTTCTCCTTTATCAAGTTTAAGGATATTATGCAATTTATATCCTATTTTGTCAATAGTAAAAAAATGATTTTGCAATTTTAGGTTTTTTGTGTTAATATATCACCAAGGTGAAATTATGAAAGTTTTAAGAAAACAAAAGAGTTCTAAAGAATGTATAGTTTGTGGACGAGATTCTCTTTCTTCTGTGCGTGCTGATTTTTACGACGTGGAAGGGGAAATGGTGGCGTGTGTTTTTACGCCTAAAGATAATCATCAAAGTTACAGAAACCGTATGCACGGTGGCATGATTACTGCCATATTAGATGAAACTTTAGGGCGTGCTATTCAGTGGGGTGATAAGGACGTTTGGGGCGTTACTATGGAAATAACGGTTAAGTTTAGAAAGCCCGTGCCACTTAATACCGAACTTATTGCCGTTGGCAAAATTATAAAAGAAACAGGTTTAGCATTTGTAGGCGCAAGTTTTATTGAAGATAGTCTTGGCAACGTTTTAGCAACTGCGACGGGTAAATTTATGAAACTTCCACCTGAAAAAATAACAGAAGGTGGTTTGACTGACGAAGAGTGGTTTTACGACCAAGAAAACCCAAAAACGGATATTGATATTAAAAACGCAAACTATTTCGACAACATAAAGATATAAAAAAATTCCCGATTAGTGCGTCAGTAATAGGGATTATTACTGACGCACTAGTTATATTTGCCTATCGGCAAGTTATATTGCTTAAAGCAGTTATATTTTGCTACGCAAAGTTATATTCGCCTTTGGCGAGTTGTGGCAAATATAATATAACTTTGACTGTAAGTCAAAATATAACTTTTAGACTTGCTCTAAAAATATAACTGTTTGCTATGCAAACAATATCACTTTACTTAAAACTTGATTTATGCTACAATTAACTTATGAGTGAAAGCATTTTAAGAGAAAAAGCAAAAGAGTTTGCTAAAAACATTGTATTCATTACAAGAGAAATTAAAGCCAACAATAAAGAAAGTGTTTTAACTAATCAACTTTTACGTTCGGGAACAAGTATTGGCGCAAATATCCACGAAGCGCAATACGCTCAAGGAACGGCTGATTTTATTTCAAAACTTGAAATAGCGTTAAAAGAGTGCTTTGAAAGCGAATATTGGTTAGAATTGCTTTTTGAAACAGGTTATTTAGAAGAAAATCAATATAAAAAATTTAATAATGATTGTGGGGCAATACGAAAGATGTTAATTTCTTCGTGCAAAACGTTAAAGGCAAAAAATGGATAATATTTCTAGACATTACGATTTATTAATTGAAAATGGCAACGACCCCGTTTTAGATTGTAAAGAGTTGGCGGATTATATGGATAAGTGGGATGGAAAAGAGTTTATAAATCTACTTAATCTAGATGCCTATAAAACGGTATTAGAAATAGGTTGTGGCACTGGAAGGATTGCTAAAAAAATTATTAAACAATGTAAAAAATACGTGGGAATAGATATTTCTTCAAAAACAGTAGATGTAGCAAGAAATCATTTTAAGGATTTTAATAATGCTTCTTTTATTAATGAAGATTTTCTTAAATACAAAGATACTGAAAAGTATGACGTAATTTTTTCCACGTTAACATTTATGCATATCAAAGACAAAGAAAAGGCGTTAATCAATGTTTTCAACTTATTAAAAAATAACGGTATATTTGTTTTATCAGTAGACAAAAATCAACAAAATTTTATCGATACGGGATACAGCAGAATTGAGGTTTATCCAGACAATCCTACCTATATTTGCAAAACGTTGACGACTTTAAGGTTTATTAAAAGCAAAATAAAAGAAATAGATAACGCATATATTATTACGGCTCAACGAGGTTAAGTGTAGCACACTATACTTTGCAAGCAAAGTTGTGTGTTTTGCAAAGCAAAAAATAAAGAGTAGCAAAATTTTGCTACTCTTTTAAAATGTCGTAAAAATGGGAAGAACGATAAGTTAGGGATTTTTATTATTCTTCGTCACATCTTTCTATGTAGGTTATAAAAGGATTTTCTTTTAATATTTTATCAAGAGCTATCGTTCTAAATTCGTTTTTAGTTTGTAGGTGAGCAGTATAAATAGTTTCCTTTTCCGTCTTTTGAATTTGAAGTCTATGGAAATGCGTTATTCCAAAAATTTCCATAATTTTTTCACTTTCAAAGTCGGTTTGAACAAATACTATTTTTAAATCGTACGTTTTTTTAGTGGCAAACAACTTAATTTTTAAATGTAATAAGTATTGTATAGTTATAAGCAGAATAGTAGAGCCGAGTGCAACAACGTAAAGACCACCACCGCATGCCATACCTATACCCGCAGTTGCCCAAACACCTGCAGCAGTCGTTAAACCTTGTATGGCCTTTTTACGATAAATAATCATGCCGGCACCTAAAAAACCTATGCCAGATACTATCTGTGCGGCAACCCTTGAACTATCCGTATCGCTATTTCCAAAACCAAATCTTGAAACTATCATAAGTAGGCAAGACCCCATGCAAACTATTGCGTGCGTTCTAATACCTGCTTCTTTAGATCGGTTTTTTCTTTCAAATCCAATTAAAAATCCTAACACACCTGCAATTACTATGCTTAATAGCCAAGGTGCTTCTATTTTAAGCCTTTCTAAAATAACTTGCATAAACACTCCTTTCTATATTATAAGTAAAAACTATAATGTTTATAACTAAAATTATATAATATGGTGATTATATCATAAAAAAGTTAACAATTCAACTATTTATGGAAAAAGATTTTGTAAAATATAGGATATACTTTACTTATACTTAAAACGGCTGTATAATTTATAAAAGAATGGAGTGATGGGTTATGATTAAAAGATTATCAGTTTCATCTACCGAATATCGGCACAATTTAGAACTAAATTTAAGATTGATAATGGGTATATAGTTTTAGCATAAAATATTTTTTGCAATAAAAAATCGTTGTGGTTTTGCCACAACGATTTTTATTTGTCCAAAATCATTTGTTTATATTCTAAAAATTCAAAACCTAAACTTTTGTAAAGTTTTATGGCTTTAGGGTTAGTTTCTTCAACTTCTAATCTAAAACGATTTACGTTTTTGTAGGTGCTAAAAATAAAGTCAAAATATTGTTTGCCAAAGCCTTTGTTTTGATAGTCTTTTCTAATATAAAGGTCTTCTAACCAAAGAGTATTACCACCTGCCTCCATAGAAAACGTGAGGTTTACAACACCGTAACCAAAAACGGTTTTTTCTTCACCAATTAAATACCCTTTAGCTGAAGAATTTTGGTCGGTTAAAACATTTAATATATTCTCGTAATAGTTTTTCGGAATAGGCTTAATAACTGCGTCACTATTATAAAATTCGTCTAATAAACAAAAGAAAATATCTTTGTCTTTTTTAGTTAATCGTCTAATCAAATCAGTAACCTCTTAAATCAGTGTTAATAACGTACGCTCTCAAAATATCTACGTATTTTTTTGCAATATCTTCTTCAATTTCGGTTAACCCACGTTCTATACAGCCGTCTGTTTCCTTAAATTTTTGAAGCCTGTATTTATTTGCACCTTTAATCCACTTGCCGATATTTTCCATTACTCGTGGTGTGTGAAACTCTTTTATAAGTGTGGTTCTAAATTCATAATTTTTGCAGTTATTTATTAGATATTCAACGCTTGCTTTTACGTTATTCGTATCAAAATTTTCCACGCCTATAATTTTTCCGTAACCGTCTAAATCAGACTTGATATCCATAGCAAAAAAATCTACTAATCCTTTTTGATGTAACAGTTTTATCATGTTAGGATTGGTGCCGTTGGTGTCTAACTTTACTTTTAAACCGAGTTCCTTTATCTTTTTAATAAAATCAGGAAGGTCGTTAAATAGGGTGGGTTCGCCACCCGAAACACAAACGGCGTCAAGTAAATTTTTTCGTGAAGAAATATAGTCTAAAATTTGGTTGGTGTCTAACGGTGAAAGGTTTTTAGTATCTACTACTAACGGACCGTTGTGGCAAAAACCGCATCTAAAATTACACCCCGCAGTAAACAAAGTGCAACATATATTTTCGTCGTAATCAACGAGTGACATTTTTTCCATACCGAAAAATTGCATAAAATATATAACCACCAAAAAAGTATTTTTTTAATTATAACTTGAACGATTAGTCTTGTCAAATCGTTATTTGTATGTTATTATATAATTCAGTAACGTTGCTTTTATAAAAAGCAAAGGAAAATAAAAAACAAAGCGATAATTTTGTGCTTTACATATGTTTTGACAAATATACAAAATTGTTTAAGGGACTTAAAATGAGGGCTGTAATTCAAAGGGTATTAGATGCCGTTTTGGTGGTTGATGGTAAAGAGATTTCTAAAATCGGTCATGGTTACGTAATATTTTTAGGGGTGGGTAAGTCGGACACTAAAGAAAACGCCGATTACTTTATAAAAAAAATTCCACCGATGCGTATTTGTGAAGATGAAAACGGTAAAATAAATAAATCTATTTTAGACGTTAAGGGTGAAATTTTATTAGTTTCACAATTTACCCTTTACGCCGATACCTCACATGGGAATAGACCTTCTTTTTTTGAAGCTGAAGCACCCGAAAAGGCCAATGAGTTGTATCTTTACGTTGCGAAGGGTTTAGAAGCTCAAGGCGTGCCAGTAAAGTTAGGGGTTTTTGGTGCAGATATGAAAATATGTCAAACTAACGACGGACCTTTTACCGTTGTTTTAGAAAAATAAATATAAGAGAGGAAATGATATGGGTGACGTTAAAAACGTAAAATTTGATGCGTGTAATTTGCCAACTAAAATAATACATAATTTTCCGTATGAATCGACTGATGCGTTGGAAAGAAAATTTGAAATTATTACCCAAGAACTAGTCAAGATTAAAGATTGTGGGTTTGGTGGTATTGTTTCTAACTGTCCGTTTGGTGAAGCGTCTAAAGGTGAAGATTTTGAGTCGGGTAAAGACTACGACTCTTATTTAAAAAACGAAGAAGATTTTAAAATTTTAGAACATATTGCAAACGAGTGCGAAAGACTTGGCTTGCGTTTATGGATATACGACGAACAGGGTTATCCGTCGGGTGGTGCAGGAGGTATGACTGTAGACGCTAATCCTGACTTTGAAGCTCGTTCGTTAGCCATTGTAGAAAAACAGTTAATGGCAGGCGAAGAAATTACGTTAAATCTTCCGATAGGATATGAAGCGTTTGTATCTGCTATGGTATATGGTAGTGATAGTGATATACATGGTATAACCAATTTTAACCCCGTGTACGTTGCAAACTGTTATAAATCAGTTGACCCCGTTACCTTAAAAAACCCTACCGAAAAAAGTGCCGTCGCAACGTTTTTCGTAATCAAGCACGCTTTTGAATATACCCATGCACAACATAACGTTTTTGCTGCAAGAAGATATCTTGACGTTGGCAATCCCGAAGCGGTTAGAGAATTTTTGAACAACACCTACGAAGTTTACTATAACAAACTTGGCAAAAGATTCAATAATAATGACTTAGGTGGAAAGATTCCCGATATAGGTACGATAGAGGCTTTCTTTACAGACGAACCGTCTTATCAAGGGTGCAATATGCATCTTTTATCTCTACCTAAAAAAGCACGTCATCAAGCGATAGAGGGTGCTGAATTATTGCCGGTTGTAAACTGGTCTAAGTATTTTGATACGGAGTTTGAAAAATTAAACGGTTATTCTTGTTTAGATAAACTTATTTACTGTTTTGCCGGTGACTGTGACGATGCTAAAAAGTTCCGTTTAGATTTTTATAAAACTACTTCAAACTTGGTTGAAAACGCTTTCTTTAAGCAAATTGGTGAATGGTGTGCAGATCATAACGTAAACTTTTCTGGTCACATATTGCTTGAAGACGCTATATTCTATCACCCAACTTTTGAAGGTAACTATTTTAACTTATTACGTCATATGCATTATCCGGGTATTGATATGTTGCATTCTTTATCCGATTTAATTTACGACGAATTTGCATTTACACCAAAACTTGTTTCTTCAATTGCCATTGCTAACGGTAGAAAGCACGTTATGGACGAAGTTTCTAAACATACGCAAGTGGCACTAAAACAAGAAGTTACTGTTGACGATATTTATTCCTCGGTTTGCGTGCAGTATGCTTTCGGTGTTGATATTTTTACCTATTACTATTCAATAGACGAGATGAGCCAAGAAGAATATGCACGTCGTAACGCTTCACACGGTAGAATAGACGCTATAATGTCTGGTGAAACTGTGTCCGACGTATTAACCTATTATCCGATAGAAACGGTACAAGCTTATCATAAAGGACATCTTGAACACGGCGGAAACTATGGCGAACACGAACTTGGTTGTTGGAATAGTGTAAATGGTCTTGCTGTTGCGCTTAATAAAAAACAAGTTGGTTTTGACTATGCTGACCTTGGCTTGCTTGAAAAGTGTACTGCTAAAGACGGCAAAATTATTACAGAGCGTGGTAGAGTTTATAGTGCTATTACCTTCCCTGCAATGGAATATTCTGAAGAGTTAAAGAAGGTTATAGATTATTTCGTATCTGCCGGCGTTGTTGTTAAAGGTGTTAAGAGCGACTTATTTAAATTCTATAAAAACGTAAAAGGCTACTCAGACGAAGAAAAACTTGTTAAATCGTTAGATAGAACTGATTTTGCAGTTATTAAAACGGCTAACAAAAATAGGCTTGCACTTTTAACGAGAGATACTGATAAGGGTAGAGCGTTTATGTTTGTAAACTGCGAGAAAGAAGAACTTGAAGTTAAAATCACCTTATCCGGTATAAACGACCCTGTTTTATATTCACCACTTGAAAATGCTTTCGTTTCGGCACGTTTTTCAAATAAAAACGGCATAACCGAGGCAAACTTCAAAATTAAACCAAAAGATACCTTAATAATAATGGAAAATTAAACAACAAAAAAACAGCCTAAGTGTGATGCACTTAAGCTGTTTTTTATTTTAAATTTTAATCTACCAAGTTTTCGTAAACGTTTCTATAAACGTCAGTGGCTTTATCTCCCCATTTCTTGTAAATATCCTTTGCAATTTGGCGATTTGGAACTACTAATTTAAGTTCAAAAACGGGTTGTGCAGGCTCAACTATTTTTAGGTAAACGGTGTAAGTGCCGTCCTTATTCATGTAGTAGTCTGAAAAACATTCTTGCTTTCTTTTGTATTTTGCACGATTATTTTTTATAAAAATTGAAATGGCTTCTCTGGTGGAAGCAGGTATTTTTATAAAGAAGTTTGCCAAGCAAATACGCCCGTCCGGAGTGATGGTATAAAGTGGTTCACCACCTGTACTAACGTTATAAATCCAACCAGCGTCAAGCAGGGTTGAAAGTATTGGTTGACAGTCCATATAAGCAAGCCAGTTGTTAGAAGAGCAACACATATCAAGCACCGTATTTTCAGATAGCGGTACTTCCATTTTGTCAAAAACAAACAATAATATCAATTTGTTTAACGACGAATCGCCCTTAACTTGCATAAAAAACTCCTTAATCTTGTTTTGATATTATATATCAATTGACATATCTTGTAAAGAAATTTGCCGAAAAATAAAAAAATAGTGTTAAAAAAAGTTTATATATACTAAATAGTGTGGTATAATGAATTCGTATATCTTGTTTATAGGAGTTTTTTGATGACTAAAAGGGAAGAATTAGATTTTTTTGTTGCACGTGCAAACGAACTTATTGACAGTAAGTATATACTTGCCGACGTAAAAATAGTTAATCTTTTAAAAGCAATTGCTAATTCCGACACCTTAATTGCGCTTTTTAAGAATTGTTTAACCGATTTTGATTATGAAGAGGCTAAGAAGAAGTATCTTGTTAAATCTCGATTAGTAGAAGGTAAAGGGGAATTTATTCTACCTGCATCGTCAAGAGAACTTTTGGCGTTCACGTTTAATCTTTTGGTTGATATTGATGCTAAAAAGGTGGTTTTAGAAGAATTCTTAAATAAATATTTCTTCGAAGACGGAAGTTACTATCTATGCTACCGTTCCTTTTTAACTGCAATTATGGTTCCGTTTAAAAATTCCGTTGTAAGGCTTATGGAAAGCGTTATAGAGGGTAAACTTCAAGACCCGATTGAAGCTGTTACTGAAGAAGAACTTAAGAGAGCAAGGGAATTTGAACTTCAAAAAGAACGTGAGGAACAAGAAAAAGAACTTGCTAAAAAAAGTTACGGGGAAAGCGTTAAAATCATAAAAGAACTTTTACTTGAAGATAAAAAGAAGATAAAAGAAAAGGTTAAGTCGGAAGCTCTAAAAAAGGAAATGAATCTTATTATAGACATGCTTGGCACGGTTATTGACAGCATGGATTTATCTGCTATAGAGTACGCCTTTATTGCTTATAAATTTATGGCGAAAAAGCATTGTCTATTATTTAGAAACAGAGTAAAGAAAATTTCTGCTTGTATAATGGACGTGAAAAATGGAATTTAACGAAAAAACGGTTTCTTCTAAACCCATTTACGATGGCAAAATTATAAAACTAAGGGAAGATGAAGTAACTTTGCCAAATGGCATGACTGCGTTAAGAGAGGTTGTTTCACACTCGGGTGGAAGTGCCGTTCTTTGTGAAAAGGACGGTAAAATCTTACTTGTTAAGCAGTTTCGCTATCCATATAAAGAAGAAATTTTAGAAATTCCTGCCGGTAAAATAAATAAGGGGGAAGACCCGTCTAAAACTGCTATTCGTGAGCTTGAAGAAGAGGGTGGAATTAAAGCTGAAAAAGTAAATTTAATTTTTAAGGTTTATCCCACGCCCGGTTATACCAACGAAATAATTTATATTTATAAAGCCGAAGGCTTGACGGTTACAAGACAAAATCTTGACAAGGACGAATTTTTGTCGAGTAATTGGTACGATAAAGAACAACTTAAAACAATGATAAATAACGGAGAAATAGTGGACGGTAAAACGTTAATAGCGCTACTTTCCGTATTAAAATAATGCAAACTTAAAGGCGGACGAAGATTTTGAAAAGAACAGACGTAAGAAACGTTGCTATAATTGCCCACGTTGATCACGGTAAGACTACTTTGGTAAACGAACTGCTAAAACAAGGCGGTATTTTTAGAGATAATCAAGAAGTTTCTGATAGAGTTATGGACTCTGGCGACTTAGAGCGTGAAAGGGGTATAACCATACTTGCAAAGAATACTTCGGCAAGTTATAACGGCGTAAAAATCAACATTGTAGATACACCTGGTCACGCAGATTTTGGTGGAGAAGTAGAACGTGTACTTAAAATGGTAAACGGCGTTTTGGTTTTAATAGACGCTGCTGAAGGACCTATGCCTCAAACCCGTTTCGTTATGCAAAAGGCGTTGGAACTTAACCATAAACTTATTATCGTCGTAAATAAAATAGACCGTCCAGATGCAAGGTTAAAAGAAGTTCAAGACGAAATTTTAGAATTGCTTTTCGACCTTAACGCAAGTGATGAACAAATAGATAGTCCTATAGTATTTTGTTCGGGACGTGAAGGTACTGCTACGCTTGATTATAATAAACCGGGTACCGATTTAAAACCACTTTTTGAAACCATAGTAAACTACTTTGAACCACAAGAAGTTGACGAAAACGGACCCTTTCAAATGCTTATTTCTTCGGTTGATTATAACGAGTACGTTGGCCGTATTGGTATAGGTAGAATAGAACGTGGTACGGCAAATATTAACCAAGACGTGGAAACTTGTAACTTTAACGTTAGTGGACACGAGGCTAAAGGTAAACTTGTTGCGATGTATCAGATACAAGGTTTATCAAGGGTTGCAGTAGAAAGCGCTAAAGCGGGAGACATAGTTTGTATAAGCGGTTTGGATAATTTGTCTATTGGCGACACCGTTTGTGCGTTAGGTAGTCCCGACCCCGTTCCTTTCGTAAAGATTTCAGAACCTACCGTTGAAATGACGTTCTCGGTAAACGATTCTCCGTTTGCAGGTAAAGAAGGTAAGTTTGTTACAACAAGGCATCTAAGGGATAGACTTTTTAAGGAAATGCTTAAAGACGTTTCGCTTCGTGTTGAAGAAACCGATTCTGCCGACTCTTACAGAGTTTGTGGTAGGGGCGAAATGCATCTTTCCATTTTAATTGAAACAATGCGTCGTTCGGGTTATGAATTCCAAGTAGGTGCACCTAAGGTAATGTATAAGGTTATCGACGGCGTTGAAATGGAACCTATGGAAAGATTGGTAGTTGACGTTCCCGAAGATAAAACGGGTGCAGTTTTTTCGGCAATGGGCGTTAGAAAAGGCGAACTTATCCAAATGGAAAACGTCGGCAATAGAATAAGGTTAGAATTTAAGGTTCCGTCTCGTGGGTTGTTTGGTTATAAAAGCCAATTTTTAACCGATACCAGGGGTGAGGGCGTGTTTAATACTTTGTTCTTTGGCTATGAAGAATTTAAAGGTGAAATAGAAAGAAGAACTACGGGTTCACTCGTGGCGTTCGAAACGGGTGAAGCCGTCACTTACGGATTGTTTAACGCACAAGGTAGAGGACAATTGTTTATAACACCCGGCGTTAAGGTTTATGAAGGTATGGTTGTCGGTGTTTCTCCAAAAGCGGAAGATATATCCGTAAACGTATGTAAAAAGAAGCATTTGACAAATACCAGAGCGTCTGGTTCGGACGATGCGTTAAGACTTGAAACGCCAAAACTAATGTCGCTTGAAGAGGCAATGGAA
Organism: Christensenellaceae bacterium; assembly: GCA_045534905.1. Lineage (GTDB taxonomy): Bacteria > Bacillota > Clostridia > Christensenellales > Borkfalkiaceae > UBA1259. The sequence goes on along the minus strand of JAZSKQ010000026.1, from coordinate 25,683 downwards.
TTTATAAACGACGACGAACTTTTAGAAATTACCCCACAAAACGTAAGAATTAGAAAAAAGACCTTAGATACCGGTTTAAGATTAAAACGTAAAGCCCACGGATTAGAATAAAATAAAAAGTCCCTTACGCAAAGGGACTTTAATTTTTTAAATTTTATAAGATATTCTCTCCGTCAAAAATCAGCACTCCGAAACCGTCACCCGTTTTTCCGCCATTTTTCAAATGAAGGAGCATATTTCTTTGTAATCTTGTATCGGTTGGAAGGGTTTCTAAATTTATTATTTTGCCTACTTTAAATAAACGCCAACAGTCTTCAAATTCGGAATGGTCCGTTTTTGAAATCACGTCAAAAAAAGTTCTGAACTCGTGCACGTTACCACCTTTGATGAAAACGTTTTCAAAATCAGGATATAATAACCAAGATTCACATTGAAAAGCTACTTTTCCGCAGAAACCGTAATATTTATAACTCTCTTTAAGGGCTTTAACGACGGTTTGTTTGTTCATTTTAAATTTCGGTGGGATATGCAAAGCGTATATAGTATCACCCTTTTTTATAGTTACGCCTTTGTTGTCGTAATCAAAATTGGCAATCGTTTTTTCAAATTCAAGTTCGTCTATTTTTAGTATGGATAAATTACAAAATATTAAGTACCACCACGCCACGAAAATTCCGGTAAAACCGTATACTTCTTGGCATTCGTAAACTCTAAATCTAAAATCTTGCATGGTATTTTTATAGGTGGTTATATCGATGCCGGCTTTTAAAAATTTTTCTTCTAACAATATAAAGCATTTTAACGCAAATACAAGTTGCATTCTAAAAGGATGTTCGTTAATCGAATTACCCAACGATTCCGCAGTTTTTAGCAATTCCAAATACTCTTGTTGAGTTACCCCGTCTTTTAGAGCTGTCGTTGATAGATTTAGAATTTCGTCGCCCAAAAGTGAAGATACTTTTTTATCTAAAGCGACTATGTCTTCGGTTGTAGTTTGGTCAATATTTAACATATTGCAAAATTCTTTAGCGTTCATTGTTTCACCTCTTAAACAGTATAACATTTTTTATGAATTTTGTAAACGGTAAAATTTGGTATTGAAAAAATCTGTAAAGGTGCTATAATTAAAGCATATAACAAAAGAGGTAAATTATGGAGAAGATTTTAGCAATAATTAACGTTGTAGGCGTTATAGGTGCAACTATTGTTTCCACAATAACGTTGTTTAGTACGAGAAGATTGCAAACAATGCAACAAAAGGTGGATATAATGGCTAATAAGCGTAGCGACAGAATTGATTTGATGCGAGAGTATTCGTCGAAGATTATTTCACTTGCTAAGCGTTTTATTTATGGTTTGGTAGACGAAGCATCTAAAACGGAACTAATATCTGCAGTAGATTATTTTAATTCTTTGTTGCAGTATGCTTATGAACACGACGTTGAACTAATAGATTGTGCAAATGAAATAACTAAAACGTGCGTAGCTAAAAATGTTGACGTAGAAAGCCTTGAAAAATTGATTACGGGTTTTTGGGAAAAGTGTGACGTTTACATTGGCGTGGAATATGAAAGATTGAAAATAGAATCTAACGGTTCTTTTAACGGTAGTGGAGAGTTAAACAGTGAGTCAATGACGTTTGAAGGAATACATAAAAAGATTTCTAAAAAACAAAAAGAATTTTTAACTAAAAAATGATAAAAAACAAAGAAAAAATCAGACTTTTCAGCCTGATTTTTTTGTTTTAATGGGGGTTTTATTTTTTGTTTGTAGATTTAATAAGTTTTATTTGCAACCGCATCCACAGCCGTTAAAGAAGTGGTTGTTGCCACCTTTACAGCAACAGCAAATTATGAGTAATGCTATAGGAAGGGCGTAGCAACTGTTAAGTAAACCGTTTAAGCAACCGCTTTTACAAAGGCAGATTATAAGGAGTATAATTAAAATCCAAAGACAAGTGTTACCGCCTAAAAAATTAAAACAACCGTTCATATATTTACCTCCAAAGTATATATGCTCTCCGCCTATGTAGTTTTTTGGTCGGCGGAGTCTTATCTATTATCAATATAAGCTGAAAATACTTAAAATGTTACTGAAATGGTATGTAATTTAATTGCTATAGTTGTTTTTTTGTGTTAAAATTAGTTCAAAGCAGAAAGCAAAGTTGCGTCTGACTTTATATATTTTTTATTTTTTATCTTACGGATATCTTTTGTAAAAAAGAATTCGATTGGAGGATTTTTATGAATAACTTTTCAAACGCTAAAAAAGTTGCGTTTTACGGTGTGATTTCTGCATTGACTTTTGTGTTCTTACTTGTAGAAACGTATCTATTCACCGCATTTTTAGGTAGTTTTACCCCTGCAATTCTAACGTTGCCGTTAGCGATTGCGGTAAGTATAACGGGTGGTAAAAAAGGATTTATTTCGGGTGGCTTGATATTTGGTTGTTGTTCGTTCTTTCTTGCTGTAATTATCGCTAACCCCGTATTTATTAACCCATTAGTTTCAATTTTACCGAGAATATTTATAGGTGTAACGGCGTTCTTTTCTTACGTTTTGGTTTCAAAGCTTACTAAAAGTGCAAAAAAACTTTTTGTTAAAGACGTTTTGCCTATAAGCATTGCTGCTGCATTAGGTATTTTGACAAATAGTGTTTGCACTATATTTATGATGTGGGTATTTAATGCGTCAGACCTCGCTGCGGTTATGACGGTAATTATATCTTTTAACTTCTTAGCCGAGGTTATAGGCGCAATGGTCTTGTGTCCCGTTTACGTTAAGGTTATGAAAAGGTTGGGAAAATAACAAATGATTCTTGCTATAGACATAGGCAATACCAATATTAAGTACGGTGTATTTGATAACGAAAAACTTATCTGTTCTTTCCGTGTTTCGTCAAGATTACTTAGAACTGCTGATGAATACGGTAGCGTTTTAGTTGGGCTTCTTGCCGACGGCGGAATAAAAAAGACGGATATAGATGGAATAATAGTATCGTCGGTTATACCCGCTTTAAATTATACGATTTGCCATATGTGCAAATACTTTTTTGGTGTAGAACCACTTATGATTGGTCCCGGTATAAAAACGGGCTTAAACATTAAGGCTGATAATCCCAAAGAAGTAGGTGCAGATATTATAGTAAACAGCGTATCGGCGTTTACCAAGTACGGTGGGCCGGTTATAGTTATTGATTTTGGCACGGCAACCACGTTTGACGTTATTTCTAAAGACTGTGAACTAATTGGCGTTGTAATTGCCCCCGGTATTAAAACTTCTTTAGAAGGTTTAGCCACAAAAACTGCACAATTACCTATGATAGAACTTGAAAGTCCTAAAAAAGTTATAGGTAAAAATACCAAACATTGTATGCAGTCGGGTATGATTTTCGGATTTGCAGGACTTGTAGAAAATATAATCAAGAGAATAAAGAAAGAATTAAACGTAGAAGATATCCGTGTAATAGCAACGGGTGGCTTGGGCGAAATAATTGCAAAAGAAGTTAAGTTGATAGAAAAAGTTGATAGAACTTTAACTCTCGACGGACTTAAAATAATATACGATTTGAATAAATAGGGTGAAAAACACTTATTAAGGAGAAAGATATGAAAAAGGTCGGTGTTGCCATATTAGGACTCGGCGTAGTAGGTGGTGGTACTTATGATATTCTTACTAAAAATAGAGAATATTTTAAGGCATCGCAAGGTATTGATATTACCGTAGAAAACGTTTTGGAAAAAAATCTTGAAAGAGCTAAAGCGTTAGGTATTGATGAAAGTATAATTGCTTCCAGTATAGAAGAAGTAGTTTCTAATCCCAACGTAGATATCGTTGTAGAAGTTATAGGCGGTGTTGGCGTTGCTAAGAACTTTGTTCTTAAAGCATTAAAGAGCGGTAAAAGCGTAGTTACTTCTAATAAAGAATTGGTTGCTAAATATTGGTCTGAATTAGAACGTGAAGCAAAGGCGATGAAAGCCGGCTTATACTTTGAAGCTTCTTGCGTAGGTGGCGTTCCTATTATTAGAACGCTTATCGACGGAATGCAAGCAAACAAAATTACGTCGTTAAAGGGTATTATTAACGGTACCACTAACTATATTTTAACCAAAATGGCAGAACAAGGTTCTTCTTACGAAGAAGCTTTAAAAGAAGCACAAAGTTTAGGTTATGCTGAGTTTGACCCCACTGCCGACGTTGAAGGGTTTGACGCAACTTATAAAATTTCTATTTTAAGTTCACTTGCATTTAACACTAAAGTTTATATTGACGACGTTCATAGGGAAGGTATTACTTCTATAACTAAAGAAGATATTGCTTACGGTAAAGAAATGGGATACGCCTTAAAACTTTTGGGTATCGGCAAACGTACTAAACACGGAATAGAAGTTAGGGTACACCCCACTTACGTTAATAAAAATAATCCGTTAGCATCTGTAAACGATTCCTTTAATGCAGTACATTTAACTGGCGATGCAGTTGGTGATATTATGCTTTACGGTCGTGGCGCAGGTGCGTTGCCTACCGGTAGTGCAATAGTTTCTGACGTTATTTTCGCTGCAAAGCATAGTGAAGTTTTCTATGCTCCTTTCGACAATAGCGAAAACGGCAACAAGGCTACTAAGTTTGCAAGTGACTTTTCTTCACAATACTGTGTAAGATTAAGCGTAAAAGATGAAGCCGGTGTTTTGAGTAAATTCTCTGGCGTATTCGCAAAGAATAATATAAGTATTGAACAAGTAAAACAATATCAAGGTAAAGACGGGTTAGTTCCCGTTGTAATTATCACCCACGAATGTTCTGAAAAAGTTATGAATAAAGCGTTGGCGAAAATTAAAGAACTTGATTCAGTAGAAAAAATTGAAAGCGTTATAAGGCTTGAAGATTAGTTGAATTTATTAACTAAACGCTTATAGAAATTTTTTAAGCAACGAAAAAGACTAACGAAAAAATCGTTAGTCTTTCTTTTTTGTTAAATTAAATTTTATTCGCAAGTTTTATCAAAACAGTCGCAACGGTTAGTACCTATATAGCCGGTATCTTTACATTTTTCACACAAGTATTTAGGCGATAAATCGGAAAGAACTAATCCGTGTGGTTTAAGTAAATTTTCTATTTTAACGGTTAGTAAAGCCTTTTCAGATTCAAGGTTATCAAGTAAAGTTTGGTTATTTGCCATTTCAGCAAAAGCAAGTTCCCTTTCCATTCCGTTAAGCTTAGAATAAATTTCAGAGAAACCTTCAATTTCCATAGCCTTTTCAAGATTTTTACTTGCCTTAGAAAGCGCAGTTTTTCTACGTCTATCATATTCTAAATTATAGTCGGCAATACTTTCAAAACTATCCTTTTCGTTTTGAGGTTTATCTAACGTAAACACGCCGTCACGCTTCCAGTTGGATAGAATTCCGTTCATATAGGGGATAGGTGAAGATTTGCCCGAAGCAAGGGTTGCTGCTTCTAATATCATATCTTCAGAAAACCCCCAACTTTTCCAAGTGTCAACAGACCTTTTATCCCAGTCGTTAGGGTAACGGTTTGCACCCGAAATAAGTAGCATTTTTTTAATGAAATCATACGTCTTTTTAAGCCCTTCAAAATAGTCGTTTACACTTGTAAAATCTATGTAACCTAAAGAGTATAAATTTTCTATAAGTTCGTCCATTTGTGGTAAGGTATTTTTACCAGACTTAAAGCATTTGCCGGCAATAAAAAGCAAGGTTTCCCCATCGTATCCGTAAGATAACCATTTTTTAGTATAGGTATCTACAACGGTATCAATAACTTCCATATAAATGGATAGCGCACGATTTATTTTTACTGCAAGTTGATAAATTTCTTCCTTTCTTTCAACGTAATCCTTAATCTCTTCTTTAGAAAAGCTTTTCATTGCGAAAAGTTCAAGCAAAAACTCGTCCAACTTGTTTATACTGCCCTTCTTTATTTTAGACGCAGCGTACACTATGCTTTCAGGTTCAAAGTTAAGTTCACGAGTCCATTTTTTGTATAAATTAAGGTCCTCAATTTCAGGTTTGCGCTTTGATGACAACGCCTTTAAAACGTTTACAATTTCACCCGTTCTAAGGTTATATGCAGAAAGTTCTTGTTCTACTTTTTCGATAGTATTTATCTCACGATTCCCAAAGTCTTTTGCAACCTTAGAAATATACTTATAACCAATGTCGTCACCCTTTAACGATACACAATATTTTATAATTAAAAGCATCGCTTCGGGCTTAATGTTATAAGTTTCCATAATAGAAAAATATTCCACGTATTCATTGGTCGGAATCATGCGAGAGCAGATTAGTGTTTGAACACCCTTAGTAAACTCTGAATACTTTTCGGTCTTGTACTTTCTCGGCTTAGAAGTAAACGCACCACGCACGGGTAAATATTCTACGTTAAGTGGTTCGAAACTTAACACAGAAAGTAATCCGAATTCTTCTAAATAATTAAATATGTCTTTAACTTCGCTTTCAGTAAGATTGACGTTTTCGGCAAAATCTTTTAATTCATTAGCGCCATGATTTTGGCAAAGGTATAAGCCGTAAAGATAAACCTTTACGGCGTTTCCATCTGCAATTTTAAGATATTCGGTTATAAATGCGTTCTCTATGCCGGTATAGGCGTTTTTAGAGAACTCTTTAGAAAACGAAAACGTCATTTACTAAAACTCCTATAAACAAAAAACGCTTGCAATAGTTTGAGTTATGTATTATAATATAATAACTATTAGTTTAAATTAAACTGGGGTATTAGCAAGCGTTGGAAGTTTATTATACTTTATACTTTGACAAAAAGCAACCATAAAACGCAAAATTTTGCTAAAATTACCGATATAATCATTTCTTAGGAGACTTATGGCAGGAACTATTTACACTCCGGTTAACGTTTGGAAAGATTTTGAAATTGACACTTTACAAGTCGAAACGTTAAGCGTAAAACAAAAAGAGGGTATTTCTATCGAGAAATTTTATCTTAGTGGAAGCAAAACTTCTGACGGCACAGTTCAAATTTTTTGTACCGCCGTTTGTCCTATAAGCGCAGAAAAAAATTCCGCTATTATCGTAGTACCCGATTTTAAAAATGGAACAGACGTTGATTTTATGACTTATCTTGCAAAAAAAGGTTATTCCGTTTTTTGTGCAGATATTGTTGGTGAGTCTGACGCCGTTTATTTTACACGTTATCCTAAAAGCGTGTCTTATGCTAACTATAACGTGGCTAAGGGTAATTTATTCTCGGTAAAGGAAGACGTTAAAAAAACTTGTTGGCACGAGTGGGCTAAAGTTTATAAATATTTAGCCGAATACGTTTATTCTAAAAACTTTAATTTCGTGGGTGGAATTGGTATTGGTAGTTCTGCTACCGTTATGTATCACGTTGCTATAAACGAAAATAGATTAAACGCCGTTTCATTTTTGTTTAATGCCGGTTGGGAAGCTCAAAAAGAAAAATACGGTAAAAGCCAAGCAGAAGAAGATTTTTCAGACGAAAAAATAAAATATCTTGCAGGTATAGAACCTGAAGCTTACGTTCCTTACATAAATTGCCCTATGTTCTTTTTGTCTGCAACTAACAGTTCGATTTTTGAAATGGATAGGACGGCTGATACCGTTATTCGTGCAAAGCAAAACGTTTATGCCGCATTAGATTATTCGGTAAACGAAAAAGATTTTGCACATAAGAACCATTTAACTAATATACTTTACTTTTTTGATAAAGTGGAAAATAATCAAACGGATAATTTGGCAAAGGTTCAAGATTTAAATTGCGAAGTACTAAGTGATAGAATAAGGGTCGTAACTAAAATAGACGGTATTGTGCCTAAAAAAGTTTCTTTATACGTGGCTGAGGGAAATAAAGTTTTAAGTTTACGTGTTTGGAGTAAAGTTCAAGAAAAGAAACTAACTAAAAATACCGAAGAAATAGTTTTTGAATATTTCCCTAATAAAAATTGTGAAGACCATTACTTTTTTATCCGTTCGGACTTCGAAAATGGATATAGAGTAGGTTCTAACGTCGTTATGAAAAAGACGGGTGAAGTTACTATAAAAAACAAATCTAAAGGCAAAGTTATATTTTCTTCAAGGGAAAAATTTTCCGAAACGGTTTTTAGGGCAGTTACTCCAAATATTAACACCGCTATTGATTATACGGGTAAATATTCGATAAAAAGAATTATTGGACCTATGGATATAGAAGGCGTAAGCTGTTTGTCAGGACTTGAAACGCATAAAACTTTTACTGACGTAGAACTTGCCGAAGATTCGGTATTGGTGTCCGACGTTTTTGTGAAAAGCGATGCTAACGTTAAATTTTCTTTAGTGAAAATAGAAGAGGACGGAAAAGAAACGGAATATTCTTATACGGTTTCTTTTAGAGGCGAACAAGTTTGGTACAATATAAAAACTGAACTTAATAAATTCAAGTCGGAAGAAGGTCAAATTTTACGTTCCTTTGATGGTGTACTTTTACTAAGAATAACGGCAGATTCGGAATTTGCAATAAACAATTTACTTTGGGTTTAATAAAAATGGTAAAAATTAGAGACAATTTAGTCGAAAAAAAGAATAGAGAAATACGTTCTATTCAGCGGTTTAGTTTATTTGCCGTTGTCGTTATTTGCGTATTGGCGTTTATTTTTTATTTGTCTAATTTCGTCTTAATTAAAATTTACGTATCGGGACCTTCTATGGAAAAAACCCTTTATAACGGTGATATAGTTTTAGCAAACACGTCTTACGGAAAACTTAAAACCGGTGACGTTGTTATAATAGAAAAACCCGATGAAGATTATCTAATAATTAAAAGGGTAATCGCAGTAGATAAATGTACTGTGGAAATTATTGACGGCAGCGTCTACGTTGATGGTGAAAAACTTGTTGAGCCTTACGTTGACGGTGCGTACACAAGACCGTATTATTCACAAAAAACAAAGTGGGAATTAAAAGACGGGGAAGTTTTTTATCTTGGCGACAATAGAAGTGTGTCTGCCGATTCAAGGCAAAACGGACCTTGTGATAAAAGTATGATTATGGGCAAGGTTTTTGATTTTTCACTTAATAGAGACGGCGTGCTTTTTGCATACTTTAATAGATAACGGAGGAAAAATGGTAAATTATTATACTGAAGAATTGTTTCAATCGGCATCGGAGCATAAAAAGAAGGTATGGACGTGCCTTTATATTTCAATAGCAGTGTACGTTGCTTTGTCAGCGATGTTTATAATCTTATTTTTAAGACAACCTTACGAGTCTAAAAATCTTGCACTTATAAAATGGCTTCATTATTGTGTGACGGGTATTTTCGTTATATACATGTCCATTTTTTTGGGAATAAAATTCAAAAGAGTAAATAAATTTTATAAGCTTTGTCGTTCTTTTAATAACGGATTTAATAGGGAATACTTTGGTGAGTTTGTAGGTGTAGATGAAACGGTTTCTATTAGAGAAGGCGTGGACGTTAATTACGTTGAATTTAAAGAATACAATAAAGAAAAGGGTGCGTTTTTTATTAGGAAGGTATCTGTATTAGTGGAACTTGGTTTCCCAGACATAAAAGAAGGCGATTACGTGCAATATTTTACGCACAACAATTTTTTAATAAAATACGAGATTAAACAAAACAAGACGGAGGAAAACAAATGAAAGCAATTTTAACTGTAATAGGAAAAGACAAGTCGGGTATAATAGCAAAAGTATCTACTTGTTTGGCAGATAACGAAGTTAATATAGAAGATATTAGTCAAACCATAGTACAAGGTAACTTTACTATGCTTATGCTATGTGATTTATCAAATAGCAAGCTCACAATAAACGAACTTGGTCAAAAATTAAACGTTTTAGGTCAAGAAATAGGCGTTTCTATAAGGGTTCAACACGAAGATATTTTTAATGCAATGCACAAAATTTAGGGAATAAAATTATGCTAAACAGAAAAGAAATTTTAGAAACGATAGATATGGTCGAAAAGGAACATTTCGACGTAAGAACTATAACTATGGGTATTAACCTTTTGTCCTGCATACGTGAATCTGCCGATGCAACTGCAAAAGCCGTTTATGATAAAATTTGTTATAAAGCCCAAAACATTGTAAAAGTTGCTTCAGATTTAAGCGCCGAATACGGTATTCCAATAGTTAATAAAAGGGTGTCCATTACCCCTGCAAGTTTATTAACTGCAAACTTTGTTGGTAAAGAAGTAGTTTTGGCAAAAGCGTTAGATAACGCGGCTAAAACGGTCGGCGTAGATTTCCTTGGTGGTTACAGCGCTTTAGTGCATAAGGGCATGACGGAATCGGAGCGTTCTTTTATAGAAAGTATTCCTGAAGCATTGTCAGTTACCGATAGAATGTGCTCGTCTATAAACGTTGGTACGTCTAAGTCTGGTATCAATATGGACGCTGTTAAACTTATGGGTGAAATAATTAAAAAGACGGCGGAACTTACTGCCGATAAAGACGGTTTAGGTTGTGCTAAGTTAGTTGTATTCTGTAACGCTGTTGAAGATAATCCCTTCATGGCAGGTGCTTTCCACGGTGTTGGCGAAGCAGAAACGGTTATCAACGTAGGTGTATCCGGTCCCGGTGTAGTACATCACGCATTAAAATTCGTTAAAGAAGCTTCCATTAGCGAAATGGCTGAAACTATTAAAAAGACGGCGTTTAAAATTACGAGAGCTGGCGAACTTATCGCAAAAGAAGCGTCTAAGCGCTTAAACGCACAGTTTGGTATAGTAGATTTATCTTTAGCACCCACCCCGGTTATGGGTGACTCAGTTGCACACATATTAGAAGAAATGGGATTGGAAAGCGTAGGTTGTCATGGAACTACCGCAGCACTTGCAATGCTTAACGACGCAGTTAAAAAAGGTGGCGTTATGGCAAGTAGTTCTATCGGTGGTTTAAGTGGTGCGTTTATTCCTGTCAGTGAAGATATAGGTATGATAAATGCGGCAAAGCGTGGTTCTATTACTATGAACAAGTTAGAAGCAATGACTTCGGTTTGTAGTGTTGGTATAGATATGGTAGCAATACCGGGGGATACGTCTGCAAGCACCATTAGTGGTATTATTGCCGACGAATCTGCTATCGGAATGATAAATAATAAGACAACGGCGGTAAGGGTAATACCCGTACCGAATAAAACAGTTGGTGAAGAAGTTGAGTTTGGTGGACTTTTAGGCACGGCACCTATTATGCCCGTTTCTAAATTCAGTTGTGAAAAATTCGTATCGAGGGGTGGTAGAATGCCTGCACCGATACATAGCAATAAAAATTAAAAAGAAGGTAGCGTTTTGAACAAGTACGATTGGGCAATTGAAGATATTTACCCTTCGACAAAAGACTGGGAACAAGAATTTTCAACAATAAAGGAAAAGATTGATTTTTCGGAATTCAAGGGTAAACTAAATAATAAAAAAGATTTTCTTGCATGTATGAAAAAGCAAGAAGAAGTTGGTAGAATTATAGAAAAACTTTACGTTTACGCTATGATGTTGTCAGACGGCGACACTGCAAATGCCGAATACGGCGCAATGTTAAACCGTGTCAGTTCTATATCTTCGGAAATGGGGGCTATGCTCGCCTTTTTCGTGCCCGAACTTACTGCAATGGACGAGTCCGTTATAAAAGGTTATATCGCTGACCCCGAATTAAAAGAATATGATTATTTCTTGCAAGGCATCTTAAAAGAAAAACCACACGTTTTAGATGAATGTAGCGAGCAAGTTATGGCGCTCGTTAGCGAATCACTTTCGTCTTTTAAGGAAATTTTTACTAAAATAGATAATGCAGATTTACCCCTAAAATCAGTTAAGGACGGTAAAGAAATTATTCCGTTAAGCCACGGTGCGTATTCGGTTATTATGCACGGCAAGAATAGGGGATTAAGAAAACGTACCTTTAAAAGTTATTACAATTCTTACGTTTCGCTTATAAATACCATTTCTTCCACATATTACGGTAGCGTAAAATCCGACGTGTTTAGGGCAAAGGTTAGAAAGTATTCTTCTGCTATCAACATGGCTTTGTCCAGTGAAGACGTTTCTGAAAAGGTATATTATAATCTTATAAATTCGGTGCAAAACGCATTGCCATTACTACACGACTATATTAACGAAAAGAAAAAGTCGTTAAAGTTAAAACGTATGCACACTTATGACCTTTACGTTCCGGTTGTTGAAGACGCCGAGTTAGAACTTTCTTATGAAGACGCTTACGAATTAGTAATTAATGGTCTTTCCGTTTTAGGTGACGAATACGTGAAATTATTAAAAAAAGCACGTGACGACAGATGGATTTCAGTTTACGAAACCAAAGGTAAAAGAAGCGGAGCGTATAGCGTTTGCGTTTATGATACGCATCCTTTCGTGCTTTTGAACTACCAAAAAACCACGCACGACGTATTTACAATCGCACACGAAATGGGGCATAGCATACACTCGTATTATTCTAACTTGAATCAACCCTACGCTAAAGCCGATTACAAAATATTCGTTGCCGAAGTTGCTAGTACGGTAAACGAAGTTCTTTTGCTTAAATACTTGCTTAAAACTTCTACCGATAAAAAATTAAAAAAATACCTTTTGTCTTATTTGATGGAAATGATAAGAACCACGCTTTTTAGACAAACTCAATTTGCCGAATTTGAGGAATTTTCTCATAGAGAGGTGGAAGAAGGAAGACCTATAACCAAGACAAGTATGAGCGAAAAATATTTATCGCTTAATAAAAAGTATTATGGCGAAAATTTAATTTCCGATGAGGAAATTAAATACGAATGGGCAAGAATTCCCCATTTTTATAGGGCCTTTTACGTTTATAAATATGCAACGGGTATAATTTCTGCATTGTCTATTGCAGATAGAATTTTAACTGAGGGAGAGCCTGCAGTTAAAGATTATTTTAAGTTTTTATCTTCGGGTAATTCTGATTCACCAGTAAACCTACTTAAAATAGCTGGTGTAGATTTAACTATTGATAAACCGTTTATTTCGGCGTTTAAGGTTTTTGAAGACGCCCTAATACAATTTAAAAAACTGTAACTTGTTTTCAGGAGAGATACTATGGCTGAAAAAAAGAGAATAAATTTAGCAAACATGGGTGGCGAAATGCCACATAACGTAGAAGCCGAACAAGCTTTGCTCGGTTGCATACTTTTAGACCCCGAAGTTCAAAACGACGTTTTATCTTCGCTAAGGGTGGAAGATTTTTTCGTGGACGCTCATAAAAACGTGTATAACGCAATGAACGAACTAAGCAGATTAAATCAACCTATAGACTTAGTTACAGTTATAGATAACTTAGATAAATCGGGTATTTTAACCGAGTCTGGAGGGCTTGATTATTTGACTGGTTTAACGTCTATAATGCCGTCCGCAGCCAACTATAATAAATATTTTGAAATGGTTAAGAGGGATAGCCTTCTTCGTAAACTTATAAAAAGTTCGTCAGAGACCATAGTTGACTGTAAGGATAGTAAAGACGCTATTGCTTCGCTTTCTAAAGCAGAAAAGTCGCTATACGATATATCTCAGGGGGAAGACAGTTCTGAAATGGAAAAAATTTCTAACGTTCTTCCTACGGTTATGGCTGAAATTGACGAACTTGCAAAGGGAAACGTTTCAAAGCGTGGTATAAAAACGGGGTATAGGGAACTTGACGCCATTATAGACGGCGTGCATAAAAACGACCTTATGATTTTGGCGGCTCGTCCTGCGTGTGGTAAAACCTCGCTTGCTATGAATATGGTGGAACAAATTGCTTTGCAGGGCTATTCTTGTGCGGTGTTCTCGCTTGAAATGAGTAAAGAACAATTGACCACACGTTTACTTTGTTCGCTTGCAAAAATAGATTCTAATAAAGTCAAAAAGGGCGAAATGAGTAAAAGTGACTGGCTTAAGATTGGTAAAGCCAAATTGGCACTTTCAAAGTGTAATATATACATAAGTGAATCTTCGGTAATAAGACCGCAAGAGATTATAAGTAAGTGCAGAAGACTTAAGAGGAAGTCTGGGCTTGACTTTGTTGTAATCGACTATTTACAACTTATGACCCCCGACGTTAAAAAGGATAGTAGGCAACAAGAAATCACTGATATTTCAAGAAGTTTGAAGGTTCTTGCAATGGAACTATCCGTCCCTGTTTTAGCTCTTTCACAACTTTCACGTGATATAGAAAAAAGAAAAACTCGTCCACAATTATCCGACCTTCGTGAATCGGGAGCGATTGAACAAGACGCAGACATAGTTATGTTTATTCACCGTCCGGACATCGCTAAAAAGGACCAACCTAACGCAACCGACGTTAAACCTAACGTTGCTGAAATTTGTATTGAAAAACATAGAAACGGTGGTACGGGTGTCGCAGAACTTTACTTTATGGGTAAGTGGACTAAGTTCTTAAACATTAACCCAAACACTGGTATTCCCGAATATGGCGACGAGGCTGAAACGGCTGAAGCAACGGCAGAACCTAAGCCTCAAGAACAAAAAGAAGTTAACGTTGAAGACGAATTGTACGGAAATGACGACTAAAATTATTAAGCCGGATAATGACGGTATTTTACTTGCTAAAAACGTTTTGCTTAGTGGTGGTGTAATAGGTATGCCAACCGAAACGGTTTACGGTTTAGCAGGGGACGGAACTAATAGTTCGGCGGTTAAAAAAATATTTGAGGTTAAGGGCAGACCGTCTGATAATCCTTTAATAGCACACGTTCATAAAGACTACGACTTAAATAAGCTTGTACTAATAGACCAACCGTACGTTGGTAAAATTATAGATACGTTTATGCCTGGGCCAATAACGTTGGTGCTAAAAAGCCGTGGCGTAGTCTGTTCGGAAGCCGTATGTGGTGGTGACACTTTAGCCGTAAGAATGCCTTCGCATAAAGATGCACAAAATCTACTTAAAGAAGTTAATCTTCCTATAGTTGCGCCGTCGGCAAACTTAAGTAAGCACACGAGTCCCGTTTCTGCCGAACACGTTTATTTTGACCTAAACGGCAAAATCCCGCTAATTTTGGACGGCGGAAAATGTATGGGTGGAATAGAAAGTACGGTTTTAGATTGTACGGCTAAGGTGCCAAGAATCTTGCGTGCAGGACTTATTACTAAAGAGATGATAGAAAGTTTAGGTTACGGTTGCGAGATTGCCGAACATAAATCTACCGACAAAGTTAAATCCCCCGGTGTAAAGTACAAGCACTATAAACCAAATTGTGAAACTGCGCTTTTTTATCCCGACCAAAAGCAAGAAATTATAAGTTTTTATAAATCTTGTGAAAAGCAAGGTAAAAATCCTTATATAATGTGCGCCGACTACGAGGAAGGTTTTGAGGGATTAAATAAACTTTTGCTTGGTAATACACCTAACGAAATTGCTTCTAATTTATACGATAGGCTTCTTTACGGTGAAAAGGTGGCGGGGATAATTATTGCCGTTGCAATGCCGGATGAGAAAGGTGTTAATTTAGGTATAATGAACCGTATGAAAAAATCTTGCGGGGTGTAGATATGAAAACTATTTTATTCGTTTGTACGGGTAATACTTGCCGTAGTGCTATGGCAGAGATTATCTTAAAAGACAAACTTAAAAAAAACAAAATAGAGGGCGTTGCCGTTAAAAGTGCTGGGATAAATTACGTAGAGGGCAGTAAAATAACCGTCAACGCAAGAAAGGCGTTAAATTCTATAGGCCTTAAAGCAACGGGGTTTAGGTCTAAACAATTGACTAAACAAATGCTTAACAAAAGCCAAATCACTTTGTGTATGACGGCGTCACATAAAAACGCCATAAAAAATTTCCCAAGGGTTTATACCTTATCAGAAGCTATTGGTGTAAACGATATCCCCGACCCTTACGGTGGAGATTTAGAAGAGTATAAAAAGACTTTAAGAGCGCTTGATTACGCTTGCGAGTTAATTATAAACGAATTGATAAAAATTAAAGGAGAATGATAAAATGAAAGTAGCAATCGGATGTGACCACGGTGGAATTAACTTAAAACCCACCTTGAAGAAAATTTTGGAAAATAAAGGTATTGAATTTATAGATTTTGGTTGTGATACCACTGCTTCCGTAGATTATAACGATTATGCTGAAAAGGTTTGTAATGCAGTAGTTTCAAAAGAAGCAGACTTCGGTATCTTAATTTGTGGTACGGGTATCGGGATGAGTATAGTTGCAAATAAAATCAAGGGTATCCGTTGCGGACACTGTTCCGACCCATATTCTGCAAAAATGACGAGAGAGCATAACGACGCAAACGTTCTTGCTTTTGGTGAAAGGGTAGTAGGCGCAGGTCTTATGGAAGAAATTGTTAACGCTTTCCTTTTTACTGATTTTTCTAACGGGGAAAGACACGTAAGACGTGTTGAAAAAATTAAAGAATTAGAAGATAGAAATTTTAAATAAAAATTAAAAGAGGTGTTTATGGAGAAGGTTACTAAAGCTATAATCCCAGCAGCAGGATTAGGAACGAGGTTTTTACCTATAACTAAGGCAGTGCCAAAGCCTATGCTTCCGGTTTTAGATAAACCCACTATACAATACATAGCAGAAGAACTTGAAGACGTGGGTATTAACGAAATTATTATAGTAGTAAGTCCGGGTAGCGAGGTTATAGAAAAGCATTTTGGTTTAGCTAATGAATTAGAAGAAAGATTGCTTTCAGATAATAAGCAAAAACTTTATCAAATTGCATTAGAGACAAGAAAATACAACGTAAAGTTTGCCGTTCAAAAAACTGCAAACGGTTTAGCAGGGGCAATACTTTCGGCTGAAGAATACGTTAAAGACCAACCTTTTGCGCTACTTTTAGGCGACGAACTTTTAGTTGCCGATAAAAGTAAGGGTGAAACGTCTTGCATAAAAAAATTGGTAGATATTTTTGAAAGCACGGGAAAAAGCGTGCTCGCTACAATGGAAGTTTATGGCGACGACGTAAGTAAATACGGCAATATAGGTATTAAGTCTGAAAAGGACGGCGTTTTAGAAGTAAACGCTATAGTTGAAAAGCCCGATTTATCCGAAGCGCTTTCAAATAACGCTATAATAGGTAGATACGTTTTATCCGGTGAAGTTATGGGCAAGTTAAAAACGCTTAAGCCTAGAAATAACGAAATTTATTTAACCGACGTTTTAGACGAACTTTCTAAAAACGGAAAACTACTTGCTTCTACTATAGAGGGCGAAAGATACGACGTTGGCGATAAGTACGGTTACGTATGTGCAAACGTTAATATGGCGTTAAAAAGCACTGAAATAGGTGACGACGTTAAAAAGTTTATTAAGGATTTAGCAAAGAATATTTAAAAAATGTACGATAAAGAGTGTAAGTTTTGCGGAACGAAATTGTCGCAGTATTATAATACGGGGTATTTAGGTTGTTCCGACTGTTATAAGGAATTCGAAAAAGAGATAACAGCTTCCTTAAAAAAGATTCAAGGTGGCGTTGTTCACGTTGGCAAAAAACCTAAAATTTTGCCCGACGATAGAAAACTTTTAAACGATTACAAACTTTATTTAGAAGAAAAAGAACGTGCAGGTTTAGAAAAACGCTTTGTAGATATGGCTAAAATAAATAAAATTTTAGAAGGTCTATCCGACGAGCTTAGAAGAAGGGGGCTTTTATAATGAGAGATTACGACCTTTTTTTAGGCAACGTTATTACTTCAAGAATAAGGCTTGCAAGAAATTTAGACGGATATCCATTCTTTATTAAAAACCAAAAATCCGCAAAAGACGTGGTTAAATCAGTTAACCGTGCGTTAGTTAAGTGTGATACTTTTAACCTTTACTACATGTCCAATTTAAGTCCAATTAAAATGGAGGCGTTAAAGGAAAAATACTTAATAAGCAACAGCTTAATAGACAATAAAGAGTGTGGTGCAGTTTTAATAAATACGGATGAAACTGTGTCCGTAATGATTAACGAGGAAGACGTTATTAGAGAACAATGTTTTCTAAAGGGACTAAATTTATTCGCTTGTTACGACAGACTTAAATACATAGACGAAGAATTAGAAAAAAATTTAGACCTCGCTTACAGTAAAAAGTTCGGCTATTTAACGGCTTGCCCAACTAATTTAGGCACGGGGCTTAGGGCGTCGGTGCTTATGTTTTTACCCGCCCTTACCGAAGGTGGAAAAATTTCTGCACTAATTAGAGAAGTTGAAGAATTAGGATTGACCGTTCGTGGCGTTTACGGGGAAGGTACTAAGGCAGAAGGCTTTACTTATCAAATAAGTAACGAAGTTACCTTAGGTGTGACCGAAGAGCAAATTTTAGAAGAAGTAACTAAAACGGTTGAAAGAATTTGTACGGCGGAAAGGGAAGAGGCTGAAAGAATTTACGGTGGTAGAGAAATAGAAACCATGGATAGGGCAAGAAAGTCCTTTGGTGTATTAACAAATGCCGTGGTGCTTTCCTATCAAGAATTTTTAGAACATATATCAAGGGTTAAAATAGGCGCAATGATGGGCGTAATTAACATAGTTGATATAGACAAATTAGACGATTTAACGGTGTCCGTTAGACCACATAGTCTATCAGAAAGATATGGAAAACCTTTATCAGCTATAGATAGAGATTTATTTAGGGCGGAAATAGTAGGAAGTACGCTTATTAAACTTAAGGAGTAAAAAATGTATTTTGAAGCGTTTTCAAGCAACGTAAATCAAGTTATAGATACTGCTGACAGACTTGCAAGAAGGTATGGTTGTAAGTACATTGGAAGCGAGCATATTTTGTTTGGACTTTTAACCGTGTCCGACGGCAGAGCAGCAGCTATTTTAAAAGAAGCAGGCGTTGACCAAGACAGATATTTATATTACTTTGCAAAAACGGTTGACCACTATAACGTAATTCCCGGCAATATGTTTACGCCAAGAACCAAAGCCCTTTTTGAAAAAGCGGTTGATTTTTCGGTTAAAGCTCATTCGGGATTCGTAGGTACCGAACACCTTTTGTTGGCACTTTTAATGCAATACGACAGCGTTGCAGTTGACATTTTAAGAAAAATGCGTGTTGACGTTGACAAAATGGCAGAAGAACTTGCAGTAAGCATTATGGGTTTTGAAGAAGACGAACCTATAGAAGAGGAAGAAGAAAGTACCTTTTATAAGGCTTTTTCGGGGGGGACTTCTGAAAATAAAAAACCCGAAAAGAAACAACAAATGGACGAACTTGGCGAGATTTCTAAGTTTGGTGTAAACTTAAATAAAAAAGCGTTAGAGGGTAAACTTGACCCCGTTATAGGTAGAAAACAAGAGATTGATAGAGTTATTCAAATTCTTTCAAGAAGAACTAAAAATAATCCGGTTTTAATAGGTGAACCGGGTGTTGGTAAATCTGCCGTGGTGGAAGGGCTTGCTCAAGCAATAGTAAAGGGTAACGTTCCCGAGTTATTAGCCGACAAAATAGTTTTTTCTTTAGACGTAGCAAGTATGGTTGCAGGCGCAAGATATCGTGGCGACTTTGAAGAAAGACTAAAAACGGTTATTGAAACGGTAAAAAATAATGGTAAAATTATTTTATTTATAGACGAAATTCACAATATAGTCGGCGCAGGTTCGTCTTCCGAAGGAAGTATGGACGCTGCAAATATATTAAAGCCTATGTTGTCCCGTGGGGAACTTCAAACTATAGGTGCAACGACGATTGACGAATATAGAAAATATATAGAAAAAGATGCTGCGTTAGAACGTAGATTTCAACCCGTTATGGTTGAGGCACCAAGTACGGAAGAAACCGTGGAGATTTTGAAAGGACTTCGTGATAAATACGAGTCTCACCACGGCGTAAGTATTCCGGATGAGGCTATAATTTCTGCAGTTACTTTGTCGGATAGATATATAACGGATAGATTCTTACCCGATAAGGCGATAGACTTAATAGACGAAGCTTCTTCAAGAGTAAGGTTAGATAGTTATAATTCTCCGGTAGAGGCTAAACAAAAGGAAGCCGAACTTAATCGTCTTAATGCAGAAAAGAACGAAGCAAAACGCCGTGAAGACTTTGAAAAGGCGTTAAAAATAAATAAAGAAATTGAAAGAGTTCAAACCGAACTTGATAAAATTCGCCAAGAGGCTTACAAGACTGACGGCAGTAGAGAAAAACTTAAACTTACCGAAGAAGATATTGCTAAGGTCGTAAGCAATTGGACGGGTGTTCCGGTAGTGAAACTTACCCAAACTGAAGCTCAAAAATTGCTTGATTTAGAACAAGAATTACATTTAAGAGTTATTGGGCAAGACGAAGCCGTTAAAGCCGTTTCGGACGCTATTAGACGTTCAAGAGCGGGACTTAAAGACCCGAATAGGCCGGTTGGTTCGTTTATCTTCGTTGGTCCTACGGGTGTTGGTAAAACCGAACTATCAAAAGCTCTTGCCGAAACCGTTTTTGGTGACGAAAACGCACTAATTAGAGTGGATATGAGTGAGTATATGGAAAAACACTCGGTGTCTAAAATGGTTGGTTCGCCTCCGGGATACGTTGGTTTTGACGAAGAAGGGCAACTTACCGAAAAGGTTAGAAGAAAACCGTATTCGGTAGTTCTTTTCGATGAAATAGAAAAAGCGCACCCCGACGTATTTAACATAATGTTACAAATTTTAGACGATGGTAGGCTTACTGATAGTAAAGGTAGATTGGTAAGTTTTAAGAATACCATTATAATACTTACGTCTAACGTTGGGGCGACCGAAGTTGCTACTACTCATACGCTTGGCTTTACCGGAAACAAAGAAGCTGAATACGAAAAGACTACGGATAAATATATGGAAGCTTTGCGTGGCAAATTCCGTCCCGAATTCTTAAATAGAATAGACGATATTATAGTATTTAGAAAACTTGACAAGGAAGATACTGCAAAGATTGCAAATATTATGATGAGCGGTCTAAAACGTAGACTAAAGTTGCTTAGCGTATCTATGGAAATTACCGATAGTGCTATGGACCTTATTATAGAAAAAGGCTACGATACCACATACGGTGCAAGACCACTTCGCAAGGTTATACAAAGGAATATAGAAGATAAACTTTCGGCAGAAATTTTACGTGGCAACCTCCCCGAAAATTCGGTTGTCGTTGTTGACGCAGTCGATGGAGTTTTTACTTTTAATAAAAAATAAGATATGAAAATTGGTATTTCAACTGCGTCGCTATTTGGAAGATATTATTCTGAGGACGCATTAGAGTTCTTTAATAAAAACAAGATATATAACGCAGAAGTGTTTTTGGAGTCTTACGGTGAATATGAACCTACTTTTGCAGACGTATTAAACGCCAAAAGGGGTGACGTAAAAGTTCACTCGGTACATACTTTAACCACTCAGTTTGAACCGCAACTTTTTAGCCTTAATGGTAGGGCAATGGAGGATTCTTTTGCTATTTTAGAAAAGGCTATGGCTTGTGCTGAAAAGATTGGTGCTA
This sequence comes from Christensenellaceae bacterium, assembly GCA_045534905.1. Classification (GTDB taxonomy): domain Bacteria; phylum Bacillota; class Clostridia; order Christensenellales; family Borkfalkiaceae; genus UBA1259. The sequence continues at coordinate 4,245 of JAZSKQ010000026.1, read as the reverse complement.
AATACTACACCTTTCACGGTCAGGCAAGATTGAAAAAGTTGCCTATAATTATTAACTTTGATAGGACGGGTGAAATTACTAATCGTATTATAGACGTTTGTGAGAATCACGGCGTAGCGCTTGCTTTTGAAAACGTGCATTGGAGTTATTATAATTACGTTGGTTTTTATTCTGAACTTAAAAAACGTGCAAGTAGGTTGAAAGCGACGTTAGATATTAAGCAAGCAAGATTAAGCAACGTTTTTTACGGTGATTTTATTAAAGAAATGGGTAGTGATATAGTTACCGTACATTTATCCGACGTAAAATCCGACGGAAAAATGTGCTTACCAGGTAAAGGCATTACCGATTTTTACGATTTGTTTAGTAGGCTATTAGACGTGGGTTTTGACGGTGCGTTTATAATAGAAAGCTATCAAAAAGATTTTGAAAAGGAAGAAGAACTTTTTGAATCTTTAGAGTTTTTAAATAATATAAAAGAAAAAATATTTAAATAAATAAAATCCCCTACGGAAAACGTAGGGGATAAAATTTTAAGAATACGAATTTGTACATATAAGCACTAAAAAAGTTCCGTAACGTTATTACGGAATTTTTTTATTGTAATTAAAATTAAATTAGTCTTCTTGAGGTTTTGCTTTTTCTTCTTCGAATGCGTTTAGAACGACTTTAATAAGTTCTTCTCTTGTTTCGGTCTTAATGGGGTGTGCTATATCCTTATATTCGCCATCGTTAGTTTTTCTGCTGGGCATAGCAATAAAATATCCTTCGTTACCTTCGATAACTTTGATATCGTGAACAACGAAACAATCGTCAAAAGTTACCGATGCAACAGCCTTAAGTTTGCTGTCGTCTTTTTTTACTATACGCACTCTTACGTCAGTAATGTTCATAAAAAATACCTTCCTTACATATATATGCAAATATTTTAGCATACAAAAGCGCTATTTTCAATACCTTTTTTAAAAAAATTATCATTTTTTTGTAAAAATTATCAATTTTATAGTGTTTTTCAGTCGATTTTGGTTGTTTCAAAAATAAAAAAAACGGCATATATTAAAATACATGAAGAATTTAGATATAAAAAATTTTAATTACGTTTATTTTATAGGCATCGGCGGAATTTCCATGAGTGCCCTTGCTAAATATTTTTTAAAGCAAGGAAAAACTGTTTTGGGTAGTGATGAAAGACCTTCTCAAATGACGTCTGCTTTGATTAAACTCGGTGTAAAAGTTTTCTTTAAGCACAATAAAGAAAACCTATCTAAGTTAGATGTGAGCAAAACTTTGGTAGTTTATACGTCTGCTATTTTGGACGATAATCCCGAATTGGTTTACGCTAAAATTTCGGGATTTAAAGTGGTTAAAAGAAGCCAAGTTTTAGGCCGAATTTTAAAAGAGTATAAATTTTCGTTTACTGTATCGGGCAGTCATGGTAAAACTACTGCGACCACCATGCTTACGACGGTATTAAAAAATGCAGGTAAAAATCCAACGGCGTTTTTAGGTGGAGAAAGTTTGGCTTTCTCTAACTATTTAAGTGGAAGTAAAAACGTGTGCGTTGCAGAGGCTTGTGAATTCAGGAAAAATTTCCTTGACTTATCACCTACTTTTTCTATAGTGCTTAATTTAGATATGGACCATCACGACAGCTTTGATAGTTTTAGAGATTACGTTGAAACGTTTAAGAAGTTTACACAAAATTCCATATCTTTTATCAACGCCGATGATAAAAATAGTACCGAATTGATAGGCGTAAAAAGTATTACGTTTGGAATAAAAAAATCGGCTCATTACATAGCGAAAAACATAAAAAAAGTTAGTGACGGCTACACGTTTACAGTCTATGCCTTTAGTCGTAGGTTAGGCAAATTTTATCTGCCTGTAAAGGGAAGATTTAACGTGTATAACGCACTTTCGGTGATTGCCGTTTGCGATACTTTTGGGTTGTCTTTTGACGACATATATTCCGGTTTAAAAAGTTATTCGGGTGTAAAGCGACGTGCGGAAAAAATAGGGGAAATTAAAGGTAAGCCCGTTATTTGTGATTACGCACATCACCCCAAAGAAATAGCAAGTACCTTGCGAGCTTTAAAAAGCAAAAACAGCTTGGTAATTTTTCAACCACACACCTATTCAAGAACTAAAGCACTTATGAAAGATTTTGTAAAAGCGTTAAAAAATATTGAAAATCTAATAATATATAAAACCTATTCTGCAAGAGAAAAATTAGATGAAGAAGGCACTGCATTTGCTCTTTATCATAACCTAAAAGGGAATAATAAAAATAGGGTCGTTTACGCAAATTCTGAAACTGAACTTATACTAAAAATAAAAGGATTTTGTAATTTTAGCGACGTAATAGTGTTGGGTGCCGGTGACGTTTATGAAACTGCGATAAAGTTCGTAAAGTTAAGGATTTTTAAAAATTAAGCGTTTTGTTAAGTTTATTTAGTTGCAAAAACAAATTATACATTGTATAATATAATCGAATTAAATTATAGGGAGTTATACAATGGTACAAAAAAGAAGAAAGATTTCAATTCTCGGTACTGGTAACGTAGGCGCAACTATCGCTTACAATTTAACCTTATCCGGCATTTGCTCGGAAATTGTTTTAGTAGATATTAACAAGGCGAAAGCAGAAGCTGAAGCGCTTGACTTAACCCAATGTGCAGTTTGTGTTCCGTCCGTTAAAGTAAGAACTGGCGAATACGAAGACGTTAAGGGTTCTGATATCGTTATAGTAACTTGCGGTGTTGGTAGAAAGCCCGGTCAAACCAGACTTGACCTTGCAAAAATCAACGTTGGAATTATCAAAAGCGTTATGCCCGAAGTTGCAAAGAACGCACCCGACGCTATTTACGTTGTAGTTTCTAATCCGGTTGACGTATTGACTTACGTTATTATGAAATGTACTGGTTTACCTAAAGAACAAGTTATTGGTACGGGTACTCTTCTCGATACTAATAGACTTATCGAAGCAGTTGCTTCTTACTGCAAGGTTGATGCACATAACGTTAACGCATACGTTTTAGGTGAACACGGTGACGCTTGTATGGCTCCTTGGAGTTTATGTACCGTTGCAGGTATGCCAGTTAAAGATTACTGCAAAAAGTTCCTTGGTGTAACCGAAGAAAAAATTGACGAAGAACTTGCTAACATTTACGTTGAAATGGTAAAAGCAGGTGCAAAAGTTATCCAAGGTAAGGGCGCAACTTTCTATGCAATTGCTTGCTCTACCGTACAACTTGTAAAAGCTATTTTATCCGACACCGAAACCATTTTACCTGTATCTACCCTTTTAGACGGTGAATATGGTGCTAAAAACCTCTGCACGGGTGTTCCTGCAGTAATTGGTGGATCGGGATTTAAGAGAATTGTTGAAATTCCTCTTCCCGAAGCAGAAGACAAGTTGTTAAAAGAAAAACTTGCTTCGCTTGACGCTACTTACGACGCATTAGAAGTAAGATAATTAAAAAAACAAAAACTAAAGCCGATTGGTTTTCCAATCGGCTTGTTTTAATTTAAAATAAAAAAAGATTAAACTAAAAACAGTTTAATCTTTTAATAGCTTCCTTCAAGCTCAAAGTCTTTAAATAAATCGTCGTTAAAAAAGTCATATAAACTAATTTCTAAGGCTATGCAAATATCTAAAATAGTTCTAGTTCCAGGATTTTTACTTTTACCGTAGAAAATACTTTTTAACGACCCGGCAGGCATTCCCGATAAGGTTGCCAATTTGTTTGGAGTTATATCTCTTTCCTCACAAAGAGCATAAATCCTTTTAGTTATCGCTTCTTCTAATTTCATGTATAAATTTTTCCCAAAGTTATATCTTCTATAATTTTAACAAATTATTTTTCAAAAAATGGAAGATATATCTTCTATTTTGTGATATAATGGTTATATAGGAGAAATTAAATGAAAACGGTAGCATTTTTTGGGCATAGGAAAATTTTCAATAGAGAAGAAGTGAAAAAAAGAATTATGGAGAAATTATTAGAGATTACACCGATTGGTTATGTGAATTTTTTAGTTGGTGAGCATGGAGAATTTGATAGAATTGCTTTATCAACTGTTTTGGAATATAAAAAAAGAACGATTAGTCGCTCTTCCCGTAGGGAATTGCGACAACTAAATAAATCCTTACGGATTTGTGATATTCGTCAAGGGCGAGTGATATTGCCTTTCGGCAGTGATATTTGCCTGACGGCAAGTTAAGGATTTATTTAATATAACTTT
>JAZSKQ010000002.1:0-32318 GCA_045534905.1 Christensenellaceae bacterium | reverse complement strand
CAATGGCATTTGCATAATTCTTTATGTCAGCAAAGTGGTTTTTGATATATTTCTCACTCATTACCAGACAGTAATATTTGATGCTTTCAAGATAGTTGGCGTCAAAGTCTTTCTGCCAATCGAATGGAATATAGCAACCTTCGACAATTAAGTTCTGCTTGTTTTCGATAGCAGTTTTAACCATTTCACGAACAATCGGCCACAAGTATTCGGTTAATTCATTATCATCCATAGGGGTAAGTTCTGTGTTGCCACTACGAATTAATCCCATTTTAAGATGGTCGATTGAGAAATATGGGTATTTATATTTTTCGAGCAACCTTTGAGCAAGTACGGTTTTACCTGTGTGCGATGCTCCCGTTATTAAAACAATCATACTTTCTATCCTTACAAATTCTTATTTATCGGTGTGTTTATTATATCAAAAAAGCCAGCTTAATTCAAGTGATTATGCGTGGGTAAAAAAAACTCGACTTATAATAAGTCGAGTTTAATAAATTATTTAATTTAAATCCCTATTACTGACGCACTAAATAGCGTGTCTTTTAATATTAATCAATAATTACTTTTCAATATTTAACATTTCAGCGATAGAAGCACCACTTACGGTTTCATCTTTCCATTCACGTAATTCGTCTTCAGCAACCTCTTCTTCCTTCTTTACACGTTTTGCCTTAGATTTATTTTCAGTTTTTTCTTCAGCAACTTCTTCTACAGGAAGCAATGCTTTGATTGATAAATTCATCTTTTCTTTTTCAACGTCAATTGCAAGAATCTTTGCTTGAACTTCTTGACCAACTTCTAATACTGATTCAGCAGTTTCGATTCTGGTATTAGCGATTTGAGAAATATGAACTAAAGCATCAACACCTTTTTCAACTTCAACAAAAGCACCGAATTTTACAATTCTTACAACCTTGCCGGTAATTACGTCGCCAACAGCATATTTTTCAGAAACTAAATCCCAAGGTTTTGGTTGTAATTGCTTGTAACCAACAGAAACCTTTTTATTTTCTAAATCAATCTTTAAGATAATGAATTCATATTGTTTGTTAAGTTCGAGAACGTCTGCACATTCTTTGCAACCAGACCAAGCAAGATCTGAAATGTGTGCTAAGCAATCAAAACCATTTACGTTGATAAATGCGCCAAAAGGTGCAAATCTAACTGGGGTGCCAAGTACTACGTCACCTTCTTGAATACTATCAAAGAATTCTGCTTCTTTTTGAGCTTTAATTGCATCCCTTTCTTCCTTTTCAGCAAGAAGAATAGTTCTTTGTGATGCAACGATTTGACGGTTACGACCTCTATTTTCAACTTTTTCAGCTTTTAAGCGTAAAGTTTTACCAACGTATTTTTCAAGGTCTTTAACAAAGCCTAACTTAATTTGTGAAGATGGGACGAAAATTTGATACGAACCATACTTTGCAATTAAGCCACCTTTATTGGTGCTTTCAACAACTGCTTCAAAAATCTTACCACCGGCAATTTCCTTAATTTCAGCTTCTTCTTCAAGAACTTTTTGCATAGCCTTTTCAGAGAATTCTAAAGGAGCCTTTTTGGTAACCATAACACGAATATCACTACCAACAGCGTATGCGCTTATATCATTCAAAAGTTCATCTTTGGAAATATCAAAGTCTTTTTTAACGTCTTTAAGCGAAACGGTTAAACCATTGTCGTTAATAGAAGAAACGTTTGCACTAACAACTTGACCAACTCTAAAGTTTCTAGTCTTCATTTGGTCAACAGCTGCTTCAAATTCCGACTTGCAAACTTTTGCTTCATTTACCACTGCTTCTTCTGCAGGTGCTACTACTTCCTGAACTACTTCAGGTGCTACTTCATTAATTTCCGAAGTTTTTACTTCTGTAATGTTCTCCATAATTGAGACAACCTCCCGGAATTGTTCTATAGGTGTCGATGCACCGAAAACAACTCCAACCCTATTAAAATTTTTTATTTTTTCAAAGTCAAACTGACTTGGTCTTACTACCCTAAAAACATTTTTACAATAATTTTGACAGATGTCAAACAACTTTTGCGTATTATTGCTTTTTGCACCGCCTAAAACTATGATAGCGTCACAAACTTTAGATAATATTTCCGCTTCAGACTGACGTCTTATAGTAGTATAACAAATTGTTTTGAAAATTACAACTGTTTTTGCGTCTGAATATGTAAAATTTTTAATTAAAAAATCAAATTTTTCTTCTCTATAGGTAGTTTGCACCACTATACATATTTTATTTTCTTCAATACTGTTCAAATCATCAACAGATTCTGTGATAAGTGCACTATTATTACACCAACCGTTTATCCCTTTAACTTCGGGATGTTCACCATTACCTATTATAACGATTTTATATCCTTCATTGTAATACTTCTCAACTTTTTTTTGAATATCTCTTACAAACGGGCACGTGCAATCTATAACGTTAACATTTAAATTATTAAGATAATCAAAGGTGGATTTTGGTTCGCCATGTGTTCTAATTAAAACGTTATCACCACTATTAACTTTTAACTCGCTTAAGTCATTAATTATTATTACACCGTTAGAACTTAATCTTTCATTAACTTCTTCATTATGAATAATCTCGCCCAAAACGTAGTTATTTTTCCCCTTTAACTTTTCAGCTTCTTCAACTGCCCTTTTAACACCAAAACAAAACCCACTATTTTCGCCTTTAAGAATAATCATTTTGTTTTAGAGCCCCTTTTGTTTTGTAAAATATCTTTTAAACTTGTTTGAACGGCAAGCATAGATTGCCTTAATATTTCGTCCATTTTTTCAATATCATCGTTAGACAACTTTTTTCCATAAAATTCCGAAAAATCAATTGGTTTTCCAACCATGAGATAAGTTCTTCTAAAAAATTTAGGTTTTTTTAGAATCATTATAGGAACAATAGGCTTTTTTGTTTTAACTGATAAAACTGTAGAACCACTTTTTAACGGTTGAAGAACGTCAGTACCTGTTTTGTTTCTCGTTCCTTCGGCAAAAATAGTAAGTTTATGATCGTTTTTTAAGATTTTTGCAGTCGCATAGAAAGCTTTTAAATCAGCACCCGAACGGTCGATAGGAATTGCACCGAAACGCTTAAGAAAAAAAGCTAAAAACTTACTATCAAAAGCCTCTTTTTTACTCATAAAAAAATTATCTTTAGAATAAACGTCAACCAAAAACGCACAGTCAATAGCACTAAAATGATTGCAAACCAAAATAGCCCCACCATTTGGGATATTTTCTTTTCCATAAATTTTGCATGGATAAACGATATTAAAACATTTAACTAAAAAATTTCTAAAAAAATGCATAGTAACCCTATTTAATATATGAACATACCGTAGAAACAACCGTATCTACATCCATATCGGAAGTATCTAAATAGACAGCGTCATCCGCTCTTTTTAATGGTGCAAACTCACGATGCGAATCGTTATAATCTCTTTGTTCAATTTCAGCCATGAGTTTATCATAATCAACGTCAAAACCCTTAGCTTTAAGTTCAGCAAAACGTCTATCTGTTCTAACTTTTACACTTGCAGTAACATAAAATTTGTAATCAGCATTTGGCAAAACATACGAGCCAATATCTCTACCATCTAAAACGCAAGACATTTGCGAAGCAATCTTTCTTTGCATTTCAACCATTTTTAATCTGACGCATTTTAGAGAAGAAATATTCGAAGCCGCCATAGAAACGTGTGGTTCACGAATTTTATCAGAAACGTCTTCTCCGTCTAAAAAAGTATGTTGTTTTCCATCAAAATATTTAATTTCCAAATCTAAATTGTCAATAAAATTGGAAACGCCCTTTTCGTCAAGAGTATCAACACCTAATTTTATAGCTTTTAATGCTGTAGCACGATACATTGCACCAGTATCTAAATAAAGTATATTTAATTTATTTGACAAGAACTTTGCAACCGTACTTTTACCACTCCCAGAAGGCCCATCAAGCGCTATAGATATAATTTTTTCCATATTTCACCTCTTATAGTACAAATTATTTTGCGTTTTGTCCTGCAACGAATCCAGTAGAAAAGGCAGCCTGAATATTAAAACCACCAGTAAAACAGTCAACGTCTAAAACTTCACCTGCAAAATATAAATTTTTTATTAATTTACTTTCCATTGTTTTTGGATTAATTTCTTTTACGTCTATTCCACCAGAAGTAATAATAGCTTCTTCTATAGGACGCAACGACCTTGGATTAAATGTAAAATTTTTCAAAGCAAAAACCAATCTTTTTCTTTCCTCAACGGTAATATCAGAACATTTTTTTGAAAAAGAAACAGATGCTTTTTCAATAACAACTTGAGATAAATTTTTAGGCAATAACGTAAACATTGCGTTTGCAAGACTTTTTTTATCAAAAGTTTCAAATTCACGTATTAAACGATTATCTAATACTTCTTCACTAAGAGCAGGTTTAAAATCAATCGAAAAGGATATATCGTTTAAATCCATTTTATTTATAATTGCCGAACAAGATAAAACTATTGGGCCAGATACACCGTAATGTGTAAAAAGCATTTCACCAAATTCCGAATAAATCTTCTTTTGACCACGCATAGCAGTAAATTGTACGTTTTTAAGCGAAATTCCTTGTACTTTTTTATAAAAATCGCCTTTAATTTCTATACCAACAAGTGACGCTACCGGATTTATAATTTTATGTCCACAAGTTTTAGCAAACTTAAAACCATCACCAGTAGAACCTGTAAGTGGATAAGATAAACCACCGGTACATACAATTACTGAATCGCAATATACTTTTTCGTTGTTTACATTTACTCCTATTACTTTATCATCATCTAATATCAATGAATTTACGTTAGAATTTAATTTAATTTCCACGCCATAACTTTTACAACACTTTTCTAAAGTTTTAATTACGTCACTCGATTTATCTGATGCAGGAAAAACCCTTTTTCCACGTTCAACTTTTAAACTAAGACCATTATTTTCAAAAAAATCCATTACGTCGGCAGGAGTAAAAGCATTTATGGCACTATATAAAAATTTTGAATTAGTTGTTACGTTATTTATAAAATCTGCAACAGAGCAATCATTAGTTACGTTGCAACGTCCCTTCCCAGTAATATAAAGTTTTTTTCCAAGTTTTTCATTTTTTTCAAATAAAATAACTCGATTACCTTGTTTTGCGGATGTTATTGCAGAAATCATTCCAGAAGCACCACCGCCAACAACTATTACAACGCCCATAACTCACCTTATGTATGACATAACTTATACTCAAATCACTTGTATTTTACAAGCTTTTTTTCTTGTATTTTTTAATAAAATAAAACAAAGCCATTATGCAAATAAATATTAAAAATATCCAAATAATTATACCCCACCAAGTATTAAATGGTATTAATACGTTAGCCAAAGTAAATGAAGAAAAGAAAACTGTAATAAGTCTTGCTAAAAATATTACTAATAAAAAGGTTATAAAATTTATACCCGAAACACCAATAGCAAAACACAACATATCGTCAGGGAAAAAGGGAATTAAAAATAAACTAAAAAAAATCAACTTGCCCTTTCCATCAAGCAACTTTAGACATTTATTAAGATTTTGCTCCCCTATAAGCCACTTAACCACGGGATACCCTAAAAATTTACCAATTATAAATGCAACGATTGAGCCAATCAATATACCTATAAAACTATAAATCGCACCATATAATGGTCCAAATAAAACAACACCAGCACCCGTCGTAACAACACCCGGAATAGGCAAAACGACAACTTGTGAGAATTGTATTAGTATAAAGGTTAAAACAGCCCCACTTCCACGTTTTGAAACGTAGTCTCTTATGTCGTTTACACTTTTAAACTTAGCAATTAAACCCGATTTTAACGTTAAACAACCAAAAAAGGAAAAAAAGGTTAGCAAAATCAAAAAAGTTACAGCTATTTTATTTACAAAACAAAATTTACTATCTTTAAATAATATTCTTAAAATAAATGAAGTAATAACTAATAAAAAAACCAAAATTTTAGCGAGTAAAATTAACGCTTTAGAATTGTCAAATAATAAATTATCAATAAAATTCAAGGCAAAAATCAGCCCTAAAATTGAAATTACAAATAAAGAGACAAAACTTAAAACTTTACTAATGATATTTTTAGAATAAGTCATAATATTTATTATATTATAACTTTATTTAATTAAGACTGTAGTTTTTTATATTCGTTTACTGCAATTTTATCGCACCGAATATTATATTCGTTATCCGAGTGCCCTTTTACTTTTATAAAATTAATCCTGTGCTTATTGTTAAAAGAAAGAAGCTCTTGCCACAAATCAACGTTTTTAACTTGAGATTTAGATGCTGTTTTCCAACCCCTATTAACCCAATCAAAAATCCAATTTTCAGTAAAAGCGCTAACGACGTACTGAGAATCACTATATAAATCAACTTCACACGGCTCTTTTAAGGCTTTTAAACCTTCTATAACGGCCTTTAACTCCATTCGATTATTAGTTGTATCAAATTCACTACCAGAAATAACCTTTTCAACACCATTATAGATTAAAATGGCGCAAAAACCACCAAGACCGGGATTACCAGAGCACGCACCGTCTGTATAAACACTTACCTTTTTCATAAAGTATTCTCTAATTCCGAAGCTCTTTTTACACAAGCATCAACTGCTTTTTCAGATATTTCGGATAAATAATTATCGTTATACACTTTTATAGCCTCAATCGTGGTGCCACCTTTACTACAAACAGCGGTAATAAGTTCGTTAATATCTTTATTAAAGTTATTTTCAACCATTTTACCAGCGCCAATCATTGTATTTAAAGCAAGAATCTTTGAATCTTCATAAGTTAGTCCATTTTTAACACCCGCATCTATTATTCCTTTTAAGAACAAGTAAAAATATGCAGGGCCACTTCCACTTACACCTGTTACTGCGTTAAGTTTATCCTCGTTAACGTAAACTACTTTAGAAATAGCTTCTAAAAAACTTTTTACAAAACAAACGTCGTTTTCATTGGTAAAATCAGTAATATCTGCACCAATCACTCCAAATCCTATTGCACATGGGGTATTAGGCATACACCTACACACTAAAGAAGAATTAAAAATCTCCTTAATTTTTTGCTTTTTTACACCTGCCATTATAGAAATAAATTTATTGACTGTAGCACCCTTAATTTCTGACAAAACAGCTGTTAAATTTTGTGGTTTTACGGCAAACAAAACAAAGTCCGAATTATTTGCAAGATAAAAATTATCCTTTGTAACGGCAACGCCAAAATTAGAAACTTTTTGTAAAGAGCTATCGTTAAGGTCACTAACAATTATTTCACTTGGATTTAAAATTTTAGCATTTAAAACACCTTTTATTATAGACGACGCCATAAATCCAGCACCGATAACACCAATTTTATATTTTTTACACATAATACACCTATCTTGTATATTATAGAACAAAATTGAAGAAAGGTCAATAATGTTAAAATAAAAATACCAACCCAACGGTTGGTATTTTTTCTATTTTATTACAACACTATATATTTTTATCTTAACTGCGCTCTCAAAAATCAAATTAAACCCGTGAAAACATTTATGTTTTTCAAATATATTAAATACGTACTTTTCTTTCTTACCACTACCTTTTATAACTTGTCTTCTTGAAACGTTAGTAAGAATACCTGTATTTTTTTCGTTTAGTCCGTCATATCTAATCAAACCGAAATCTACAGAAAAAATTCCATCGAAACTCATTTCAATTTCAATAGACTTACAAGATTTGTCTATAAAAATATATGGGCTTTTAAATTGAGAAAAGTCACCAAATTCAACGTCTAAACAATCTTTTATAGGATAACCCGAGTCTTTACCGTTAACGTATGAAAAATTGTGTCTATCTCCATTAAAAACGTATTTCTTTTCATCTATACATTTTGCCAATTCACACGACTTAGAACGAATTTCGTCTAACGTTCCAACCATTAAAGTATAATTGTAAGTATGCACGACGTTATAATCACAAACAAAGTTAATAATAGGTGCAATATATCCAGTAGGATTATCTTTTGGTCCACCAACACCCATTTCTTCAACAGGTGTAAAACCAATTTTAGTGCACGTTGTTTTAGGATAGAACACTCCCAAACCGTAATTATCGTCGTCAAGCAAGGCCGCCCAATGTTCGGGTGTGTAATCGTGTAGCCACGTCCAACCAAATCTATTTTCTTTATTGCAAAGTTCAGTCACATTATCGTTTGTAAAAGGTTTATCACCAACGTATGCGACGCATTTATAATACTTACCCGTAGTGTAAACGGCAGGCGCTTCAACAGCTCCCGAATATTGAGTTTTATCCTCTCTATCATTGTTAAGCCTACAAGTAAAATCAACAGTTTTATCATTTAATTTAGCCCAAACTTCGAACGTACAGTCACCCGGATAATTTTCCAAAGCCCACTGCATAGGAATACATTTTATATAAGCAGTATTTTTAGTAAAATTCGAATCTATAACCTTAGATTTATTAAAATAACAGTCACCTGATTGAATAGGATTCCAACGAAACCCTTTCCATTCTTCTCTTTTTCTTACACCCTTGGGCGAAAAAGGAGACGGACCACTATAATAAGACATTTGAATTTGTCTACCCCAGTCGTGACTGTTTATCATATTTTCTTTGCCTTGCTCAGCAAAATAAGTTATAGCGCCACCAAGTTCCATATTAAAACCGAGCTTAATATAGTCGTTTTCAATAAATTTCACGTTTTTTTCGTCTAAAAACTCGTGATTTTCTTTGTAAACGTCTTCAGTTAAAAGTTCTGTATCTATTTTTGCCATAATTCACCTACACAATTTCTACACCATATAAATCTATATGTCCTAAATTTTCAAAAACAATTTCGAAACCACCAAGTGCCTCATTTACAGTCGAAAAATCAATTTCAAAACAATCTCTTTTCCCAGCACCAATTAGATTAAAATTTATAGAAACGTTTTCAAAGAATGCTTCGTTAAATTCGTCAAGTCCCTTATAAACGTAGCAAATAAGTTTTCCAACGATTTCACCAACAAAATCAGCATCAAGTATTATTTTAGAACAACTTTTTCCTATAAAAATATTTCTATTAACTATTGAAGAATTAGGCTTAAAATCAAAACTAAGTTTACCATTTATAGGATAGCCTTGATCAACTATATCTTTATAAAAAAACGAGTATCTTCTATCCTTAAAAACAAACTTTTTGTGATTTTCTTTCGCATCAAGTTGATTAGCCGTTTGCCTTATAAAATTCAAATCACCAAGTATTAAGGTGTATTTATATTCGTGTTTGATGTTGTAATCGAAAACAAGGTCTTGGAAGGGCGCAATATACCCAGTTTGATCGTCTTTTTCAGTTCCCCATCCCATCAAATTTGGGTCGTCAGGCGAAAAGCCAACAGCAACACGTGACGTTCCAGGGCAATATAATCCTACGCCATAATCATTATCGTCAACTAAAGCCATCCAATATTCAGAAGGATAATTGGTATGCCACGCCCAACGCTTTTTGGTTTTATCTTTATCACAAATAACGGTTAAAGGTGCGTTTGTAAAAGGCTCGTCACCTAAATACGTCACACCCCTATAATATCTACCGTTTGTATACAATGCGGGAGTTTCAGTAGAACCTCTGTACTGAGTTTTATCTTCCCTATTATTAATAATTCCAGAAGTAACTTCAACCGTCTTTCCTTTTAACTTAGCTTTAACTTCAAAAAAACAATCACCGGGATAATTTTCTAAAGCCCATTGCATAGGAATACATTTTATATATGCTTCATCCTTGGAAAATTTACTTTCAACAACCTTTGAAGTATTAAAAAAACAGTCCCCTGACTGGATAGGATTCCACGGAAAACCTTTCCAACAATCTCTTTTTCTAACACCCTCGGGCGAAAAAGGAGTTGGACCACTATAATAAGACATTTGAATTTGCCTACCCCAGTCGTGACTGTTTATCATATTTTCTTTGCCTTGCTCAGCAAAATAAGTTATCGCACCGCCAAGTTCCATATTAAAACCAAGTTTTATAAACTCGTTTTCAATGAACTTAACGTTGCTATTATCTAAAAATTCATGGTTTTTTTTGTAAACTTCTTCAGTTAAATTTATGGTATCAAACTTAGCCATATTTCCACCAATTGAATCCAATTTTTTTATAATATAACTTTAAAAAGACGAACTGTCAATACCAATTTTAAAAATTATTTTACAAATTTAATACTAAAATTTCTTTTTTAATTTTTATATGATTTTTAATTGACTAACTTAAAATTTTAGTATATAATCAATATGTTTTTAGGGGAGTGGCTCAACGGTAGAGTAGCGGTCTCCAAAACCGTAGGTTGCGTGTTCGAATCGCGTCTCCCCTGCCAAATCTCAATCACTGTAGTGGTTGGGATTTTTTATTACTTAAAAGGCAACCTACTCCTTTTATAAGTTTAAATTAAAAAATCTCACCTATTTGGGTGAGATTTTTTAAGACTTAAAATTCAATTTCGTTAACAATAGTCTTATATTGTCCGTCAACGGCAAACCAATGTATCATTAGTAAGTTACCGTTTTTAAGCTTAATTGCACTAGGTTGACCAAATTTAAGGAATGAGAATATTTCTGCCATTTTTGTATTTTTAGCCATTGGAACACTAGGTTGCCAAATTATTTCCTTTTCAACAATATCCCATTTGCCTTTAGATAAATCTACTATACATGCATATATTCCAGGTTTATCGGTATCACGACGTACTGCATGAAGAGCAAGTAATTTTTCGCCACCAATAGCACAAACTGAAGAAGCTTGTCCTAAAATACCAGTAGAAACTGGTTTAGTCCAAGTTTTACCATTATCAAAGGATAACGTATAATGATTTTCTAATCTTTCACCTGTTTCAACGTTTTCATTCCAACCAATACAAACGACCATACCGGAATCTAATTGACACATTCTTTGTTCATAGCAAGTAACAGGTTTATCAAAATCCATACAAATGGAATCGTCATTCCACGTTTTACCGCCATCGGTCGAGCGTAACGCCCTACCACAAAGTTTACCGTGCATTTTTCCATTCCAGTCGGGGAAACCTGTTATAGGCGTTATTAAAGTCCCGTCCTTAAGTTCCACAATAGGCGCAGAAGCTTCTACGTGAGGGCCCCATGCACATTTGATTTCTTTAGCCTTACACCAAGTTTTTCCGCTATCTTTTGAGAATGAATAAAAAACCTCATCATCTAACAAACCACCGGTTGCCGGATTTCCAACAGGTAGATCGGGATTACTTCTATCATTTAACTGACCAACGGCAATAAGATTTCCATTGTTTAATTTTGTTATTTTACATCCTTCGGAAATCTTTTTGGACTTACGGCCAAAGTTAAACATTTTTTTAGGTTTTGTCCATGTTTTACCATTGTCGTTACTAAAATGAACGTAACTTGCACTATCTACACTTTCAAAAGCTTGACCGATAACGGAAACAGCTACAAGATTATTCTCAGAAATTTCAATTACGTTTGGAAAAAAAGCATTTCTTGCGGAAAGTTGTGGTAAATCATTTTCAAAAACAATTGAAGAATTAATAATTTTCATAATAAACCCTTATTTCCAAACAAAATTAAATTTTATTTATAAAAAGAGAATCTTGTCTTACCATCTTCTTCATAATATTCTAAATCAAACTTGAAACCTGTTAACTCTGCAACTGTTTTATATAACGTTCTAGTTTGTTCAATATAATACTCTGATGGCTTTTGATTTAACGACTTCATATATTCAATTACAGGAGATTTATCAATAGATACCGTTAATTTATTTTCAGATAATTCAGTATGTAAAAGTTCACTTGACTCTTCAATCTCATAAACCTTTTCTATCCAAGATTTAATTGCAGGCAAACCTTCTACTTTTATTTTATCTATAATGGGCGAATAGTAATTCTTTACGTAAGTTTGCAAAAATTCAATAACGGCGTCTTTACCATATTTATCCCCACAATACTTTAATGCGTTATCCCCTAACAAATGAAAATCACGATGCAAATACTTATTGTCTTCGGTTTTCATATCTATAACTTGAAGACTGTCACCTGATAATTTATCAATAATCTCTTGATAAGAAGCTGTTTTAAAATCAAATCCGGGATTACTACCTTTCTCAAACAAAAGCGATTTACAAGAGGCGTTTTCTATGTCGGAATTGTCTCTTATAAACTCAATTCCATAATTTTTTAATACTCTTTCATAAATAACGTTGCAATGTGAACAATAATCCCAATAAGGTTCAACGTGTTTAAGGCTATTTAACATACCACGTGACGGACAATGACGCATATGTGAATACTTAATTTTTTTATCATTGTTAGAAATTTGCATTAAATCGCACGCTTCTTCAGTCAAAGTATGCCCCCAATAGGCCATTGCACCCATAAAACCACCGTATTTTTCACATTTATAAGCTAAGGAGTTAGGATTTGTCTTATCACCAATACTAGTATCAGAAATATGTATCCAATACTCCATAACAGCATCGTGACCACCCTTTGCTTCACAATATTTAAAAAATTCACTATAAAGTGGAATAAATTCAGTACAAGAAATCATAGTATCACCCCTTATATTTCACCAATTTGTTTCATTATCGTCAACATGGTTTCTTTCGCCACAACTTCATCAATAGGGGCGTGAATATCTTGATGGAAATTACCTTCTAAACCTAATAAATTCATACATAATGTGAAACAACGCATCAAGCCCAAACTTAACATGGAATCACGTAGATATAAAATATTATCAAGGTGTTTTCTTGCGCCTATATAGTCTTGATTATTTAAGCATTCATATAATTTTTTTCCGTTAGTCGGTGTGCAAGCAAACATACCGTCAAGATTGTATCTAATACCCAACTGCCAAGCATAATCAAAAGAATCTAAACCGCTATAAAGACAAGAAAAATCACTATTTGGATACTTTCTTTCAATTTTTTTAATAAGTTCCCAATCAGCAGTTTTAATACCCTTAATGTTCGGGTGGTTAATAAGGCTATCAATAATAGAGATTGTAATTTTGAAATTAGATACGCTCGGTAAATCATATAAATATATTGGATACGGCGACCTATTTGCAATTTGATTATAAAAATATTTTACATTAACTTCTATAGGACAACCATAGTATGGTGTGGTTAAAACAATACCATCAACTTTCTTTCCAACTCCTATAGAATCAATTCTTTCCATAACACGTTCAATAGAGTTATCCATTGCACCAATATAAAGTGGAAGTCTACCATCATTTGCCTTTATACCAATATCAGCAACTTTTGCATATTCAGATTGCTTAATATAAGCTTCAGTACCCATACTTCCCATAAGAAGCAAACCTGAAGCACCAAAATCAATTTGTTGATTAATATGTTTGATTAAAGAAGCTTCAATAACGTTTCCTTTATCATCTAAAGGTGTACCAAGTGCAGTAATAAATCCATTTTTCATAATAAAAAATCTCCTTTTTTATTATATTTTATAACAATAATTTTATATTTTCAATGTATAAAAAGAACTTTTTAAAAAATTTAATGTCTTTTTTGTATATTTTTTTGCCTTAAATTTAAAAATAAATTTCTCATTTGTTGACTTTTTATAAAGTATATCATAAAATAAAAACGAGGTGAAAATTTTGGAAGAAATATATAATAATGAAAGTTACAGCTTTAAATTGCAGGATATAAAATTTAGCATTGATTTACCAAATACTTTTTACTACAAAAACAACAACTGCCTGGTAGATAACAATATGGAATACAATCATTATCATGCTAAAGCAGAAGTTTTTTTCGTTCAAGACGACGAAATTGAAATTATATTCGAAAATAACGTTAAAAAATTTAGCAACTGCATTTTAATTATCCCACCTTTTACAAAACACATTACAAAAAGAAAAAACGACTATGATCTTTTATTTTCTATAGAAAACAAAAAAATATCAACATCACCCATTTCTATTTTTTATAACGAAATTACAAAAAACACTACATATCTTACATTAAAAATTTCGAACGAAATAATTACGATGGTTGGTGAATTATATAACTTACTTAAAAATAAAGATGAATCTACAAGTGAAATAATTATTTCTTTATTAAAATATATATTTTACAAAACATTTACGTTAAACCACGATAACGTGACGACTAAAGAAAAAAACATTAAAGAAAGTTATTTGTTAATAATAGAACAATTCATAAATCACTGTAACGAATATAAAACGAATATTACTTTAGAAACTATTGCAAATAAACTATATTTAAGTCAAAAACAAACCTCACGCATTATAAAAAAATACTTTGGAAAATCACTTTCTTCATTGATATTGGAGCGTAAATTTATAATTGCATGTAGCTTACTTGAAAACACTAATCTATCCATTTCTGAAATTTCTGAAAAATCAAATTTTAAAACTGAAAATTATTTTTATCTAAAGTTCAAGCAATACTTTGGAATTTCTCCATTAAAATATAGAAAAAACAACAAAAAAGTGGCTAAATAGCCACTTTTTTTATATCCAAAATTATAAAGCAGATAACTTTCAACTTAAATTAAACTTAAAAAGTATTCATTAATAATCACAGGTGTAGCTTTCATTTCGTCTTCTATCCACCAACGTAACGTTTCTATAAATGTTGACGTAATATATCTTATCCAAAAATTTTCGGGTATATTATTAGGTTTTTTAGTTGCAAATATAAGTTTATTTTTCCAAATAAACTCCTTTAATTCTGTTTTAAAATATTCTAAAAAAAGTTGGTTGTTTTTTGATGATAATAATTTGCAAATATTATTATCATTATTTTTTATATGCTTAAACAAATGTAAAAAAACATCGTCATTATTATCACAAGAAAAAATGTTCGACTTATCGTTTACTTTACTATATTCCGAATCAAAAACGTGTTCAAAAAGTTCCTCACACAAATCTTTTAACAAATAATCTTTTGTTTCAAAATGCGCATAAAAAGTTGCCCTACCAATATCAGCAATTTGTATTATTTCCTCTACAGTTATGGTATTATAATTTTTTATCGAGAGTAAATGTATAAATGCCCTAAAAATTGATTCACGTGTTTTTCTTTGCCTTCTATCCATAATAAAACCTATACATTTGAATTTATTTGTTCACTATTGAACTAAAATATAATTTTGTATAATCAACTGCCATATCTTTTTGATATAATTTTATAAAACGATATGTTTATTATCTTATAAATTGTATTATAAAAAAATCTAATTGTCAAAGGAATAAAAAGTGAAATCGAAAGTTAAAATTTTTATTGCATTTATACTTAATTTATTTTTTTCTATATTTGAATTTATAGGTGGAATTCTCACGGGAAGCATTTCAATTACGTCTGATGCAATACACGACTTTGGTGATGCAACTACTATAGGTTTATCATTTTTCTTCGAAAAGCTTAGTGACAAAAAACCTAATAATAAATATACCTATGGATACGTTAGATATTCCGTTTTAAGTGGATTGATAACCATTTTAATATTGATTATAGGTTCTTGTTTGATTATATATAATGGAATATTAAATTTAATAACACCTAAACAAATCAATTATAATGGCATGATAATTTTTGCAATAATAGGTTTAATAATTAATATTATTGCAACTTACTTCACCCATGGCGGAAAGTCAATAAATCAAAAAGCAGTAAATTTACATATGTTTGAAGATGTTTTTGGTTGGCTAATAGTTTTAATCGGAGCAATTATAATTCGTTTAACATCTTTTTACATAATAGACCCTATTCTATCGATTATATTATCTATAATCATTATTATAACCTCATTATCAAAACTTAAAGAGATTCTTGATATTTTTCTTATAAAAACGCCAAAAAATATTGATATTGAAGAATTAAAAGAACATATAAAAGAGATAAAAAACGTTTTAGACGTACATCATTTTCACGTTTGGTCTTTAGACGGTGAAAATAATTGTGCAACTTTACACGTAGTTATATCGAATAACGACCCAACAACTAAAATTGATATTAAAAACGAACTACTTCATCATGGAATAACCCACGTCACTTTAGAAACAGAAAACCCTACGGAAATTTGTAATGATAAATTTTGCAATATAAAACAAACCACGTCACATTGTCATCATCACAAGCATTAAGTTGTAAAAAAATAAATAACCAAATAAAAAGACACCTTTTGGTGTCTTTTTTAACGTAAAAGAAAGATCAGTCTTAACTATAAATTTTAAGCAACAATAATTAAATAGCTGTTTTTAGCAATCTTTTTCATTAAAACCAACTAATTCATCAATTGAAACACTAAAAAATTTAGCAAGGGAAATTAAACAGTACATGCTAGGTTCCCGTAGTCCGTTTTCCCATAAACTTATAATTCCTTTACTTACACCAATTGCTTTAGCCAACTCTACTTGCCCGATGTTTCTTTCTAACCTTAATTCTTTTAAATTAACTTGAAAATTATTTTTGTATATCATGTTAATAATATTCTCACAAATGTAAGAAAAATACTTGACTTCTTACTATTGTAAGATTATAATATAAGAAATTATTTAACAAAGGAGAATGAATTTATGAAATTTTGTTCTAAATGTGGAAAAGAAATTCACGAAGATGCAGTAATTTGTGTACATTGTGGCTGTAGTGTTAAAAATGAATCAATCTTGCACTCAAATGACGGAAGAAATGCAATTAGATTTCTATTAACGTTTTTTCTTGGTTGGATTGGTAGTTTTATTATTAACCATACAAGTTTAAAACCAAACGGCTGGAAATCAAGAACTTGCGCTTACTTTTTCCTAACAATTATTACTTTTGGCATTTACGCTCTCGTCGCTTCTTTATGCAATTTTTCTTTCAATGCAAAACAATCTTCTAATATAGGATATTTTAAGGATTAATAATAAAAACATATTAAAAAAAGAGATCTGTTTTAGACCTCTTTTTTTATATAATTCAAATAAGATTTTTACAATTATCTAACAAGAAAGAGTTAGGGATGCATCTCCACCATCGTTACGATGGCAAAGCCGAACACCGTGCGCTTTTATGTCCTTAAATTATTACTTAAATTACGCACTAGTTCAAATCTTTTTATCTCACACCAAAGAAAAGGAGCACCATAAGGTACTCCTTTTCTTTGGCGGAGAGTTAGGGATTCGAACCCCAGTTAGCTCGCACTAAAACGGTTTTCAAGACCGCCGCATTCGACCGCTCTGCCAACTCTCCAAAAACATAATATAAATCGTGCTAAATTGAAATTTATCAACAAGCACGATTTATATTACACCATATTTAAATAAAAATCAAACAAATTTAACTAAAAAAATTATAAATCTGAAAATTTAATTATTTCTACGTTAGATTCCTTAAATAATTGAAGAGCAAAATCATCCGGATAGCCGTTTTTATATATAACTTTTTTTATTCCGGAGTTAATAATCATTCTCGTACAAATTACGCAAGGTTGATGCGTAACGTACATTACAGCTCCGTCACATGGAATACCAAGTTTTGCTGCCTGAATAATTGCATTTTGTTCTGCGTGAACTGCATAACAAACTTCTTGCATAGTACCACTTGCAATATTTTTTACACGTCTTAAGCACTCACCGCGTTCAGCACAACTTTTAATACCTGCAGGAGCACCGTTATATCCAGTTGCAACTATTCTTTTATCTTTAACGATAACCGCCCCAACGTGTCTATTTTCTTGATAACACGAAGACCAACTTGCAACGGTTTCTGCCATTTGCATAAATCTTTCATCCCATTTATTCATAATTCACCTATTATTTAGATTTAACTAAATTCTCTAATTCGTTAAGGAAGGAAGTTACGTCTGTAAAAGAACGATAAACTGACGCAAATCTTACGTAAGCAACTTCGTCGATTTCCTTTAAGCCTGCCATAACCATTTCACCTATTTCTTGACTAGAAATTTCTTGAGCCATAGAATTATAAACCTTTTTTTGAATATCATCAACAAGTTTATCTATCTTATGAGCAGGAACCGGCCTTTTTTCGCAAGCCTTAATAATTCCATTTTTTAGTTTATTTGCATCGAAAGTTTGCCTTGCACCACTTGATTTAACAACCAAAACAGGTGTGTTTTCTACTGTTTCATAAGTAGTAAAACGCTTTCCACAATTCAAACACTCTCTACGGCGACGAATTATAGTACCCTCTTCACCAGACCTTGAATCGACAACTTTACTTTCTAAACAACCACAAAAAACACACTTCATAATAAAATTCCCTTTTGTTTATTATATATATTTTAACATATAAAAAAACATTTTTCAACACAATTATAAAAAAATATAATATACGCAAAATATTATTATATATGTACGTTCTATTTAACGTTATTTTAATAACTTATATATTAGCCGTAAATTTTTACGGAATATTGATGCTTAAATTCCAAAAAAACGCACGTGAATTTTGTGAAGAAGAACACAAACTTATTTCAGACGCAAAACTTTTAATCATAGGATTTCTTGGTGGCGCACTTGGAATTTACGTTTTTATGTTCATATTTAAATACAAACTTAAAAACTTTATTTTTATGGTTCTTTTGCCTGTATTTATTGCAATAAACGGATATTTGATTTATTTACTTTACTCTAACGGATTTTGGATATCTACAATATAGAATTAATAGCTTTAGGTAATGCAGATACAACGTCTGTTGCCGTTACCGTATATTCGTTTTGTTCTTTAACCGCAATATCGGCTGAAAGTCCAAAAATATAAGCGCCAACACTTACGCAATCAATTAAACTTTCATCTCTTGTTAAAAGACCTGATAAAACACCTGCTAAAACGTCACCACTACCAGCTTTTGCAAGCGAATTATTTCCACTTGTGTTTATAATAACTTTCTCACCATCAGAAATTACCGTAGTCGAACTTTTCAAACAAGTTATAACCTTATATTTTTCCGAAAAACTTTTGCAATATTCGATTGGATTGTTAATAATTAGGCTTTTTTCAACGTCAATCAATCTCGAAAATTCGCCAATATGAGGAGTTAAAACAACTTCACACGTTTTATCACTTAAAACTTTTAAGCCATATTTAGATAGTGAATTCAAGCCGTCTGCATCAATTAAAAGATTCCCTTTGTAATTTTTTAGCAAATAACAAATTAGTTTATAAACTTCTTCACTAACACCCATTCCCATTCCAAGTGCAATAGAATCAAAATTAAGAAGTTCCACTACATCTTTTTCATCAAAGACGTAAAATCCTTGGTAATCTTTAAAAGTTTTCACTATACATTCTGGATTTTTACACGCATAAACGGTATGTAAACTTTCGGGAATAAATAAATACGAATACCCAACACCCATTTTTAATGAGGTTAATGCATTTATTGATAATAATGAACTTCCTGAAAACGATTTAGAACCACCAATAATTGCCGTTTTACCAAAAGATCCTTTATTAACGTTTCTCTTTCTTTTAACGAAAAACGGTTTTACGTCGTCAGCAGTGATTAAAGATGCAAAATTTTCTTCCCAAACAGCAATACCAACGTCTTTAACAATTATATCACCCGAAAAGTCTATTCCGTCGTTAAGTAGATGCCCGTATTTTAACTCTTGAATTGCAATGGTCACGTGTGCTTTAACGGCGCTCCCCATAACCAACCCATTATTAGCATTAAGACCGCTTGAAATATCGCAAGAAATAATAAAACAACCACTTTCGTTAATTAATTCAATAATTTTTTTGTTTTCACCATCAACGTTTCTACTTAAACCTATGCCAAACAAACAATCAATAATTATATCAAATTTTAAGTTAAAAATTTCAAAATTCGGCTCGTATGATTTAAAAACGGCAACGTTAAAGCCATGAACAGTTTTTAGTAAGCGCGCAACCTCTAATCCGTCGTTACCGTTATTGCCTTTTCCAACTACGATTAAAACACGTCCACCTTTAAACCTTTTCGTGATTTCTTCAAACACTGCATTGCCGGCACGTTCTATTAAAACGGAAGACGGAATATTTAAAGTGTTAATAGTAAAATTATCAGATTCACGCATTTGCTCTGATGACAAAACCCTAATCAATTACGTCCTCCTTTAACTTGGAAATTGCAAAATTTGCTTCCTCGTAGGAAAAACCTTTGCCCAACAAATATCTATAAACTTTTGATAGGTTTTCTATTGTAATTTCTTTATTTTTTATCTTTTTTTGTGCAATCAAAAAAGCACTTTCTTTAGAATCAATATCAACGTTTTCTCTTGCCGAATCAATATCAGTTTTTTTTATGCCTTTCATCATCAATTTATAATCAGAAAGACGTTTACCCTCGCTATTAGACTTCGTTTCTAAATATCGTTTAGCGTATTCCTCATCATTGATATAGTTATATTCTTTAAGTTTGTCCACTACAAAAGAAATGACGTCATAATCAAAACCCTTATTGTTAAGATACGTTACGACCTGTTTCTTAGTTTTTAATGTCTTTGAAACGTATTTAACGGCAAGATTTAGCGCATAAATTTTAGAATCTTCTTTTTTTATTTCATCTATAGGAAGATTAATTATATCAACGTCTTTTTTGATTCCATACTTTATAATCAAATCAATACTAAGCGAAAAAGAAAATTCGCCGTCAACCATTACGTTACAGCGATTTTTATCTTTTTCTTGAATTTTTACAGACGTTATTATAGACATAATTATAATTAAAATCCTATGAATTTTGTTGACAATTCAGTTATCTTAGCAGTACCGATTGAAATATCAATTAGTTTAGAAACAAAAGTTTTTTTATAATCTTCTTTAACAGCCAAATTTAGTGATACACCGTTAGAAAAATCAGTATCTATTATTTTTACGTTTTCACTATTAAAAAACCCTACCGTCTTAGAATAAACGTTATAATCAAGTTTTACGTTAAACTCGGTGGCAAGTTCCATAGATATGGATTTACAAACATCTAAACACTCTGAAACCGACGAAGAATAGGCACGCACAAGCCCACCTGCACCAAGCAACACCCCTCCAAAATAACGGGTTACCACGGCAACAGTCTTAAAAAATTTTCTTGTCTTTAACACTTCAAGCATAGGCATACCTGCCGTTCCTTGAGGCTCTCCGTCATCTGAAAATTTTTGAACAAGCCCTTTTTCATCGGCAATATACGCATAACAGTTATGCGTCGCTAAAGAATGTTTCTTTTTTATGCTTTCTATAAAATTTTTTGCTTCTTGTTCATCATTTACCGTTGCGACGTTACAAATAAATTTTGAACGTTTAATAATTATAGTGTTTTCGGTAGATGACGAAACGTTAAAATATGAATTCATATAATAAATTCGCCGTAAAACAATTTACGGCGAAAATCCTTAACAATTTATTTCTTTAATTTCAAATGAACGTTTTATTAGTTCTTTTCCTTCTATAAGCGACTTAATCTCGCCTGAATATAACATTTGAGAGATTAAGTTACCAATTGCCGTAGCTTCTACCGGACCTGCAATTACTTTTTTTCCAGTGGCTTTAGCAGTCAATTCGTTAAGAAGAACGTTTTGACAACCACCACCTACAATGTTGATTTCATTAAATTTTGTACCCGAAATATTTTCTAAATGTTTAATTGCAAGGTCGTATTCTTTTGCTAAACTTGCATAGACGCAAAGTGAAATTTCACCGACGGTTTCTGGAACTTTTTGATTAGAATTTGCACAGAAATCTTTAATTGCTTGAATCATTGATTTTGGTGCAAAGAATGAAGCGTCGTTTACGTCAACAATGCTATCAAAACCAATAGACTTTCTTGCCTCATTTGCAAGGTCAACGAAACTATACTCATCGTTAAATTCCTTTTTAACGTTTTGAATCATCCAAAGACCCATTATGTTTTTTAGGAATCTTACACTCTTTCCATAGCCACCCTCGTTAGTATAACATGCTTTTGATGCTTCCATTGAAACGTTTTCTTGTTGGGTTTCGGTGCCAAGTAACGACCAAGTGCCACTTGAAATATAAAGAGGTGAATCGAATGCTGGAACAGCCATAACAGCACTTGCAGTATCATGAGTTGCCGGCATTGCAACTATCGCATTAAATCCAACCTTTTCTTGAATTTCCTTACTAAATTCACCAACCAAAGTAGCAGGTTGTGTTAGATTAGAAAAAATATTTTTTGGATAACCTAATTTATCAAAAATTTCATAATCCCAATCACGAGTTTTTGCGTTAAGAAGAGCTGTTGTAGAAGCATTTGTATATTCATTCTTCTTAACACCCGTAAGTAAAAATTGCAAATAATCCGGAACCATTAAAAAAGACTTAGCTTTTTCAAGTTTACCAGATTTTTTATCACAATATAATTGATAAACAGTGTTAAAAACTTGCTTTTGAATACCAGTTCTTGAATAAAGTTCTTCATATGGAATTATAGAATGCACTTCATCCATAACGCTTAAAGTTCTTGAATCTCTATAAGAGATTACGTCGCCAATAAGTTTATCGTTTTCATCTAATAAAGCGTAATCAACACCCCAGGTATCAATACCCACCGAATAAGGAATCTTTCCTATTTCTTTACATTTTTTAATACCTTCAACAACACTGTTAAAAAGGTTATCTATATCCCACACTAAGGTTCCATTTTTATCGATAGCACCGTTTTTGAAACGATAAATTTCTTCCAAAACTATTTTATCATCAACGATAGAACCTAAAATATGACGGCCACTTGACGCGCCAATATCAATAGCTAAAAAATACTTTTCCATAAGTAATCTCCACTGTTTTTTTAATATTATATATTAAATATTTTGTAAAGTCAATGGAAACATTTCTTATTTACGTTATTTTTTTCTTACAACACTTAAAAGTGAAAAAAGTAAAAATCCAAAATTAGCGCCAACAAAAAAACCAACCAAAAAAATCAATTTTTGCCTCCCACCGCAATATTTTGTCACGCATAATTAGATTTAGAATTGTTAGTTATTAACTAACGATTCAAATCTTTTTACATTTTCTATTTTAACAATCGAATTAATAAAAACCAATTCTCCTTTTTTTACAAATTCAAAGCTTGGTTCTATCGAATAATCAAAATATTCACTTAAAACTCTTGTCAAATCTGCAATAAGTAGTTTAGTAAAATTATCCGTAACGTTATAATTATCTCTTTGTAACATATTTTTTATTCTTATTAATTCTTTTCTTTTCATATATTACTTTTAATCCCCCTTCTTATACTCCCAAAAAAACCAGTGTATTTATTACAAGTATCAAAAATTTTTCTTTTTCCAGATAAAAAATTATCAGTTAAAATTCTATAAGCTTTATAAGAATTACTTTTTTTTGGAAGCCCTCTATCATATAAAAACATAATATCGTCATCATCAGGCAAAACACCAAGCAATTCCGTTTTAAGAATACGGGATATTTCAATGGGATGCATAGACTTATTTCCCACAATTAAATCACCACGAACCTTATTTATAATCAATCCACTATATTCTGGTTTGTATGTTTTTATAATGCTTAAAACCTTACTTGCATCTCTTATGCTAGTTGAATCTGGTGTTACAACGACTAAAACTTGGTCAGCACAAGATACTGCCCTATGGAAGCCTAAATCTATCCCCGCAGGACAGTCTATCAAAATATAATCAAAAGAATATGAAAATTTTTCTAATATTAACTTAAGGTTTTGACCACTTAAATTAGATAAAGAATTTATTTTATCAGACGGTAATACATAAAGATTTTTATAAAATTCATGCTGTATTAAGGCTTGTTTTAATCTACACCTACCATCTAAAACGTCGCTCACGTCGAAAACAACTTTTTTTTCAATTCCCAATACCACGTCTAAATTATTAAGACCAAAGTCAACGTCGAAAAGAGCTATCTTTTTACCCATTTTTGATAAAAAAATACCTAAATTTGCCGTAACTGAAGTTTTTCCAACACCACCTTTACCCGAAGTTATCACAATTTTTTTAGCCATATTATCTCCTTCAGGAAAAATATAGCAAAAAAATAACTGCACCTTTTTGACGATTTTATCGAAAAAAGTACAGTTATAGGAAATATTTAACAATTAATCTATTTTAATAGAAATTTTCTTTAACAACTCTTTGTCGGCTATAACAACACCACCACCAAGAACAACGGAATACTCTGGATTATTTGGAATATTTATAAGCATGTTAAATTTTTCCGAATAATAGTTAGAAAGTCCGTAAATTTTAGCACCGACACCAGATAAGAAAATTCCGGTATTTCGTATTTCAGCAGATACTTCAGGTGGAAGTTTAACTAATAGTGAATTAGCGATTTCGGCAATTTTATCGTAATAAATTTTAATTGCCGACAAAATATCCATTGCCTTTATGGAACAAGAACGTGGAACACCCGTCTTTAAATCTCTTCCATTAATCACGGTAGATAAACCGTCGTTTTCAACCAAACTTCCTATCTCATTTTTTAACCTTTCAGCTGAAAGTAGCCCTATTTGTAAAGAAAAATATTCAGCAACGTAGTCAATAATATCAGTAGATATGTTATTTGCACCAAAATTAACTGAAAATCCGGCAATCACACCCTCTTTTGTAACCGCACTTATACTCGTTGCGCCTCCGGCCATATCAACTACAAAACACGGTGCAGATTCGGTTAGAGGTAAATTTTGAGAAAATGCCGAAAGCAACGGAGCTTCTATAAACTTCAACCTACTAATTCCAGCATTTTTTACGACGTTTGCATATTTTTCAATAGATTTTGAAGTTGCACCACAAGGAATAGCAACAATAGCTTCATTTCCAAAAACTCTGCTTTTTAGTTCAATTTTTCTAAAAAAATCAGAAAGCATGGAAATACATGCCGATTCATTTACTATTTCACCTTCAAATACCGGAAAAATTATTTTGGTATTTTCAGCAGTCTTGCCTATAAGTTTCTTCGCCTCATTTCCAACTGCTTTTATAGACTTTTTTTCATCGGAACTAACCGCAACAACGGTAGGCTCACTCAAAACAACCCCGGAACCGAGTTTGAAAATATTAGTATAACCACTATCTAAATGAATTACGAGTTTATCCACAAAACCCTCCGAATTTTCAAAAACAAACGCCGTGAAACCACAGCGCTTGCATTTGTTAATCAACTTTATAAGATTTCTAAATTCTTTTTGAATATCTTTCTGAAATCACTGCTTATCTTTTCAGCAGAACTAATTTCTAAAGTAGCATCACCGTCAACTTCGGTTTTAAGTATAACGGACTCACCCAAAATATCACAATTAACACCTTTTACAACCGAAGAAAGACTTCTATCAAAAGCATATGCTAATCGCAAAATAACACCCATCTTTTTAATAACTTCTATATCCTCATCACACAAAAGTTCTCTATATTTAGCCCAATCGAATGGATTAATATCTTCCAACGACGTATTTGAAGCAATAAAAGATGCCAAAACCAAGTCTTTGTGACTTATTCCGTTTATGTTAGAGTTAAGTACGATATAGCCATTATGTTTCTCAAAGTTGTAGAAACACACCTTTTTACCACACTCGTAAAGATACGCCGCAGCTTTTAATATTTTAACGTGTTGCCTTGGAAATTTATGTAATACTTTTAACTGCCTAAATAATTGAACGGATAAATTTACCACCTGCTCTACGTGAACCATATTGCAATCGTAAAAATCTGCAATACCACTAAGGCTATAGGTTAAAACGTCTGAAATAGGCTTATCTGCCGTAGAAGGCACTGCGTAATTAAACAACAAACCCGTTCTTAAACCACTTGCGCTTATAACCGTATTTTCTAAGTTCATATACTTTTTAAATGCAGACATCGCAGCAAAAGCAGAAGGAAGAATATCAGCACGTTCACTTGACAAACCTTTAATCTTTTTCTTTTTGTCAAGTTCAAGCGACTTTAATAGGTCGTAAACGTGATTAAAGTCAGTATTAGAAATAACGTAATTATGAATATTTTTTAACGGATATTTCTTCATAATCTTAGTCATTCTGCAAAGATTACGGAAAGAACCACCAACACCTATCATTTGAACTTCAGGGTCAACTTCTTTAAGCCATTCTATTTTACTTAACTGTTCGGTAAAAAATTCTTCTACTTTTTCAACTTGTTCAGCTTGAGACAAACCTTTATCAGCAAACATTTCATACAAGTTAATAGCACCAAACGGCAAAGTTTCGTGATTTAGCAAGTTTCTTCTATTGTAATAGATAATTTTAGTGCTTCCACCACCAATTTCCAAGATTAAACCCTTTGGAATATCCATAGTGTTAATAACGCCACGATATACGTAAAGAGCCTCCTCTTCAGCACTTAGAACGTGTAACTTAATTCCACAGGTTGCAGAAACCTCATCTAAAAAACTACGTTGATTTTTTGCACGTCTAACGGCAGCAGTAGCAACGGCAATAATTTTTTCAATGCCGTTGGAATCACATAATTTTCTAAAAAGTTTAAGAGTTCTTATAGTATCGTGAATACGGGCAGGTTTCAAAAACCCGTCCTTTTCCATCCCCTCGCCGAGCCTTGGAGATTCTTTAAGTTGGTCGACGATTTGAAAATGTCCGTTTTCTTTAACATTGACTATTAAAAGCCTCGCCGTGTTTGAACCTAAATCAATAATCGCAATGTTTTCCATTCAATTCACCTTGTTTTTTTCTACATTATATCACACTTTTTTCAATTCGTAAAGGGGGTTTTTTAAACTTTTTTTCAAGGCGAATTTTATATAAAAAAAACGTGTTTTTTTATTGTTTTTTATTATTTTTACTAAAAATTCCACCAAATTGAAAAATGGATAGTAAAATTAAAAATCCTCCGAAAAATTTTTTTAAAAGTTCACCTGTTACGTTTTTAGCAAGAAAACAACCAACTATACAAGATATAACTCCCGGCAAAATTATAAAAATAACTTTATTAAAGTTTACTGCGTTATTTTTTACGTGAATTATCAATGCAACGATAGCCATAGGAATAAATGCAATTAAATTTACTGCTTGTGCAGTATGTTGCCCCACCCCGTTAAAAATCGTTAATAATGGAATTAGAACTGTTCCACCACCCATACCCATTCCACCAAGTACGCCACCTAAAACACCTGAAATTACATACCATATCCAATCCATATTTTACCTCACTTAAAAAACAACATCTTTGCGCCAGCAAAAAACATAACGACAGAAAAGATTCCGGTTATCCATTTAGAGTTTAATTTGTTTAAGATTATCGCCCCAATCAAACCCCCACCAATTACACCGATACCACACGGTAGCAATACTGATAAATTCACGTGACCAAAAGAGGCATAAAATAGTCCACTCAATAAAGAAAACGGCAAAATTATTAAAATCGCAGTTGCGTGTGCTTTATTCTCCGGAAATTTTAATAGTTTAGTAAGCATAGGAACTACTATCATCCCACCACCGCCTCCAAAAAGTCCGTTTATAAATCCAGCAATAGCACCTGTTAGAAAGTATAAACTGAGTGATTTTTTTTCAGATTTTACTTTATTTTTATCAACAATACTTTTCGTTCTATTCATATTTTGTATTTTTTGCAATAATTATATATTTATTATTTAAAAAAATAAAATATTTGTTTAATATGGGTTGATTTTGCTTAAAAAGTATTGTATAATATTTTTCGTGTAAATGAGAGTGGGTGATTTATACCACAAAACAAAATAATATTATAAAGGTGAAATATGACGGCAAAAACAATTTTTAGCAAAATCAAAGCAAAATTCGTATTACTTCTCGCACTGATTTGTGTTTTTACCTTTTCGGCTTTCCTTTTTACCGCTTGTGGTAGTGAAGAAAAAGACGATACCGAAACGGAAACCACTTATTCCAAGCAAGAAACAGATACCGCAGACATTAATAACGGTTCTTTTGAATTCGGCTTGGCTGACGTAGAACTTAAAGACTTCCCAAAAACCTCGATTACAGGTTGGTCTTCTGTTTCAACTGAAAATTCTTCAGAATCTTCAAAAATGCCATCAGGTGTAATTGATACTGAAACTAACAACTACAAAAAGATTTTAGGCGGTTTACTTGATAATTCAACTTATTTAACTTATGCTGAAACCAAGTTTAACTTCAAAAAATCTCAAATAGTTGCAGACAAAGCAACGGCAAATACCGACAAGTCTGAAAAAGAAATTGAAGAAATTGCTAAGGCTTATATAGTTGACACTTACTTGTTACCTGCATATCCAAACCCCGGTGTACACGACGGTGCTAAGGGTTCGCACGTTTTAATGATTAACAACTATACTAACGAAGTTTGGAACACTGCGCAATATATTACTTCTGTTTCCACAATTACTCTTGAAAAAGGTACCTATGGTAAGATTTCTTTCTACGTAAACGCATCCAACTTGGTTGGCTACGGCGATTATTTCCTTAATGCAAGAATTGAAGGTAGTGTTAACGCTCAAACTCAAGCTCCCTACATTCTTAAAGGAATTAATAACACGAATGGTTGGAAGCAATATAGCATTTACGTTAAAGCAGATTCGGATATGACTACTACCGTCACCTTATCTCTTGCATTAGGTTATTGCAACAAAGAAGGTTTAGTAACCAATAACGTTGTTGGCACAGCCTTTATTGATGACGTTGTTTATGAAGAAGTTGCTATTGAAGACGTTTTAGTTAATAACGTTGAACCTCTATCAGTTGTATTCAACTATAATTCTGATAAAGTTTTATCTGAAAGCGTTCAACAAGATAAATACGCATATTTTTATAGTTTAGTTGCCGAAGAATCGGAAACTTACAAAACCAATACGACTGCTTACACTCTTACTGACGCACAAGTAACTGGTGATTTCTTATATTCAAACACAATAAACGGAACTACGGTTGATAAATTTGGTGCTGAAAATAGTAAAGGTAGCGTTGTAATTAACGAAGGCGTTATAAAATTTGATAATTTACTCAACGCAAGTTATTTTGCTAAAATATCAATTCCTGGATTATTCAAGGTTCAAAATGAAGAATATTTCTATATCTCATTTGATATTGAAAATAAATTAAACAGATTAAATTCTACTGACGTAACCGTATTTGTTGTTGATAAAGACGGTAAAGAACATTCTGTAAACAACTTTAACACTGCAAACGAAACTAAGCGTTGCCATCTTTTAGTTAAAAACGATACTCCGTCAACCTCATCAATCACCACTGAAACGTTTGATATTATGATTATCGTTGGATTAACTAACATTACAAATAGTAACGTACAAAGCAGTTTTGCCACCGGAAACGTAATGATTTCTAACGTAAAAATGGCAAGTGGTAAGTCTTATCAATTTGAAAAAGACGCAACTGGCAATCCAAAAGTAGAAAACGGTCAAAAACAAGAACTTGAAGGATATGACTTCTATTCATATTTATCAAGCGTAGGCTCAAGTGTTTCAATCGATACGCATTCCACAAAAAATAACGACACCTATGCTCTTTCCGCATCGAACAGCTCAACTGGTGGTGCAGTTAATAAGGTTTCAAACATCAACGGTTACACTGGCGTAGAACCAAATCACACCTACATTAAAGAAGATAGTTCAGTTAACGTAATTAACGATAGAAGTGGAAGTGGTAACGATTACGGTCTTGCAGGTCTTATCAATAGCAAATATCTTAACAACTATACCGATTTAACTATTGATGAAAAAGCTTCTATTGCTTCAGCATTAAATTATATCGGTGAAAAATCAATTCAACCCATTATGGTTTACAACAAAACTGCAAACGCTTACGGTTTCTTAGGCAACTCATTCTCTATTGCAGAAAGTGCTAACGCAAAAATATCAGTTAAGGTTAGAGTAACAGGTGAAGCAAAAGCATTTATCTACGTTGTTGATACTTCTATTGCAAACAAGCCTATTGCTGAATTGTCATTCGAAAAAGGTAACGTAGCTGGCGATGTAACTTATGACAAAGCTTTCTCTCAAAAGCTTTCATTTGAAGGCATTACTGCTGACAATATGGATTCTAATGGTTGGCTCACCTTAACGTTCTATATCGCAAACGGTGCTTCTGCTAAGAACTTAAGACTTGAACTTTGGAACGGTAGCCGTGACGGTCAAGTTAAATCACAAGGTTACGTATTCTTTGCATTTGATAGCTTTATAGAAGGCGAAACCTTTGTATCTTCTACCCTAACCGGCGCATTTAATGAACCTGCAACCATTGGTGATGCATACACCACTTTAGGCAATCCACTTTATGACGGAGCTTTCACTCAAGGTTTTGGTAGAGAATTTATCGATACCGCTATTAAGTATCAACGTAAATTAGACGCAATCGAAATTAAGTACAATTCTGAAGACCCCGATAAATTAGTTTCTTACGACCCAACCTACGTTTGGGCTAAAGCACTTACTTTAGACGGTGGTGCAATTTACGCAATATATAATACGATTGACCCTGTTGCTATCGATCCGTATGCAAACGAAGATGATTCGACTGAAGAAAAAACCGGATGTCTTGCAACTACTGACCCGTCAACCTTCTGGCTATCCTTCTCTTCTATCTTACTTGGTGTTGTTATCGTATTTGCATTAATCGCATTAGTTCTTAAACAAGTACACAGAAGACGTGTTGCTAATAAGAAAGACGGTGTATCACACTACAAGGTAACTAGCAGAATTAAAACGGCTAAAAAAGTTACCGCTTCTAAGAAGGAAGATTTAGACGATCTTGATGATTATAACGAATCTATAGAAGATTCATCAGAAGAAACTGTAGAAGAAACTACTGAAGAAGTTGTTGAAGAAACAGTTGAGGAAACCACCGAAGATTACGTTTATGGTGACGTTCAAGATTTCGGCAGTGAAGAATCTTCCGATTCAGAAAAGTCTGAATAATTAGAAAAATTTATTTCTAAATAACTTACCCCGACAGATAAATCCGTCGGGGTATTTTTTTATTTTAACAAAAGAGAATACACCTTTAAAATATAGCGCATATTATATAATGTATGACAAAGATAGTTTTAACCGGCGGAGGTACCGCCGGACATTGTATTCCTAACGTTACATTATTACCCTATTTAAAAAAATATTTTGAAGAAATTCATTATATTGGTAGCAAATCGGGTATGGAAAAAGAAATTATAAAAAATACAAAAATACCTTATCATTCTGTCACGTGTGAAAAATTCAGAAGAAATTTTTCTATAAATAATTTTACAATTCCAACAAAACTTTGTAAAGGTATTATAGAAGCTGGTAAGATTCTTGATAAAATTAAACCTGACATAATATTTTCTAAAGGTGGTTTTGTTTCGGTACCAACGGTAATAGCTGCTAAAAAAAGGAAAATACCTATAGTATTACACGAAAGCGACCTATCAGTCGGGCTTGCAAATAGAATCTGCTCTAAATTTGCAAATATTACATTAACTTCTTTTCCCGAAACTACAAAAACATTGAAAAACGGTGTTTACGTCGGTTCACCTATTAGAAAAATTAAAAAAACAAAGTTTGATTTAAGTTCTTACGGCTTTAATCAAAAAAAGCCCGTACTACTTGTTTTTGGAGGTAGCTTAGGCTCTTATTATATAAATGAAACGGTTATCAGTGCCCTTGACGACCTACTTAAAACATTTAACGTTTTACACATAGTTGGGAAAGGTAATATAAACAAAAATATAGAAAAGCAAAATTATTATCAAATAGAGTTTGTTTATAAAATGGACGAAATAATCTCTATGGCAGACGTTTGTATAACAAGAGCAGGTGCAAATACACTTTTTGAATTATCCTCAGTTAAAAAACCGTGCTTAGTTATCCCACTACCCAAAGGTACGTCACGTGGGGATCAAATATTAAATGCAGAATATTTTGAAAAAAAAGGCTTAATAACGGTAATTAATCAAAACTCTTTAACACCTAAATCATTAGTATATCAAGCAAATGCTCTTTTTAACAATAAAGACTATATAAAAAATATGATTATAGACGACTTTGTCTGCGACAAAAGTCAGAAGATTGCCGATATTCTTTTTGAACACGTTCAAAAAAAGTAACTGAATTTTTTAATCCTTTAAGACCCGAGAAATATTTTTTCAAAGGTCTTTCTTCTACTTTATTTTTACTTTCAAAAGTAAATTCCTTAGGTATAGACTTTTCCTTGTTTTCTATAACCTTACAGTCAAAAAAGTAAGAAATAATTTTATTAAACATAGTTATCA
>JAZSKQ010000006.1:0-4771 GCA_045534905.1 Christensenellaceae bacterium | reverse complement strand
GGATGTCAGAGGATGTCAAACCCTGGTAAGGTTTTTCGCGTTGCGTCGAATTAAACCACATGCTCCGCTGCTTGTGCGGGTCCCCGTCAATTTCTTTGAGTTTCAACCTTGCGGCCGTACTCCCCAGGCGGAATACTTAATGCGTTTGCGTCGTCACGGAAGGAGTCGATACCTCCCACAACTAGTATTCATCGTTTACGGCGTGGACTACCAGGGTATCTAATCCTGTTTGCTCCCCACGCTTTCGTACTTCAGTGTCAGTTACAGTCCAGTAAGTCGCCTTCGCCACTGGTGTTCCTCCTAATATCTACGCATTCCACCGCTACACTAGGAATTCCACTTACCCCTCCTGCACTCAAGCTAAACAGTCTTAGCTGTAGCACCGGAGTTGAGCCCCGGGATTTCACAACTAACTTGAATAGCCACCTACGTACCCTTTACGCCCAGTCATTCCGGACAACGCTTGCCACCTACGTATTACCGCGGCTGCTGGCACGTAGTTAGCCGTGGCTTGCTCTTGGGGTACCGTCACTTTCTTCGTCCCCCATCACAGAACTTTACAATCCGAAGACCTTCATCATTCACGCGGTGTTGCTGGGTCAGGCTTGCGCCCATTGCCCAATATTCCCTACTGCTGCCTCCCGTAGGAGTCTGGACCGTATCTCAGTTCCAATGTGGCCGATCACCCTCTCAGGTCGGCTAACCATCGTCGACTTGATAGTCCGTTACACTACCAACTATCTAATGGTACGCGAGCCCATCTATATCCGATAAATCTTTCACCCCTGTGGGATGCCCCACTGTGGTCATATGCGGTATTAGCACAAATTTCTTTGTGTTATTCCCCAGATATAGGCAGGTTGCTCGCGCGTTACTCACCCGTCCGCCGCTAAGTTTAAGAAGCAAGCTTCTCAAACTCCGCTCGACTTGCATGTATTAAGCACACCGCCAGCGTTCGTCCTGAGCCAGAATCAAACTCTTAAGTTTAATTATTTAAAGCCGAGATTTTACAATCTCAACTGCTCTAACGAATTTCGCTATATTAGCGTATTGTCAATTTATGACTGTTTTTTAAAGTACATATATACTTCAAAGATTTTGACAGAAACTTTCAAAATAACTATTATTTTGTCTTATTTCCTTCTATTCAATTTTTAAGCTACTCCCGTCAATATCGATTGACGTTTGCTATCCCGAACGGACAGCCTAAACATAATAACATAACCATTTTACTAAGTCAAGCATTTTTACAAAGTTTTTTTAATTTTTTTTAATTTTTTTTCAAACTTTTTTTTGCCCACAAAATATTGTGTTTTTTATGTTATTTGACACGATATTTTGTTTTGACGAATTGTAA
Organism: Christensenellaceae bacterium; assembly: GCA_045534905.1. Lineage (GTDB taxonomy): Bacteria > Bacillota > Clostridia > Christensenellales > Borkfalkiaceae > UBA1259. The sequence continues at coordinate 3,414 of JAZSKQ010000006.1, read as the reverse complement.
AATCACTTGTTATTATCTAATGATTTTGCCCTTTCGAAATGCTTAATTTCAAAGGGTAATGAGATTATATCTAAAATAAATTATTAAGTCAAGCGTTTTTCTAATGTTTTTTAAAGTTTTTTTAGATTTTTTGTTTTTTAGACAATTTAAACAAATCCGTTTGGCTGTTTTAAAGTTTTTGTCTATATTTACTACCATTTTTATTATCTATATAAACATTATATAATATATAGAATGTAATTTTTGCTTTAATCGTCCTTTCTTCCAACCAAATAGTCTATATCAACCTCAAAATAATCTGCAAGCAACCATAGTGATGCAATACAAGGCTCCTTAGTTTTGCTCAACCACGAACTAATTAACTTTTTAATCAAACAATGCTTTTTCTATAACCCCACCACCGATACATTTGTCACCGTCGTAAAACACTGCAAACTGCCCTTCGGTTATGGCTCGTTGTTTTTCTTTGAATTTAACTTCTATATAATCGTCCTTAAAGTAAAGGGTACAACCTTGCTCGGGTTGACGGTAACGGAATTTTCCGGTACACTCTAAAACGCTTACGTTTGGCTTAGACGGAATAAAGTTCATGCTTTTCATTATAAGCCCCGAACTATAAAGCCTATCTTCTTCGCCATGCGCAACGTATAGAATATTATTTTTCAAATCCTTTTCAATAACAAACCAACGCCCACCGTCGTCACCTTTTTGTCCACCAATGTTTAAGCCCTTTCTTTGTCCTATAGTGTAGTACATTAATCCTATATGGTCGCCCAAAACCGTACCATCATACGTCATAATCTTACCAGGCTTTGCTGGAATATAGTTTAACAAGAAGTTTCTAAAGTTTCTTTCCCCTATAAAACAAATACCCGTAGAGTCCTTTTTTTGAGCAGTAGCAAGACCGTATTCCAACGCAATTTTACGCACCTCGGTTTTATCTAACTTGCCAAGTGGAAATAAAACCTTATCTAATTGGTCTTGCGAAAGTTGATTTAAAAAGTAAGTTTGGTCTTTACTTTGGTCTTTTGCCTTAAGTAAATAATGCACCCCGTCTTGATGCAATATGTCGCAATAATGACCAGTCGCAATATAGTCCGCACCGAGTTCCATTGCCTTTGCCTTAAAGTCCTTAAACTTAATTTCTCTATTACAAAGCACGTCTGGATTAGGTGTTCTACCCGCTTTATACTCTTCTAAAAAATAGGTAAAAACTCTATCCATATACTCTTTTGCAAAATTAACCGAATAGTACGGAATACCTATTTTATTAGCGACACGACGCACGTCGGCAAAATCTTCTTCACCGGTACAATGTCCACATTCGTCTTTTTCTTCCCAGTTGCTCATATAAAGTCCGATAACGTTATAACCTTGTTGCTTTAACAAAAGCGCAGAAACCGAACTATCCACTCCACCGGAAAGACCCACAACAACAGTTTTAGCCATATTAGTCTCCCTATTACTAAAACATCTTAACATAAAACGTTAAAAATATCAATTATTAACCCAAAATACACTTGATTATTTTTTTTATTTAGGTTATAATGATGTAAACCTTAAGAAAAAGATTGGTTACGACCTACATTTTCTGTTTTTAAGTAAAGGAGAATTTATGCCTGATGGCACAGTGCCCTTACTGATAGCTCTTATCGTATTGGTGATTTTATCCGGTTTCTTTTCAGCAACCGAAACGGCGTTTACGTCGGTCAACAAAATTAAATTGCGCACGTTAGAATCTAGCGGAAACAAGCGTGCGGGTAAAATTCTTAAACTTGCAGAAGAGGGTTACGAAAAATTGCTTTCCACTATACTTGTAGGAAACAATATCGTAAACTTATCAGCATCAACTATATCTACTTTAATGTTTGCTAAGATTATAGTTGGTGATACTGCGTTATCTTCTTTAGTATCTACGGCGGTTATAACTATTGTCGTATTGATTTTTGGCGAAATCACCCCAAAATTCATGGCAAAATCCGCACCTGAAAAGTTTGCATCTTTTTCTTATCCGTTAATAATTCCTTTCTTCTATATCTTCTATCCGTTAAATCTCGTATTTTCCGGTTGGAAATGGTTACTTAAAAAGGTTTTCCGTTTTAAAGACGCAGAAGTTATTACTGAAGAGGAAATTTTAACCGTTGTTGAAGAGGCTGAAGAAGACGGCACTTTGCGTGAAGACGAAACCAATCTTATCCGTTCGGTTATAGAATTCGACGATTTGGAAGTTGGTGACGTTTTGGTTCCAAGAGTCAATATGGTCGCAATAGACGTAGAAACGCCCTTAAGCGACATAAAGAACATATTTATCAAAGAGGGCTATTCGAGATTACCGGTTTATAAGGGAAGCATCGATACCGTAATAGGTACTATACACGAAAAAGACTTTTATCGTGCCTATATGAACGGCAATAAGACTATAGACTCTATATTGCAAAATGCGTATTATACCACTGAACACGTAAAAATTAGCATATTGCTTAAGCAGTTGCAAAAAAGCAAAACGCATATTGCCATAGTTTTAGACGAATACGGTGGAACTCTTGGACTTATCACTTTAGAAGATATTTTAGAAGAGTTAGTCGGTGAAATATACGACGAGCATGACGAAGAAGTAAATTACTTTAGACAAATTGGCGAGAAAGAATATATTGCATTAGGAAACGCAACTGTTTCCGATACACTTAAATTCTTTGGTGTTGACGACGATAAAAACGTTTACGACGCAAACACTTTGAGCGGATTCGTTATAGAGGTTTTAGGTGAAATTCCATCCGTTGGACGGAAATTTGAAGAATTCAATCTCTCTTTCGAAGTACTGAAAGCGACTGTAAAAAAGGTATTACAAGTAAAAATTACCGTTTTAGACAGTCCGGAAGAATAATGCTTGCCGTTTTTAACGGCAAAGCAAAAATCTTTTGTGTTTTTGCGCCCGTAGCCCAGTTGGATAGAGCGTGAGATTCCGATTCTCAAGGTCACAGGTTCGACTCCTGTCGGGCGCACCAGCGTAAAAACTTAATATCTGGGTGTGGCGCAGTTTGGTAGCGCGCTTGAATGGGGTTCAAGAGGTCGCAAGTTCAATTCTTGTCACTCAGACCAAGAAGAAACGACGAATTTTGTTTTCGTCGTTTTTTCTTTAATACTAACGTAAAAATTATTATAATAAATTTTTTCAAGTGCTTAGTTCTACGCAAACCAAAGGTATAAAAATCGATACAACGGTACGCTAAATTTATACCGTGTATACCAACAATTAAAAAACACGGGAATTATGTGGCGTAGCGATAGGGATTATTGCTACGCCACAACTATATTTGCCTAACGGCAAGTTATATTGCTAAAAGCAGTGATATTTTGCTACGCAAAGTTTTATGCTTTGCACATTTCGCTAAAAGCGAAATATTTTCAAAGCGT
>JAZSKQ010000005.1:0-7122 GCA_045534905.1 Christensenellaceae bacterium | reverse complement strand
GCTCGGCTAAACTGTTTACTGCGTAAACAATATCACTTTTAGCCACAAGGCTAAAAATATCACTATATTAACTTAATCTTTTGTGGATAAGAAAAGCCCACCATATTTCGCCTAAAAGCGAAGTATAGTGGGCTATACTTTTGTATTAAATTAAAATTCCCTAATAGGAACTCCAAAACCGTTGGCGGTTAGTTTAATTTTTTACAAATTCAACTACGTCTTCTATTTTACAATCTAAATATTCGCAAATTCTATCAAGAGTTTTTAGTTCTACGTTTTGGTTATTTCTTAATCTTCTAACAGTCTTGCTATCAATAATGCAATTTTCACGCAAAGCGTAGGTGGAAACGCCTTTTTTATTCATAGTTTCAAATAACTTATCAAATTTAAACATAATCACCCTCACAATATTGACTTTTATTATTATGGGGTTTATAATCTTTTTTATTAAGGGGATATAGTCCCCATATATTAAAAGAGAGGTAATTTATGGAATTATGGCGTGATTTATTGATATGTGCTTTTAAAAACGATTGGGACAATATTAATTTTAATAAAAGTGAACAGATAGTGGAAATTATAGAAAAAGAGTGTTATAAAATATTAAAAGCCATTAAGAGAATAGTGGAAGATAAATACGACGGTGTTGACGAGGGGTATTATAAAATAAAAAAATCATAGAACTATTTGATGAAAATAGTATGAGTTGTAAAAGATATACTCACAAAATATTTTTTTAACAAATAAAAACCGCCAACGAAACCGTTGGCGGTTAAATTTTACAAAAAACAATTAGTCGTTTTTAGCAGTTGCTTTTGCTTCTTTTTTGTTTAGTACGTATCTTAATACGAATACGGAACCAACCATTATAGCAATAGATAACGGAAGCATTACGTACCATAGCGGGATAAAGCCTGCAATGATAAAGCATACGAAGGAAACTATCGCAACGAATATTGAATAGGGTAGTTGGGTGGAAACGTGATTTAAGTGTTCACATTCGGCACCAGCACTACTCATGATAGTGGTATCGGATATCGGTGAACAGTGGTCACCACAAACTGCGCCGGCAAGACAAGCAGAGATACCTAATATCATAAGGTTTTGTGCTTCTGAAATATCAGTGCCTTCAACAAAGCCGAACATAGCCGTAACGATAGGTATTAAAATACCGAACGTTCCCCAAGAAGTACCTGTAGAGAAGGAAAGTATGCAAGCAACGATAAATATTATTGCCGGCAACAATTTCATTAAGGTATCCGGAACTTTTTCCATAAGAGTTGCGATATATTGTGCGCCACCTAATACGCCGGTGATGTTCTTTAATGCCGTTGCAAACGTCAATATTAAAATTGCAGGAACCATTGCTATAAAGCCTTTTGGCAATGCTTCCATTGATTCTTTAAAGGAAACGGTTTTTCTTAACGCTAAATAAATTATAGAGAAGATTAAACCGAGTAAGCCACCCCAAGGAAGAGCAACGGTTGCGTCCGTATTAGAGAACCATTCTGCAAAACTTGCACCACCGTTAGCCATACCATTATATATAATTGCGCCTACGCAAGCTACTATTAAAACGGCAATAGGGAGTATTAAATCCCAAACCTTTCCGTTTGAACAAGGTTGAACGTTTTGGTCTGAAATTTGCTTTCCACTAAACAAGTCGCCGTTTTCTGCGTTTTGTTCGTGCTTTTTCATAGGACCGAAATCGAACTTCATTAAAATAATAGAAAGAACGAATACCAAGGTTAAAATAGAGTAGAAGTTCATTGGGATAGCCATTATAAATAGGCTAAAGCCTTGTCCGTCTGCAACGTATTGCGAAACGGCTGCTGCCCAAGAAGAAATAGGTGCTATCATACATATTGGTGCAGCAGTTGCGTCGATAATGTATGCAAGTTTAGAACGGCTAATTTTTTGTTTATCGGTAACAGGACGCATAACAGAACCAACGGTTAAGCAGTTAAAGTAGTCGTCGATAAATATTAAAATACCTAATACAAAGGTGCAAAGTGCAGCGCCAACTTTTGTTTTAACGTGTGTCTTTGCCCATTCGCCAAATGCTTTAGAACCACCCGCTTTGTTAACGAGTGCAACTATAACGCCAAGTTCAATTAGGAAGATAAATATACCTGCCGTACCAGCAAACGCATCTATTAAACCGGTTGAAACAACGTGGTCAACCGTAGCAAGTGGTGCGAAGTCTGCTGCAAGTATAGCGCCTGATAAAATACCTATGAACAACGAAGAGAAAACTTCTTTAGTAATAAGAGCAAGCGCAATCGCTATAATCGGGGGGAGTAATGCCCAAATTGAGCAAAAGACTTTACCGAACCCAGAACAAGTTTCGCAAACGTCTTCACCGATAGCGCCGGTAGCCGAGCAAACCTCACACGGGTCGTGTGCAGCCCCTGTGACAACGATTAGAATCAATGCGGTAATAACGGCAAGTGCAGTTATTAGCAAGGTAATCGTTTTCTTGCTTAAAAACTTCTTTTCGTTTATCATAAATTTCTCCTTTGTCCTAATTTAGGACTGTAAAAATAAAAAACACGACGTTTTACGCCGTGCATTTTGTTCATTCGTTCAATAGCCCAACGCAAATACTTGCGACAGTGATAAAGATATTCTCTTTACCCCCAGATAAACGGCGTAAGGTTTAACCGTTTTCTTCGGCACGCTTTCCTTTCCCACCAAAAAACACAAGACCTTTTTTTGATTTATCTTAAAGCGTGCGCCTCTATTTTTCTATGTAGTTATAAACATAATATATAACGGATTAATTATTTTGTCAATATAAATTTAAAATTTTATATAAAGACTGCTCGTTTTGTTTGTAAAAATTATTTAAAAGTAGTATAATGCGTATAAGAAGGTTTTCGGACAACACTTCTATAAAACAACCGAAAAAGAATAAAAAACAAAAAGTTCTTTTTTCGGCTGTAAAAAAGGACTTTTTTTATGGCTAAATTATCAACGAAAAAACTTGCAAGGTCAGGTGTAATTGCTTCACTTTACGTGGTGCTATCGTTAGTGACTTTTCCTGTCGCTAGCGGAAGCATTCAGTTTAGGCTATCTGAGGGATTAACCCTTTTACCACTTTTTATGGTAGAAAGTATTCCCGCATTATTTATTGGGTGCATGCTATCTAACTTACTTACCGGTTGCGTCTTTTTTGACGTAATTCTTGGAAGTGTAATAACGCTTACGGCAGGTATTTTTACCTACTTGGTAGGTAAAGTGATTAAAACTACTTGGTTAAAAATAACCGTTGGGGGAATTTTTCCAATAGTTTTAAATGCCTTTTTATTACCTATAATTTGGTATTTTTGTTATGGTCAGTTAGAATTTTTGTATATCGTTCAAGTGGCATTTTTACTAATTAGCCAATCGGTAAGCGTTTACGCTGTAGGTACGCCTATTTTATTTTTGATAAAGAAACTAAAAAACAAAGCCCGCTTTTAGTAAGCGGGCTTTGCCTTTGGTCGATTAGTCTGTAATTCTGAAAGGATTGTATGCAATCCAATAGAAAATTAGCCACAATGCGGATATTCCGACTAACGAATAAATTATTCGGGATATAATCGCACCGCTACCTACTCCGAATAAGTAAGATACGATATTAAAATCGAACATACCTACAAGAAGCCATACGATAGCGCCGACAAGCACTAATAAAAATGCTATTACAGTAGTAGTTTTCATAAAAAAATCCCCCGAAACTTAATATGTGAAGTCGGGAGATTTTTATTCATAAATTACAAAAATGCGTTTTCTAATACCAACCTATCAAAATTAACGCTTTCTACAAAGTCGTCTTTTTTAAGTTTTAAAACGTTATATTTTGCGTAGTTAAAAAGATGAGTTTTTATTATCACTGGCGTAGGGATATCAAGTTTGTTACAAATTTCGCTTACGTATGAAAAAAACTGAGAATAGTCCATTATTTCAGTTTTTTCAAACATATATTGTTTTATTATTTTGTCGTTAGAGATAACCTTTGCCCAAATGCGTATCATAATTCACCTTTTTTCGATATAAATATATTATCATAAGCAAAGCTTAAAGGCAACAAATATATTGACAAATTAGCCTTTCGTTGGTAAAATATGAAAAGATTTATATAACGTAAAATAGAGAATTGTATGGACAAGTTGAAAAATTCGCTAATTAAACTTTTAAGCGAAAATGCTCGTTATCCTAATGCAGACCTTGCCGTTTTCGTTGACGGTGAAGAGTTTGCAACTAAACTTTTAAAAGAACAAAAAGTGGCGGTTGTTCCGGGTGATGCTTTTGGGGAATTTGGCAAGTATTACGTAAGGTGTTCTTACGCATATTCAATGAAAACTTTAATCTCTGCCATACAGAAAATAGCTGAGTTTGTTAAAAATTTGAAATAATTTAGGTGACATATGTTAGACGCTAAAAATTGCGAAGAAAAAAAAGGTATAAAAATTTTGGAGCTTTGCGATGCTTTTTATCCGGTTGTGGACGGCGTTGTTGCGGTTGTTAAAAATTACGCAATGAATATAAACGACACCGAAAAGTGTTCGGTTGCCGCCCCTGCCCCTAAAAGAAAAGACGGCTATATCGATAACGAAAGTTTTGAAGTTATACGTTGCCGTTCGGTATCTGCCCCCGAAAAATATAGATACGGATTGCCTGCTATAGATAGAAAATTCAAAAAGAAGATAGCCAAGGCTGAATTTGACGTTTTGCACGCACACTCTCCGTTTTCTATGGGAAGATTTGCTTTGTCTTTTGCAAAAAAGAAAAAGGTGCCGTTAGTAGTTACCTTGCACACGCAATATCATCAAGATTTTGCACGTGTACTTAAAAGCAAGGTTTTAACCCGAATGATGATTAAATACATTATGAAGGTTTTTAATAACGCAGATAGCGTTTGGACGGTTAGTGAAGCCTCTAAAAAATATTTACGTCTATATGGCTATAAGGGCGATATCCAAGTTGTTAGAAACGGTACGGAATACGTTTATCCGGACAATGCGCAAGAACTTATTTCCGCCGTTAATAGCGAGCATAACTTAGAAGGGCAAAAGAACGTGTTTTTATTCGTAGGAAGAATGGCTATGTATAAAAACTTAGGTCTTATTTGCGACGCACTTAAAATTCTTAAAGAAAAAAACAAAGACTTTAAAATGCTTTGGGTTGGCGGTGGCTTTGATATTGACGAGCTTAAAGAAATCGTAAATAAATACGGGTTGTCCGAAAACTGTATCTTTACCGGTTCCATTAACGACAGAAAAAAATTACAAGGTTATTATCTTAGAAGCGACGTATTTTTGTTCCCTTCAACCTTTGATATGGCAAGCGTATCTAAAGTAGAAGCTGCAGTTCATAAAATTCCGTCTGTAGTAGTGCGTGGGTCGTGTAGTGCCGAACAAGTAGTTGATGGAGTAAACGGTTTCCTTTGCGAAGACGATGCTAACGACTTGGCGGACAAGTTGGTTTATATTTGCGACAATCCTGAAAAGGTTAAAGAAGCAGGTGAAAATGCGTATAAAACCTTGTCACGTTCTTGGAAAGACGTTGCCGACGAGGCTTTGGAAAAATATAAAGAAATAGTAAAAAATTACAAGAGTAAAAAGTAACGGTTAAATTTTAATGCTTACACGTAAAGAGAAGGAAAATTTAATAATTAGAGGGATAAAAAGTGTTCTTCAGCACTATTTTACCGCACCCGTTTTATTGCTTTACGGCGTGTTGTGTTGGATGCTTGGCATATCCGAATTTTTAATATTTTGCTATCTTTTCGTGTTTATTTTTATGCTTTTATTTTGCGACGACCTTAAGAATATTTTCCCAATGGTCTTATACGTTTCGTATATGATAGAAGACATAAATTGGGGCGCACCGGTAAAACTTTATGCAATGGTCATTGCAGTTGCAGTGGTCGTACTTGCGTTGTTTTTAATAAAGAATATAGTCTCTAAAAAGATTAAGCTTAAAAAAGGAGAAATGTTTGTCGGTTGTATTTTCGCAATAGTTGCTTTTTCTATCGGCGGAATACAAAGATTTAATTTAACCTACTTTTTAGCAACCTTAGGTCTATTTACGGCAACTTACGTTTTGTATTTTATTGCCTTAAATTTCACGGTGGATTTTAAAAAATATTTGCCAAACTTATTTCTTTGCGGGGCTATAATAATAACGGGGCAACTTGTAATAGGTAATTATAGATTAGGTTTTTTCCATGGTATAGATAAACACGTAGTATATCTTGGCGCACAAAACATAAACGTTGTTGCAGAAATGTTTTTCTTTGGCGCAGTCAGTGCAGTTTACTTGGGTCTTGGTAAAAAGAACGATTGGGTATATTGGCTTTTTGGGTTGATTCCACTTTTCGGCGTGTATATGACTTTTTGCAGAACTATGTACTTTACCGCCACAGTGGTTACCGTATTTATAACCGTTATCATGGTTATAAAATCGCCGAATCGCAAGGCACTTATAATAGGGTTTTCGTGCTTAATTACAGCCGTTATGGTTCTATGCGCAATAAACTTAGAATTTATTTTAGAACAAATAGAGCCAATGCTAGAAAAGTTTGGTGATAACGGTAGGTTACAAGTGCTTTGGCCGTGGTGTTGGAAGAAATTTCAACAATATCCATACTTCGGTTTCGGCTTTGTTGCAGACGAACATATACCTAATACTTACGCAAAATTTTACGTTGTACTGGCACATAACACCCCTTTACAATGGCTTACAAGTTTGGGCGTTGTTGGTTCTTCTATACTCGTTTACTTCTATCTTGAAAAATATCGGCTGGTATTTAGAAGAATGACGATGCATAAATTGGTTTATATATCTTTACTTATAGGCTTAGCTTTTGCTGGAATATTCGACCAAGCGCCAACTATGGACTTCTTTATGTTCTTAACGCCTTTCTTAGTTATAGCGTCGTTCGAAAACAACGAGTGGAAATAAATTTAAAATACAAAAAAACCGTCGAGATTAGTGGCGTAGCGATAGGGATTATTGCTACGCCACAACTATATTTGCCTAACGGCAAGTTATATTGCTAAAAGCAGTGATATTTTGCTACGCAAAGTTTTATGCTTTGCACATTTCGCTAAAAGCGAAATATTTTCAAAGCGT
>JAZSKQ010000012.1:0-42203 GCA_045534905.1 Christensenellaceae bacterium | reverse complement strand
AAAGAACCCGTTTTTTTCTTGCCCATTTTCATACTGTTTTCTAGCGTAGTAGTTAAGAAACGACCTAACGTCAACAAGTTCTAACGGCTTAATTTGTTTAGCCTTTTCTACGGCAATTTTTGCTTCTAAATCTTCTTGCGTGGCTTCCAAAGTTAGTAGTTTTTCTTTCGTGGACTTAGTGTAAATTCCTTCTTCTATTGCAGTTAAGATTTTATCAATAGATTTTTTAACAGTTTTTAAGTCTTTTTCAAAGGCAAGTAATGCCGTAGGCTTTTCAATTTCAGCGTTAAAGTTATCAACCACCGTTTTAGCAATTTTATCAATGACTTTCGGTGTTAAAACGTATTCAACGGTTGCGCCGAAAACTACGCTTTCAATATAGTCTTGCTTAACGTTTTTCTTACTGCAACTATTTTTATCGGACTTTCTTCCAAAACATTTATAGTAGTGGTAAACTCTTCCGTTGTGGCTCGTTCCCGTCTCTGCTGTAATTGTGTTGCCACAATACCCACAGTACATTTTGCCACTTAATATGTAAGGGTTTTCGTGGTAAACTTCACGCTGACGATGTTTGTGTCCGTCCATAATCAAATTGCACTCCTTAAACAGTCTTTTGTCAACGATAGGTGGAACAACGTCGGGATAGGTTGTCCCGTCAACTGTCACAATTCCTATATACTTTTCGTTACGAATCATACGGCAAATCCCCGTCATTGTAAACGCTTTTCCGTTTTTAGGCTTAATGCCTTGATTGTTTAATCTATCGACTATTGATTTTCCTTTTTCGCCGTTACGATAGCGATTGAAAACGTCTCTAACAATTTCGGCTTCTTCGGGGTTTACTACCCATTTTTTGTTCACGATATTATAACCGAGTAGAGTGTAGCCACCAATAAAATGACCTTTAAGTAAACTTTCTTTAACGCCACGCTTTGTCTTTTGTGAAAGTTCGGCGGAGTAATACTCCGCCATACTTTCTAAAACGCCTTCAATTAAAATTCCACTTGCGTCGTTCGAAATGTTTTCCTTTGCCGATAAAACCCTAACGCCGTTTTTCTTTAACTTTGCTTTGTAGTTTGCGCTATCGTACCTATTACGAGCAAAACGGTCTAACTGATAAACTAACACGTACTCAAAATGTTTCTTTTTGCTATCGTCAATCATTTTAAGAAATTGCGGTCGTTTATCCGACGTTCCCGTAAGCGCACGGTCTATGTATTCAGCGATAATGGTAATGTCGTTTCTCTTTGCAAAATCATAGCACTCACGTAGTTGACCTTCAATAGATTGTTCGGTTTGTGCGTGTGAACTAAATCTTGCGTAAATTACTGCTTTCTTTTTCATAATTCCTCCTTTTTGCCGAAAATGTCTTTCGGCGTTATGTTTTTAACATCTCCGCCTTGGTTTGCGAAGTCTAAAATTTTGTTTGCAAGTATGCTTGATACTTTGTTAATTAGTTCTTTGTCTGCTTCAAACGGAGTCGTTTCCGTTTCGTTTGAGGAAAGGTCAATTTCCACCTTGTTAAATTCTTCTAAATAATGTCTTTTCAAATCTCCTTAATTTTTTATTTGTGCGGATACAATGTTCTCTTTCCTGATGGTAGAGCACCAATAAACTACACTTTATAAAGTGCGTTGTGTTTGTTAGTAAATCTTTAACCATAAACCACAATTTTCCTCCTTAATTTTTTTGGTTTGTTTTGTGGCTTGCTTTACTCTTTAATTAAGGATTTATCCTGTTCATTAGGAATTTTGGTTTTGTATCCTACCGCGTCAAAACAAGGCAAATTTATCCGCCGATATTCTATCGGCTTGATTTGTCTGCCTGTTTTTCCTTTCCGATAAAAATCTTTCTTCAAAATCTTTTTATCGGGGTATAGGTAGGCTACCCAAAAGTGTTTGTGTATCCTACCTTAATTTTTGGAATAAAGCAAGCGTTTTTGATTAATATTTTATAAAATCATTAAATTTTCTTTTCGTGGGTTTTCTTAAAAGATTTTCACGTTGTTTAGCAACCAATTTTACTTCTTCAAGTTCCTTGGGTGCGTATTTAGATAAGAACTGAACAAATTCTTTGTGCTGTTGTAGTTCGGGAATTTGTTTTTCGTATTTTCTAAGTTCAGTAAAGAGATACGCTTTGTCCTTATCAGTCGTTTTCTTTTCTTCTTCAAGCAGTTTGTATTTAGCAATTAAGCCGACCACTTGTTTTTCAAGTCCACTCTTAAAGAAAGGCTTTTTGCCGTTAATAGCATCTTCAAACGCCTTCAAATACTCTTCCAAAGGTTTTAATTCTTTTGAAAGGGTGTTTTTCTTTTCTTCAAGTTTTTTCATTTCCCACTCGTATTTAGTTGTGTGTTTTTTGTTGCTTCCAATCTCGCCACGCTCTAGTCCATAGCGATAAGCAACTTGCTCGTAAAAATCGTCTTGTAAATTTCCAAACGAAACTTGTCCGCCTCGTTGTTCCCAAAAGTCAGAAGAGCATATCTTAGGGGAAGAGAGAGCGTTGTACTCGTAAATCCCTTTTCCGTTTATGTCTTTGGCTTGTATGGGAGAGCCTTTTTCGTTTCGCAAAACTTTTCCGTCACTACCTTTGGCGTAAACTTTCTTTTTGCCTTGGTCTACTATCGGCACGTAATAAAGTTGCAAGTGTGGTGTAGTTTCGTCAAAATGAATTACGGCAGACAAAATATTTTCGTCCGTTCCGTGATAGCCTACTTCCCGAAGAACGAATTTATAACAGTCGTAAAAAAACTCTAAAACCTTTGGTGGTGGCTGTTCGCCTTGTACGTAACCAAGTTTTTCAAAGAACGCTTTATCCGACGTTACGATTATGCCTTCAAAAGCAACTGACTTTTTTGTGTCCTTAAAAGTAGCGTTTGTTTTTTCTACGATACTTTTCCATTCGGCGTTCATACCGTTTGTGGACTTTTTGAAATATAGATTTAGCGGAGTTCGTTCCGTATCAATATCTACATTTCGGTTGTTACGAGAAGTCCTTTCAGTTTCAGCACCGATTTTACCGAGCGAATTTTTTGTAAACTTTTGAACTCTAATTACCTGATAACTAATAATTTTCACCTCCTTTGACCATTGTCAGTTATTTGTTGAGCGTTTAGTTTTTTTGACACGGCTATTGCATAGCCATATCTCACTAGGCTACGAAGTAGCCCGTTCGCTCTGCCGAGGGCTGATTTCCAACACAAAATCCCGTTCATTAGGAAATAAAAAGAATGATAACCTGTTCATTAGGTCATCGTTCTGAATAAGCCCTTCTACTTATAAGCCACGAGAAGAGGGAAAATATTAGTAAAATTGAAAAATTTTTAAAAATAATTTAATTTTTTTAGTGTCTTACACGAATAGAAGCGATAAAACTGCTTTATTCGCCTAGTACGTATATTAACTATAATAGGATAAATACGTTTCTCAAAATATTCTTCGGGAGATATTTTTACTCGTTTAGCAAGTTTTTCAAGTGCAGTGTATAAGCCATCTGCTGCTTTGTTATTACCGTGTAGCCCACGATTTCTACGATTTTCAACTTCGTCTATCAAGCGGATATATACGATTTGTACCAAAGGTACAGCGTTAGCGTAGTTTTGGTTAAACCAAGCAAGTTCTTGGTCGCTTGCTTTTAATAGGTATTCCGCTTTCTCTTTTTCAATAGCATCTTCATTATATAGATAATATCTAATAGAGAAACGGACAAATTCTCCTAAACTATAATACCAATACAAAAAATGTGCTATATCGTTAGGATGTAAATACCTTAAAACGTATTCCATTTCTACGTCAAGAAACATTGGCATTTCTAACTTTCTAGTAAACAAGTCCCAACATTTCCATAGATATTCGGTAGAATTAGTTTTAACGGCTATGGTTTGCTCTGCATAATCCAAGTTATATTGCGCTTGAGCTTTAATCATTGAAACGTAACCTTGCGTAACGCCTAATATACTTGCTATATGCTTTTGAGTAAAGCCGTCATTAAGCATAGTAAGAACTTTTTCTTCATCTTCGGTGAGTTGACTATAAAGAGTTTGCTTGTCGTAATATTCCGCTGTGGCTGTATCAATTGGAGTGTCTTTAACGTGAAATTGTTCTTGTTGTTTAACTGTTAAATTATCTTCTTCACAGTCAGGGATAGGAACAGTGTGACGAACATATTTATGTTCGTTGTTGTATTCAATCCTATCTAACTCAATCAAGGCTTCCCATTCTTTTTCTGTTACTTCAATCGTGACAAAGCCACGCCCACCCATTTTAACAGTAGCGCTTTCAATATCATCGCAAGGATAATAGTATAAATATTTACCCTCTGTTTTAGCGGGCAGTTTTTTCTTATTGTAATGATATGCTAATTTATCCATAGTCCTATCATAACATAGTAATTATGACAACTTATGTCGTATTAATTTGTTTAATAAATCAAAATTGGCAATATATTTGCCTAAGCTCTTAATTAATGATATAATGTAAATAAATTCTAATATGGATGGTGTTATTGTGAGAGAGTTGTCTATACAAGATAAGAATTTTGGAGAATTTATATCTCTATTAAAAAAATATATTGAGAAAATAGAAAAAATAATGTACAAATGTAAAAGGTGTGGAAATATAGTCGAAAAAAATAAAGAAAATTACCTTTGTCAGTGTGGTAGTGAAATAACTCGCATAAGGTCTAGTAGGCGTAGATATATGAACTATTTTATAAGGCTTGTCTCAAAAGAACCTTATGGCGAATTAAGTCAGAAAACATCAGAGCAGTATTTGAATCTTGATCGTCAATATTCGGATGAATTAAAAAAACATTTATACAAAAACAAAAAAACTGGTGCATTGGAAAATGAAATTAATAATTTGAGCGATTCAATGAAAAGGGGATTGTGTGAAGAAATCAACAAAACTTTTTCTAAAAATTTTTCTGCGAAAGGAAAACGTTTTGGACTTGAAATAGAGAAATTATATGAAGAATTACTATACGAAGTTTTTAAAACAATAGGAAGGAATAACAAAAGTGGCATAGTTTCTAAATTAGTAGAAGAAAAAAAGTTATCTAAAGATGAGCATGTAGCGGCAATAAGAATTCCTAATGAGCCAAGACTTAGAATCCTTAAGGAGCGAAAATCCTTTTTTTCCATTAATTTAGGATATATTAAGGAGCTAATAAGAGTAGGGCATAAATTATCAGAAATTTATTTTAATAGTTTAAGAGGTGTTTGGAGAAAATGTAGAGCACCTGAGTCTATTTATGAATTAGAAGATATGCAAAACTGTAAAGTATGCATGGAATTTTATAAATCAATAAATAATTTAATTGAGACACATAAAAATTTTAACGATTTAATAAACGGATTAATTAATAACTATATTGAAAAAGAACACTTATTATTGTCAATAGTTTTAGTTGGCTTTTTTGAAAACACATATATAAAGACTAGAATAGGACAAAAAAATTATGAGTTAAATTTGGAAATAGTTGAACATTATTTTATATATGTGTCGAAAGAAGTAATAAAAAATCAAACAGAATTTTATTGTTTTTTGCAGAGCTTGAGAGATTTGTGGTGCGAGGAAGAAAAGAGAATAGAAAAGACAACGGAGTATTTACATGTTTATTCAGGACAATATAGCCTAAATAGAATAGCAAAAGAGGAAAGACGACTATTTTCTAAATTCATTGAAAGTTGCAATTCGCTTGAAGAAGTAAAAAATAAAATAAGAATGCTTAAATGCTTTGTAACAGATGAATTTTCAGATATATTAGCTAAAGACTTGTTACAAAGACTAAAAGAAATTAGCGAGGAAACCTTTGATGAATATAAGGCAACAAGAATCTGGCCTATTAGTATATGGGTAAACAATGAAGAGTTTGAAGATGAATGCATGATGTTAATGGAGAATATAGCAAGAGTTTCAGCGGATAGGCAGCAGTGCATTGATCAAACGCAAGAAATATTCGATATTTTCTCTTGTCGGGAAGATGAAAAGCTATTAGAAATTATAATCAGAGTGTTGCATGAGTTTTGTATAGCTACAGATGAAGAGTTTAATGAGTTAAAGAAAGTATTGTGAGGTTGTTGCTGTTATAAATAATATTGTATGTTCAAAAGTTCGCATAGAGATATGTGAACTTTTTTTGTTCGATTTTGTTCGATTGTGTTACTTACCAAATATTGTATTTT
This sequence comes from Christensenellaceae bacterium, assembly GCA_045534905.1. Taxonomy (GTDB): domain Bacteria; phylum Bacillota; class Clostridia; order Christensenellales; family Borkfalkiaceae; genus UBA1259. The sequence continues at coordinate 36,019 of JAZSKQ010000012.1, read as the reverse complement.
TTTCGATTTTATATTAAAGTTAAGCCACAAAACGACGGAGGAACTTTTATGAAAAACGCAGGTAAAATCAAACAAAGAACATTATTGATGGCTTGTATTGGTGGTATGGTGATATTACTTTTTATAAGTATTATTTTATTATCTTCTAATATATGCATAGCAAGCGCAAGTAGTAACATTATAACTAAAGATTTGAATTTCACAATTCACGAAGTTGTTGATAATGCTGGTTATTCGCCTACGAAAAATAATCAAACTACTAGGTTTTCTAACGGAAAAACTCAATTGGGGACGATAACTGTTTCGGGAGATGGTTTTACAATGAAGGAATGGAATGGTTATCAAGCAGTAGCATTAACGGGTTCAGAATTGTCTTTTAAATATAAACAAAATATCACTTCGTCAGATTATGGTGGACATACTTGGCATCTTCGTTTGGACACTAATAGTGTTGTTTGTGGACACAATATAGGCGAGATTAATAATGGTGGAATTATTGTTTTAAAATCTTTTAATAGAGGCTCTTCCTGGGTAAAGGCGACACAATCTATTAAAATTAACGGGCAAGAGGTCCTCTTTACTCCAAGTGGTGAAGATATTGCACAAGGTGTATTATATAAATTTGTGTCGGTTGCTGAAACATATTATACCTACAGGTCCGGCACGAAGACTAACTACATCATATGGCCTTTTTGGAGTGAAGAAGAGCCAATTTTTAGTGACCACGTTATAAATCTCATGCAAGAGACGATTGTATATGTTGCAAGTGATACTCCAGTGATTGGCATGTATAACGATAAAACTGAAAACTACAAATTAGATTTACCCGAAGAAGTATCAGATATAGAAGCTGAAATTATTCACAAAGGTGTTTCCTTAGCTGATAACGGAATATCAACAACCAAAGTTAGGCTTGACTTCCTTAAAAATAAATCTCATTACATAGATTATTCTTATAACGGAAGTTCTTTTAAAAAGGCTCAAGACGGACAAGTTCTTTCAGAAGTAGGTCAATATCAAATAAGGGTTAAAAGTGTCTTTGGGATGGTAAAAACCTATACCATATATATAATAGATGAAAAAACCATTTTTGAATCATATTTTGGCGAACACATAGTGTCTCAAGAGAAGCGCATATATGATTCATCAAGCAAGTTACCAATTTATTGCAATGGAACCACGTATTCTGTTAATGCAAATTCTGAGTTTTTGCCAGCGTTATATGGTTCGTTGTCATATTTTGCTGATGAAAAAGCTGTTAATGATGGCGATGCTGTTATCACGAAGTGGAATGGCTTCCATAAATTCGATGGCGAATTAAAGAAAAATGGCTATTATGCATTTGAGTTTACAACTGGAGACGTAAACGATGGTAATGGAGACATTGCATGCTTCTCATTCCTTTTGAAAGTTCAAGATAAGGGCTCATATGCACCTACTGTTAATAAACAACTTTTAACTAGTTCAGAACGCAATATTAACTTAAATAGAACTTTTTTTAGCGTGCCAGTTTACTCCGCTGGAGGTGGGGCGTATGTTTTTTGTTTCAAAGACTTAAAAACAGCAGAAGACTTTAGCTATCAAAGCGAGTTACGCTTTGTGGAAGATTTCTACGCCAAAGACGGATTATACTTCTATAAAGGGGAGAATGGCAATGTTAAAGTTCCATATAACAGTAAAGTGGAACTATATGATGCAGTTCGAAAAATATCAAAACAAAACGTTAGTTATGCTACTATAGACAACACATTGCAATACGGTGTGATGAGTCTAGAAGAAGCTATTAAGAATGTTGAAAATACGTCTATTAAAAATGATATCTATGTTGTTAATTCTATTCAAGAAAGGGACAACCTTCGTTCCGTAGATGTTATTCTCAATGGATTTAAGTTTACGCAGGCTGCAGACTACGAGGTAAATAAAGTTGTGGCTAAAAACGTTGATACTGGCGAAGAAATTACAATTCCTTTTGAAATAGTTGTTGACAGTGTTCTTCCTGAAAAAACTGCGAAATATGAGATTACAGAATATAATTGGGCTGGTTCTAATAGTTACATCGTAAATTTTGTGACTGGTAATACGGCAAAAATCAATGTGTCATATACTACAACTGACGGATATGCTTCTGCAAAGGTTGATGCTAATAATACGGTTACAATAAATGCGAAGAATGAAGTTAAATTTATTGAAAGTATAGATGAATATGATTCTGAAACTATTGTTACTATATCTAAACTAGGTTATATTAAAGTCTTATCACTTAAGGATTTAGCAGAAAAATATTTGGACGAAGAAGGGGAGTATACCATAACTATTAAAAGTCGTGCTAACTACTCTTATTCATTCAAAATTATAATTGCAGAAAACAAAGAAGATGAAATGCAAAATATTTCTACTTCGGGTATCCATTTAAAATCGATGACGAAAGATAATGTTGATAATAGTTTTGAGCATTTAGACACAAATCTAACAGATAAAGGCAGTGATAATTCTGCTGACAGTCAAGTTGATTATTTCAATGACTTAACTGATAAAAACATCAATACAAGTCAAAATAGCAAGTTGGTTTTAATTATCGGAATACCTATCGCTATATTAATAATCACTTATTGCATTATACTCACAGCAATACATTTCAAAAGAAAGAAAAGAGTTTAAGGAGAAATATTAATATGAAAAAATTATCACATATTATATCATTTATACTTATTTTAGTTATTGCTTTTTCTTGCACGGCTTGTAAGTTTAATCAACAACAAATAAACATCGATATTCCAAGCGAAGTTTCTAATGAAAAAGTTGTTAATGATTCTATTGCAGATAATAATAGTCAAATATTTGAAGTTAGTCTTTCCTCTAGTACGTATAATAATTATGCTAACTACATGTCAAACGCTATTTCTTATTCTTATTCAATAAGCGACGAGGACGTGTATGCAATGGCTGTAGGCTGTATAGCAGATGACATTGTTAAGACAACGGGTTGCGAGACTCAGTTTGGATACGTATATGTTAATGAAGAGACTATCATTTCTGGTTACATTTTCACGGACTGGAGTGTTGCAGCCGATGAAGAACAAACTATATATAACGGTGGGTTCGTTCAATTAAAAGAATTAGGAAGTGATGACCTTGAAATTACTGAAGATATGGTAAAGCAAGGGTTAATCGCTTGCGTAGAAGGTTTAGAAGGCACAAGTTTTCTTATTAATCAGTTTACGTTGTTGGAAAGTTTTTCGTTTGTATATTCTGGCAAATACGTGAAGTATCAACAAACAAGTAATTACGTGGTTGAAATTGGGGTTTTTGAAAATAAGCGAACTAACTATGACGAAGCAATCCATAGTCTTTTCGACTACGATAATACCAAGTATCTTTGGGAAAATTTAGAGTATAAATCAATTTCTGCAAACTCATATTTTTCAGATGAAGCGAAAGCGTACGAATTAGCTAGAAGAACTGTTTCAGATATAATTGCGTTGCAAGATGAAAACGGTACACAGATGGAAATAGCCACTGTTATAATTTATGTTGAAGAAAGCATAAATGAATACCTAATGAACTCGCAAATTAGCTTTGTAAACGGTTATTCAATAGATGAATTAGAAAAAATTGAAGCGAGTTTAGAAAGTAATCAATTCCTCGTTGTGTCGCCTGATGGTGTTAGCATTTGCTCAGTTCCCACTGTTGAAGAACTAAGCCAACAAAGAGTGGCGAATGGGTGGATTCAAGTTATAACCGGAGCGCTTATTGTTGCAGGAAGTGCAATCGTTACAATAGCAACATGTGGGGCTGCTACACCAGCGTTGATTACAACTGTTGCTGTTGTTTCAGGAAGTATAGCGGTTGCTTATGGTGGTTGCGAGTTAATTCAAGGCTTGCAAGAATTAGATTTTGGATACAATCAAGATGTTACCTCCGAAAGCGTAAATTTAGGCGTTGAATTATTCAAAAGTTTTGGATTATCCGAAGAAGATGCTCAAAAAACTTACCATGCAGTTGGTTTATCGGCAACGCTGATTAATCAGTTAACTATGCCAGTTGGCAGGGTAGTTTCAATGACTTCTGGCTTTTTTAAGACTACAATTGCGATAGGAAGAGTAGTGCTTGTGGAAACCGCTAAAATGGCTATCACAGGTCTTGCAGCCCTAGTGGTGAACGATGTTGCGACAGATGTTGCAGTAGAACTTGGTGCGCCTGCGTATGCGCGTCTAGTTGGGTATGGAAGTGCGTTGTTTGCGGGCATGCTCGTTTATAGGGGTGCAAATAGAATAGATCAAAAATTAAATATTTCGGGCTTATTCCCAAAACTTTCAATGAATAAAATTATCTCGGATAAAACACTTGCTGAAGCAAGTAAGAATTTTTCGGATGAACAATGGACAAAAATGACAACTCAACAAAAGAAAGATGCCATTTATGAACTTGCTCAACAAATATCGAAAGAATTTGGCTGGGATACCGTTCCAGAAATTAAATATTATAGAACAACAAAAAACGAGTGTGGATTTTATTGGGACGGGGATGATACCGTATATTTAAATCAAAAATACCTTAATGAAAATCCGTTATCGTCAGATGGGTTAGTAGATACCCTTGCACACGAGCTTACACACCGCAACCAGTACTTGAATCTAATGCGATATCCAGATGATCCAGTTTCTTACTCTTATCGTCATTATATATCATATGATTCAAAAAGGGGGAATTGGCTCGAATATCGTTACCAAGCGTGCGAAGACCAAGCGTTCCGTCAAGGGGAACATTGGAGAAATCTTTTAGGAGGTTTATTAAATGGATAAGAAAATACTTAAAAATTACCTAGTTAAAGAATTGAGATTCTCTCAAAAAGAAGCACAAGAAGAAACTGATAGGTTTATCTTAAATGCAACGATTGAATTGCAAAATGAATTTGAGTTTTATTTGAGACATAAACGTTTTACAGGCGAGCCAATCACTGTAAAAGGGTATACGGCTAAAATATTGATAGATTCTAAACTTGCTGTAAATCCATATGCTGCGTATAACATGATGCGACAACTTATTGCGGAGACCGACAAAATGTTGCAAGGTATACAATCTGGTTTCAAAACAAAATAATTAATGGTGTTAAAAATTTTATTAAACAAACAAATAAAATGAAAACATAAGAAATTGTAGACACCAAAAAGAAAGTTGTTAATAAAGTGTTTTACAGTCGTTTCTCCATAGTTTTTGTAAAAATCTCATGTTAGAATGTAATTGTAAACAAAAAGGAGGTAATTTCGTATGGCTAAAAGAAATGACACTGTTATTAATCATACCTATTGAACGCCAATTAAAGGCAAGTAGTTTTTATTGTTGAAAACACCTGATAGGTAAATTTAAACATTAAAAACAGAATCAAAAAAGGCGTAAGCCTAAAAAAACAAAGAAAGGAGAAAAATTATGAAAGAATATTGGAAAACCTCTAGTTCTGACAAGAACTATAGTATTAAGAGTGATGACGCAAATAGCAAAGTTGATTATACAAGTGTTCATCCAAATGATAAGTGTAAAAATGGAGCGCCTTATATGCATATACACAATAAAGATGGTAGCGAATGGCACATGATTGATAAAAAGGACCGTATAGACGTAATACATACTGATGCTAATGGAAATTCTCAAAAAGATTCTTGGCAAAAAAAATGGTAGGAAAATAAATCTCGCAGAAAATAAGTAAGTTATTAAGGGCTTTGAGAAAAAAGCCCTTAATAATTTCAAAATTAACGGAGGGGTATCTATTTATGACTAATAAAGAAATTTTTCAGCTAGAAATTTTGAAAAGACTACGAAAAACGTTTTTCGATGCTATAGCCACAGAAGAGGAAAATAAAAAGTTAGGGATTGATTTTGAAATCAGAGACAATTCAGCCGAGAGAATTAACATTTTTCTTTTAGAACTTTTCCCAATTAATAGCGAGAAGATTTTAAAAAAAGTTAAGGCTTTCGTCGAAGAGTTAATTGAAAATCAATATATAGACTTTGCACAGTTTGTTTTAGAAAAAATTCTTGAAAATAATTTGGCAGAAGCGAAAAGTTGGTTAGTAGATATGATAGAAGTAGAAGAGCTAGATAACTGGCTTCGAAATATGATAAAAGAAGAATTGAAAATTAATTAAGGAGAAACAATGGACACTTTTTATGTTGAACGAGAGATAATGGAGTTATACGTGCGAAACAACATAATTCCTATTACGGGCGAGTTAACACACTCACAAGCAGAGTTAATAATTGGTCTGTTGTCATTATATTTGGTTAATGGTAGTAAAAAGATAACACTTTATTTTTGCAACGCCGTGGGTGGTAGTTATGACTCGTGTGTCGCAATATCAGATGAAATTGATACGTTAAAAGAATTTGGGGTTACTTTTGAAACGTTGGCGGCGGGTAAAGTTTGTTCGGCGCATGCTTTACTCTTTTTGAAAGGGGATAAGAGAAAAATAAGAAACAATGCGGAATTGATGCTTCACGAAGTGTCAGAATCAAAAGGGGTTGTTGGAAAGCAAGAAGAAATCAAACATGAAGCGGAACGATTAGAAAAAGAAAATGATTTCATTATCAATATAATCGCTGAGGCGACTGGAAAAAATAAAAAACAAATAAGAAAGGACATAACCTATGACCATTATTTTAATTTAAATGAATCAATTAAATATGGTCTTGCTCACGAAATATCAACAGAGACACTAATATAAGGAAGAAATTATGGGAAGAAATAAAAACAATAATAGAAACGTTTTAATTTCAGCGAATGTAATTGGAAACAAGTTTGAAGCTTTGTTTAAGCAAAGAATCATAGGACAGGACTATGCATGCTTGAAAATAAAAAATGCGCTTTTTAAGTCTAATACAAATACAGTTCCAAAAGAAAAACCAGATGTCATTACTTTTGTAGGTCCAACAGCAGTTGGGAAATCTGAGGCAGCAAGTGTTTTTGCTCAAGCAATATCAAGAAAAAAATATATAATTGACGGCAATGCTTATACAACAATAAACGATATTTTGGATGGCGTAGATGGTTCTTATAAAAACGATACGCCAAGCCCTATTACAATGATAGTCACTAAAGATCGCACAGCTGTCATTGAAATTCAAAACTTTCAAAATATGTTTTCAAAAAATAAAAATATAATACAAGAGATGTTGTCCACAGGTTTTTTTTACGATAAAAATTTAAAACAATTTGTTGATGTAAGAAATTGTATTTTTATAATAACACTTAATGATGAACAGGATTTGTATAACGACACAAACAAAATCAACTATGCTACATTAACAGATACTAAAATTTTGCAAAGTTTAGCAAATCAATATGATAAAACTAGCAAAACAAAAATTTTTTCTCAAAGCATTATTTCAACGTTTGCAAGTGGGACAATTATTCCATTTAATAGATTAACTCCTCTATCACTCTGTAAGATAGCAAAAAGTAAAAGCTCTCAATTTAAGAAAAGACTATTTCAAGCTTTTGGTGGGAAGGTAGTTTTAAATGAAGAATTTTTATCTAGAGTGTTATTGTTTAATAAGGGAAGCAATGCAGATGCAAGAAACATTTCTTCTACCATAACTCAATTTTTAAATGAAAATTTATCTAACATTGTAGAGCTATTTTTAGAACAAAATAAAGATATTAAAAATTTAAAGTCAATAAAATATAATTTTGATTTTAGCGAAGAAGTTAAAAAGTATCTTAATAATAAAGATAAAAACACAGTTGCTGTCTATTGCTCAGAAGAAGAAAAAGAGTATTTTATAAACAATTCATCAATGGATGTGAAATTCATTACAGAAGAAAGCATTGTTTCTAGTTTAGAATTTGATTTGGTGCTTGCTAGTGTTAGCAAAAAAATGAATAATTGTATTTCAGTTATTAGAACAATTCAAGAAAGAGATGTCGATATACCGATATACGCTTTTTCTATAATGGAACCAAAGTCTAAAACAGAGAAAAATATTTTAACAAAAGAGGGTGTTGTTGAGCTTTATGACAAAGATATAGACAACTTCAATCTGTGGTTAAAGAGTATTATGGAAGAGGCATCGTTAATAAAATCGTTTGAAAAATTAACGAAGAGAAGAAAGGTTGTAGATTTTGATATTCATTACGAATTAATAGATAATAGTAAAGAAATTACGGCAAAGGTGTTATTAGATAGTTTTAGATTAGAGGATGCTTTATCAACAGAAGAGGAAAGTAAACTTGTATCAAAGATTGAAATGTCATCTGTTAGTTTTTCTGATATTATTGGTCTTGATGAAACAATAAAAGAGATAAATAGTTTTCTCAAAGTTTTTGATAACCCGATTCAAAGTATTCGAGAAGGCAAAGCGCTTCCTAAAGGGTTCTTATTACATGGTTTTCCCGGTTGTGGAAAAACGTTATTAGCAAAAGCGATTGCAAATGAACTGGGGATTCCTTTTATTGCAGTATGTAGCTCTGACTTTAATTGTAAATACGTAGGGGAAGGAGAAGATAAACTGAAAGGAGTTATTCGTTTGGCAAAGAGATTGGGAGGAATTCTTTTTTTTGATGAATTTGAAACCATCGCAAAGAAACGTGGAGGCGATTCAGTGATGGCAGAGATAAATAATGCTTTACAAAATATTTTACTTACGGAAATGGATGGATTAAAAACTAATAGTAAAAACAGGATGTTTGTAATCGCTGCTTCAAATTTTTCACCGCAAGAACATTTTGATGCTGCGCTTATGCGTCGCTTTGACCGCATAATTGAAATTAAACTTCCTAAAACCAAAGCTAGAATTGATATTTTAAAATTCTATTTAAACAAACATAATCTTAAACTTGATGAAGAAGAGATTGTGCTTTTAGCAGATAGAACCATTGGTAGGTCACCAGACGATTTAGCAAAACTTGTAAAGTTAGTTAGAAATAAAGGAAACGAACCTACTATAAAAGATTTTTTTGAAGAATTAGAACGCATGTTATATGGTGAGAAAAATGAGACCGTTACTCTTGAATCTATAAATAAAACAACCTATCATGAAGTGGGGCACGTCTTAGTTTACTATAAAACAAGCGGTAAAGTTCCTAATTACGTCACAAATATTGCTCGTGGTAATCATTGCGGTTATATGATTGCAAATTATGATGAGAAATCAGTTGACTACACCTATAACCAATTAAAAAATGAAATCTGCGTTGCATTAGCCGGGCGTGTGGCAGAAAAAATTTTCTTTGGAATTGATGGGGTAACGACGGGTGCCAAATCAGATTTGCAACGAGCAAAAGATATTGTAAAGAAAATGATAAACGAATATTCCATGTTGGACGACTTTATAGGTGGAGTAGGACAATCAGAACAAAGCAAGCAACTTTACGACAAAAAGATAAATGAAATTCTCCAAGAAGAATTACAAAGGGCAGAAAAAATTATATTAGAAAACAAAAACGTTCTAGAAAAGTTAGCAAAATTACTTCTACAAGAAAACGGTTTGGATAAAAAAGAGCTTGACACGTTTTTTAATGGATTATAAAAGGAGAAACACTTATGAATAAACTAGATTTGCGACAAGAAATTTTTACATATATTAAAGAAAAAGCGCATGAAGTTACAATTGAGTCTGTTGCTGAAGCATTCTGCGTGGATAGTGATATGGCGAAAAAGTCGCTTGATTTTTTATTAACACAAGATGCGGTTGTGTTTGTAACACAAATGATATACTATTTCAAGAAAAGGTCTAAGAAAGCAATTGTCGATAAACAAATAATAAATTATCTAACTAAGGCAGTAGTTGTAACGAAAGAAATGTTTATGGCAGAATTAGGATTAGGGAATGAAGAAGCAGATGAGTTATTAAGTGTATTAGAAGGGGCTGGAAATATTGTGTTGGACTGGGGCTATGTTTATAAATACGTCGAGGATAAGAAAAATATCGTTGTCCCTCCAACTAAAAGAAGACGAAGAAGCTTTCAGGATGAGTTGGAAGATAACTTTGAAATGCCGTTTGAAAAGACTGAATTTCAATTCCGAGAAGAAAGGAGAAAACTCGAAAAAAAATGTAAAGAAACCGAAGATGACGATTTGGATGATCTAGATGACCTTTTTTAAATTCGGGTAGCGAAGAAAAATTTAAAGATAAACCCAAAGAAAAATATGTTTCGGCGTTACCCGATTCCGAATCAACAACAAAATACAACTTATATTTGCTTTATCAAATAAAAGAAACTAGTAAAGAACAATTGGGACAATTAAGCAAAATTCTTAAGCTTTCAGAAGTAGATATTGCTACATATTTAATGAAAGTGCCATATAGATTGAACAAGGAGTACACTGCTTTCGAGGTTAGAAGACTCCAGAGTGAATTGTATGAAAACTTTGGCATTGTCGCAGGTTTTGAAAACGTGGGTGAGTTTTTGTGTAAAGATAAACTAAAAACAGAGAAAAAAGACGACGGTGCCATGCAAATAATTGGTTTAATTGGTAGTTTGGTTGATTCCCCTGTTGATAGTTTTGTGAAAACAAAAGATTTAGCTGCTGAACAAGCAAGCAAATTAAAAGAGATTGCCCAAAAAGTAAGCGACATAAAAGAATTGGAAGTGTTTGATGTTGCAGTTGAAGAATTTAAGTCGTGTACAAAAAAAGAGTATGAAATGTTTAGAAAGTTCTATAAAGAAATTAAGTAGTTTATTATTGAAAATAATTATTTTATGTTATAATTTATTCAAAAGGAGAGGTGAGATATGATAGAATACTCAAAAATTTATGAGGCTACAAAACAGTCGCTTAATAGGAATGATTTGTATGGGAAAGATAGATACATATTTCATTTATTATCAAATTTATATACACATCCTAAAGAAAAACGAGACATGGCAGATGTTCTTGCTATATCTCAGTGCCAAATTCTTTTTAATTACGTCGAAAAAGAGAAAATTTTAGGTAGTTTGCTTGGCGGTGGTGTAAAGGATTCTTTTGTGGAACCCCAAAAAGATGAAAAGGTTATAGAATATATCTTAAATGATAAAGGTGATTTAATAAATAAGATTATATATGTTACAATTATTCGTGCTCAAAAGATAGATAGCCTTAATTTGTCAGAAACGGGGGATTTCTTAGGTAAGTGCTTTGAAAAGACACAAAATAATGACTTCATAGTTTATGCCTATTTCTCAACGCTTTTAGCTTGTTTGTTGAGAGGCTCACTCCCTGGACAAGCTTTATATAAAGCTGAAGGATGTGTCGAAAATAATTTTAAGAATAATACTTATGCGAAGAAATTCTTAAAACTAATGGATAAAATTAGCGAATTAGAAGACAATGAAGTAAATGATGAAAAAATATTAAAGTTGGCGAAAGATAATAATTCTTTGTCTTATGACTTGGCAGTGGCAATTTATTCGTGCTTCAGGTTTGTAGAAGTAGAAAATGGTTCTAAATTAGCTAAAGAGTTTTCTTTAAGGCATAGTGAAAACGCTAGCAGAATGACAATTTCCCTTATTGGTGCAATTTTAGGTAAGAAAGTAATGCTTGAGGATGGCTTAAATATAGAAAATAATGAAGATGAATTAAATCTGTTATCAGATAAATTGTATTTACACAGACTTGACACTGAGGAATAGAAAATGAAATATTTTGTCTCTAGTGATATCCACAGTTTTTATGATGAGTGGATTGAAGCGCTTAATGAAAAACAATTTAATATAAATGATCCCGAACACATGGTTATTGTTTGTGGAGACCTGTTTGATCGTGGAACGCAATCTAAAGAATTGCAGGCTTTTGTTATGCAATTACTTAAGAAAAAGAAAATTATATTAATTTGCGGTAACCATGAAAAGTTGCTTTTGGATATGTTAAATTCTTGGCATAGAAAAAGTTATTTAGAGTGGCATCATAATGCAAACGGAACAGTAGATACTGTATTACAATTAACAGGTAGTAAAATGTCAGATATATACGACAATCCTATAAATGTTTATCGGAAGATGAAAGAAACGCCATTTATGCAAAAGATATTGCCTTCAATGGTAAACTATTTCGAGACAAAAAGACACATATATGTTCATGGTTGGATTCCTTGCTACACATTAGGAGAAGGAAGGCATGTAGAGAGGTTTTTTTATAACGAAGATTGGCGAAATGCAAGTAAAGAAGAGTGGGATATGTGTCGTTGGTATAATGGAATGGAAGCAGCAAGGCAAGGTGTTATAGAGCCAAATAAAACCATTGTATGTGGACATTGGCATACATCTTATGGACATGCTAAAATTGATGGGAAAGGCTCGGAATTTGGTAAAGATGCCGACTTTTCTCCGTATAAAGCAAAAGGAATTATAGGTATCGATGCCTGCACGGCAGTAAGTAAAAAAGTTAACCTTGTTGTAATAAAAGAAGATTAATTTATGGGGTGATATTATGAAAGAGATTAAACAAGAAGAAAAAAAATGATAGATAAGGGATTGCTGGAATACATAGTTTATGATACGCAATACCTTATACAAAAATTTGATATTAAAGTTATTAGAGAAGAATTCGAAGTCTTTTCTAAATTTGACGAGTTTTTTGAAACTATTCAAAACGTTACAGAATTAATTTTCAAATATTATAATGTGCCGAATATAGCTATTCCATGTGACGTTGCTAGTTTACTTATAAAACTTACAAGGCTATGGGAAAACATAAGAAGTTGTGATTATAAGTTTGAAGAAGTAGATTTTATTGGAGAACCCGAAATCGCAAATAGGTTATATGATTTTATAGACAAAGCGGCGCAAGGAATTATTCCGGAAAGGAATACTTATTTTACGGAAAAAGATATTGATGCGTATAAAAAGCAACGACTAGCTGAAAAAGAAGTAGATATAACTCTTAATGATTTTACTCCTCATCGCATAAATAATCAAAGGTTGGCTGAAAAGCGAGCAAAGTTGAATCAATTTAGAAGTCAAGACGATAATGATGAGGCTTATGGTGAACACGACCTAGAAAAAATAAAAAAATGGAGAGAGGAAAACCTTAATAAAGATTTTGATGCCAATATTTTAACCGAAGATGAGGAAAAAGTTTTACGAGCTGGATTAGAAAGGGAATTTATTGTAGCAATAAATTACATGCAGTTCTGGTTTAATATGGGTTATCCTAAGGCATCAATAATTTTTGAAAACTTAGAAACATATGGAGCTATATCAACAGAAGAAGAGGCAAAGGCTTTAGGACTAGCGAAAAGCGAACGAGTTATTAAAATTTCTTTAGAATAGAGAGCATAAAGGAGAAATTGAAATCATGCGAGTATTAACAAAAGAGGAAATATTAGAAGAAGTAAGTGATGAATTATTTTACTGGATATTAGACGGAACTCAGGATGCAATATGGAAGTTTGAGGATAGAATTAAGAAATTAGATTTTTTACAAGTTGTTCACAAATTTAGTGATTTAATGAAAGAAATAAAAATATGTACGGACTTAGCTTTTGCTTTTGATTCAAATTTTGATTGGCTTCTCAATGAGCTTGTTAAGTTTAAGAAATTTTTAAGTAAAAAAGAATTTAATTTTTCAGGCTCTGCTATTTTGGAAGAGTTAGATGCGCACATTCAAAAAATTAAATCAAATTATAGCGAAAGTGATTTTTCTACGACTGAAGGGGATATAGCAGTTGCTGAAAAAGAAATGGAAGAAGAAAAACAACAATCTGAACAAAGAAAAAAAGAGTTTGTAGAGGCAAGGCGACAAGAAATTCTATCCAAGAAAGAAAAAGTTAAAAAATGGCGAGAAGAAAACCTTAATAAGACTTTCGACGAGAGTGTTTTAAGCGAAGATGAATTCAAAGTGCTAAAGGTAGGATTGGAAACTGAGTTAAAGACACTGTCCATTAGTTATATACAACGCAGTTGTAATGTGGGCTATCCCAAAGCTTCAATTGTATTGAAAAACTTAGAAGAATACGGAGCAATATCAACGGAAAAAGAAGCAAAAGCGTTGGGTTTAGCAAAAGGCGAAAGAATTATAAAAGTGTCTTTAGAATAAAAAAAGGATAAAAATGATACATAAAGGAACAAAAATTTTAGAAACTGAAAGGTTAATATTAAGAAAATTTAAGATAGAAGATGCTCAAAATATGTTTGATAACTGGGCTTCTAATCCTAATGTAACAAAATATTTAACTTGGGGACCACATGAGAACGTTGAAATTACTAAATTGATAATCAGCGACTGGCTTAAGGGTTACGAAGAAGATAATTATTATCAATGGGCTATAGAACTTAAAGGAATAGGACAACCTATTGGTTCAATATCTGTTGTTGGTATAAACGAATCGGTAAACGCTGTTGAAATCGGATACTGTATCGGTGAACAATACTGGAGACATGGTTATACATCAGAAGCGTTTAATAAAATTATAACTTTCTTATTTAATGAAGTAGGTGTAAATCGTATTTGTGCAAAACATGATACGGATAACCCTAATTCAGGTAAGGTAATGATAAAATGTGGATTACAACATGAAGGAATATTAAGAAAAGCTGGAAAGAACAGCACGAATACCGTTTGTGATTTGGCAGTATATTCAATTTTAAATTATTAATTTTCGTTTAGTCGCGAAAAACTTATAATAAATTATCTAGTAAAAAAAGCGTTAAACATGTTAAGTTTAGCGTTTTTAGTGTAAATAAATATTGCAAATATTGTAAGTATACTTGCAATAATTGTTGACAAAGATTAATTTTAATGATATAATGCTTGCAAATGGAGGTGTGATATGATTACTTCTAAAGAGGGGATTTTAAAAGTTTTAACTGCGTATAATCCGTGGTGGAAAACGGGAGCAGTAAACCCTAAAATGACAAAGACGTATAAAAGATTTGCTTTTTATGAGGCGATGAAGCGTTTAATGGAAAAAGATATTCGTCGCTCGGTTGTTTTAACGGGAACTCGTCGTGTAGGTAAAACGACTATACAATATCAAATGATTGAAGAACTGTTGTCGATGGGTGTTGCACCGCATAGAATCGTTTTTATTTCAATGGACCACCCAATGTTAAAATTGAGTCAATTTCAAGACGTTTTAGAATGCTACCACGAAAATATATGTCCTGACCAAGACGTGTATTATTTCTTTGATGAGGTTCAATATGCTCAAGATTGGGATAGATGGCTTAAAACTATTTATGATAATCAGCCAGATACAAAAGTAGTGGCAACGGGTTCAGCTAGTCCTGTTCTTATAAAAGGTAGTAGAGAAAGTGGCGCTGGTAGATGGACAGTTATTCAAGTTCCTACAATGTCTTTTTATGAATATTGTGAATTACTTGGCGTTGATAAGCCTAATATCCCAGAAGATTTAAAAGTTACAACGTTACTTTATAAAACACAAATTGAAAGAACTCAAATAATGTTGCAACTTTCAAAAGTTCAAAATCATTTTATGCGTTATTTGCAAGTTGGTGGTTTCCCAGAACTTGCTCTTGCCGAAAATGATTTAATGGCTCAACAAATAATGCGAGAAGACGTTGTTGATAAGGTGTTGAAAAGGGATTTACCGTCACTTTATAAGATAAGAAACGCAACTGAACTTGAAAGAATCTTTTTGTATTTGTGTAACGTATCTTCAGAAATCGTTTCTATAGAAGCAATTACTAAAGAATTAAAAGGAGTATCAAGAACTACCGTAGAAAACTATATTGAATATTTAGAAAGTGCTAACTTAATTTATCAAAGTTGGCCTGTAGATATGGTTGGAAAGAAAATCTTGAAAGCGAGTCCTAAAATTTACATTGCAGATGCCGCAATACGTAACGCCGTTTTAATGGACGATTCTATTTTAACTGATGCAACACAAATGGGTAAAGTGGTTGAGACTGCCGTTTATAAGCACGTTGCGGCTTTCTATTATCAATTTGCAACTTCTGTCGGATATTATCGTGGTGGAAGAAAGAATAAGGAAGTGGATATCGTTGTTGATTATCCAAACATAAGAAATATTCTAGTAGAAGTAAAATATAGAGAAAATGCTACTATTGCCGATGAAGACGCAATAGTAGAGTTATGTGAAGAAGCTTGCGCGTCTATCGTTGTTACTAAAAACGCTAATGATTTTGGTGTTCATAACACTAATAAATCAAAGAATTTGTTGCGAATTCCTGCGTTTGCTTTCTTGTATTTATTGGGAAATGCAGAAAAGCACGGTTATAGAGGAATAGAGTAAGAAACATTTAAGGAGTAAAAATTGAGTTTATACGATAGATTAAACCAAATAGAAAATTGGAAGTATTACGATAGAATAACTTATTGGAATTACAAGAAAGCAATAAATAATCCGAAGGGTTTTATACGAGAATATTTTTCATATGGGGGCAAATTAACGTTTTTATTAAACGCAATATTTGAAAACAATGAAGATAGAGCAAAGCACGTTGTAAACGCATATTTTCTAGGGTTATACTTGGTTAACAATATAGGGCTATTGCAACCAACTAGTGTGTTTTTACAAGGCAAGAACTTTTTATGGGCGTGGTTTTTATGTTCTTTATATCACGATGCTTTTTTTGAAGACGAAGAAGTTGTTGATAATGACATTTGCTATGATTATTGCAATTACTCTAATGGATTATTATATACTCAAACTACAATAGAAAAATATTATAACAAAAATACAAACGTAGAAACAAGCTTTGATGGGAAAGTCCATTATGACCACGGGATAGTAGCTGCAAGCTTATTGTATAAGAATTACGTAAGTCTTTTAGATAATTCGCTACGAAACAACAATCAAACGATAAAAAAGTTCTTTGCGGGTGAGAATATAAACGTTGATGAGAATTTAATTATTAACTACGACACTTTTATTGCTGTTTGTCGAATAGCAAAAGTAATAGCCTGTCATAATATATTTATTTGTGATAATAAGAGGGATAAAACTAAATATAAAAATGCGGGATTATCGCATTTAATTGAGGGAACGGGCAAATTTCACAAAATGCCACACAGAAACTTCTGTTCAAGAGACGATTACGGCAAATTATATTATTTATTAGCATTAACTGATACATTAGAGCCTTCAAAACGTGGAATAAACATAAAGGATATTGATATTAAGGTTGATAACCAAGGCATGATTTGTGAACTTACTTTATCAAATGTAGATAACCAAGATTATCTTGAAGGAGTGCAAAGATTAGATAGCTGGTTAGATTGTATTGAAGTTAAAGATAATGGAAATCGTCTAGAGTTACATGATTTAAGGAATATAGTTTATCGTATATATTAAAAATTTTTACGATATATTTGGTTTCTGAAACTGAAAAAACAATAAAGGATGAAAATGATAAATCAACGATTTGGTATAAAAAAAGCTATATTTCTGATTGTATTATGCATTATACTTGTGGTATTAATGCTTTTAGAATTTATAGCCGAAGGAATAATTACTAATGACAACTGGCTTTCAGTAGTATGCTTTTATTCTTGCTTTGTGATATTAATTTTTGCAATGACCGAAATAGAGTATTGCGCAGTTGAAAATCATATCTCGGTTGTAAGATTAAAATACAAAAAATTTATGTTGTTTGAAGAAAATAAAAATGTTTTATGTGCTTTTCAAGACTATTGTGTAAAAGCTAGAGAAAAAGCAGTTATTAAAGAGCTATCGTTAATTAGAATGTTTTGTAATGAGAAATATGATGAAGAATTTTGTTTAAGAAAGTATGAAGAAGGAGATAAAGCCTACTTTATAAGACTTTTAAAAAAGAAAAAGCTCGAAGATAAAAGTTTTTATAAGGCAAACGTAAAAGAATTTTTTCAAACGAAAGGTTTACCAATGCATTTTTATCAGTTTCAAAGTTACTACAAGGGAGAAATGCTAAAAGAAAGAAATAGTATAAGCGGGATTATAATGACTACGTTTTCTATAATTTTGGGAATTATATCGCTAGTATCATTAAACGCGTTTACGCTTTTAAGTTATAGATTTTGGGTTATTTTATTAAGTGGTTTTGTCGTTGAAATTTTTAGTGCGTTACTTTTTTGGAAATCAAGACTTAAATATTACGTAGAGATTCATGCTAATGAATATGAAAATTTAAAGAAAGATATTGCTGAGTTTTTATCAGTTTAAAAGGCGAGAAGTTTCTCGCCTTTTGTGTTTATGGTTGACAAACTCAAAATTACGCCGACAGACCATTTATAACTAAAAAGTTCAATTAAGTTAGCGCTTGTGCAACCACGTCGGAGCAAGGCAAATTGTCTTGCTCTTTTATTTTCCATAAAAGAGCAAAGACATAACTACCTGCTCCTCCTTTTCGCAAAAAGTTCTTCGATACTTTTTGCGAGTTTTTTATTTTAAGTGGTTGGTGTTTTTCTTTTTGTTATGAAAGAAGGAAGGGGTGGGATTTGAAACAGCGTTAAGAAACGGTAGACACCTACCGTTTTAGCGGTGACCGAAGGCTTTTTGCAACCATAAGGTTTAGTTTTTTTCATTTGTGTTGCAAAAAGTCAAGAAGAAATGCCCTTCCTCAGCCGGAGACGGCAAACCTCTCGCAAACTACCGTTTGCTTTCCCCTTATTAAGGGGCAGAAACCCCGCAACCAAGTGAGACACTAGCAGAGCCACATAAGCTTTGCAGTATTTTTTATTGCCCTTTTTATATATCCGTGTTAATATAATTATATGAAAAATTTGCGATTATTTCCAATTTCTATTGATGATATAGAAATTTTAGATTTAACTGAATATAATAATTTGTCTATGGAAAGTAGAAAATTGCTTGTTGCTGACTCTGAAAAGGGATTATGCAAAAGTGAATTTTTTCGGTTTTATTTGATAAAAAACAAAAATGAAACTGTCGGTGTTATAAATATGTATGGACATGGCACCGATACGATAAGCGTTGCCCCAGAAATATTTGAAAAATTTAGGAATAAAGGGTTTGCGATAGAAAGTTTAAATATAGCTTATGAAATTGCAAAAGGTTTGGGGTTTAATAAAGTTATTGCAGGGATAAGAGAAGAAAACGTTGCAAGTCAGAAATTGCACGAAAAATTAGGATTTTTATTTGTTGAAGACTTTACAAGTAAAAATGGAAAGAAGATGAAACGATATTTTAAATATTTATAATAGGCTCTGCTGGTTCACCACCCTTGCAAGCAGTGACAATCTAATTGAACGAAATGTTTAATTAGGTTGTTTTTTCATTGTCATAAACCCATTGACTATTAAAAAAGTCATGTTATATTATAAATAAAAAGCCTGAGAGAAGAAAATTCTTTCAGGCTTTTGAATTCAAAGGAGTTTTATGATATAATATGTTTGAGAGTATTCAAGAAGTAAATGGGCAAATAGTTAATAATCAATGGGTAGAGTGGGACCACGTTGGTGTTCCCAATAAGCCGAAAGAGTTTAGAGATATAATAAGATTTGTTTTATCTTTATTAGGTCATTGTATGAATTGCACGGCACTTGACGGCTGTTATTTTGTGGAAAGAAATATGCCAAAGTTCCCGTTGCACGAAAGATGTGATTGCAAAAAGATTAGGATTAGTAATGCAAAGGTGAATTTAACGGCAAAAGTAGATTGTCCAATAGAGAAATTTACTAACTATGTATTTACTGACGATGTGCAATCAAAAGGTAAAAAAGCAATTTTTGAATCGCTTGGTTTTACAGACGAAGATTCTAAAACCTTGAAATACGAATTGGAAAAACAAAGTTTATCCAATTATTTAATGGGAAACTATTTATTGAAAAATTTAGATAGTAATGGGCAAAGATTGGCTATTCCTGTAATTCTTGCTGGCAAAACGTTTTATACGGGTTGGATGTTAGAGCCTGAGGGTAAAATAAGGAACACAACACCGTTCGGAGGATGGGTAAAATGAAATATAAGATAGTAAAATTAAAAAATCTTAAAGAAGAGTATGTAAAACTTGGATTAAGCAAGGATTCGTTAGGACTACTTTTAAACGAAAAAAACTCACAATGTTTAATAATGTTTTTTAACAACGTTAATCAAGGCGATTATTTAATGCTTGTTATGAACGAAACAGATTTAATAATTACCGATATGGTTTTACCTAATAATCTTTGTTCTGAATTAGAAGAATATATTGAAAATAATGCTGATAAAATTGCGAGCAAAACTAATTTTGAAGAACTCCCTTTTAATGAATGTGATTACGTAGAACTTATTGTAGAAAAAGAAAAATATTCTAAATATGGTTTACGTAAAGGCGATAGGGGCATTATTGCTTCAAATAAGGCGACTAAAAATAAAATATTAGTCGATTTTAGCAACGAAACGGAAGATTTTGACGGGTTTGTTTCAGTAGATTTTGAAGACGTTAAAAAGTTGAAGAATAACGCCGACTGACCATTTATAACTAAATAGTTCAATTAAGTTAGCGTTTGTTCAATAAAAAAGAAAGGACACTGTTTTGGTGTCTTTTCTTTTTGTCTTGTAGTTGTTTGGATTAAAACTCACGGCGTCTGTTATCTATGCACCTGCTTTCGCTATATAAAAATAGGCGTTTTTGTGTTAGGTAATAAAACGAAAGGGGAACTATATCCGCCAAAAGCGGTATTTTGCCACAACGTGGCAATTAACCCGGAGGTTAAAATCATACCGAAAATTGCTTTGCAAAAAGCAAGAATATCCTTATTGGTCTCAAAATTAATTTAGAACCCTATTGACACTAATGGCATAAATGCTTGACAATGAATATTATGTGTGGTATAGTTATTGTGTCAAAAAAGAATTATAACCCTATTGATACTGAAGGAGTTAATATGATAGACTTTTCAAAATATGAAAAAACAAATACTTATTATGGTGGGACAGAGCGTAAATTTGGTGTAAACGTTGAAGGCTTTGAATATATGATTAAATTTCAAAAACACGATAATTTTGGCGTAAAAAGAAATAATCATATATCGGAGTACCTTGGTTCTCATATTTTTGAATTGCTTGGATTTGAAGCACAAGATACGTATCTTGGGATGTATGAAGACGAGCAGGTTGTAGCGTGTAAAAATTTCGTTAGTGGTGAAACGCAATTTGTTCCTTTTAATGATGTAGGGGAAAGTTCTCTTGAACAAGACAAAGAAACGTACCAATATTCTTATCAAGATATTATGCAAATGCTCAGAGATAACGTAAAACTTACGAGTGTTGAAGAAACAATAAGTATGTTTTGGGATATTTACGTAGTAGATGCTTTAATAGGAAATTTCGATAGACACGGTGGTAATTGGGGTTTCTTAAAAAAGAATAATAAGTATACGCTTGCACCTGTTTTTGATAACGGCTCGTGTCTTTATCCTAAACTTAAAGATGAAGAAGAAATGCAAAGTATTATGGAATCTGAAGAGAAAACAAATTTAAGAATATATGGATATCCTACGTCACAAGTTCAGTTAAACGGCAAAAAGAGTTCTTATTTTGAGGTAATAAACTCTTTAGAGTTTAAAGAGTGCAACGATTCAGTTATAAAAATTTGTGAAAGATATTCTCAAGAAAAAATAAACGAGTTAATAGATGAAACTTGCTTTATAACAGACGTTCAAAAAAGTTTTTACAAATATATATTAAGACAAAGATTTGAAAAGATATTGCTTCCCGCCTATAAGAAATTAACGGAGAAATAAAATGAGAAAGCTAACAACAACGGGCTTTATTTGTCTTGAAGACGATTATAAGTTCATTTATAAAATTGCTAAAATTGAATACGAAGAATGGGAAGACGGAGCATTCAACTATAGATTCCGTCCGTTTTATAATGTTATTAATATGCTTCCTCCAAATTTGTTTCAAGGTATACCGGGACTTGATTTGAGTTTAGAAAAAGCGGTATATGAACGAAAGAATATCGTTCCTACTTTCATTTCTGAAAGGACGCCAAGTGAACGCCGTGAAGATTTATGGGAGTTAATGGAAGAAAGTGGAATGCAAGCATTAAATCGCTTAGAATGGCTTATTAAAACAAATAAAAGATACTCTGGAGACAGATTCTTTGTTATGCCGTATGATGGAAAAGATTTTATTAATTACAACGTTGTTTCCATGTATGATTTGGTAAGAAGGTCAGACAGTATAAACAAGAAACTACTTGATATTATTTGTTTCGGCGATTATCTTAATTCTGGTGAAATTATAATTGATGATAAGTCACGATTATATTATTATCAGTTATTGATGCCAATGTATATTCGCGAATTTACTAGGAAAGAAGAAATAAGACAACGTGGTATAGAACGAGCACGTGCAAACAATGTATATAGAGGTCGTGTGCAAATTAAAATAGACCCATTGTTGTTTGATAGGGTCGCTAATGACTATATTCATGGAAGAATATCGGTAGACCAAGCGGTTAATGTTTTAAAAGTAAGCAAGTCAACTTTTTTTAGAAGATTGTCTGAAAGGCAAATGCGTTTTAAAAATTATATCATGCAAAAAGGATTAGAAAAAGCGAAAGCGGAAATTTTAAAGCAAATAGTTTTTAATGACTCAACCTTGTCTAATCAACAAAAAGAAAATTTTCTAAACGTGATTGATTCTTATTCAAAAGTAAGCGATATTAAGGATATTTTAACTTTCTTAAACAACTTAAAAAAATAGAAAGAGCAAATTTTTATAGAAATAACTAAACAATTGCAGTAGTCAAGAAACAAAGGAGAAAAGAAAATGGCTAAAAATATACAATCGGTAGAACCAAATATAGCAGATTTAGTAAATGGTTGGTTAAAATCATATAATTTAGATTACAAATTAGAGCAAGAATCTTTGAATACGGAAATTGACCTGGCACTTAATGATTACTACTCAAAGAGTGGCGGAAAAGGTGGTAATAGACCAGACGCTAAACTTTTATTGCGCTCTAAAGACGGTAAAGATTATCCTATCTTAATTGAATATAAGGGTTATAAAGACAAGCTAATTAAGTTAGATAGTGAAGGCAATATTGCAAATAGATTAGCAAATGGGCAACCTGATTATAACAATATTAAATCGTTTGCAGTAAATGGTGCAGTTCACTAAATGATGGAATAGAATGGGTTAAAATTAGGGTTGAGATTGTTTATTCCATAAGCGAAAAGCAAATAAAAGATACTATTACTTCTGATTGGATAGAAACGTCACAAGATTATTTTGGCTAATTAAAATGATTATAAACTGCCACAAAATGGGGGGGTAATATCGAAGCAGGTAAAGAAAAGTGCCACACTTTACACTTTTGTCCTTAAACATATGGGAAACCCATATTTAATTTTTAATAGTATAAAAGGCGAGAATATTCTCGCCTTTTATGTTTAGGGTTTACAAACTTAAAATTACGCTAACTAAGCATTTATAAGAAAATAGTTCAATTAAATTACAACTTGTGCAACCAAAAAAGAAGTAACTTTTGATAAACAAAAGTTACTTCTTTTTTTATCCATTGCGAAAGCAATGGTATATCATCACGCTTTAGCGTGTATATCATCCGCTTTGACGAGTATATCTCATATCATCAGCCATAGGCTGTATCCGCTTTCGCTTTAGAAAAGTAAGCGTTTTTTTGTTAGGCAATAAAGCGAAAAGTTTAAGTTTTTTTTCGAGATATATATTAGGGTTATAACATTTTAATTTTACGAGATACAACATCGAAGTTTAATTGACACTATTTTGCAATAGTGTTATATTATAAGCGCTATGAAAAAGTTAAGTAAAGAAGAAATGTTAAAAGAAGTAAGAAGATACCTATTTATGATAATTGGGTGCTTTTCTTATGCATTAAGTTTGCAAACGTTTTTAATTCCCAACAAAATAGTTGGTGGTGGCGTAAGTGGCGCTGCGTCTTTAATAGAAATTTTAACGAATTTACCGGCAGGTTTGTTTATCGTTTTGATTAACCTTCCTATACTTGTATTCGGCTTTAGACTAATGGGTTTAAAGTTTATCGTTAGGTGTTTTATTACTACTGCGTGTTTAGGCTTGGCGACGGAAGTTCTTTCGTGGTTTATTCCGCCAATTACAGATAACCCTATACTTGCGTCTGCATACGGTGGCGTTCTGCAAGGAATAGGTATAGGCCTATTTATTAAGTATGAAACGAGTAGTGGTGGTACCGAACTTTTAGGTAGAATTACTCACCACGTTTTTCCATTTGGAAGTATCGCAACCCACGTTGCTATTTTTGATGCAGTTGTGGTTATAGTCGGTGCGATAGTGCTACGAAACTTAGAAAATATACTCTATGCGTTAATTCTTATTTTAGTTAGCGCAAAGGTAAGCGACGTAATAGTTTTAGGCTTAAATAAAGCAAAAATGTGTTATATCGTAACGAACAAGTCGGAAGAAATCTCAGAATTTTTAATTTCGCATAGTCCACGTGGAATCACGCTGTTAAACGGAACTGGAATGTACACGAAAACCCCGAAAGACGTATTGCTAACTTGCGTAAAGAATAGCCAAGTAGCGCACTTAAAGTCTTGGATAAAACAATTAGACGAAAACGCGTTCGTAGTGGTAACCGATGCGACAGAAGTTTACGGCAAAGGATTTAAGCACATATAAAGCTATATCAACGAGAAAAAAGACACCGTTTTAGGACGTTCTTATAAGGGAATTTTAATTTAATACAAAAGTGTAGCCCATTATACTTCGCTTTAAGGCGAAATGTAGTGGGCTTTTCTTTATCCACAAGATATAAAAATAAATAAAAGTTATATTTTTAGCCGTGTGGCTAAAAGTGATATGCAAGTCAAGTCTTGCGTTATATTTTTCGAAAGAAAAATTCAAGGTTCTGCTTCAGTAGGTTCTTATATTTCTCTCGAAGAAGTTATATTAAATAAATCCACAACTTGCCGTAAGGCGAATATAACTGCCGTAAGGCAATCTCACTCGTCACTAGACGAATATCACAAATCCGTAAGGATTTATTTAGTTGCCGAATCCCTTGTAGGGACTCGGCTTGGTGTCTTTTCTTTTTGTCTTGTAGTTGATTAGATTAGAACTCACGGCGTCTGTTATCTATGCACCTGCTTTCGCTATATAAAAGTAGGCGTTTTTGGGTTAGGTAATAAAGCGAAAGGGGAACTATACTCGCCAACGGCGATATTTTGCCACAACGTGGCAATTAACCCGGAGATTAAAATCATACCGAAAATTGCTTTGCAAAAAGTCAAGAAGAAATGCCCTTCCTCAGCCGGAGACGGCAAACCTCTCGCGAACTACCGTTTGCTTTCCCCTTATTAAGGGGCAGAAACCCCGCAACCACTAGATACTCGTTTGAACATATCTTGTTCAAGCGAGTTTTTATTTATTTCTTCTATGTTTTTGCCGTTTATTATCTCTAAGCACTCTCTTTTGTTAAATCTTTTAGTTTCACGCTTATTGGTGTTATAAAGAATAATAACCTTATCGCCAAATAAAAACTGCAAATAAAATATCAAGCATTTTAAATTTATCTAAATAGCGTGATGAAAGTTTACTGATATCTGCTTTTTGCAATACTGTTAAAGCTAAATTTTATAGAATTCGACTAAAAATATGTTAAAATCCTAAAAAACAATAAGTTTTTAGGGGATTTTTGGCAAAAAAAGTATTAAACGGCAAAATTGCCGTAAAAAAAGTGAAAAAAATTTAAAAAAACAGTTTACAAAGTAGTAACATATAGATATAATATAGCAAAAAAGAAAGAGTGGTTATATTTTTTAGGTATAATCGCTATTATACGTAACAATATTATATAACGGAGAAAAAATATGGGAAAGTACGTTTTGTGCCCAAGATGTGAACTTAATTATATAAAGGAAGAGGAAGAGTACTGCGACGTTTGTAAAGCACAAATGAAAGGTCAAAAGTTAATGTTTGCTATTGACGATGAAGACGAAGGTGATGAACTTATTCTTTGCCCACGTTGTGGAAAGAATATGATTCGTCCCGAAGAAAAAATGTGCAAACAATGTGCTGATGAAATAGAATTTAAGAAAGACCAAATTGATATTGATAAAGACGAAGAGTGGAAGAACTTTATCGACGAAGAGGAACCCGAAGAAGAGGAATCTGAAGAAATGATTTCATTAAATAAACTTCAAGAGGAAGAGGGTGAAGGTCTTATGGACGAGGAAGAGGAAGAAGAGTTCGAAATGGTTGAAGACGAGCCTGATGACTTTGACATTCCGGATATTGACGAGTCCGACTTTGAAGAAGACGATGAAGAAGAGGAAGAAGAGGAAGAATTAGACGACGATTTTTAAGCCTTAGGTATATTTTTAATTATACATGTCAATAAAGCATATATGATTAAAGTTGAAAAAGATATAAATTCCGTTAAAGAATCAATAAAAAAACTGCACTTAAAACGTGTGGAGGTGACTTGTAGTTTGGGACGCAACAAAACCCAAAAATTTACCGGGACTTTAACCGGAATATATCCCGCACTATTTAAAATAGACCCTGTCGATAAAAATTTCTTAGGTAAAACGTCTTATTCTTATCAAGAATATTTGTGCGGTAGAGTAAGGTTAAAAGAAAGTAAAAGTATTTAGACTAACCGGCTGATTTTCAGTCGGTTAAAATTTTTTAAATGGTTAGCATAATTAAAGGACTCTAAAAATATAATGTAGCGATAACGTTTGAATTTTTGGAGGGTTTTATGGAACAACCTAATTTAGAAAGTATTCGCCTTAAAGAAGCGTTTACTTTAAAAGAAAAAAAGATTAAAATAGAGTGCAAAACGGATATTCCTATAGAAAATTTAGGTAAAGCCCTTGATTTAACCGTGTTTATTAACGGCGTAAAAGATAAGGTGACGGAAGGGGCTTTAGAACTTACTGCAAAAGCTACGTTTAACCTTATATATATAAACGAAGGTCTCAAAAAGACGGAAATCGAAACTGAGTTTACTGAAGTTTTAAATGATAAAAATTTAACACAGGATAAAAAAGTCAAGTCTAATTTTAGAATAGAAAAAACGGGTGTGGAAGGGCAAACGACTGCAGTGTTTTACGCCTACGTAGTAATTGAAAGTACGGTTATGAGCGAAAAAACCGTAGAGTGTTATCTTGGTGACGACGACGTTGCTATTAACACTATTAGTACCGATTACGTTAAAAGTTACGGCGAAAGAACGTTCGACTATCCCGTGGAAGAAGAATTTGATTTATCTTATCCGGTTGGAGAAGTCTTGTCACACCAAGGCAAGGTGGTTATAACAGGCGTTCAATGTGGGGTGGGAACGCTTATAATAGACGGTGAATATTTGCTTTCGGCACTTTTCTTGCAAAATGATGAAAAAAGCGATATAATAAAAATAGAAAGAAGTTTTCCATTTAGGGCGGAAACTGAGTACGATAGTTGTATGCCGTCTATGCACGCAACTTCTTTATCAAACGTGAAGTCACAAAATATTGACGTGATTGTTGACCCTGAAACGGGTAAAAGCATAGTTAAAGCATCGGCAGTGATAAGCTTTATTAGCCAAGCGTATTCGGAAGAAACTGCAAATATAACCATAGATGCGTTTAGCGTAAACAATGCGTCTGAGCAAACGTTTGAAGAACACTCTTTTGAACAACCCGACTGTTTTAAGACGATTAAAACCAAGCTTGGTGGTAGGGTGGAAACAGACGCCTTTGAAGGAACTGTTATTCAAGCAGTAGCCGGCGAAACTGTGGAAATTACTGAAATTAAAAAGGCGGACGGCGGTATATTGGTCGTTGGTGTTCTATCCGTAAAATGCTTTATTAAAAGCGAGGACGGAACATATTCTTCAAGAAGATTAGAAACCCCTTTTGAAGAATATCTTGCCGTAGATGTTTGCGATATTGATAGATTGCAAATTTATGCAGTTGCTACAAAAGGTGGTGTTAGACCCGTTTCTTACACCGAAGCCGAGATTGGTGCAGACGTCGTTTTCACCTTGCGTTCTTGTGTAAACAAAAAAATAAAGTACCTTAAAAACTTAGTTCTAACCACTCCAAAAAAACGTGTGGATTGTGCAATATCCGTTTATATTGCAAGAAAGGACGAAGACTTATGGTCGCTTTCAAAACGCCTTAACGTTCACCCCGAAGAATTAGAAAAAACCAACCCCGAATTGCAATTTCCGCTAACCGGGGACGAGAGAATAATTATTTACAGAGGTAAATAAAAAATGAAAAAAGTTAAACAAAGGATACCTGCAAAAATAAATTTAACGCTTGACGTTTCCAATTTAACAGACGGCTATCACCCAATACGTTCTATAGTGTGTTCGGTTGATATTTACGATACGGTTATATTAAAAAAACGTAAAGACTGCTTAATTACTCTAAAAGAAAAGGGTATTAAAAGCGGTTGTCCGATAGAAGAAAACAACGCCGTAAAAGCCGTTGCTAAGTATATGGAAAGTTTTGGTGTATGCGGTGCGAATATTGTTCTAAAAAAGGGCATACCAGTGGGTGCGGGACTTGGTGGGTCTTCTGCAGACGTTGCCGGCACGCTTATTTTAATGGAAAAACTTTATGGTAAAAACGCTAACGTAAAAGAAATTGCAGATACGCTTGGCAGTGATACGGGTTATATGACAATCGGTGGCTTAAAGGTTATTAGTGGTCGTGGAGAAGTGGTTGAAGATATTAACGCTTCTCTTGACGCTTTTCTTATAGTTTTAACGGATAGCGAACCTATCAGCACTAAAGAGTGTTACGCAAATTTTGATAAATTAGGCAGTAAACCTACTTGTACGGAAAAGGCGTTAAAAGCCTTAGAGAGTGGGGAAAAGGAAACTTTTGCAAGGCTTATAAAAAATGATTTGTACGCTCCGGCAGTAAATTTTTTACCTCGACTTAAAACTAAAATAAACGACCTAAAAAAAGCGGGCGCAACTACTGCGCTTATGACGGGTAGTGGTTCTGCAGTTTACGGACTTTTCTTAAATCAAAAACAGCGTGATTTTGCTTATAAAATACTGCGAAAAAAATATAAAAACAGCATAATAAAAGCCAAAACCTTAGGTTAAACGTCAATTAAACGTAAAACGGAAATGTTTTTCATTTCCGTTTTTTTATTTTTATTACGGTATAAAAATTACAAAACGTGTTAATAAACTATTCGTTAATATTTTTGTATCGGAGAATTTATAAAATGAAAAACTTTTGCATAACTTTGCTTGTTTTAAGCATAATAACCTTGACGGTATTGGGCGTGGAAACGTCTTTCAACGTGAAAAATCAAGAGTATTTAAGAATTCACGTTAGGGCTAATTCTAACCAGCCTTGTGACCAAGAAATTAAATATGCGGTAAAGGACGCTGTGGTGGAATTTTTAGTTCCCTACGTATCCGAGTGTGAAACGAAGAATGAAGCCGAACAGGTAGTTAAAAAACTATTGCCAAAACTTGAGCAAGTTGCTGATTCCGTGCTAAAAAACGGAGGATTTAATTACACTTCTAAAGCCAAAGTTAAGGGTGAAGAATTTCCTACGAGAACTTATGGGGCACTTACCTTAAAGCAAGGTTATTACGATGCTTTGATTATGTATTTAGGTGAGGGCTCGGGTGAAAATTGGTGGTGTGTGGTTTATCCACCACTATGTTTTACGGGCGATAGAATAGACGTTAAATACCAAAGCAAAATTTATCGCATAATTAAAGATTTTATGCTTAATAAGGAGGAAAAATGAAAAGGAGTGTAAAAGTATTTGCCGTAATAGTTATAGCGTTGACACTTTCTACTTGTGTGTTTTCGATAACGGGAACGATTAGAGGGGACGGTATTATTCAAACCCAAACGGCACAAGCAGCCGTGCTTAAACAAGGTAGCCGTGGTACGGACGTTAGAACTTTACAAAAGAAACTTAAAAATTGGGGATACTATAAAGGTTCTGTAGATGGTATTTTTGGACCGAAAACAAAGGAAGCCGTTAAGTATTTTCAAAGAAAAAACAAGTTGACGCCAGACGGAATAGTTGGAACTAAAACCTTAAAGGCTTTGGGCATGACTACGTCAAGCAATAATTCTTCGAGTAACGGAAGTTATTCAAATGCAGACGTGGAACTTTTAGCAAGGTTAATCTATGGCGAAGCAAGGGGTGAAAGTTACGTTGGGCAAGTTGCAGTTGGTGCAGTTGTTATGAACAGAATTAAAAGTTCGTCTTTTCCAAACACTATGTCTGGGGTAATTTATCAAAAGTACGCTTTTACTGCCGTGGCTGACGGACAAATAAATTTAACGCCAGACGCTACTGCAAGAAAGGCGGCTAAAGACGCCATGAACGGCTGGGACCCTTCTTACGGGGCGCTTTACTATTATAATCCTGCCGTTGCAACGAGTTCTTGGATTTTTTCAAGAAAGACAACAGTGGTTATAGGTAATCACGTGTTTGCTATATAGGAGGGGTTATGGAAGAAAGTAAAAATAACGCTATAGAAAAAGTAGAAGAGATTGCAGGTGAAAAAACCGATGAAAATTTTATGCGTCAAATAACGCCCGAACGGCGTGAAGAAATACGTGCCGAAAGGAGAATTGCTTTGGCAAAACTAAGGGAAGAAACTAAAGCAAAAAAACAAGAAAAGCGTTTAGAGATGAAATTACAAAGGCAAAAAAATAGGCAGAAAAATCGTGAAGAGGGCAGGGTTAAAAGTGGACTTGTTGTTGCTGTTATAACGCTTGGATTATCCACTTTAATACTTGCAACCGTTTTAACGTTTAACTTTTTGATGCCGAGTGAAAAAGATACTACGTTAGAGAATTTGTATCAACGTTCTTTTTACGATACGGTAGAAAGAGTGGATAACATTGACTTAAACCTATCTAAAATCCTTGCCACTAAAGACAGTGGAAGTATTCAAGGTTATTTAGTTGACGTTGCTATCAACAGTGAACTTGCAGAGTCGGATTTGTCCGAATTACCTCTTCAAGATGAAAGTAAGTTTTATACCACTAAACTTGTCAACCAGATAGGCGATTACGCTAAATATTTAAATAAAAAGTTGGCAAACGGCGAAAGGTTATCAAGTGAAGACGTTGAAACGTTAAAATCGTTATACAATGCTAATTTAACGTTCAAGCAATATCTTCAAAAGACGGTTGATAAAATGAATAACGATTACTCTTTTTCGTCAATGCT
Source organism: Christensenellaceae bacterium (assembly GCA_045534905.1). Classification (GTDB taxonomy): domain Bacteria; phylum Bacillota; class Clostridia; order Christensenellales; family Borkfalkiaceae; genus UBA1259. The sequence continues at coordinate 4,951 of JAZSKQ010000012.1, read as the reverse complement.
TGACGGTGGTGACGGAAACTTAGTTATAAATAACTTTAACGAACTGCAAAATATGTCGGTATCGTATCCCGAATTGATTTACGACGGTCCTTTTTCGGACGGTCTTAACGAAAGAAAGATAAAGGGATTAACGGGTGCCGAAATTAATGAAGACCGTGCAGTGGAAATTTTTAACGAGCTTTTTTCGGGATTAGGGCTTACTGACGTAAAATCAGTTGGCGAAACCACGGGTAAGTTTGCGCTTTTCAACGTTCAAGCAAACATTGATAAAGACGTGGTTTACGCACAAATTTCTAAAACCGGTGGAAAACTCGTTATGTATTCTTACGCAGGTAGTTGTAAAGATACCAATATAGACCAAGCAGACGCTATAGTTAAAGCTACGGACTTTTTGGTAAAGGCTAAGATAGAGGGCGTTTCACCCGTTTGGATAAATTTATCTGAAAACGTTTATACCATAAATTTTGCATACGAAACGGACGGCGTAATTTGCTATCCAGATATGGTAAAAATTAGAGTGTGTGCAGAAACGGGTATGGTTATTGGTTTTGAAGGTTCTTCTTACTACATTAACCACGTAGATAGAGTTATTAAAACTCCTGCACTTTCCGAAAAACAATGTCAAGGTAAGGTTTCTGACAATATTAACGTCGATTCTTGTAGGCTTGCGTTAGTGCCTTTTGGCAACAGTTCCGAGATTTTGTGTTACGAATTTAGTGGCGAGTACGACGGCAGTATTTATTACGCTTATATAGACGCCAATACCGGTCGTCAAGTACAACTGTTTAAGGTTTTAGAAGGCACAGAGGGCAGTTTGCTTATGTAAGACAAAAAAAGACTTTTCGTTTTTAAGCGAAAAGTCTTTTTTATGAAGGTGGTTAAGTGAGAATTTTAGCTGTTACACGTTTTTATCTACGTGTTTACCAGTTATTGCGTCTTGAAACATTATCCAGTATCCCTTGCCTTTAAGGTCAAATACGGATAGTGGAACGAAAGAACATAGCCCTTTAAGTTCTTTTGGTGGCGTTTCGGAATAATTTGAAGGCACACCGTAACAAATATATTTTTCTTTGCCGTCTTGATAAATTAGTCCAACAACGTAATACTTATCCAAAGCGTACGTTATTTTTACCCATTTATCGCCTGAAAAATTTTTAGATAAAATTTCTTCTTTTGGAAATTTTTCGAATATTAAATCAAGTTCTTTTTTCTTGGTTAAATAATAGGGGTTTTGCTCTCCGAATTCTTTAGGCTTTCCGCCATTTTCGTAAGATATCTCATCTTGGTTAAGGCAACAGTCACCTTCATTTTTTTGCGTTTTTTCTTTATCGAAGAAATTAAATAAGCCATTTTCAATTCGAACATCTTTACCGGCAAGCTCCTCTATAATTTTTAGTTTTTCATTAAAATCTTGGTCTTCACCGAAATAATTTTCGGTGGCAACAACTTCGTCGTCGTAAGGGGCGCTTAGGTTGGGACCAAGTGGGTCAACGTTTGGGAACTGTGGATTGGCTTTGTCTGGAAACTGTCTTGGCATGGGGACATCAGGTATCATCGGAAAATTTGGAACGCCGTCTTCTTTTTCTTGCTCTTTACGTTTTTTTAGGTCTGTTAGCAGTTTGTCGTAAACACGTTTTTTAAAGTTTTGTAAGCCACCTTCTTTTTTTTCGTCTGCATAGGCTACGGTTACGGGAAATCCGTCTTTAATAAATATTACACCAACTGATAAGCTTTGGTTTATATCAAACGGACAGTCTATCGTAAAGGTTTTAGAACCGGGTTTTTTTCCAATAGAAAATTGTTTTAGTACGTCTCCGCCAATCAAAAACAAATAAAATTCGCCAAACTCGTTCAATTTGAAATTTACAGTTGATAAAAACAGCGTGGTTACCCCGCTTTCGTTTTCCAGTCTTACTATTCCACTTATTCTTTTTTGGGGAACGTTAAAGCCCTCTTCCGTTTGAGAAAGAATTAAAACTTTTTTATTAAAGCTCATATTTTATCTACCTTTTTTATAAAATAATAGAATAAAAACGTGGTAGAAAAAATGTAAAATTAGGTAAAATACTAAATAAAATGTCGAAAAAAACTTCAAAGAAACAAAATAAATCGTAATAAAAAATAAATTTAATTAAAACTCCGTTTATAAAACTTTACTTTTGACTAAAAGTATGTTAGGATATATGCGTAGTACGTTAGACTTTTTTAAATGGACTACGTTAAATGACAAAAAAATGGTATTATATAAAGGAGAAACAAACATGACGACTAACAAAAAAGTTTTAGCGTTTATCGAAGAAACTAAAGCTCTTTGCAAACCTGAAAGAATCGTTTGGATTGACGGTAGTGAAGAACAATTAGAAGCACTTCGTAAACAAGCTGTTGAAGAAAACATCTTAATCAAACTCAATCAAGAAAAACTTCCTGGTTGCTATTTACATCGTACCACCGTTAACGACGTTGCGAGAGTAGAAGGTAGAACCTTTATTTGTTCAAAAGTAAAAGAAGACTCTGCTCCTATCAATAACTGGATGGAAACTTCTGAAGCTTTAAACCTTATGAACGGCTTATTTAAAGACGTTATGAAGGGCAGAACTTTATACGTTATTCCCTATTCAATGGGTGCTGTAGGAAGTAAGTTCTCTAAAATAGGTATTGAACTTACCGACTCTATCTACGTTGTACTTAACATGGCTATCATGACCAGAGTTGGAAAGGCTGTTATCGATGCTTTAGGCGACGGTGACTTCATTAAGGGTTTGCACTCTTATGCAGAACTTTCCGAAGAAAAGAGATACATTATGCACTTCCCAGAAGAAAACGCTATTATGAGTATTAACTCTAACTACGGTGGTAACGTTCTTTTAGGTAAAAAGTGCTTTGCTTTACGTATTGCATCTTACCTTGGTAAGACCGAAGGTTGGATGGCAGAACACATGCTTATTTTAGGTATCACCAATCCTAAGGGTGAAAAGAAATATATCGCAGCGGCTTTCCCGTCGGCTTGTGGTAAAACCAACCTTGCTATGCTTATTCCTCCTAAGGCTTACCTTGAAAAGGGTTATAAGATTGAATGTGTTGGCGACGACATCGCTTGGATAAGAGTTGGTGAAGACGGAAGACTTTGGGCAGTTAACCCCGAAAACGGTTTCTTCGGTGTTGCTCCTGGAACTAACATGAAGTCTAACCCCAACGCATTACTTTCTACTCAAAAGAACACCATTTTCACCAACGTTGTACAAAATCTTGACGACAATACCGTTTGGTGGGAAGGTTTAGATAAGAATCCTCCGAAGAACGCTATCGACTGGAAGGGTAATCCTTGGAACGGCGATATGAAGGACGCTGAAGGTAAGGCAATTAAGGGCGCACACCCCAACAGCCGTTTCACTGCTCCTGCTATCAATTGTCCTTGCATTTCCGACCAATTCGAAGCACCTAACGGCGTTCCACTATCTGCAATCGTATTCGGTGGCAGACGTGCAAAGACTGCTCCACTCGTATATCAATCAAAAGATTGGAACAACGGTGTATTCGTAGGTTCGATTATGGCTTCTGAAACCACTGCAGCTGCAACCGGTGCCGTTGGCGTAGTTCGTCGTGACCCGATGGCTATGAGACCTTTCGTTGGTTACAACATGGGTGACTACTTTAAGCACTGGATTGAAATGGGTGATAAGATTGCTAACAAACCTAAGATTTTCAACGTAAACTGGTTTAGAACCGATGATGAAGGCAACTTCATTTGGCCGGGCTTTGGCGACAATATGCGTGTTCTTGATTGGATTATCGACCGTTGCGAAGACAAGGTTGACGCAGTTGAAACTCCTATCGGTTTCGTTCCGAAGGCTGAAGACATCAATATCGAAGGTTTAGAAGACGTAACTCTTGATACCATTAAAGACCTTTTGACCGTTGACGTTGAAAACTGGAAGAAAGAAGCAGAAGGTATTGAACAATTCTACGGTGAACTTACCAGAGTTCCTGCAGAACTTCAAGAACAACTTGCTAACCTTAAAGCAAACCTTAACAAATAATTATAGGTAAAATATTAACCCCTTACCGATTTTGGTAGGGGGTTATTTTTTTGTTTTTAAAAGTATAAAAAGTTTACTCGTTGGGTAAAAACAAAAAAAAGGAGGTTTTTATATGAATAAAAAAATTACGACCAAAGAAGCAGGTTTAATTTCAGACCTACTTACCTATGAAGAACAAGCTTGCAAAAAAGCAAGACTGTATTCTAAAACGGCAATGGATAAGGGATTAGCCGAAACTTTTACTGCTATTGCCGACAATCATCAAAAACGTTTTAACGATTTGCTTGAATTATTATAAGGAGGATAATTATGAATTATAAAGCACAAACCACGCTTAACGAAAAAGATAGTTTACAAGATATGTTAATTTTAGAAAAAACAATGGCTAAAATGTACGCAACTGCTCTTACTGAAGGCGCAAGCGATAAATATAAGACCTTGGTTAAAAAACATTTTGCAGGGGTTATAGCAGACCAAACCGAAGTGTTTAATAAAATGACTGAAATGGGTTATTATCAAGTAGAATCAGCGCCTGAAGATATAAAAAAAGAAACGCAAGAAAAGTTTTCTAAAATAAAAAGTCAACTTTGTTAAAATAAAAACCGCCAACGGAAAGCCGAGTCCCTACAAGGGATTCGGCAACTAAATAAATCCTTACGGATTTGTGATATTCGTCTAATGACGAGTTATATTGCCTACGGCAGTTATATTTGCCTATCGGCAAGTTAAGGATTTATTTAATATAACTTTGGCGATAGCCAAAATAAAACTGCTTACGCAGTTGGCGTTCGCTTTGCTCGGCTAAACTGTTTACTGCGTAAACAATATCACTTTTAGCCACAAGGCTAAAAATATTCCTATTTTAACTTAAACTTTTGTGGATAAAGAAAAGCCCACCATATTTCGCCTTAAAG
>JAZSKQ010000024.1:0-5138 GCA_045534905.1 Christensenellaceae bacterium | reverse complement strand
ACCCCTACGGGGGCTTGCCGAAACCCTTAAAAGGGCACCCTCGGCAAAGAAACTTGCTAACGCAAGATTTCCGAACCAAATGTGTCGAGGTGTTATAAAAATCACAACAAAAAAGAGTAACCAAAGTTACTCTTTTTTCTTGGTGAAGCCTTTGATGTTAAAGACGAACTTTCGATTTCCTCAAAAGTTACGGTTTTTGATTTATTTTTGTAGTTAAACGTTATTACGTATCTATCGTCGTATAGGTAAATTGAATTTACAAAGCCGTCGATTAAACGTTGTTTGCCTTCTTTGGTGCTTATATCCAAGTTTTTGTAGTGATATAATGCGTGAAGTATTTGCTCTTCTGAAACAATCGGGTGGTCTAATTCTTCTTGGTAAAGTTCTTCTTGAAGAGATTTCTTCCTTTCTTCAAGTTCGTCTAAAACTTGTTTAGTCTTGCTTGAATAAATACCGTTTGTTATCGCTTCCACAAGGTTGTCAAGTTTCTTTTCTACTTCTTCAAGTTGACTTTTAAGCGTTGCAACTGCAAAGGACTGTTCGGACTGCATTTCGTAAATTCTTTTAGCAAGTTCTTCTAAAACGTTGCCGTCCGAAAGTAGTTCCATTATATCGTCAATTACTAAGTTTTCGATATAATCTTTGCTAACTGCTTTCTTTTTGCATTTTCCTTTTTTAGCACGGGTGCATTTATAGTAGCGATATTGCTTTGAAGTATGGCTCGTGCCGATTTCTCCAACCATAAACGCTCCACAATGTCCGCAGAAAAGTTTAGTTGTTAAAAGATAATCATCTTCGGCGCGGTGCATTGCCGGTGCTTTTTTATTTCTTGCCATACGGCTTTGCGCCATTTCAAACGTTTCTTTATCGATAAGAGCAGGAATACCGTTTTCGAGAAGAACATCGCCAAATTTATATTCGCCTATGTATTTACGATTAGTAAGAATGCGGTAAATCGAGTTATAGTTGAGTGGGTAGTTGCGGTTTTTAATACCACGCTCAGACATAATCTTTACGATATCCGTTACCTTTTTTCCGTCGACGTAAAGAGAATAAATTTCTTTCACGATATGAGCAATCGTTTCGTCTATTTGATAATGGTCGTTCTCGTCAACATAATAACCGAAAGGGGCACGCACGCCGTTAGCTTTTGCCTTTAATGCGTTATCCGTCATACCACGTTTAACTTTTTCGGCAAGTTCTGCCGAGTAATATTCGGCATAACCTTCTAAAAGTGATTCGAGCAGTATTCCGCTTGCATCTTGGGAAATCTTTTCGGTTGCCGATATAACCCTAACGCCGTTTTTCTTTAATAACACTTTATATCTTGCTGAGTCATAACGATTACGAGCAAAACGGTCTAACTTCCACACGAGAACAGTATCAAAAATAGATTTATAACTGTCTTTAATCATACGTTGGAACTCAGGGCGATTATCGGTTTTAGCAGAGAAAGCACGGTCAATATACTCGCCGACAATCGTTATTCCGTTGTATTCAGCGAACTTTTTGCATTCACGGAGCTGACCATCGATAGATTCTTCACGTTGGTTATCCGACGAATACCTTGCATATATAACCGCTTTCATTTGTTTTCTCCTTTATTTACAAAAAATTCCAATTAACGATATTATTGTTGCTATTACGGAAATAACTGTTGCCGCTATTGAAATCCATTTATTCCCTTTGGTGTAATTAAGTTCTGTTAAGATTTTAAGATATTCAAAGTTTTTAGAATATACATTTCTTAATTTAGAAAGGTAATTAACATTAAACTCTTTAAATTCCTGTTTTTCGTTCGAGTAATAGTAATCCCAATTTTTTGCAAATTCTTCATCCACGTTTTCAAAAGATTTTGTTCTTCCGTCGGTAAGACTTTGCATTCTATTAAGTAGTGATTTTAATTGTTTATTATATGTAATCTTCTTTCGACCATTAGCAAATTGGGAAAATTCGGCTTCGAATAATTTCAATTCACGATAGCCAAAAAATTTATAATAAAAATGGTTCCCAAATCTCGAAATATATCCAGTAATTCCAAAATTAGGAATTAGGTTTTTACCTGAAAGAAGCATGTATGAATCTTCTTGTCTATCGTTTCTAATGATTGCATAGTTTTCTTCTTTATTATAAAAAACTTCTTCAAATAAACCCATACAATATTTATCTATATTAAATTCAGCTTTTCTCACTAAAGAGACTAGACTTAGAAGTTTATTATACTTTCCTTGTTCACTATAAAAATAAGTGGTAATATAGTGTTGACATACAACAGGAAATAAATCCCACTCAAAATGTCTTAACCAATGATAATTCATATCAAGATGGTCACCAACATTGTACCAAAATAAAAAATCTTTTTTAGTAAATATTCTTAAGTTGTCAGATATAAACTCGTGCAAAAGTTCGTCAGTTAAACATTTTTTGAAATGAAAATCATATTCAAAATAAGCATAATAGTTGTTTATTTGTGACCAACATATATCTATGCTATCTATATATTTATCATTTAACAACTTGATTTTAGCAAAAATTCCCGTTGAAGAATGAGAGTATTGCAACTGTATATAGTCGTATTGATTTATAAGAGAAGGTTTTTTGTAATAATTTTCTACTTTAAATAATTTTTTTGGTAAAGAGTGGAGTTTTCTTAGTAATTTAGCAACGCCATCGTTTGAAAGAACATCACCAAAGGATATGTTTCCTATCATAGAATCTGTAAAGAAATCGGTTCTATCCTTTAATGTAGGAGCTTCCTCTTCAACATATTTTCTATGGTTTTCTTCTCCTTCTTGTCTCTCTTTTTCACAATAGAGCTTAAAAGAATCCGTACTTATATGTGATAAATAAAAGTCTATACACTTATTAAATTTTTCTACAGCTAATTTACGTCTCATCATAAAAACAGTCAAATCTCTTCCTTTTCTTTAGTTAAATTTACAAATTTAAAACTTCTTACATCTTTGGCACAATAGTCTTATAATCAATAGACTTTGTATTTATATCCCACTTACCAACTTGCATTTTCTTAATAGTTTTGCCACCGCCAAAATCAAGCAAATCTTGTCTATTAAGATTATTTAACACTTTATTCAAACTTCCTAATCCCGTTGAGGACAACAAGAAAGCTTCTATAGGTTCACACAATTTGCAATAAGCCCATAATTGTCCTAAATCGTGCAGATTAAGTTGGGTTTTCTTCGCTTCTATAAAAGCAATATTCGGTTTACCTTTATTGATTACGATACCAAGAACGTCAATTTGTATATCAAGACCAACGGCTTGAGGATAATAATCGATAATGCCATTTTCCTCTAAATACACATCCAACGTTCTTGCGTGTGAATCAAGAGTGATTACTTTTGCACCTTTATATTTGTTTTCTAAATATTGTTGAAGCCAAACACGCATTGGCTCGTATAATTCAAATTCTTTCGTAACATTATTCGCCATAGCCTAACAACCTCGCTAATTCCGTCCAAGAATCAAAATGCTTTCCTCTGATTTCTATAGGTAAATAAGCATCGTTTTCGTGCGGATGTGTTGGTCTATTCTTTCTCTTAATAGGTTTTTCCCAATAAAACTTGTGAGTCTTTACGGGGTCAATAAATTCCAACAATTCTTCGCTATATTTTTCAAGAGCATCTTGTTTGTGTTTTATGTTAAATCCAATTGGTAAAAATTCATTTGCAAATATTTTAACTTGATGTTCCTTCTTCCAAAAATAGGGTTTCCCTTGATTATATTTTTTAAGTTCGCCATCTCTAAAGTTTGGATGACCAAAATCTATAGTTTGTACAGGAACGTCAACGTCTTTAAGCATGTTTGCGATGTCAATTACCATATACCAATTTCCGGGTATCTCTATGTAAACTCTATGAGCGCCATCTTGCCCATAAGCAATATTGCTTTTTCTAATATATCCTGTTACATCTGCAATACCACGAAGAAGCGATTTCTTCTCATCGGTAGTTATTGAAAACAAATCTTGATTCATTCTCATCGTAGAATGATGCTTACCACCGCCTATAAAACGAACAATTTCTCTCGTGATATATTCATCGTTTGATTTTACAAAGGATAATATTGTAGAACGATTGGTTTGAGTAACCGTGAGATTGTGCCCCACGAGAGGTTCGACAATAGAACGAATATCTACGGTACTTGCTTTTACATACACTCTAACGTCCTTCAAATCATCCGTGTATAAATTCTTATGCGGAATATCTATTGTAATTCTTGTTTCGCTGTTATCTCTTTGTATTTCACCGTTTCCGAGAATCATACCAAGAAGGTATGCCATTTCTGTATTCATAATTAAACTCCTATTTCTTCATAAATTTTGTCTGCAATCGCTTTTGCCATTAAAGGGGGAACAGCATTGCCTATTTGTTGTCTGATTTGAACCTTTGCACCAATAAAAACAAAATCATCATCAAAAGATTGCAACCTTGCCGCTTCACGTGGTGTAATCGCTCTATTTAAGTAAGGGTGATTATTTGTTCCGTTAGATGAAGCGTCAAATCTTGTATCAATTGTAGGCGAAACGGAATCCCATTTTAATCTACCCCAAGTGCCGGAAAATTTTTGTTTTCCTAACAATTCTTTAGGTAAATGTTCTTTGCCGCATTCAGGTGGTATCATAGAAAGCTTTTTAATAGCAATATCCGAATGGTCAGAGGCTTTATGGTTGTAAAGTTTTTTACTATTTTTGCGACGCTCTTTTTGATAATCGCTTGTCGGCTCATTCAAATAGTCTTGCTCAAAAGCTCCATCTCCTGAATCCAAATAAGACAAATCTCCAATAGCGTCTTTAACAGTAACGATATCGCTAGTGCCGATAGGTAATCCTATTTCTTTTTCTTTACAACAAAGGAAAATTGCTCTCTCACGAGCTTGAGGCACGCCAAACATTGATGCGTTAAGAATGCCATAACTAACGTGATAACCAAGACTATGAACTCGCTCGATAATTTGATTTTTAAACCAGCCTGCAGATGTGGATAAAAGTGCTTTAACATTTTCTATTGTAAACACATCAGGTTGTAAAGTTTCAACAATGCTTAAATACTCGTTGAATAAATAATTTCTTGGGTCGTCCAAGTCGGATCGTAGCCATGTCGTTCTGTGAGCCAAGG